>NZ_JAZIBG010000009.1:0-456238 GCF_036621135.1 Aquincola agrisoli
GAGTTCGAGGACCGATACCATTCCAACCGCGCTGGTCAGGCCGCGATCAACGTCTGACTCAAAGCAACTGGCCTCCGCGAACTCCGGGGCGCTTCAGAACGATCGGATCGAAAAAGACGAGCAGGTCGGTTGCGTTGATCGAAATGACGATGGTTCCCCGAAGCTAGTGCAGTGCGCCGCCCTGTTCTGTACTTATCCTGCCGCCGCGACCAAGGCTGCCTTGGCCCGGGTCACCTTGGCCAGGATGTCGGTGGCGCTGGCCGTCCAGATGAACTACATCGTTGTGCGGTTGGTTGGGATGGCGCATTCGAAGTGACGGCTACTTTGGCACGCAGCGCAGCAGAAAACTGACATGGCAAGTCTGCTGCTGCAAAGCCGCCTTCCGCCAGGGATCGTTCCTAGCCGGGACCTGACTCGGGGCTGGCAGTCCGACCGGTAGCAATCGCTGCCGCGCCGTCCTCCTTCGTCAAGCTCGGACTTCGGCTTTGGGCACATTGCTGTCATGCAAGACGATTGAGCCTGCGGCTACAACGGGTCGCCCAGCGCCGGTCGGCCGCGCGAGCTCACTGCCGGAAAGCTGACGCACACGTTGGGCCACCGGATAGCCGAAATCCGCGGTCGGCAGCGGACGACCCGTTGCTGACCTCCCACATTCCAGGAAGCAGTCGGACGACCAAGCCTCGATCCCATTCATCTCGCGTCCAGGAAACTGACGTTGGTGGTCACCAGGACTCGGCCAGGACCCGTCTCTGGTGACAGGCGGCTCATGGGCGCCCGCGCTACCCCAAGCCCATCAATGGGCACCGGCGCGATGGGAGTGCGTTAGGAAGCCTCTCGTTCATTGGGGCACCTCCACTGGACTGGGAGCCTACGGTCCCTATCATCAAGGCCTTGAGGCGCAGCGACGCGTTCGGCCAAGGGCGCGCCGCTGCGAAAGCAGTGCCGGAAGGAGCTAGATATGTCAGGTTCGACTGCGCGCAGCGTTTTTGCAAAATCTCTTCTGAAGGATGTTGCTCCCGTTGAGATTGAGTTCTTCGAAGCCTACGACGCCACGGCATCCGATGTCGATTCGAGGCGGCGCGCAGGCACTGGTATGGGCTTGCCGCCAGAGGTCGCCGGAGTTCTAGGCATGGTCGCCGTCATCGTGGGCCGCACTGTTTTCGACAAGCTGAGCGAATGGGCGATCAGCATTGGCGGCGAGATCGTCAAGAAGTTCCTCGTCGATTCGGGTGTCCAGCGCCTTAAGAAGTGGCTCAAGGCACCAGAGAACAGCAGTCTGGCCGGCGTGCTCACTGCCGAAGGGCGCCGCGAGGTCCTCGCGGTAGTGGAGCGCGATGCGCGCGCCGCCAAACTTAAACCTGAGGAGCTCGACAAGCTTCTCAAGTCAGTCGCGGCACGGCTGGATTCTTAGCGCACGGCCGCTGGGCGGTCGCCGCATGCGAGATGACGCCGTCGCCTTGTCGTTGGCGAAGATGCGGCAGGAATCAAAGCTGCGGTCAGCACTCCTCGTCCTCGTGCTTTGCGCTGTTCCGACGCTCCTGGTCGGGTCAGCATACCCCTTTGAGCTGTCCGACCTGCTCTTCCCCCTCGGCGCTCCACTAGGGCACGTCGCCCATGCCTTCCTTATCTACTTGGGGCTTCTCGCAGCGTTAATCATCGGATCGGAGCAGTTCGCCGCTCGTACTGTCGGGCGGCCCGGCGAGGCTCCCCCTGTTGGCGCGACGGTGTCCCGGATCGTTGACGAACTGTCCAGGCGCATGGGGATCTCGGTCGAGACGCAGGCGTTTGGCGGTGGCGAAATCGAAGCAGTCCAAGCTTACCGACGGCGGATCGTCCGGATCGGGGTCGCCCGACTGCGAGAATCGATTTTTGCACCGCAGGATTTCTCCTTTGTCGTGGCACATGAGCTAACGCATCTTGCATCGAACGACGCTAGGACCGACCGCATCGTGCGCAGCGCCTACCTTGCCGGGTCGCTGTTTCTGCTTGCGGCCTTCGCCCGCGTGCTGTGGGCGATTGGGGAAGGGATTGCCGTCACATGGCGGTTCGGCTTCCAAGCGGTTATCTCAAGCTTGGCGAACTCCTGGATCGCGCTTTTCACTAACAGTGTCTCGCTTGGGACGCTGACGCTCCTCTTTATGCTCGAGCGCCGCTCCGCGATGCGGCTGCGGGAATTTCATGCCGACGCCGTTGCGTCAACGCTCGTCAGGAGCGCCTCGGGTATCATGGAGAAGCTCCGCCCGACCAATAGCGGGCGCTTCGCGCGAGTCATCGCACGCGTCCTCGGTACGCATCCGGAGCGAGAGCATCGGCGCGCGGCACTAGAAGGCCTCGCTGCGGCCTTCCAGTCCGATCGCATCCTCCTACTGTTGCAGGGGTATTTCGCTGCGATGCTCCTGGAGATTCTTCTGCAGATGTTGTTCGTTGGAGCCTCACCGAGTATGTCGAGCCTCGCTGAGCGGCGCACCCATCTTGCGCAGTCAATCTCCGATCATCCGGTCAGCGTTTGGTGCGTCATCAGCACGGCTGCAGCCATGGTTGGCCTGTCCCAACTCATCGTTCTGCGGCGGATTGCGCTGGTCGCGGCGGAGGCCGCAGCATTGCGACTTGGCGTCCGATTGTGGGCGGGATCGGCCACCATGGTCGGCGCAGGAACAATTCTGTCGCTCCTCACGAGCCAGACGTTCTATTGGGAAATGAGCCTGTCGCGGTGGAATTTGCTCGCTTGGGCGAAGGCCGACCCGGACCGGCTGTCGCTCTACGGCATCCTCTGGGTGGGAATGGTGTTTCCCCTTGCTCTAACGCTTGCCGGTGCTCGGCAATCGCCTGCTTCGCGGGATCGAACAATACTTGCGGCTACTGTGCCGGTTGGATTGGCGTTGATAGTTGGCTTCGGTTTCTACGGCTGACGAACGCGAGATGTGCGCAACAGTTGTGCTCCTCGGGTCAGCGCCGCCGTGATGCCGGAGAGCGCGTCGCAAGGGGTCCTCTCGCCCTGCTCAGCAACGCAGGAACGATTGTCGGTGAAGGTGCTGGAGTGACCAGTCGGCAAACAGACTTCTACAGTCGCATCTCGCCGGGTCCGGGTGGCCACGAGCGGCAGCTTCGCGGAGGTGAGGCCCGCAAGAGATTCGTTCGACCGTCGGGGAGCTTTGTAGAGGCTCGAATGACGGAATTGGGTCGGTTTCGGGTTTTCCCGAGCGTCAGCTCTGCTGCCGACCTTGTTGAACGGCAGCTCTAGGGTCGGGGGATCGCCACCCCGTGGGACAGCCCGCGTCCCCCCAGCGATCATCTGGTTTAGGCAAATCAGCCAGCGTCGACGCGAGCGCTCTGCGTTCAGGCCAAGTGCACCTGGTTGCGTTGAGCCTTCACCTTGGCGCGCATGGCTGCCTCTGCAGCCAGGTTCATCAGCTGGTGCACGGTCGACTGCTTCCTTCCGTGCGATGACGCAACGCCAACCGTGATGGTGATCACCGGCGCCGTCGGCGAGGCGACATGCTGGATGGCTGCCTCCTGAACGGCCGAACGCATGCGCTCGCCTGCCGCTTGGGCCTCTTCCTCGGTCGCGCCGGGCAGCACGACCACGATCTCTTCGCCGCCCTTGCGGAACACGAGATCACCCCGTCGTGCGCTGCTCTTGACGAGCTGGGCAACTTGGCGAAGTGCTTCGTCCCCGCGGTCATCACCATGGTGCTTGTTGAAACTGCCGAAGTGATCTATGTCGAGGAAGGCGACGGCGCAGTGGCCTGCGAGGCGCGGCTCTCCGCCGCAACTGACTTCCAGCACCTCGTCGAGTGCCCGACGGTTGCCCAGGCCGGTCAACGCGTCCAAATGCACCTGCTCCTGCAATTGGCGATTGCGCTCCTGCAAGATCACCACCGTCTTGGCCAGTTCGCGCCGAGCGACCACGACGCCTTGCGTTTCCGGGCTGAAGGCCAGCACCCGGTCGCGGCCGTTGCTCTTGGCGGCGTACATGGCCATGTCCGCAGAGGTCATGCCCTCGCTCAGCCCGATCGACATCGGCAGCGGCGCTACCCCAATGGAGGCAGTGACGCACAACTGCCCCCCATGCATATCAATGGGCTGGCTGATGCCCAGACGCACGCGTTCAAGCAGCGGGATTGCACGACCCATCTCTCCGGGGATGAAGAAGATGATCTCGTCGCCGCCGTAGCGGGCGACCAGTACATCGGCACTGACCGTGGCCAGCAGGCGTGCGGCCACTGCACATAGAACCGCGTCCCCGGCGGCGTGGCCATACCGATCGTTGACCACCTTGAAGCCGTCCAAGTCGAGCACGGCGATCGACCCCGCGACGTCGCGCCGCCGCAGCTGGCGCAAGTTGTCCTCGAACGTCAGCCGATTTGCCAGGCCAGTCAGCGCGTCGTGACGCTGCATCCAAGGGCTCTCGTCGCCTCGCTTCTCCGCGCGAGCCATCAACCAGGACAGCAGCCGCTGCTCGAGCTTGGCAAGTCGCCTCGTCGGACCGGTTCGGACGGCATTCGCGGCGGCGGACATCGGACGGCGGATCATCGGATTGGTCTTCTCGCAGTCCCGGGATCGTCGGCGGAGTCGAATCGCTGACGTGGCCAAAAGAAGAAATCGACATTTTACGGAGAACGTAACTGGAAGCGCAGTCCAACCGAAGGTCAGCCGTTCAGTCTGGGCATCAAGACGCCTCGCGACGCTTGGTTAGGCTTTGCTCACTGCTGCATAAGACGATTGACCGCACATGGCCGCTCTCGGCGGCCTCCAACGGCTGCTACCAGGCTGACTACCGCGAAAGGCAAAGCTCTGATGTGCGGCGGCTTTCCGCAAAGACGTACGATAGCTTGGGGTCGTGCGCTGCCGGCCACCTGAGATCGGCGAACGACAGCACCCAGTCTTGAAGGAACCGACCAAGAAGGTCTGCGCAGTGGCTGCCAGCCGCGCCTGACCGCCGAAACCCTCCTATTGGGCGATCAGCCCACACTCGACAGCCATCCTCGCGGCGCTCCGTCGGCTCGTGGCACCCAGCTTTACAACCAAGCGCCGGAACCGCGAGTCGACGGCCGTCTTGCTGAGTTCCAGCTCAGCTCCGATGCGTTTGCTGGTTTGGCCGAGCCACAAGCGTTCCAACAGGCACAGTTCATCCGGCGTGATCCGCGACCGCGCCAGGGTCTCGCTCCGAATCCGCGCCGACCACCAGTCATGGAGTTCGAGGGCCAGCGCTCGAGCGCAGACACGCACCCGCGATAGGCCGCTCGCCTCGAAGTAACCGTGTATCGAGTGTCCCAGGCACAGCAAGCTGACCCGCGGGTGGTTGGCGCCCGAGTGCGCCGGGATCAGCAAGGCTGATGCGAAGCCCGCTTCGAGCGCCAACGCAGCGACAGCTTGCTGGGCCGGATCGACGATGTTCAGCGCGCTGGCGAGGACCGGCTCGGATTCATGCGCGGCGTACCTGACCCAGGCATCGATGCTCGGCCCGCCACGTTCGAGATAGCGCCGGCACCACTGAGGCGAGCAGTCGAGCATGAAGCGGCAGGACGACAACTCCGAGTTCTCCCGTTCGAAGCTGACGAACGCGGCGCGCTCAGCACCCAAGGCGGCGACTCCATCCCGCAACAGTCGATGAAGCTCCGCCTGGTCGGCCGCAGTGGCGATGCGTTCCACGATCTCCGAAACGCGTGCCGCGTAGCGCTCGTCGCCGACCCAGGCAGCCAGCGTTCCCGCAAGCGTCGTCCGGTCAGCTGTCCATTTGCCACAGCTCGTCGGCGCTCCTGCAGACCTGCCGGTGAAGCAGGGGGCTGTTGAAGCGGCTGGGGTCGTCGCTGCACCAGCGCTCGAATCCCTCTCGGTCCTTGAACTCGACGGAGATGCTCGTGCGGGTTCCCCTTCGCGGAAGTTCCTCGCGTTCGACATACAGACCTCCAGCAACACGGCGCAGCACAAAACGAAGAACCCCGTCACGTCCCTCCGCCGACATGATGCGCACGTGCGCGCTGGCTTGGTGCCCCTCGACGCCGACGCGCTCACTCCGCTTCGAGTCGCTCGAACAGCTGCGCCTTCCTTGGGTTTCACGTGGCATGTGGACAATTGTCGATGGTAGGTCGGCCGGCGGACTTCTATCCACTGGAAGCTGTAGGTTAGTTGTGTAGAAGTCCCTGTGCAACCCATGGGACGGTCTGTTCGGCGTACCGTACGGTCAAGAAGCGGGTGCCTGCGGCCTGTTGGTTGTCCCGCGTGGCATCAAACCGTCCCAGAAGCGACTCTTCCGCTTCTGCACCCGCACGAGTAACATTCAATTTCCATAAGCCGGTCATGGCTCTTCCGTCAGATAGAACACATGGCTACCATCAAAGTGCTGCTCGCCGACGATCACCCTCTCATTCTCGAGGGGCTGCGCGCCGCCCTGAGCAAGCGAGGAATGCGGATCGTCGGCGAGACGGGCAGTGCTGACGAAGTCCTCGGCCGTTTCCGGCAATGCCGCCCCGACGTGTTGGTCCTGGACCTGCGCTTCGGGCACAGCGCCACCGGCTTGGACGTCGCTCGCGGCCTGTTGTCGCAGCTGCCCGAGGCGCGCATCGTGTTCTACAGCCAGTTCGATCAGGACGAGGTGATCCGCGAGGCCTACCGGCTAGGCGCATCGGCGTACGTCACCAAGGACCAGCCGCCCGACGTGCTCGCGCAGGCCATCACCGAAGCCGCTCGTGGCAAGACCTACTTTGTTCCTGCCATCGCGGAGCGTCTCGCCTTGCTCGGCGTGCGTGGAGACGACTCGCCCCGGGCGCGGCTTGACCCTCGCGAGGCCGAGGTGTTCGTCCAGCTTGCCAACGGCCTCACCAACAACGAGATCGCCGAGCAGATGAGCCTGTCATCGAAGACCATCGGCGTCATCGCACAGGCGATTCGCGAGAAGCTCGGCGTGCAGCGCACGGCGGAGATGACCCGTCTGGCGGTGCGTTACGGGATGATCGACCCGTAAGCGCCGCCGAGGCCTGTCGACCTCGGGCCCAGCCATGCCGCTGACCTTCGCGCTTCTCGGCCTCGCGGCCATCGCAGCGTGGGGGGTGGCGATGACTTTGCCCCGCTGGGCGGAGTGGCCTTGGCGTCTGCTTCTCCTCGCATCCGGCGTCGCCGCGCTCGGAGAGGGTCTCATGGACTGGCGTGGCGTCCCTGTCGCAATGGCGCTCTGGGGTACCGCGCATCTGTACCAGCGCTCGCACGAGCGCCGCGTGCGACTGGCCTGGGGCGCCGCGGCACTCCTGCTTGCCGGAGCGCTGGCAACTCATCGCCTGCCCGGCTTCGCGCCGCACGTCGTGGCGGAGAGCATTCGACTCAGCGCCGCGTCGGCGGAGATGTCGCTCAAGGCCAACTACGACAAGGCCCTTGCAGGCGTGCTCCTGCTCGCCTGCTTCTGTGCACGTGCTCGACCGGGGTCGGACTGGCTGCGTGCGACAGGCATCGGCGTGCTGGTCGGCGCCGCGACCGCAGCCGTCGTGGTCGGCCTGGCCATCGCCGCTGGTGCAGTCCGCTACGACCCTAAGTTGCCGTCGATCACTCCGGCGTGGATGGCCATCAACCTGGTACTCACATGCCTCTTCGAGGAGGCGTTGTTCCGGGGTGTCTTCCAGCACCGGCTGGCGCGGATGGTGGCGGACCGCCCGCGGTTGACATGGCTGCCGCTCGCGGCAGCAAGCGTGCTGTTCGGCCTCGCGCACGCCGGCGGGGGACCGGTGCTGATCGTCGTCGCGTCGATCGCCGGTGTCGGCTACGGGCTGGCCTACGCGATGACCGGGCGGATCGAGGCCGCGATCGTCGCGCACTTCACGCTTAACTCGATCCATTTCCTGGGCTTCACCTATCCCTACGCAGTGAGGTGACCATGCGCCGAACTCTCGTGTTCCTCGCTTCCTTCGGCGCGCTGCTGGCCGGTGCGCAGAACGGCGCGCAGACCGTGTTGCCCGATCCTCTGGATTCAAGCTATCCGGCGGTCATTACTCCCACCCGGCTCGTCCAGTCGCTGGCCGACGTACCTGCCAGCGTGACCATCATCTCGGCCGAGACGATCGAGCGCTTCAGCATCCGCTCGATCCCGGAGGCGCTTCGCCTCGTGCCCGGCATGTCGGTGATCCAGGCCACCGGTCCCGAATACCAGATCAGCTACCACGGCACGAACACGCTGTCGCCGCGACGCATGAACGTGTTGATCGACGGCATTTCGGTTTACCGACCAGCCTTTTCCGAAGTGATCTGGTCGCAACTGCCGGTCGCCATCGAAGACGTGGAGCGCATCGAGGTCACGCGCGGCCCGAACTCTGCGAGCTACGGGCCGAACTCGATGCTCACCGTGATCAACATCATCACCAAGAACCCGAACGATGTTCCGATCGGGTTCGCGGCGGGGACGGCGGGGACCGATGGCGTACGCGATCTGACGGCCCGCCTTGGACTCCGGCTCGGCGACACAGCGCTCCGTGTGACTGTCGGTACTTCGCGGGACCGCGGGTTCGACACGCTGACCCAGGATGCAGCGGGCCACGACAGCATTCGCAACGACCACCTGTCCGTGCGATCGCAGTCGCGGCTCGGCGAGCGTTCGACGCTCGCGCTCCAGGCGTCCGTCGCCCGCGGCACTGCCCAGATCCCGTTCATCGACAACTTCCAGCAGACTTATCCAGATCGCCGGTTCGAAGACATCTACGCCGGCGCTCGCTGGACTACGCAGCTGGCAGCCAATCACGAGCTGTCACTGCGCATCGACCATGCGCGACAGTCGAGTCGACAGCCCTGGACAACATGCCTGCCGACGGTCGCACTGCTGCCGGAGATGTTTGCGTTGTGGCGCGCCAACCCCACGTATGCCGACACGATCATCAAAGGCGGTGTTCCAAGCGGTGGCACGCCGGGCGACGACGCCCTGGCCGTCGCGGCCATTGGCGCGATCCAGGCCCTCGGCGCCGGGGCACTTGCACCGCGCTGCGGTCGAGCCAACCAGGACGTCGTCCAGAGGAGGCTCGATCTGGAAGTACAGGACACCTTCGTGTTCTCCGACCAACTGCGCGTCGTCGCCGGTCTTGGCCTTCGTCGCCAGGGAGGGGAGAGCCAGACGTTTCTCGGCGGTGAGCAGACCAGTTCCGTCCGCTGGCTCTTCGGCAACGTCGAGTACCGTCCGACTGGGCACCTGACGCTCAATCTGGGCGGATACGCGGAGCGCAACTCGCTCAGTCCCTCGACCTTCTCTCCGCGCGCCGCGGCCAACCTGAGGTTGGCCCCGGGACACACGCTGCGGGTCGTCTTCTCCAACGGCACGCGCAGTCCCGACATCCAGGAGCAGCGCACGAACTGGAGCTACCGATTCGATGGCATGACACCGCCGTTGCACGGGTCTACGACCACCTTGTTCTACCAAAGCCGCACGGGCCCGGGGAACCTGACAAGTGAGCGCATCCGCTCGCGCGAGGTCGGCTACCTGCTGAACGCGCAGAGCCTGGGTCTGCTCCTCGATGTCCGCGTCTTCGACGACCACCTGAGCAGCCTGATCTCCGAGCGAACCAATCTTGCCGGCCTCGTGCCGACGAACGCGGGCAGCGTCCGGTTGACCGGTGCCGAGCTTCAACTCACGCTGCGCATGCCGTCGGGCTGGAACGGCTACGCCAACTACGCCTATCTCGACAACCGCGACGCCACGGACATCCTCGAGCGCACTCAGTGGTCGCGCCACAGCGGTGCCGTCGGCCTCAGCCGCGAGTTCGCTGACGGGTGGGAAGCGGCCATCGCCTACGCCGGACAGTCGGGGGATGGGCACCAGCAGTCAGCCTACGGGCGTACTGACCTGAGCCTGTCACGGGCTTTCTCGGGCAACGGCACACGCTGGCGTGCCACGTTCGGGCTGCAGCGCCTCGACTCGCCGACGACCGCCTACTCGGTCGGATCGGCCGAGGCGCTCGAAAGCCGTCGCTCGAATCGACTCGCTGCGTTCTTGCGTCTGGGCGTGACCGTGCCCTAACCGGTGCCGCGCGCCGCCGCCGCCGGGCCGAGCCGCCGCGACTTGCTGCGGCTGGCCTGCGGCTTGGTTGTCGCGGCCACGGCCGGCGCGCAGCCTCGGGGTGAACTGCGCCTGCTGCTGGCCGCGCAGACGGCACAGCACGTCGCGCTTGTCCAGGCGCTGCGCGCGCGGTGGGCTGCCGTCACCTCATCCAGCGACATCCCCGCAGCTGCCAGGGGCCGACCGGCGCCCTTGGCCTATGTCGCCGTCGGCCCGCGAGCACTGCAGCAGGCGCTCGCAATCGCGCTCGATGCCCCGTTGATCGCGGCGCTCGTGTCACGACAGGCATACGGGCGGATCGTCGAACAGGGCGCTCGGCCGTCCCGTGGCGTCACCGCCTTGTTCGCCGAGTCGTCACCGGCGCAGCAGATGCGCACGATTGCCGCGATCATGCGCAGGCCGGTGACGGTCGGCGCACTCGTGTCTTCGCAATCCAACTACATGGAGGCAGCGATCAAGGCCGAGGCCGATGCCACCGGGCTGTCGGCGATGGTGCAAGCCTACGACCCTGCGATCGGGCTGTCACGCAACCTGCTGCGCCTGAGCACCGCCGACGCGATCCTGACCTATCCGGATAGCGATATCTACACGCCGGACAGCCTGCGCGAGCTCCTCGAGTCCACCTACCGGCGACGGCAGCCAGCGTTCGGCTTCTCCGCCGCCCTGGTCAACGCCGGCACGCTCGCGTCGGCGTTCTCCAGCGCCGATGACCTGGCTGCGCATGTCGTCGAACTGCTCAGCACCGTCACCGAGGGCCGACTCCCGGCGGCCCAGTACCCGCGCTACTGGCGTGTGGCGATCAACGACAGCGTCGCCCGATCGCTCGACATCGTAGTCGACGCTTCGGCCCGCAACCTGGGAGATCGGCCATGAAGCCATGGTTCGACCCGTCACGATGGAGCATCGCCTCGCGGCTCCTTATGCTCGCACTGCTGCCAACGGCCTTGATGCTGGTTGCGGGCAACGCCTCGATGTACTGGCTGTCGCTGCGCGACGCCGCGACCGAGATCCGCGAGCGCGGTCGGTCCGTCGCCGCGGCGCTTGCCGAAGGGAGCCGCTATGCCGTCGTCTCCGGGAACGCTGAAGCAGTGGAACGGACCGTTCGCGATCTGATGGCAGCCGATCCGAGCCTGATTGCCGTCCGACTACTCGACAGGGATCGGCGAGTCATCGTCGAAGTCGTATCGCCCGCCGTCCACACGCAAAGTGTTGAGTTCGAGGTGTCCATCGAATCGCAGCCGATCAACGTCGACACATTCGACGTAGCCGCCAATACCCAGTCCGCCGGCCGCCGGTCCGGCCCGCCACTTGGTCTCGTCCACGTCCGCATGTCCGCCGATCCGGTCGTCGCTGCAAGCGTGCGGCGGCTCGCGACGGGAAGCGCGCTGGTGCTGCTCGCGACCATTGCGAGTCTTGGCATCGCGCTGATGCTGGCCGGCCGGCTGCGCGAACCTTTGAAGGACGTGATGCAGGCGCTGCGCCGACTGCGCGACGGCAGGTACGACGTGCGAATGCGCCCAGGGGCAACCGGCGAGCTGGCGGAGCTTCAATCGGCCGTCGTCGAGATGGCGAAGGGCCTGCGCATCACGCACGAGCAGCTCGAAGCCGAGGTCGCCGCCCGCACGGCTGAACTGAGCGAGGCGATGCAGCGCGTCCGGATCAGCGACGAAGAGAAGGGGCGTCTCATCGCCCGGGGCAACGAACTGGTTGAAGACGAGCGACGACGCATCTCCACCGAGATTCACGACGACCTCAACGCGGTCCTCGTCTCCGTGAGGATGCAGGCCGAGGCACTGTCGTCGGCAGCCGCCGAGCAAGGTCACACGGAGATGCAGGCGGCGGCGACGCGAATCGTCGAACTTGTCGACACCATCTATGCCCGCGCCAGGGCGATCGTCCGCAAGTTGCGGCCCGAGATTATCGATGCGCTTGGACTGGCCGGCGCAGCCGAGGAGACGGTTCGATCGTTCGCCGAGCTCGATCGCCACTGCAAGTTCGAGCTCGTTGCCGAGCCGCTGCCTCAACTTCCGGAGGCGGTGTCGATCGCCGCCTACCGCATGCTGCAGGAGGCCTTGTCCAACGTCGCCAAGCATGCTGGCGCCAGTCGCTGTCGCGTGACGCTGCGACTGCTTGGCCAAGACCGGATCGCGCTGGTCGTCGAGGACGACGGACGGGGCTTCGCCCCCGGGCCATACGCTTCGCGCGGACTCGGGCTCCTTGGCATCCGTGAACGCGCTGCCGCGCTGCAAGGCGACTTCGAGTTCGAGAGCGCACCGGGCCGCGGAACGCGCCTAACCATCACGTTGCCAGTTGCTGTGCCGTAGTGAACGCCTCGCATGGCGCGAAGCGCAGGTGCTGGCTGCCGATGCTGCTGTGGCCGCTTGTCTGCCTCTCGCGGTAACTCTGCTATGCGCGGCGAACGGATGATGCAACCATCGGGTACCGCGCCATCGAGTTCGATCATGTGGCTCATTCTTGCCCGCGCACCACTTCCGGATGTCCCGTACTGGCCGGGCCGAAGGCTGCTGTCGGTTGCCGATGCAGCGGGATGGCCGAGCGTCTGGATTGCTGTCGCGACGCACTTGCCGCAGCCGGCGGGCATCGTCGGACCGATGGTGATCGCTCTCGCGGTGCTCAGTGCCATCGGTCGGTTGCATCGCGCTGTCTGCGAGAACCATCGCTACCACTTCACGACATGGCGCTGGGGTCGCCTCGCACTCGGCCTCTTGCTGCTCGGCGCCATGCTGAAGTTCCTCACGCAGGTGTAGCGGCGATGCGCGGCGGCCAGACGGGCCGCACGGTTCAGCACGCCGTGCTCCTCAGTGAGTCGCCTTGGGGCGGGCTTCGCTCCACCGTTCGAGGTCCGATCGTCGCCACGCGACGACGCGCTTGGTCAGCCGAACCGGTGACGGGAATTCCTCGTCGGCCATAAGCCGGTAGATGGTCGAGCGGCCAAGGCCCGTCAGACGCATGACGACTCCGATACGCAGGAAGAGGGTGGCGCTTGGCTCGGCAAGCGAGCGAGGCTGGTCGATGGCGTCGGTGGTCATCGCGATGCTCCGAGAGCAGGTCCTGGCTCGAATCTAGTCTCCCCGGAGACCGAGAGGCGCGACGATTTCACCGGATGAGTCGTCGCCCGCAGAGCCCGGGCTCGATCCACGACGCGGCCGCGGTGTGTCCGTCGGTGCTTGGCTCCTTACGGCAACAGTACGGTAACGGAGCGGATCCAGAAAACGAAAAAGCCAGCAGGCGCTCACCTGCTGGCTCTCGTGTTTCTTGGCTCCCCACCCTGGGCTCGAACCAGAGACCTACGGCTTAACAGTCCGGCGCGGCGCAAGTCCATGCGGCATCGCCCTTGTCTTCGTCCGACCCGCTTCAGTCTGCTGCGTTGCAAGCTCGCGGCCGGTCTCAATCCTCTGCAGCAATGCCGCCCAGGATCCGAGCGCCTTGGCCCTCTCCGCGAAGTAGTCGTGCCGGTCGTAGATCCCTTCTACGTTGCCCAACTTGTGGTTGAGCGAGCGCTCGGCCACGAAGCGGTCAACGCCAAGGCTGGCGAGGTGCGTCCGCGCTGTCCGTCGCATGTCGTGCACTGTGAAGTGCTCGATGTCGGGGACGCTCAATCGCTTGAGCGCAACGTTGAGCGTATCTGGGCTGACATGGTCGAACCTGTTCTTGCGGTTCACGCCCAACCGGGTACGGACCAGCCGGCGAGGCGGGAAGACGTGGGGATCGCCGAACGAGTACACCCGCGCTTCCTTGAGCCATGCCAGGACGGGGTCCGCCAAGGGGATGCGAATCGACGCCCGCGTCTTGGTGTTCTCCTTGGCCAGCGTCCAGATGCCGGCGTCTAGGTCAAACGCATCCCAGCGTGCCGACAACAGTTCCATCTTGCGGACGCACAGCGCCAACAGCAGCCAGACCGCCAGCTCATTCTGCCGCCCGAAGTTGGCCGTGGTCCGCATTGCCGATGCCAGCTGCTGCAGTTCTTCGATGTTGAGCCAGCGGTCGCGGGGCACTTCATCGCCCCCAGCGTCGGCCAGCTCGAAATCGGCCGCCGGATTGCGCTCGATCCATTGGTTGCGCACCGCCATCCTGAACATGCGGCTCATGTAGCGCAGCGCGTCGTTCGCCACGGTGGGCGCGCCGCCGGCAACGATGCGGGTCAGCACCCGATCGATGTGAGCCGGCTGTACGTCGGGTGGCGCCATGGAACCTAACACCGGGTCGATGTGCCGGCGGAGCACCCGGGCGACGACCTCGGGGTTCTTGTGGCGAGGGCGGATGTACTTTGCCAACCACGCCTCGCCAAGGCGCTGCACAGTGGGCACTTCTAGCAGGAGCGCCTTCTCCGCCTGCTTGGCCGCTGCCACGTCGACGCCCCGCTCGATCTGCGCCCGGTCTTGCCGGACTTGCTCACGAGCGTCCTTCAGCGACAACTCGGGATAGCGCCCCAGGACCTTCTCCCTCGATCGGCCGTTGAGCCGGTATCGGAGGATCCACGAGGCCTTCCCCGAGCGCGCTGCCGTTGCTGTGGCGACGAAGGTCAATCCTTCACCCACGCCGCGGTCCACCGGACCGGCGGCGAGCCACGCTCTGAGCTCCCGATCGGTGACCGGGCGTTGCTGTCTCTTCATGTCCCAAGCTCCTGTGAGGCTGTGGGGTTTTTTTGTCGGGCCCCACGTCCAGACCGACGCGAACCCGAAAAACCCCACAATAAACCCCACAGGTTGCGCGCGCTGCGCTGCGACGCCCTGGGACGGCCTGGGACGGCCTGAGACAAAATATCCTTATGCGACAACAGGTTGCGTTGTTTCGTGGGAGTTGGTGGAACCCCCCGAGACCTCACTCCAAGTTTTGCACCTGCTCGCGCATCTGCTCGATCGCCACCTTCATCTCGACGGAGATGCCCGTGAGCTCCAACGCCGCCGACTTCGAGCCCAGCGTGTTGGCCTCGCGGTGAAGCTCCTGGATCAGGAAGTCGAGCCGCTTGCCAATCTCGCCGCCGGCCTTCAGCAGGCGCTCGATCTCGTCGAGGTGGGCGCCCAGGCGCGACAGCTCTTCGGCCACATCGATGCGGATCGCAAAGGCGGCAGCTTCGTTCAGCGCCCGGTCGCGCTGGGACTCCTCGCTCACGGCCTGGCCTGCGCCGGCCATCTGCAGCGCCTCGTTCCAGCGGTCGAGAAAACGCTGCTGCTGACGCTGCACCACCGCCGGCAGCAACGGCTTGGCCTGGGCCGCCAGCTCGCGCAGCCGGCCGATGCGCTCCATCAGCACGCCGACGAGACGCTCGCCCTCCCGTGCGCGAGCTTCACGCAACGCGACGATCGCCTGGCGGGCCGCCTCCAGCGCGGGCTCGTCCAGCTTCTCGGCCGCCGACGCGCCGCGGCACCAATTGAGGGCCTCGTGCACCGACAACGGTGGCGCCTTCGGCAGCCAGGTCTGCACGGTGCCCTCGAGCTGCGCCAGGCGCATCAACTGCTCGGGCGAAGGCTGCGGCCAGTGGTTGTCGGCCTCGCGCTGGCCGGCCAGGCGCAGCTCGATCTTGCCGCGCCGGAATCCGCCGCCGATCAACTCGCGCAGGGCCGGCTCCAGGCCGCGCAGGTCGTCGGGCAACCGAAATGCCAGATCCAGGAACCGGCTGTTGACGGACCTCAATTCGACGGTGACGCCAACGCCGGAAAAGGACGGGTTTTCGGAGTTTGCAGCGGCGCCCGCAGTGGCGCAGCCATAACCGGTCATGCTGTAGACTGCCATTGAACCCTGTTCCCAAAATTCGATTATGTCAAAGCCCAAACCCGCCCCGTTGCCAGCGGGCACCGTGGTGGGCGGCTACCAGATCGTCAAGAAGCTCGCCGCCGGGGGATTCGGTGTCGTGTATCTCGCCGAAGACGACCAAGGCCACTTGGTGGCCCTGAAGGAATACCTGCCCTCGTCGCTCGCCGAGCGCTCGCCCGGCGAACTCACGCCCCGCGTGAAGCCGGAAAAACAGCCGTTGTACCGCCTGGGCCTGAAGAGCTTCTTCGAAGAAGGCCGTTCGCTCGCGCAGATCAGCCACCCCAGTGTGGTCTCGGTTCTCAATTTCTTCCGGGAAAACGAAACCGTCTACATGGTGATGAATTATCTGCAGGGCGACACCCTGCAGGATTTCATCGTCACCGCGCGCGAACTCAAGCGTGACAAGGTGTTTCGCGAATCGACGATACGCTCGCTCTTCGACGAGATCCTGCGCGGCTTGCGCATCGTGCATCAGCACAAGATGCTCCACCTGGACATCAAGCCTGCGAACATCTTCATCACCAACGACAACAAGGCGGTATTGCTGGATTTCGGCGCAGCACGCGAGGTGCTGTCGAAAGAGGGCAATTTCATACGCCCGATGTACACGCCCGGCTTTGCAGCACCCGAGATGTACCGGCGCGACGGCACGCTGGGTCCGTGGACGGACATCTACGCGATCGGCGCCTGCATCTATGCCTGCATGCAGGGCTACCCGCCCAACGATGCCCCCCAGCGCAT
The DNA here is from genome assembly GCF_036621135.1 of Aquincola agrisoli. Taxonomy (NCBI): domain Bacteria; kingdom Pseudomonadati; phylum Pseudomonadota; class Betaproteobacteria; order Burkholderiales; family Sphaerotilaceae; genus Aquincola; species Aquincola agrisoli. The sequence continues at coordinate 16,544 of NZ_JAZIBG010000009.1, forward strand.
CGAGAAGGACCGGCTGGCGCTCAGCCTCTCGCGGCTGCGCAACGTCTACTCCGACAATCTCATCGAGGTGACGGAATGGTGCATGTCGCTCGATCCGCTGTCGCGGCCCCAAAGCGTGTTTGCGCTGCAGAAGGAACTCGCACGCGAGTCGGAGCGGCGTTACACGAAGCTCAGCTTCAGCGAGCGCCTGAAGCTGCAGCTCGAGAACCTCAAGAGCGGCGCCAAGTCGTGAGGCCCTTGCCATGAGGTTCGGCGTCTACCAGGTCAGCCGCAAGGGCGGCCGCGAGAAGAACGAAGACCGCATGGGCTACTGCTACACGCGGGACTCCGGCCTCTTCGCACTCGCCGACGGCATGGGCGGGCACCCGGAGGGCGAGGTCGCGGCGCAGCTCGCGCTGCAAACTTTGGCGGGGCGCTTCCAGCGCGACGCCAAGCCGCGGCTCGCCGATCCGCTGCGCTTCCTGCACGACGGCCTGATCGCCGGCCATCAGCAGCTGCTGCGCTACGCCACCGAGAAGGCACTGATCGACACGCCGCGCACCACGCTGGTGGCCTGCGTGATGCAAGGCGATGCAGCCTACTGGGCCCATTGCGGCGACTCGCGGCTGTACCTGGTGCGTGGCGGCAAGCTGATCGCCCGCACGCGTGACCACTCGTATTCCGAGTTGCAGGAGACGCTGAGCCAGGTCGTGCCGATGCGCGAGCGCTTCAACCGCAACGTGCTGTTCACCTGCCTAGGCAGCCCCGGCAAGCCAGTGGTCGACACCACCGGACCGCTGCTGCTGGAGCCCGGCGACCGTGTGCTGCTGTGCTCCGACGGCCTGTGGGGCCCCGTCAGCGACACCGAGATCACCGACCGTCTCTCGCAGCAGCCGATCCACGAGGCGGTGCCGGAACTCGTCGAATCCGCGCTGCGGCTCGGCGGCCCCAAGTGCGACAACGTGACGGCCATCGCCATGGAATGGGAGTCGTCCGAGGACCGCCGCCAGCGCGGCGGTGTTTCCACCCGCACGCTGGGCGAGGAGGTGTTTGCCTCTACCATCCAGGCCAGCGTGATCGGCGAGGCGGGCGACGACCTCGACGACGCCGAGATCGAGCGTTCGATCAAAGAGATCAACGAAGCGATCCGCCGCTCCTCCCAAAAGAAAACCTGAGGTTCCCGATGACCGATTTCCTGCGCGCGGGTGGCCGCGCGGCGGATGCCATGCGCGCCGTCTCCATCACCCGCGGCTACACCAAGCACGCCGAAGGCTCGGTGCTGGTGGCGTTCGGCGATACCAAGGTGCTGTGCACCGCCTCGGTGGAAGAACGCGTGCCGCCACACAAGCGCGGCAGCGGCGAAGGCTGGCTCACAGCCGAGTACGGCATGCTGCCCCGCGCCACCCACACCCGCGGCGACCGCGAGGCCGCACGCGGCAAGCAGAGCGGCCGCACGCAGGAGATCCAGCGCCTGATCGGCCGCTCGCTGCGCTGCGTGTTCGATCTCGCCAAGCTCGGCGAACGCACCATCAGCCTCGACTGCGACGTGCTGCAGGCCGACGGCGGCACGCGCACCGCGGCGATCACCGGCGCCTTCGTGGCCGCGCACGACGCGGTGAGCTGGTTGAAGGAGCGCGGCCTGGTCGCCGACAGCCCGATCCGCGACTTCGTTGCCGCGGTGTCGGTCGGCATCGTCGAGGGCACGCCGCTGCTCGACCTCGAATACACCGAGGACGCGGCCTGCGACACCGACATGAACGTCGTGATGACGGGCCGCGGCGGCTTCGTCGAGGTGCAGGGCACGGCGGAAGGCGCGAGCTTCTCGCGCGCCGAGATGGACGCGCTGCTCGGGCTGGCCGGCAAGGGCATCGGCGAGCTGGTGGCGGCGCAGAAGGCCGCGCTCGGCCTGGCGGCGTGATGCGCCTCGTCCTCGCCTCCAACAACGCCAAGAAGCTCGCGGAGCTCCAGGCGTTGTTCGCATCGCTGCCGATCGAGCTGGTGACGCAGGGCTCGATGGGCGTTGCCGAGGCCGAGGAGCCGTTCCACACCTTCGTCGAGAACGGGCTGGCCAAGGCACGCCACGCCTCGGCGGCCACCGGCCTGCCGGCCATCGCCGACGACTCGGGCCTCTGCGTCGATGCGCTGGGCGGCGCACCGGGGGTGGCCTCGGCGCATTTTGCGCCGCTGCCGCAGCCCGCCCCCGCCGACCGCGAGGCGCTGCGCCAGCTGCAGGATGCGGCGAACAACGCCCTGCTGCTCGACCGGCTGCGCAGCGCGGCGGACCGGCGGGCGCGCTTCGTCAGCACGCTGGTGGCCGTGCGCTCGGCCGCCGACCCCGAGCCGCTGATCGCCTTCGGCCGCTGGGAAGGCGAGGTGCGCGAGGCGCCGGTGGGCTCGGGCGGCTTCGGCTACGACCCGCTGCTGCAGATCCCCGCGCTGGGGCTCGCGGTCGCGCAGCTCCCCGCCGATGTGAAGAACCAGCACAGCCACCGCGCTCTGGCGGCGCGCCAGATGGCCGCCCTGATGCGCGACGCGTGGCGGCTGGGCTGACGGCCGGGCGAACCATGGCCGAGTCCGTCATCAGGCTGCACCGCCCCGGCAGCGTCACCCTGCCGGCGCTGCCGCCGCTGTCGCTGTACGTGCACCTGCCCTGGTGCCTGAAGAAGTGCCCCTACTGCGACTTCAACTCGCATGAGCTGGCAGCGGCGTCGGTGCCGGAAGCCGCCTACCTCAATGCGCTGGTGGCCGACCTGGAGGCGTCGCTGCCACTGGTCTGGGGCCGGCGCGTGCACAGCATCTTCATCGGCGGCGGCACGCCGAGCCTGTTCTCGCCCGCCGGGATCGACCGGCTGCTCGGCGACATCCGCGCGCGCCTGCCGCTGGAGCCGGGCTGCGAGATCACTCTGGAGGCGAACCCAGGCACCTTCGAGCGCGACCGCTTCCGGGACTTCCACCGTGCAGGCGTCACTCGGCTGTCGATCGGGGTGCAGAGCTTCGACGATGCAGCGCTGCAGGCGATCGGCCGGGTGCACGACAGCACCCAGGCCCGCGCCGCGGTGGCCGAGGCGCGCGAGGTGTTCGAAACCTTCAACATCGACCTGATGTACGCCCTGCCCGGCCAGTCGCTGCAGGCGCTGCAGGCCGACCTCGACGCGGCGCTTGCATTCGAGCCGCCGCACCTCTCGATCTACCACCTGACGCTCGAGCCCAACACCTGGTTCGCGACCCACCCGCCCGCCCTGCCGGACGACGACCTCGCGTCCGACATGCTCGACCTCATCGCCGGGCGCACCGCGGATACGGGCCTGCAGCGCTACGAAGTCTCGGCCTTCGCGCGCGACGGCCACCGCTGCTGGCACAACCTGAACTACTGGCAGTTCGGCGACTACCTGGGCATCGGCGCGGGCGCGCACGGCAAGCTGTCGTTCCCCAACCGCATCCTGCGCCAGGTGCGCTGGCGCGAGCCGGCCGCCTACATGGCCAAGGCGACAGCCGGACAGGCGATATCGAACGAGCACGAGGTCGTGCGCGAGCAGCTGCCGTTCGAGTTCATGCTCAACGCCCTGCGGCTCAAGGAAGGCTTCACGCTGCAGCAGTTCAGCGAACGCACGGGCCTGCCGGCCTCGGTGCTGGCGGCACCCCTGGCAAAGGCGCGGGAGAAGGGCTTGGTGGAGGCCGATGCGGCCCGGGTGCAGCCCACCGCCCGCGGCTTCGATTTCCTCAGCGACCTGCAGGCGCTCTTCCTGCCCTGACGGGATCGGCAGGGCAGCGCTGCCCTGCCGCGGCCGGGCCCGTTCTCAGACGCGGTTGGTCGACATGCCCGCGGTGCTGCGCAGGCGCTCCACCAGGTGCGAGGCGATGCGGTTCAGCGGCAGCACGTCGTTGGCCGCGCCATGGGCGATGGCCTCGCGCGGCATGCCGAAGACCACGCAGCTCGCCTCGTCCTGGCAGACGTTGTAGGCGCCGGCATCGCGCATGGCCTTCATCGCCCGCGCACCATCGGCGCCCATGCCGGTAAGCATCAGGCCCAGCGCGTTCGGCCCGACCACGCGCGCGGCCGACTCGAACAGCACTTCCACCGACGGCTTGTGGCGGTTGACGGGCTCGCCGTCGCGCACACGCGCGATGTAGTTGGCGCCGGAACGCTCGACCGACAGGTGCAGCCCGCCAGGCGCCAGGTAGGCGTGGCCCGGCAGCACGCGCTCGCCGTCGCTCGCTTCCTTGACGCGGATGCGCGCCAGGCCGTCGAGCCGCTTCGCATAGCTGGTGGTGAACCCAGGCGGCATGTGCTGCGTGATCATCACCGCCGGGAAGTCGGGCGGCAGGCCGGTGAGCACGTCCTTGGTGGCTTCGGTGCCGCCGGTCGAGGCCCCGATGAAGAGGATCTTCTCGGTCGACAGCCGCCCCAGCGGCGACGGCGCCGCGGCCGCAGGCCGTGCCGGCGCGGCTTCGCCGGCCGCGGGAGCGGGCCCCGCGCTGCGGCGGATGCGGGCCTGCGCCGCCATGCGGATCTTGTCGGTGATGTCCTCCGCCAGTTGGCGGATGCCGTCGGCCAACCCGATCTTGGGCTTGGCGACGAAGTCGATCGCGCCCAGCTCCAGCGCGCGCAGCGTCACGTCGGCGCCGCGTTCGGTCAGGGTGGAGACCATCACCACCGGCATCGGCCGCAGCCGCATCAGCTTGGACAGGAAGTCCAGGCCGTCCATGCGCGGCATCTCGACATCGAGCGTGATGACGTCCGGGTTGAGGTTGCGGATGGTCTCGCGGGCAACGAACGGATCGCTCGCGACGCCGACGCACTGCATGTCGGGTTGGCGGTTGATGATCTCGGACAGCAGGCTGCGCACCAGCGCCGAATCGTCCACCACCACCACTTTGATCTTGGCCATGTTGACTGCTTTCTTCTCGGGGATACGGCGCTTCAGAACAGGTCGACCGAGCCTCCGCCGCTGTGGGCGGGCACCGCCTTCTGCGCGGCCGCACGGTCCTGGGCGACGAGCGCCTCGGGGTTGGTGAGCGCCATGCGCTTGACCATGGCCTTGCCGCTGGCGGGCAGCAGGACGACCTTGCGCGGAAAGACGTCCAGCACGTCCTTGCTGACGACGGGGATGCGCTCGGTCTTCAGGTAGTCGAGCACGAACTCGGTGTTGCGCTCGCCGACGTTGATGCTGTTGATGCCGCTGACCACCGCGCCGCCGCCGAAGACCTTGGCCTCCATCGACAGCCGCGATGCGCCGCGCTTCATCATCTCGTTGATCAGCAGCTCCATCGCGAACGAGCCGTAGCGGCCGCTGTCGTTGGCGCCGCCGCCGTCGGGCAGCATGAAGTGGTTCATGCCGCCGATGCGGCGGTCGCGGTCCCACAGGCAGGCCGCGATGCAGGAGCCCAGCGTCGTCATGATGAGCATGTCCTCGTCATAGACGAAGTACTCGCCCGGCAGCACCTTGACGGCGACGTTCTTGAAGTGCGATTCGTAGAAGAAGAACGAGGCCTCGCCCGGCTTGCGCGGCTGCGCCTTGAGCTTGGCGAGCAGCGCGCCTGCCGCGGTCGACACGCCCGGGGCCAGCCCGGCGTTGGGCTTCACGCCCGGCGGCGTGCGTGCGGCGGAGGAAGAAGGCAGAGGCATGGCGGGGACGTCCCTCACAACCGTTCGTAGATGGTCTTGCCGCGCAGCCGGAACAGGTCGCGTGAATCGGAGAAGTTCTCGGAGTGCCCCACGTAGAGCAGCCCGCCTGGACGCATCACGGCGTGGGTGCGCTCGAGCACGCGGCGCTGGGTCGGGGCATCGAAATAGATCATCACGTTCCGGCAGAAGACGAGGTCGAAAGGCTCGCCGAACTGCCACGTTGTCGACATCAAATTGAAGGTCTTGAATTCGATCAGCCGCGCCAGCTCCGGCTTGACCCGCAGCAGCCCGGCGTTCTGCCCGGTGCCACGCAGGAAGTGGCGCTTGAGCCGCTCCGGCGACAGGCCGCGCGAGTTCGCGTCGTAGACGCCGCGCCGCGCGGTATCGAGCACCTTGGTGTCGATGTCGGTCGCCACGATCTTCGCGTTGCCGCCGCTGCCCAGCGTCTCGGCCACGGTCATCGCGATGGTGTAGGGCTCCTCGCCCGTCGAGGCCGCGTTGCACCAGATGCGCAGCGGCCGCCCGGCGCGCTCGCGCAGGTCCACCGCCAGCGCATCGAAATGGTGCGATTCGCGGAAAAAGGAGGTGAGGTTCGTGGTCAGGCAGTTGACGAACTCCTGCCACTCCGCCTCGCCGCTGGCGCCGCCGTGCTGTTCCAGCCACTGCAGGTAGTTCGCGAACGATTGGTGTCCCGTCTCCCGCAGGCGCCGGCACAGGCGGCTGTAGACCATGGCCTGCTTGCCTTCGTGCAGGCTGATGCCCGCGCGCTGGTAGATGAGCTGCCGCACCCGGTCGAAATCGGTCTTTGCGAAAGCGAACTCCTGGTCCGCCCGTCCAGCGGCGAAGGGTTCGGGTTGACGTGTCTGGATGTCGGCGGTGTTCATGCAAGTGGTGGGACGTCGCTGGACGCCCGCTGCGCGCAACTGCGGTGCTGGCGAGTCTCGGGCAGCGCCTGGCGGCCCAGCGACGGAAGAACAGGGCGTTTGGCCCGCTTATCGCTCCTGAACGACCCAAACGCCTACTAGACTGCGAACCTGCCGATGACCGCCACCGCCTTGGACCCGCTTCCGACCATGAGCCAGCAGTTCCCGCTCACAGGCGGGTTGCAGCTGGAGGCCGCCTTGTCGCTGCTGCGGCAGGCCGGGCACACCGATTTGCCGGGCGAGCCCGGCAGCACGCGCTGGCTGCAGTCGATCGTCGACGCGCTGTGCGATCTCTCGGTGCGCGATGCGCTCACCGGCCTGGCCAACCGCCGCCACTTCGAGATGGCCCTGAGCCGAGAGGTCGACCGCGTGGCCCGCTCGGGCGAGCCGGCGCTGCTGCTGGTGCTCGATCTCGATCATTTCAAGCAGATCAACGACAGCTACGGCCACAACGCCGGCGACATGGTGCTGAAGGCCGTGGCCGAGGTGCTGCTCGAGTGCGTTCGGCCGATGGACACCGTCGCGCGCGTGGGCGGCGAAGAGTTCGCGATCGTGCTGCCCAACTGCCCGCCCGCCTTCGGCCCCACCGTCGCCGAGCGTGTGCGCCGGCGCATCGAACGCGATCCGGTGGCCATCCGCGCCGAAGCGGGCGCGCTGCACCGGCTCCCCATCACCGTCAGCATCGGTGGCGCCTTCGCGCCGCAATGGGTGCGCTCCACCGCGCTGCTGTGGATGGAACGCGCCGACGTGCAGCTCTACCGCGCCAAGGCGGAGGGGCGCAACCGTTTTTGCCTGGAGCCGGTAGCGGTGTCGCTGGTCAGCGCAGAAGAGAAGGGGATGCTGTTCGGCGCCTCCCAGTTCCAGGACATCGAAGACCGCCCATGACCACCTCCACCGCCAAGGCGGCTCGCATCACCGCCATCACCAGCGGAAAAGGCGGCGTCGGCAAGACCTTCGTCGCGGCCAATCTGGCGGCCGCCCTGGCCCGGCGCGGTGAGCGCGTGCTCGTGCTTGACGCCGACCTGGGCCTCGCCAACCTCGACGTGGTGCTCAACCTCGCGCCCAAGATCACCTTGCACCACGTGTTCACCGGCGAGCACACGCTGGAGGAAGCCACGCTGCAGGCGCCCGGTGGCTTCGCCGTGCTGCTCGCGGGCTCGGGCATGGTCGAGTACTCCCGGCTCACGCCGGAGGTGCGCGACCGTCTGATCGAGGTCGTCGAGACGATCAAGCCCCGCTACGACCGCGTGCTGCTCGACACGGGCGCCGGCATCTCCGACGTCGTGCTGTACACCGTGTCGCTGGCGGACGAGGTGCTCGTGGTCGCCACCCCCGAGCCCACCTCGCTGACGGATGCCTACGCCACCATCAAGGTGCTGGCCGCCACGCAGGAGCGCCGCAGCGTGCGCCTGGTCGTCAACCAGGCCGGCCGGCCGGGCGAAGGCCGCGCCATCCGCAACCAGCTTCAGGCGGTCATCGACCGCTACGTGAACCCGGGCCTGGACACGCCGATGCAGCTGGATTTCGTCGGCGAGGTTCCCTCCGACACCAGCGTGCGCGATGCGGTGCTGCGCCGCGAGTTGCTGCTCGAGAGCTACCCCGGCTCGGCCGCGGCCCAGGCGATGGCGGCGCTGGCGGCGAAAATGGCCTGATGGACATCGAAGAACCCAACGCCCCCACCGCTTTCGAGCTGCTGGGCGGCGAACCCGGGGTGCGTGCGCTGGTCGACCGCTTCTACGACCTGATGGACTTGGAGCCGGCCTATGCCGGCCTGCGTGCCCTGCACCCGACGAGCCTGGACGGCTCGCGCGACAAGCTGTTCTGGTTCCTCTGCGGCTGGCTGGGCGGCCCGGACCACTACATCGAGCGATTCGGCCACCCGAGGCTGCGCGCACGCCACCTGCCCTTTCCGATCGGCATCAGCGAACGCGACCAGTGGATGACCTGCATGCAGCAGGCGATGGCGGAGCTGGCGATCGATGCCGCGATGGCGCAGCGCCTCGCCAAGGCGTTTGCCGGCACCGCCGACTGGATGCGCAACCGCGGCGGTTGATCCGCCCCCCGGCACGCCAGAAGCAAAACAGCCCGCGGGTCGTCGTCCGCGGGCTGCTCAGGGGCGAAATGAGCCGGTTACTTCTTCACCGGCGCCTTCTTCGCCGGCGCCGGCTTGGCGGCCGGCTTGGCCGCCGGCGCGGCAGGGGCCAGTTCCTGCGAGGCCGCCGTGGTGCCACCCTGCACGCCCAGCGCACCGCCGGTACCCAGCCCGCCCTTGACCGTCTGCGCCTTGTAGTTGCGCACGGCACGCACGAGCTGGTTATATGAATCAGTGAAGGCCGCGATGATGATCTTGCCTTCGGGCGTATTGGAGTAACCCGCGGCGCCGCCGCCTGCCAGTCCGCCGAACAGGCCGCCCATGATGTTGAAGTCCATGTTCTTGGCGCTGCCCTCGGCCGCGGCCAGCTGGACGCCGGAACGGTTGTCGATCATCACCAGCGTGGTCGATGCCTCGTTGCTCTTGATGCCGCCTGCGACCGCGCTGAAGACACCCAGGCCGCGGCTGAAGCCGGCCAGCCCGCCCCCCATGCCACCGGTGTTCTGGCTGAACTGGATGCTCGGGCTCATCGTGTAGTCGGCGGCGACCATCTGGCCCTTGCCGAAATTGCTGCCGCCGCGCATCTCGCCGCTTTGCTGCAGCTGGCGCTCGACGTTCATGTTGTTCATCGCCTGGCCGCGCTCGACGATGACGAAGCAGTTGGACTGCTGGATCATCATGCGCAGCACCGGCACGGTCGAGCCAAGCTTGTAGTTGGCGAGGTACTGGTACCAGGTGGCGCTCTGGTCTTCCACCACGCCCAAGGTGCCGAGCGACTGGTCGCAGCGCTCCAGCGCGCTGTTGGCGTTTTCAGCGGTGGCACCACCCGCGGCCCCGGTGACAGCCGTCTTGGAGCCGCCTCCGATCTCCGGGTTGGTGGCGACGCATCCGCCCAGAAGCAGGGCGACGCTGCCCGTCATCGCGAGGAGGCTGGCCAGGCGGCCCGATCGGGTGCCACGGAGTGTTGAGGTGTTCATTCGGGGCTCCTTTTCGGCCGCTCGTAAAAGAATGTGAATGTATCGTGATGCAGGGTGCACGCCGCTATCCCTACCTCGTCAAAAGGAGGGATGGAAAGACTACGTTTCCTGCGTTCTCGGCGCCAGAAGAACCACCAGCGCCCCGTGTCCGCCTTCGCTGGCACGGGCCTGCACGAACGCCTGTACCAACTGGTTCTGCACCAGCCACGCCCGTACCTTGCCCTTGAGCACGGGCGTGCGGCCGGGCGAGCCCAGGCCCTTGCCGTGGACCACCCTGATGCACCGATGGCCCGCGGCCTGCGCTTCATGCAGGAAGGCGCCGAGCTGCTCCCGCGCCTCGTCGCGCCGCAAGCCGTGCAGGTCGATCTGCGACTGGATCGCCCACTGTCCGCGGCGCAGGCGCCGCGGCACGTCGGCACCTACATGCCTGCGCCGGAAGCTCAGGCCTTCGTCGGTTTCGAGCAGCGACTCGACATCGAACTCGTCGGACAGCGCCTGCCGCAGCGCCGCGGCTTCGTCGAGCTCGCGCTGGCGCGGCAAGGGTGCGGGACGCGGCCTGGCCAGCACGACCCTGCCGCCATCGCGCAGCGGTGTCACCTCGCCGACGCTGCGCTGGAACAGGTGGCGCTCGCGCTCCTGGCGCGCGGCCTCGGCGCGGCGCTCGGCGGCCTCGCGCGCCGCCCGCGCCAGCGCCTCCTTGACCGGGCCCAGCGCCTTCAGGTCGTTGAGCTTCACAGCAGCCCCCGCTCGGCGAACGATGTCACGACGCCCGCACCGACGATCAGATGGTCGAGCACCCGCACGTCGACCAGCGCCAGCGCGCTGCGCAGGGCCTGCGTGAGCGCCTCGTCCGCGGCGGAAGGCTCCGCGTGGCCGGAAGGGTGGTTGTGCAGCAGCACCACAGCGCAGGCGTTCTGCGCCAGCGCGCGCTTGACCACCTCGCGCGGATAGACCGACGTCTGCGTCAAGGTCCCGCGGAACATCTCCTCCAGGCACAGCAGGCGATGGCGCGCATCAAGGAACATCACCGCGAACACCTCGTGCGGCAGGCCGCGCAGGTGCAGGGCGGCGTAGTCCTTCGCCGCCCCGGGCGAATCGAACAGCGGCCGTTCGGCCAGCTGCTGCGCGAGCGTGCGGCGCGCGATCTCCAGGACCGCCGCGAGCTCGGCCCGCTTGGCCGTGCCGCCCAGGCCCTTGAAGGTCTTCAGCTCGTCCAGGGTCGCGCGCATGAGGCCCTGCAGGCCGCCGAAGCGGTCGAGCAGCGCCTGCGCCATCTGCAGCACGCCCTGCCCGGCCACGCCGGTGCGCAGCAGCAGGGCCAGCAGTTCGGCGTCGGCCAGGGCCGACGGCCCGCGGGCCAGCAGCTTCTCGCGCGGGCGCAATTCGGCGGGCAAGTCCTTGAGTGACATGGGCGGGAGGGCGCGGCCCGTAAAATCGCCTTCCAGTCTATCGCCCACCCGCCACCGTGACCGTCATCGCCCCGGGGTCGTTCCTGACCCTGCACTACCGCCTCGCCGGCCCCGACGGCGCGGACATCGTCAATACGTTCAACGAGAAGCCCGCGACCCTGTCGCTGGGCACCGGCGAACTGGCCCCGGCCATGGAGGTCCGCCTGATCGGCCTGCCGGAGGGTGCGCGGCAGACCTTCGAGCTGGCGCCAGGCGAGGCGTTCGGCGACCGCAACCCCGAGCTGCTGCAGCGCGTGAAGCTCTCGCTGCTGCACGAGCTGGGCGACGCCGACGCCAGCTACCACCGCGGCGACGTGGTGCAGTTCCCCACGCCGGACGGGCGGGGCAGCTACGCCGGCGTCGTGCGAGAGGTCGGGGACGACTGGCTGCTGTTCGATTTCAACCACCCGCTGGCGGGCGTGCCCCTCACGTTCGAGGTGTCGGTGATCGGGGTGCTCTGATGACGCAACACGAAGTGCTGCTGGCCGAGCCGCGCGGCTTCTGCGCAGGGGTCGACCGTGCGATCGAGATCGTCGAGCGCGCGCTCCGCAAGTTCGGCGCCCCGATCTACGTGCGCCACGAGATCGTCCACAACACCTACGTGGTGAACGACCTCAAGGCCAAGGGCGCCATCTTCATCGAGGAGCTGTCGGATGTGCCGCCCGGCGCGACGCTGGTGTTCAGCGCCCACGGCGTGTCGCAGGCCGTGCGGCAGGAGGCCGCGGCGCGCGGGTTCAGCGTCTTCGACGCGACCTGCCCGCTGGTGACCAAGGTGCACGTCGAGGTCGCCAAGCTGCACAAGGAAGGCTACGAATTCATCATGATCGGCCACAAGGGACACCCCGAGGTCGAAGGCACGATGGGCCAGCTCACCGAGGGCATCTACCTCGTCGAGGACGTGGCCGACGTGGCCCGCGCGCCGGTCCAGCGGCCGGACCGGCTGGCCGTGGTGACGCAGACCACGCTGAGCGTGGACGACGCGGCCGAGATTCTGGCTGCGGTCAAGGCCCGCTTCCCGCAGGTGCGCGAGCCCAAGCAGCAGGACATCTGCTACGCCACGCAGAACCGGCAGGACGCCGTCAAGCTGCTGAGCCCGCAGGTGGACGTGGTCATCGTCGTCGGCAGCCCCACCAGCAGCAACAGCAACCGGCTGCGCGAACTGGCGGAACGGCTGGGCACGCCGGCCTACATGGTGGACGCCGCGGACGACCTCCAGCCGCAGTGGTTCGAAGGGCGGCCGCGCGTGGGCCTGACGGCCGGCGCCTCGGCGCCCGACATCCTGGTCCAGCAGGTCATCGACCGGCTGCGTGCGCTGGGTGCGGTCGCCGTGCGCAAGATGGACGGCGTGCAGGAGACCATCCGCTTTCCGCTGCCGATGGGCCTGGGTGACAAGTCGATGGCCGAGGTGCATTCGTCCCGATCCTGATCCCGGACGCCGATCGGCCCCCGCCAGCACCGTCGCCGGCTCCGCCCGGACGCTCGACCGTACAGCTTTCTCCCCCAAGGATTTCCCATGCTCGACATCAGCCAGTTGCGCCGCGACCTCGACGGCGTCGTGCAGCGCCTCGAAGCCCGCAAGAGCCCGCAACCCTTCCTCGACGTCGAGCGCTTCACCTCGCTCGAAGGCGAACGCAAGCGCCTGCAGACCCGCACCGAGGAGCTGCAGGCCAAGCGCAACAGCCTCAGCAAGCAGATCGGCCAGCTCAAGGGCAAGGGCGAGGACACCGCCCCGGTGATGGCGGAGGTGGCCGGCATCGCCGATGAGCTGAAGGCCTCGGCCGACCGGCTCGAAGTCATCCAGTTCGAACTCTCGGCCCTGCTGATGGGCGTGCCCAACCTGCCGCACGAGAGCGTGCCCGTCGGCGCCGACGAGGGCGGCAACGTCGAGGTGCGCCGTTGGGGCACGCCCCGGCAGTTCGACTTCGCGGTGAAGGACCATGTCGACCTTGGCGCCCCGCTGGGCCTGGACTTCGAGACCGGCGCTGCGCTGTCGGGGTCGCGTTTCACCTTCCTGCGCGGCCCGATCGCCCGGCTGCACCGTGCGCTGGCGCAGTTCATGCTGGACGTGCAGACCGGCGAGCACGGCTACACAGAGTGCTACACGCCCTACATCGTCAACCGCGAGATCCTCGAAGGCACCGGCCAGCTGCCGAAGTTCAAGGAAGACATGTTCTGGGTGCTGCGCGGCGGCGACGAAGACCAGGCCGAGCAGTACCTCATCTCGACGTCGGAGATCTCGCTGACCAACACCGTGCGCGGCCAGATCGTCGATGCCGAGCAGCTGCCGATCAAGCTCACTGCGCACAGCCCCTGCTTCCGCAGCGAAGCCGGCAGTGCCGGGCGCGACACGCGCGGCATGATCCGCCAGCACCAGTTCGACAAGGTCGAGATGGTGCAGATCGTCCAGCCCGAGAAGAGCTACGAGGCGCTGGAGCAGATGACCGCCCACGCCGAGGCGATCCTGCAGAAGCTCGGCCTGCCCTACCGCGTGCTGTCGCTGTGCACGGGCGACATGGGCTTCAGCGCCAGCAAGACCTACGACCTCGAAGTGTGGGTGCCGGCGCAGGGCGCCTACCGGGAGATCAGCTCCTGCTCCAACTGCGAAGCCTTCCAGGCCCGCCGCATGCAGGCGCGCTTCCGCAACGCACAAGGCAAGCCCGAACTCGTGCACACGCTGAACGGCTCTGGCCTGGCGGTGGGACGTGCGCTGGTGGCGGTGCTGGAGAACTACCAGGAAGCCGACGGCGCCATCCGCGTGCCTGAGGTTTTGCGCCCGTACATGGGCGGACTGGACATCCTGCGCGGATGATCGGCTATACTGCGCGGCTTCGCTGACACAGCGAGACCACGCAGTAAATACCCGGAAAGGTGGCAGAGTGGTCGAATGCGCCGGACTCGAAATCCGGTGTACGGTTATACCGTACCGTGGGTTCGAATCCCACCCTTTCCGCCAGACACGCAGGCCTTCAGATCACCTCTGAAGCCGCAGCAAAAAGCCCCGGCAAACGGGGCTTTTTTGTTTTGAGATTTCGCAGCCTCAGGCAACGGTCATCGCCGTCGGCGAGTGGACGGGCAGCTCGTAGAGGTGCGTCACGTCGTGGCGGCCGCAGATCTCGTAGAGCCACTCCGGCTCGAGCTCCACGGCCAGTGCAGGGCTGCTGTCCCCGTCAGGAGAGTCCAGCCATTCGAAAACCGCTGCTGGCGGCCGGTCCGCTGCCAGCAGCAAGTCGACGTTGCGGGGGGTCGTGCGCCAACCCTGGGTGACGAAGATGCGGCACGTCTTCAACTTCATGATCGTTATCCCGCTCGAGGGGTTTGGTGGAAGGATGAACCGATCCTGCCACCCGAAAGAAGTGAGCGCACATGACCACCCCCCCGCGGGGCAGGGGTTGCGGCGGCTGCAGTGCCAAGTGGTGCCAACCAGATCACGGAACGCGGCAGGAACGTCGCCCGCCCCACAGGCACGCCGCGAACACAACCCGTCGATGGCTTTTTTTTTGTGCCGATTCGGGTATACCGCGGACGCCGCGTAGGCAGCCGACGCCTTCACCCATCAGCCGATGAAATCCCCCGCCGCCGCCCTCGCGCTCGCCGCCTTGACCACCCTCGCCTGCCCGGTCGCCACGGCACAGTGGACAAAGGAACTCATCAAGGACGACAAGACCGGCGAGTCGTACCGCAGGTACACCCTGTCGAGCACGGCCTCCCCACCCGGCGCATCCGGCGGCGTTGGCCGCAAGGGGCAGCTCGTGATGCGCACGGGCCACTTCCCCGGGGGCATCCAGCTCTCGCTGCGCACCGAGCAGGGCCGGTTCGTCTGCCCCGTCGGGCCCGACTTCTGCCAGGTGCGCATCCGCTTCGATGCCGAGCCACCCTTCGTGCTGCCCGCCGTCCGCCCCGCCGATGGCAGCAGCGACCGGCTGTTCATGCGCGACGACGGCCGCTTCATGGCAGGCGCCGCGACCGCGCAGACGATCGTGGTGGAGGCGGCGTACCTCGCCCACGGCATCCAGGCGCTCGCGTTCGCAGCGCCGGGCGGCCTGGAAGGCCCCGCGCCACGGGCCACGGGGCCTGCGCCGTAACGGCGCAGCCGCCGGCCCTCGCTCAGGCGCTGTGCAGGCGGAACCGGCCTACCAGCGCCGCCAGCTGCCGTGCCTGGGCCTTCAGGCTCTCGGCCGCCGCAGCACTCTGCTCGACCAGCGCGGCGTTCTGCTGCGTGGCCTGGTCGAGCGCGCCGACCGCCGTGTTCACCTCACCGATGCCGACCGTCTGCTGCTGGGTGCTGCGGGTGATCTCCGAGATCATCGTGTGCACGCCGTCGACTGCATCGACCAGTTCGCGGATGGTCCTTCCGGCATCGCCGACGAGCCGGCTGCCGGTGTCCACCTGGGCCACGCTGCTGCCGATCAGGGCCTTGATCTCCTTGGCCGCGTCGGCGCTGCGCTGGGCCAGCGTGCGCACCTCGCCGGCCACCACCGCGAAGCCGCGGCCCTGCTCGCCGGCGCGGGCCGCCTCCACCGCGGCATTCAGCGCCAGGATGTTGGTCTGGAAGGCGATGCCGTCGATCACGCCGATGATGTCGCTGATCTTCTGGCTGCTGCTGCTGATCGCCCCCATGGTGCTGACCACCTGCGCCACGGCCTCCCCGCCGCGTTGCGCGACGGCAGCCGCCTGGGCCGCCAACGCCTGCGCCGAGGTGGCCGCGCCGGCGCCCTGGTCGACGTTCTGCTTGACCTCCGCCATCGAGCTCGCGGTCTGCTGCAGGCTGCTGGCCGTTTCCTCGGTACGGTGGCTCAGGTCCTGCGTGCCCTGGGCGATCTCGGACGACGCGGTCGCGATCGAATCCGACGATTGCTGCACCCCCGAGATCACGCCGGCCAGCGCCTGGTCCGCCGCGCGCAGGTCCTGCATCAGCGTGGCGAACTCGTCCGCCGTGGCCGGCACCGGCACGGTGCCGATTTCGCCTGCCGCGATCGCCCGTGCCGCCGCCGAGGCCTGGCGCAGGCTGCCGGCCATGCTGAGGAAGATGCCGACGTAGAGCCACAACGTGCCCAGCATGCCGATACACACCGCGGCCATCAGCAGCATCCGGTGGCGTGCAGCCTGCGCGGCACGCTCGACCACGAGTTGCTCCAGCACCGCGCGGTTGCGGTCGACCAGCTCCCAGGCCGCGTCGGTCGTGGCCGCCGCCGCCCGGGCCACGTCCTGCTGCGTCGCGCCGACCTGGTCCACCGAGGTGAAGCGTTCACGCACGAAGGCGAGCAGCTGCTTGGAGCTGCCCTTCAACGCTTCGATGCGCTGGCCCAGCGCCTCGTCGACCACGGGGTTGGCCGCCATCGCCTGCGACAGCAGGGTCTCGACGCCCCCGAACGTGTCGTTCAGGCGGGCGTCGGTGACCTCGTAGAACATCCTGTCCTTCGCGTCGACGGTGCCGCGGTTGACGTTCAGCGTCGCGTAGGCCGCGATCCGCACGGTGATGCCGGCGGTCGACGGCGTGTTGTTCGCCAGCGCGTAGCCGAGGTAGAACAGGTCGGCGTCGGCGTCCTGCGACAGGCCCGACTTCTTGCCGAGATCGCGCATGAAGGCATACAGGCGGCTGTATTCCGGCGCATGTGCCGCGAACGCCTTCTGCGGGAACCCGGCATCGGGCGGCAGCGCCTGCACCGCCTGGCGCAGCGCCTTCCAGCCCTGCTGCAGGCCGTGCAGTTCCTCGCGCATGTCGACCTGCGGGCGGGCCGACTCGACGTGCGCGCCCAGCACGGCCAGCTGCCGCTCGACCGCCTCGGCCTGCCGCGTGAAGGCCGCCATGACCGCGGGATCGCCAGGCTGGCCGGTGATCGCCGCGCGGCGGCTGTCGATGAGCGCCTTGTTCCATGCCACCAGATCGCCCATCAGCGCGATCGCGACGCGCTTGCGCTCCAGGCCCTGCACACGGGCGCCGAGCGAGGCCGCGGACAGCCAGGCCATCCACACCAGCAGCAGCACGAGGGGCACGCCGGCCAGCAGGAACTTGCCTTTCAGCCGCAGGCGGGACATCAGCCGGACGGCTGGGGAGAAGAAAGCGTTCATGGACAACTCGACGACAACAGCCCCGCTTATCGGCCGCCTGCCGCCCCGGCTGTAGCGGGCCGCCGCCCCGCCCCAGCCGCCCCCGGGGATCAGGCCTGCGCGCGCCGCAAGGTCTCGACGACGGGGCGCTGCAGCACCTCCCGCAGGCCCCACCAGCCGGCCATCAGCGCCAGCAGCGCACCCGCCGCGGTGCCCGCCACCGGCACCCACCACGGCGCCGTCCAGTTGAACTCGAACGCATAGCGCGCCAGCGCCCAGCCCACGCCCATCGCGGCACCGGACGCGAGCAGGCCCGCGAGCGCACCGACCCCCAGCAGCTCGGTGCGCTGCACCCTGGCCAGCAGCGTGCGGCCGGCCCCCATGGCCCGCATGATCGCGAACTCGCGCGAGCGTGCCTCGCGCGTCGCGGTGACGGCGGCGAACAGCACCACCAGCCCGGCCGCGAGCGTGAAGCCGAACAGGAACTCGACCGCGCGTATCACCTGGTCCAGCACCTGCTGCACCTGCGCTAGCGAGGCCGACACGTTCACGTTGGTGATGTTGGGGAAATCGCGCGACAGCCGGTTGTCGAAGCCCGGCGTGTCCGGCGCACGGAACGCGCTGATGTACGTGGTGCCCACGTCGTCCATCTGCGCGAGCGGGAACATCACGAAGAAGTTGACGCGCATCGACGCGAAGTCGAGCTTGCGCAGGCTGGTGATGCGCCCTTCGCGCAGCTGCCCGCCGATGTCGAAGCGCATGCGGTCGCCCAGCTTCAGGCCCAGCGTCTCGGCCAGGCCGCTCTCGACGCTGACGGCATCGGGTTCGTCGGCGATCCAGCGGCCGGCGATCACCTGGTTGTGCTGCGGCAGCACGGCGTCGTGGCTCAAGTTGAATTCGCGGTCGACCAGGCGGCGCGCGCGGTCGTCGGTGTAGCTCTCCGGCGTGATCGCGCGCCCGTTGATCGCCACCAGCCGGCCGCGGATCATCGGGAACCAGTCGTAGCGCTGCACGCCGGCCTCGGCGAGCGCGCCGCGGAAGGCCGTGGCCTGGTCGGGCTGCAGGTTGATCACGAAACGGTTCGGCGCGTCGGGCGGCGTGGCGCTGCGCCAGCTGTCGATCAGGTCGGTGCGCAGCAGCACCAGCAGCGCCAGGGCCAGCAGCCCGACCGACAGCGCCGACACCTGCAGCACCGCAAAGGCGGGCCGCGCGGCGATCTGCCGCGTCGCGAGCACGAGCCAGCGCGGCGCGCGCGCCTCTGGCACGGCCCGGCGCAGCACCTGCACGGCCACCCAGGACAGCGCGGCGAACACCACCACCGCCGCCGCGAAGCCGCCCACGGCGATCAGCCCCAGCGTCAGGTCGGACGACACCGCGAGCAGCAGCCCCGCGAAGCCGAGCGTGCCGGCCGCCAGCACCAGCAGCGACGAGGCCTTGAGCGCCCCGACATCACGCCGGATCACCCGCAGCGGCGGTACGCGCGCCAGCTGCAGCACCGGCGGCAGGCCGAAGCCCAGCAGCAGGGTCAGGCCGACGCCCAGGCCGAACAGCGCCGGCCAGGCGCCCGGCGCAGGCAGCTCCGCCTGCACCAGGCCGGCGAGCAGCCAGACGAACACGTGGTGCACCCCGAAGCCGACCACCACCCCCAGCGCGCTGGCCACCAGGCCGACGAACCCGAACTCCAGGCCGTACGACAGCGCGATCGACCGCTGCGGCTGGCCCAGCACACGCAGCATCGCGCAGTCGTCCAGGTGGCGGTTGGCGAAGTCGCGCGCCGCGATGGCCACCGCCACCGCCGCGAGCAGCGCCGAGAGCAGCGCCACCAGGTTGAGGAACTTCTCGCCGCGGTCGAGCGTGCGCCGCATCTGCGGGCTGCCGTTCTCCAGCGATTCGATCTCGACGCCGCGCAGGTGGTCGCCGTCGATGCGCTGGCGCACGTCGCGCACGTAGCGCCCCACCTCGGCCAGGCTGCTGCCGGGCGCCGCGACGGCGAGCCGGTAGGTCACGCGGCTCGCCGGCTGGATCAGGCCGGTGGCGGGGAGGTCGGCCTCGGCGAGCATCACCCGCGGCGCGAAGCTGACGAAGCCGGCGCCGCGGTCGGGCTCGATCGTGATGATGCGGTCGATGCGCAGCGATGCGTCGCCCAGCAGCAGCGCATCGCCGACCCGCAGCGCCAGCGATTCCAGCACCGCGGCATCGACCCATACCGTGCCGGGCGACGGCCCGCCCGTGGCGGCCTGCTCCTGCGCATCCATTGCGGACTTGACCCGCAGCCGGCCGCGCAGCGGATAGCCCTCGCCCACCGCCTTGACCGCCACGAGCCGGGACGCACCGCCGAGCGCGTCCGGCGCACGGCCCATGCTCGGGAACACGGCGCTGGTGGCCGTGCGCAGTCCGCGGGCACGGGCGTCCTCGATCAGCGCTGCGGGCGTCGGCTTGTCGCTGGCGACCACCGCATCGCCGCCCAGCAACTGCGCCGCGTCGCGCTCCAGCCCGCCGTTGAGCCGGTTCGCGAAGAAGCCGACCGCCGTCAGCGCCGCCACGGCCAGCATCACCGCGACGACCAGCAGGCGCAGCTCGCCGGCCCGGAAGTCGCGCACGGTCTGGCGCCACGCCAGCAGCCACACCGAAGGCGCAGACGACGGGACGCTCGTGGAGGAAGGGCTGGGTGTCATGGACGGCACGGTACACCAGGCCGCCGTCCCCGACAGGCGCCCGGGTAAACCTGTAGGAAGTTCACTGACAGACCTCCCGAACAACGGAGACAGCACGGACCGAGCAAGGCCGCTTTTGCCAAGCCGTTCCGGTGCCTACAGTTCATTCCATCGCAGCGACACCGCTGCACCCCAACAGGAAGAGCCCGCCATGACCGCCGACCAAATCCTTGCCGAAATCCGCGAAGCCAACCTCAGCTACCTGATGCTGGCGCAGAGCCTGATCCGCGCGGACCGCGAGCAGGCCCTGTACCGCCTGGGCATCAGCGAGGACACCGCCACGCTCATCGGCACGCTGTCGGCCGCCCAGATCATGAAGATCGCCTCGGGCAACACCCTGCTGTGCCGCTTCCGCATGGACGACGAACTCGTCTGGAACCTGCTCTCCAACCATGGCAAGGCCTCCGCCAACGACGCGGTCAACCGCCTGCACGCCTCCATCCTGATGGCCGGCCGCCACCAAGAGGCCGCCTGACGCACCGTTTCTTTGTTGTCTCCTCCTGGCACATTCCGTGTGCTTCATGCGGGCCCCTCGGGGCCCGCTTTTTTTTGTGCGCTGGCGGCGGCGCGCTGCCGGCGGGCCGACTCCTCCCGCAGCACCTTCGCGACGCCCGAGCGCAGCTGGTGGAAATCGATCGGCTTGGTCCAGTAGGCCTGCGCGCCGGCACGCAGCGCGGCCTCCACCTCCTGCGGCATGGCGCTGGCCGACAGCGCGATGACGCGTATCGAGGCCGTGCGGGCGCTCGACCGCAGGCGCGCCAGGACCTCGATCCCCTGGATGTCGGGCAGCTGCATGTCCAGCAGCACGAGGTGGGGCTGGCATTCCGCGGCGAAGCGCAGGCCTTCCTCGCCGGTGGCGCAGACCATGACCTCCACGCCCGGCACCTGCGCCAGCACCTGCTCGACCAGCACCGCGTTCACCGGGTGGTCCTCGATGTAGAGCACCAGCCCTTCGGCCGGCTGCGCCTCGGGCGCCGCGGCCAGGTCGCCAAGCACGCTCGGCACCGCCTCGCCCAGGGGCTTCTCGTTCGGCAGCGTCACGGCCACCGTCGTGCCCGCCCCCTCCCGGCTTTCGACGGCGAGCCGGCCGCCCAGCAGCTCGACCAGTCGCCGCGTGATGACCAGGCCGATCCCGGTGCCCTCGATGCCCGACCGCTCTCGGCCCAGCCGGTTGAAGGCCTGGAACAGGCCGTCGAGCTGGGCCGGCGCCATGCCGACACCGTCGTCGCGGATGCGGATGTGCACCTGGCGGGCATCGGCCTGCACGCCGGCCCACACATGCCCGCCGGGCCGGTTGTACTTGATGGCGTTGGACACGAGGTTCATCAACACCTGGCGCAGCCGCACCGGATCCGTCCTCACGACCAGCGCCGAGGCATCGCCGGCCTCGAGGTGCAGGGACACCCGGTGCAGCTCCGCCACGGGCCGGCTGAGCTGCAGCACGCCGGCCAGCTTGCCGACCACGTCGACGTCGGCCATTGAGACCGCCAGTTCGCCGACCTCGATGCGCGACACGTCCATCAGGTCGTCGATCAGCGCCTTGAGCTGGCGGCCCGCCGCGAGCACGTGGCCGAGGTGCTCGCGATCCTCCTCGTCCGCGCGGGCCTCCGCCTTCGTCCGCACGAGCTGGGAGAAGCCGAGCACCGCGTTCAGCGGCGTGCGCAGCTCGTGGCTCACGTGGGACAGGAAGGTGGTCTTCGCGCGGCTCTCCGCCTTCGCGGCGTCGAGCGCCACCCGTTCGGCCCGGTGCTTCTCCAGGTCGAGGCCGAACGAGATCTCCCGCGCCAGCGCGGCCAGCAGCTGCGCCAGCTCGCCGTCGAAGCGCATGCCGTGGTCGCCCCGCAAGGTCAGGGCCCCCGTCACGTCATCCGCGGAGAGCAGGGGAATGGCCGCGACGCACACGCCCTCCCCGCACGCCTCCTGCACCGGCCCGCGCCGGCGCACGGCGGCCCGGGTCACACCAGCCTCGCGCTGCCCCCAGTGCACGGGCAGTCCGGCAGCGGCGCCTGGAGCCTGCGCGACGATGCGCAGATCCTCCTGCGCCGGCCGGCTGATCCACGCCGCGGTGGCCAGGCCCGACTGGGTGCACGCCCGGCAGACCTCCTCGTAGAGCTCGGCCGGCGCGGCCTGCCGCGCGATGGCCTGGCCGACGGCCGACAGGGTCTCATGGAAGCGCCGCAGCCGCACGGCCCGCTGCTCGGACTGCACCAGCTGCGCGGCCCGCTCGTCGTTGCGGTCCATCAGCCGGTTGAACTCCACCGCCACCTCGCCGAACTCCCCCGGCAGCGTGGCGTCCGCCCGCACGTCGGTGGCGCCGGCATGCAGGCGGCGCGCAGTGTCCGCGATGCTCCTGAGGGAGCCGGCGAGGCGCCGCGCCGCCAGCGACGCGCCGATCAGCGCCACCGCGATCGTCAGCGCCGCAGCCAACGCGCGGCGCAGCGCCTCGGCATTGGCCTCCTCGTACACGGCGTGCTCCGGCATGCCGGCGGCCGCTTCGAGGCCGTACTTCGGCAGCGGCGCCACCGCGAAGGCCCGGCGGGTGCCGTCCACGCCGATCCCCACCCGGACCTGCGTATCGCCCAGCCGCTCGGGTTCGAGCAGCGTGGCCGGGACCGGCCGGCCCATCCAGCGCTCGGGCTGCGGCAGGCGGGTGACGAACACCGCGTCCTTGCGGATGCCGACCGACGCCCCGGGCGGCGAGACCAGCGGCTCGAGCGCACGGTTCAGCGGCGCCAGGTCGATGGACGCCGCCAGCAGCCCCACCTTGGCGCCCGAGGCGTCCCGCACCGCCAGCGTCATGTACTGGACCATGCGCCCGCTGATGGGCCCGCGCAGCGGATCGCTGAGCCAGATGCCGTCGGCCGCGAAGCCGGCGCGGAACCAGGCGAAATCGCCGAACCGGGTGCGGCCGGGGCTGGGCGCCGACGAGCACACCATCACGCCGCCGGTGTCGATGAGCCCGATGTTCGTGTAGAAGGTGTTGGAGCCGGACACGCCGGCCACCATGCTTTCGCACGCATCGCGGCGCATCTCCCGCAGCCGCTGGCGGCTCGCCATGAAGTCGAGCAGGTGCTCGGTCTTCTCGAGCATGTCGAACATGCGGTCGGCCGCCTGGTCCGCGCGCTGCCGCAGCGAGGTGAAGGCCTCGTGCTCGGCCGCCCGCCGTGCATCGAGGATCGACAGGGCGAGCAGCACGGTCAGCGGCGCGGCGACCGCCAGCACGATCCACAGCAGCCGCGACTGCAGGTAGCCGAGACGGGGAGGCGGCGCAAGGCTGCTGGGCGAGGTCACGGCAGGGCGCATGGTGAAGCGGTCATGGTGGCCTCCGGGAGGATCGACATGCGCAGCCCTGCAGCGGGGGCCACGCGATGCCGCGAGCAATCGGCGCGCCCGGCCAGGAGGGCGGCGCCCGCCCCATCACCGCGCTGCAACGCCGCGTGCAAAGCCGTCGAACCGCCGTGGGCGCCGCCCCTGCTGCAATAGGCTCACGATGGACACCTCCCTTCCCGCCCTCTTCCTGTCGCACGGCTCGCCGATGACGGCGCTCGAGCCCGGCGAGACCGGCCGCTTCTGGCAGCGCCTCGGGACCGCGATCGATGCAGCCACCGGACGGCCGAGCGCCATTCTGGCGGTTTCGGCGCACTCGCTGACGCGCGAACCCGCATTGCTGGCGGCGCCGCGCCACACCGCGGTGTACGACTTCGGGGGCTTCCCCGATGCCCTGTACCGTCTGCGCTACGACGCGGCCGGCGATCCGGCGCTGGCCACCCGCGTGCAGGCCTTGCTGGCGGCCGAGGGCATCGCGGCGCACCGCCTGGACGACGGCGGGCTGGACCACGGCATCTGGACGCCGCTGCGATGGATCTACCCCGCAGCGGACATCCCCGTGCTGCCGCTGGCCTACGTGCCCACGTGGCGCCCTGCCGAGCAGTTCGCGCTGGGGCGCGCGCTCGCGCCGCTGGCCGACGAGGGCGTGCTGATCATCGGGACGGGCAGCATCACGCACAACCTGCGCCTGCTGGGCCGTTTTGTCGCGAACCAGGGCGTGGGGCAGCCCGAGATGGCCGAAAGCGCCGAGTTCCGCGCCTGGATGGCGGCCCGGTCGGCCGCGCGCGACTGGGACGCCCTGCTCGACTACCGCAGCAGCGCCCCGCATGCCGCGCTGATGCACCCGACGGACGAGCACCTGCTGCCCTGGTACGTGGCGGCCGGCGCAGGCGGGCGTGACGCCACGCCGCAGCGCCTGCACGAGGCGGTGACCTTCGGGGCGCTGGGCATGGACGCCTACGCGTTCGGCCCGGGCGCGGCGCGCCTCGCCGAGGCGCTTCAGGCGAGCTCGCTCCAGGTCGACGCCGCGAGCATGTGACGCCCGCGGCCGGCGCGCTTGGCCTGGTAGAGCATCGCGTCGGCCTGGGCGATCAGCGCGGTGGCATCGGGCCGCGCGCCCTCCTCGACAGCCGCGAGCACCACCCCGACGCTCGCGCCCACCCGCAGCCGCAGCCCGTCGATGTCGAACGGCCGCTGCGCCGCTTCCACCACCTTGCCGGCCACGCGGTCGGCGTTGCCCGGCTCGCGCAGGTGGCTCAGCAGGATCGCGAACTCGTCGCCGCCCAACCGCGCCACGCTGTCGGTCGGGCGCACCAGGGCCTGGATGCGCTGTGCGAACTGCCGCAGCAGCGTGTCGCCCGCCTGGTGGCCGTGCTGGTCGTTGACAGGCTTGAAATGGTCGAGATCGATGTAGAGCAGCGCGAGCTGGCCGCACCGCCGGTCCTGCAGCAGCTTGTCCAGGCGGTGCTGCAGCCCCGCGCGGTTGAGCACCCCCGTCAGCGCGTCGGTGCGTGACAGCGCCTCCAGCCGCGCCGCATGCTCCTTGTGCTCGCTGATGTCGTAGCCGACGCTGACGTAGCCGTCGATGCTGGCGTCGTCCAGGCGCAGCGGCACCAGGTTGATCAGCAGGTGGCGCTGCGCCTGGGGCCCGGCGTCGCCGGCTTCGTACCGCACGCTCTCGCCAGCCAGCACCCGCTCCACCCACGCCTCGTGGCGCCGGTGCTCCGCGTCGCCGAAGACCTCGCGCACCGTGCGGCCGATCACCTTGTCGCGCGACACGCCATGCCAGCGCTCGAAGGCGCTGTTGACGAACCGGTAGCGCCCGTCGTGGCCCACCGCGGCCACCATCGCCGGGATCGCCTCGGTGACCGAGCGCAGCGTCGCGGCCTGCCGGCGCTGCTCCTGCTGCGTGGCGCGCTCGCCCGACACGTCGCGCAGCATGGCCGAGAAATGGCTGAGGCGGCCGTCCGAGCCGCGGTGGCCCAGCACGATGTGGCTGGCCACCGCCTCGCGCCCGCTGCCGTCGATCACCGCGGTCTCGCCCACCCAGACGCCGTGCTGCCTCACGTGGGGCAGGATCTCCGCGGCGAACCGCTCGCGCACCGAGACCGGATGGAATTCGCTGAAGTGCCGGTGGCCGACCGCATCGTGCGGCCCGATGCGCGCCGCGCGGCGTGCCGCCGGGTTCATGTAGATCAGGTGGCCGTCCAGCCGGGCCTGCACCACGTAGTCGGTCGTGGCATCGAAGATCGCATTGACGGCCTTCAGCCGTTCGTCCGCCGCGGCGCGCTCGGTGATGTCTTCCACCGTGCCGACGAACCCCTCCAGGCGGCCGTCGACCACGAGCGGGGCGCAGCGCAGCGACAGGGTGGCGCGCCTGTCGCCGTGCTGGACGCAGCGCACGCTGCGCACGCCCTCGCGCCGCTGCGCCGCCTCGCGCCAGGACGCCAGCGCCGCATCGCGCTGGTCCGGCGCCATCCACAGGCCCGGCGCGCCGGGTCCGGCGGGCGGCAGGCCATGCATGCGCAGGTAGGCGTCGTTGGCATAGGTGATCGCCCCGTCGACGCCGGCACGGAACAGGCCCAGCGGCGAGGCGTCGCTCACCGCGGCCACCTCCGCCTGGCGCTGGCGCCACTCCTTGACCATCGCCTCGAACTCGCGGGCGAGATCGCCGCGCTCGTCGCGCAGCGTCGTCTGCAGGCGCAGCGGCGCATCCGGCGACGCGCGCCACGCCCGCATCGCCTGGTGCAGCGCGGTCAGCGGGCGCAGCAGCCGGTGCATGGCCAGCCAGGCGAGCGCGGCCATCGCACCGCCCAGCAGCGTGAGCTGCAGCAGCAGCCGGCGCTGCGCCTGCTGGATCGGCGCCTCGACCTCCCAGGCCGGCAGCACGGCCCGCAGCTCCCAGTCGGTGTTGCGCACGGCCTTGCGGGTCACGATGTCGCCGGCGCCGTAGCCGCCGCGCTCGGGCTGCAGCAGCAGCGCGCGGTCGGGATGCGCCACGTACACCGGCGTGCCGCCACGCGTGACGATCTCGTAGTGCCCCGTCCGGCCGACCGGCAGCGCACCGAGGCGGCCCAGCAGGTTGTCGCGCTCGATCTCGATGCCCCCGCCCAGCACCCCGAGGAAGCTGCCGTCGCGGGCCCGCAGCGGGGCCGCCATCAACACCGCGGCCTGGTTGCGCACGCGGCTCATCACCGGGGCGGACAGGCTCACCTGGCCGGTCCGCATGGCACCCACGAAGTAATCGCGGTCGGCCACGTTGATTGGCCGGCCGTCGCCGCGCCGCGGCTCCGACAGCAGCACGTCGCCCGACGGCGACACGACGAACGTGCCCTCGAACAACGCCTGCAGGCCGGTGGCACGCGTCAGGAAGCGCCGCAGCCGCGGTTCGTCGGACAGCAGCGCCGCGTCGATCGGGGTGGCGCTCAGTTCGAGCACGCCGCGGTAGAGCTCCACCTTGTCGCCGAGGCTGTCGGCCACCGACTCGGCCAGCGCCGCCTGCTGTGCCTGCAGCAGCGTCTTCACATCGCGTGCGATGTACCTGTGCTGGATGCTGCCCACCACGCCCATGAGCGCAACGACCAAGGCAGCGCCGACCCAGGCCGCCTTGGTTTCCAGCGTCAGCTTCAAACCCGGTTCTCCAGAGCAGCAACGGCTGCATTATCAGAAGTACCGAGTCGGAAACAGCCCTAATTAAATGTCATTAATCAATTCATATCAGTGAATTTGAAACAATTGGTAGTCAACGCGCCGGCAGGCTGCCAACAACGCCTTCGACGAACCAATCCATGCTGGCGATGGCGGCGTCGTCGAGCGCGCCCGAGGCCAGCCGCACCACGCCGGACTGGTCCACCAGGCGGCCCGAGAACGGCACGGCCTGGCCGGCCACCAGCGCCTGGCGGCGTTGCGCCACCTCGGCCCGCACCGCCTGCGGCACCGACGGGTCGATCGCGGCGAGCTGGACCATGCCAT
This sequence comes from Aquincola agrisoli, assembly GCF_036621135.1. Classification (NCBI taxonomy): domain Bacteria; kingdom Pseudomonadati; phylum Pseudomonadota; class Betaproteobacteria; order Burkholderiales; family Sphaerotilaceae; genus Aquincola; species Aquincola agrisoli. Next base: position 43,650 of record NZ_JAZIBG010000009.1, read on the forward strand.
CCTTGACGCCCCCCCAGGTGTTGGAGGACGACCATTGGCCGCCGACCACCTGCTGCGCACGGCGCGTGTAGTAGGCGCTCCAGTCGCTGGTGATCGCGGCCAGCTGCGCACGGGGCGCAAACGCCCGCATGTCGCTCTGGTACGCGATCAACCGCACGCCCTTCTCCTCGGCCAGCTGCGGCACCGCCGGCGACCCGCTGTGGTTGGTGAGCACGTCGGCACCGGCGTTGACCAGCGACAGCGCCGCCTCCCGCTCGCGCGGCGGATCGAACCAGGTGTTGAGCCACAGCACCCGCACGGTCGCGCGCGGGTTGGCGGCGCGCATGCCCAGGGTGAACGCGTTGACGCCCTGGATCACCTCCGGCACCGGGAAGCCCGCCACGTAACCGGCGACGCCGCTGCGGCTCGTGCGGCCCGCCAGGTAGCCGGCCAGCCAGCGGCCCTCGTAGAAGCGCGCGTTGTAGGTCGCGAGGTTGGCAGCCCGCTTGTAGCCGCCGGCGTGCTCGAACTTCACGTCCGGCAGATCGGCGGCGGCACGCAGCGCCGGGTCGAGGTAGCCGAAGCTCGTCGCGACGATGAGCCGGCAGCCCTGTGCCGCCAGGTCGCGCATCACGCGCTCGGCATCGGGGCCTTCGGCCACGGATTCGACGAACACGCTCGACACCTGGCTGCCCAGCGTGCGCTGCATGGCCTGGCGGGCCTGCTCGTGTTGGTAGGTCCAGCCGGCGCTGCCGATGGGCGTGACGTAGACGAAGCCGATCTTCAGCGGCGCCTGCTGCGCGAGCACGGGCTGCGGCACCAGGGCACAGAAGACGGCGGACAGCGCGATGCGCCGGGCCGGGCGCACCAGCGCCCGGATGAGGTTTTTGAACATGGTTGTCCTCGACATGGCCACAATGGAAAAGCCGGCGGGTGGTGGCGCACCCGCCGGCCTGATGAAGGCGCGCATTCTAGGGAACCCTGGCACGCAGGGCGCTCCAACACCTCCGTTCACCCTTCTACGCCTCGGCCGCCCCTCACCACCATGATCATCGCCATCTGGATCGTCACCGCCGTCCTGCTCGGCCTGTGGTCGCTCACCGCCTGGGGGCTGCACGTGCTGCTCGTGCACGGCGCCGGCTGGGCGGCCGACCTCCGCCCGCTGATCGAGCAGATCCCGTTCGGGGAGTGGATCGACCGCTGGGTGCCCGGCTGGCAGGCGATGCTGCAGCTCGCGCTCGACCTGGTGCAGGCCGGCCTGGGCTGGCTGGGCGCCTCGGCCGGCTTCGTGGTGTGGCTGGTCTGGGGCCTGGGGGCTGCCGCGCTGGCCGGGATGGCCGGCCTCGGCACGCTGATGGTCGTGCTGCTGCGCGGCAAGCCGCAGCCGCCCTCGGTGCCGGCCTGAGGCCGGCGGCGCAGCCGCTTCAGGCCGCGTCGGCGAACACCCGGTCGAGCTGCTCGATCCACTCGGCCTTGGCGCTTTCGGCGGCAAAGCTCGCCTCGATGCTGTTGCGCGCCAGCACGTAGGCGTGCCGCGGCCCGAGCTGCGGCAGGCCGTCGAACGTGGCGTCGAAGTTGGCGTTCATGTAGCCGCCGAAGTAGGCCGGATCGTCCGAGTTCACCGTCACCTTGAGCCCGGCCTCCAGCAGCGCGGCCAGGTTGTGCCGGTCCATCGTGTCGAACACGCAGAGCTTGACGTTCGACAGCGGGCACACGGTCAGCGGCACCTGCTCGCGCGCGAGGCGCTCGACCAGCGCGGGGCTCTCGACGCAGCGCACGCCGTGGTCGATGCGCTCGACCTTCAGCACGTCGAGCGCGGTCTCGATGTAGGCGGCGGGGCCCTCCTCGCCGGCATGCGCGACGAGGTGGAGCCCCAGTTGGCGGCACTGCTCGAACACACGCGCGAACTTCTCGGGCGGATTGCCGCGCTCACCGCTGTCGAGGCCGACGCCGATGAAGCGGTCCTTGAACGGCATGGCCTGCGCCAGCGTCTCGAACGCGGCCTCTTCGCTCAGGTGGCGCAGGAAGCACATGATCAGCGCGCTGCTCACGCCCAGCTCGCGCTGGGCGGTCTCGCCGGCCCGCGTCAGGCCGTCGATGACGGTCTGGAACGGCACGCCGCGGTCGGTGTGGGTCTGCGGGTCGAAGAACAGCTCGGCATGCACGACGTTGTCGGCCTTGGCCCGGTGGAAGTAGGCCATCGCCATGTCGAAGAAGTCTTCCTCCTTCAGCAGCACGCTGGCACCCGCGTAGTAGATGTCGAGGAAGCTCTGCAGGTCGGTGAAGGCGTAGGCCTCGCGCAGCGCCTCGACGCTGGCGTACGGGATCGTGACGCCGTTGCGTTGCGCCAGCGCGAAGATCAGCTCCGGCTCCAGCGAGCCTTCGATGTGGATGTGCAGCTCGCACTTGGGCATGCCGTGCAGCAGCCCGGGCAGCTTGTCGCGGCCGATCTTGTCGAGGCGGGAAGCAAGTTCGAGGGGCATGTCGGTCTCCAGGGAATTCAGGGCGATCAGCAGACGCCGAAGGTGATGCCGCTCTCGCGCAGGTAGCGGCGGTAGGCGGTGGAAGCACGGTCGGCCGCGCTGTGCAGTTCGGTCACCGGCGCCTGCGGCGAGATGGGCAGCAGGCGCGGGCGCTGCGATTCGAGCACCGGCTTGTCCTGCATGAAGATGGTGTGCTGGAAGCCCTGCAGGTGCGCGTCGGTCGAGTCCCAGTCGAGCATGGCCAGGCGGATCCACGCGCGGCTGCGCTCGGGCGACAGCGGGCACACGAACATCGCGATCGATTCGCGGAAGCCTGCCACCTTCACCGTGGCCGCATCGGGCACCTTGGTGAGGATGGCGGTGTAGGGCGCGTTCACCTCGTAGGTGTACTCGACCATCGCCCCCGCCTTGGCCTGCACGCTCGACTGCGGCTGCCACGCACGGCATTCGGTCGCGATGAACCCGGTGTCGGTGGCGGTGACGCGGTAGGGCTCCAGCGCGGTGTGGTCGCGCGCGCCCAGCCAGCCTTCGTGCACGTAGCCGAAATGCGCCATGTCGAGGAAGTTCTCGACGATGCGCGGCGCGCTGGTCTCCACGTCGTACGGCCCGCAGTTCACCTTGCGCAGGTGCGGGTCGCCCTCGGCCGCGAAGGCCGGCAGCGGCGGCTCGGGCTCGCCCGCCACGGCGGGCTTCAGCGCCACCCACACCAGGCCGTAGGCCTCGCGGGCGAGGTAGGCCTGCACGCGGTGGCCGGCCGGCGGCGCCCAGTCGGGCACGGCGGGCACGTGGGTGCACTGGCCGCCGGCCCGGAAGCGCCAGCCGTGGTACGCGCACTCGAGCCGGTCGTCCTCGATGCGGCCCATCGAGAGCGATGCGCCGCGGTGCGGGCAGCGGTCGTCGAAGGCGTGCACGCGGCCGGCATCGTCGCGCCAGATCGCCAGGTCGGTGCCCAGCAGGTGCGCCTGCACCGGGCAGCGGCGGCCGTCGGCGCGCGCGTCGTCGAGCCTGCTGGCGAGCAGCACGGGGTGGAAATGGGCGACGTGGGCAAGGCCGGCTTCGGTCATCGTGGCAGGCTCCGGGAATGAAAAAGGCCGCCCGGCCTGACGGCTGGCGGGCGGCCCGGCGGGGGATGCAGCTTACTTGGCGGACGGGATCTTGCCTTCGACGCCCTTGACGTAGAAGTCGATCTTGTCCTTCCAGTCCTGGTCGGCCTTGCTGCCCTGCGGCAGGCGTTCCTTGCCGGCGTTGTCCACCACGGGGCCGGTGAACACCTCGAAGTCGCCCGCCTTCATCTGCACCTTGATCTCGTCGATCTTCTTGCGGGTGTCCTCGGGCACCACGTCGGCCACCTTGACCAGGTCGTTCTGGCCTTCCTTGACGCCCCACACGGTGCGCTCGGTCTTCCAGGTGCCGTCCATCACGTCCTTGATGGCCTTCTTGTAGTAGCCGCCCCACAGCGCGACGGCCGAGCCCAGGTGGGCCTTGGGCGCGAAGGCGCTCATGTCGCTGTCCCAGCCGAAGGCGTACTTGCCGTTCTTCTCGGCGGTCTGCAGCACGGCCGACGAGTCGGTGTTCTGCAGCAGCACGTCGGCGCCGCCGTTGATCAGGCTCTGCGCGGCCTCGCCTTCCTTCGGCGGATCGAACCAGGTGCTGACCCAGACGACCTTGGTCTTGATCTTCGGGTTCACCGACTGCGCACCCAGGGTGTAGGCGTTGATGTTGCGCAGCACCTCGGGGATCGGGAACGAGCCGACGAAGCCGATGGTGCCCGTCTTGCTCATCGTGCCGGCGATGATGCCGGCGAGGTAGGCATCCTCGAAGAACTTGGCATCGTAGATGCGCATGTTCTCCGCGGTCTTGTAGCCCGTGGCGTGCTCGAACTTCACGTCGGGGAACTCGGCCGCCACCTTCAGCATCGGCTCCATGAAGCCGAACGAGGTCGCGAAGATGATCTTGTTGCCCTGCGTCGCCAGGTCGCGGATCACCCGCTCGGCGTCGGCGCCCTCGGGCACCTTCTCGACGAAGGTGGTCTTGACCTTGTCGCCGAACTCGGCCTCGACGGCCTTGCGGCCCTGGTCATGCGCAAACGTCCAGCCTGCGTCGCCCACCGGGCCGACGTACACCCATGCGGCCTTGAGCGGCTCGGGCGCGGGGGCCGGCGCGGACGCGGACTCGGGAGCGGCGGCCACCGGCGCGGGCTCCTCCTTCTTGCCGCAACCCACCAGCGCGGCCGCGGCCACGGACGACAGCGCAGCCCACTTCAGCAGGTTGCGCTTGCTCAGAACAGTCATGTTGGCTCCTCGAAGGAAACAGGAATCGGACGGACGGGACGCGTATGTTAGGCGCCGGGATGGAACGGCTTGCCGAGCGAGGCCGGCATGTTGATGCGGATCCACAGCGGGTTGCGCGAGATCAACGCCAGCACCACGATCGTGGCCAGGTACGGCAGCATCGACAGCAGCTGGCTCGACACTTCCACGCCCGCGCTCTGCAGCGCGAACTGCAGCATCGTGACGCCGCCGAACAGGTAGGCGCCGAGCAAGACACGTGCCGGACGCCAGGTCGCGAAGGTGGTCAGCGCCAGCGCGATCCAGCCCCGGCCGGCCACCAGCCCCTCGACCCACAGCGGCGCATACACCACCGACAGGAAGGCCCCCGCCACGCCGCAGAGCGCGCCGCCGCCCAGCACCGCCGCGAAGCGGATCAACCGCACCGGGTAGCCCAGCGCGTGCGCCGACTCGGGCGACTCGCCCACCGCGCGCAGCACCAGGCCGGCGCGGCTGCGGTAGAGGAACCACGCGAGGCCGGCCACCAGCGCGATCGCCACGTAGACCATCGGGTGCTGCCTGAACAGCGCCGGCCCGATGAACGGGATGTCGGCCAGCAGCGGCACCTCAAACGGCACGCGGTCGGCGAGCTTCTTGCCAACAAAAGAGACGCCCACGAAGGCCGAGAACCCGCCGCCGAAGAGGCTGAGCGCCAGGCCGGTGGCGTACTGGTTGGTGTTGAGCCCGATCACCAGCAGGCCGAACACCGCCGCCATCAGCGCCCCGGCGCCCGCGCCGGCCAGGAAGGCCAGCGTGTCGCTGCCGGTGGACAGGGCGGCCGCGAAGCCCGCGATGGCGGCCACCAGCATCATCCCCTCGGCGCCGAGGTTCAGCACCCCGGCCTTTTCATTCAGCAGCAGGCCCAGGCCGGCCACGGCCAGCGGCGTGCCGGAGGCCAGCGTGGCGGCCACGAGCAGGGCGATTTCGTTCACGGCTGGGCCTCCTTCAGGGCCGATGCGGGGGTGGCGACCGAGGGGGGCGAGGCCACGGGCCGGGGCGCCGCGCGCCACTTCACCCGGTAGTGGATCAGGGTGTCGCAGGCCAGCAGCAGGAAGAGCAGCGAACCCTGGAACACGCCGGTCAGCGCGTTGGGCAGGCCCAGGCGCGACTGGCCCAGCTCGCCGCCGATCAGCATCATCGACAGCAGCACGCTCGAGAACACGATGCCCACCGGATGCAGCCGGCCGACGAAGCAGACGATGATGGCCGTGAAGCCGTAGCCGGTGGACACGTGCGGCGTGAGCTGCCGCAGCGGCCCGGCCGCCTCCATCGCGCCGGCCAGGCCGGCCATGCCGCCGGAGACGAGCAGCGCCGTCCACAGGGCCGAGCGCGACGAGAAGCCGGCGTAGCGCGCGGCCATGGGTGCGAGCCCGCCCACCTGCAGCTGGTAGCCGCGGTACATGCGGAACAGGAACACCCAGAACAGCGCCACCATCACCACCGCGACCACGATGCCCCAGTGCAGCCGCGTGCCGGTGAGCATCACCGGCAGCCAGGTGCTGGCGTCGAAGGTCTTGGTCTGCGGGAAATTGAAGCCCATCGGGTCTTTCCACGGGCCGAAGACCAGGTAGTTCAGCAGCTGCTGCGCCACGTACACCAGCATCAGGCTGACGAGGATCTCGCTCGCGTTGAAGCGGTCGCGCAGCAGCGCGGTGATGGCCGCCCACGCCGCGCCGCCCACCACCCCGGCCAGCAGCACCAGCGGCGCGTAGAGCCCGCGCACGCCGGTGACACCCAGGTTGGTGAGCCACAGCGCCACGCCGCCGCCGGCGATGGCACCGAGCAGGAACTGGCCTTCCGCGCCGATGTTCCACACGTTGGCCCGGTAGCACACCGCCAGGCCCAGCGCGCACAGCATCAGCGGCGTCGCCTTCAGCAGCACCTCGGCGGTGGCGCGCAGGCCGTTGAGCGGCTCGACGAAGAAGATCGCGAGGCCGCGCGCCGGATCCTTGCCGAGCGCGACGAACAGCAGGCTCGCCAGCACCACCGTGAGCGCGAGCGCGATCAGCGGCGAGCCGAGCGACATCACCTTCGAAGGCTGCGGGCGCGCCTCAAGCTTGAGCATGGTCCACCTCCGCGGCCTTGGTGCGTTCCGCGCCGGGCCACAGGCCCGACATCCACTCCCCGATCGTCTCGATGGTCGCCTCCGCGGCCGGCACGCTGGGCGACAGCTTGCCCTGTGCGATGACGACCAGCCGGTCGGATACCTCGAAGAGTTCGTCCAGCTCCTCGCTCACCACCAGCAGCGCGCAGCCCTCGTCGCGCAGCTGCAGCAGCGCGGCGCGGATCTGCGCCGCGGCGCCCACGTCCACGCCCCAGGTGGGCTGCGAGACGATGAAGACCTTGGGCTTGGCGTCGATCTCGCGGCCGACGATGAACTTCTGCAGGTTGCCGCCCGACAGCGATTTGGCCGCCGCGCCCGGCCCGCCGGCCTTCACGTTGAAGCGGCGGATCAAATCCTCGGCCAGCTTCTGCACCTGGCCGACGCGGATCCAGCCGCCCGCGCCCACCGCCTCGGTGCGCGTCAGCAGCGTGTTCTGTGCCAGGCTGAGCGTGGGCACCGCGCCGCGGCCCAGGCGTTCCTCGGGCACGAAGTGCAGCCCCAGGTGCCGGCGCTTCGACGGGCTGGCGCCCGCGATATCGTGGCCGAAAAGCGTGATCGACCCCGGCACGGCACGCCGGTCCTCGCCCGACAGCGCCGCCATCAGCTCCTGCTGGCCGTTGCCCGAGACGCCGGCCACGCCGACGATCTCGCCCGCCCGCACCTGCAGCGCGATGTCGGCCAGCGAGGTGCCGAAGGGGCTCTGCTTGGCCAGCGTCAGGCCCTTCAGTTCCAGCGCCACGGCGCCGGGGTGGGACTGGTTGTGCTTCAGCTGCGGCGGCTCGGCGCCGATCATCAGGCGCGACAGGCCGGCGTTGGTCTCGGTCGACGGGTCGACCTCGCCCGTGACCTTGCCGCCGCGCAGCACGGTGCAGTGGTGGCACAGCGCGCGGATCTCGTCGAGCTTGTGGCTGATGTAGAGGATGGCGCAGCCGTCGGCCGACAGCTGGCGCAGCGTGACGAAGAGCTTCTGCACCGCCTGCGGCGTCAGCACCGAAGTGGGTTCGTCGAGGATCAGCAGCTTCGGGTCGGTCAGCAGCGCGCGCACGATCTCGACGCGCTGGCGCTCGCCCACCGACAGGCTGTGCACCGGGCGCAGCGGGTCGACCTCGAGCCCGTAGGCGTGCGAGACCTTGCGGATGCGCTCGGTCACCTCGGCCAGCGTCATGCTCTTGTCGAGGCCGAGCCAGACGTTCTCGGCCGCGGTCAGCGTGTCGAAGAGCGAGAAGTGCTGGAACACCATGCTGATGCCCAGCGCCCGCGCCTCCTGCGGATTGCGGATGTTCACCGCCTGGCCGTTCCAGCGGATCACGCCTTCGTCCGGCCGCACCGCGCCGTAGATGATCTTCATCAGCGTGCTCTTGCCGGCGCCGTTCTCGCCCAGCACGGCGTGGATCTCGCCCGGCTTCACGCGCAGGCTCACCCCGTCGTTGGCCTTGACCGCCGGATACTGCTTGCTGATGTTGGAAAGCTCGAGTCTCAGCACGCCGCCCTCCCCCTCGATGATCCCTTTGTCTGTCGTCGTCATTCGCCGCCAAGGTAGATGTACTTGAACAGGAAAATACACCCGATCACCCAGACCATCCAATGCACCTCGCGGCCGCGCCCGGTCAGCAGCTTCAGCACCGCGTAGGTGATGAAGCCGAAGGCCAGCCCGTGGGCAATGGAGTAGGTGAACGGCATCATCAGCGCCGTCACCGCGGCCGGGACCACGTCGGTGGTCTCGTCCCAGTCCAGTTCGGTGATCTCCCTAAGCATTAAACAGGCCACGAAGAAGAGCGCCGGCGCGGTGGCATAGGACGGCACCGAGCCCGCCAGCGGCGAGATGAAGAGGCAGGCCAGGAACAGCACCGCGACCGTGATGGCGGTCAGGCCGGTGCGCCCGCCGGCCTGCACGCCGGCGGCGCTCTCCACGTAGGCGGTGGTGCTGGAGGTGCCGAGCAGCGAGCCGGCGAAGATGGCGCCGCTGTCGGCCATCAGCGCCTTGTTCATCCGGTCCATGCGGCCGGGCACCAGCAGGCCGGCGCGCTTGGCCACGCCCATCAGCGTGCCGGTGGCATCGAACAGCTCGACCAGGAAGAACACCAGGATCACGTTCAGGATGCCGCCCTTCAGCGCGCCGGCGATGTCGAGCTGCAGGAAGGTGGGCGCGATGGACGGCGGCGCCGAGAACACCCCGGCGAAGGTGTTGCCGCCCACCCAGAACGACAGCGCCGTGACCGCCAGCATGCCGATCAGGATCGCGCCGGGCACCTTCAGCCGGTCGAGCACCACGATGGCAAAGAAGCCCAGCGTGGCCAGCGCCACGCCCGGCGTGTGCAGGTTGCCCAGCGTGATGTAGGTGGCCTTGGAGGGTGCGACGATGCCGGCGCTCTTCAGCGCGATGATCGCCAGGAAGAGCCCGATGCCCACCGTGATGCCGATGCGCAGCGGCTGCGGTATGGCCTTGAGGATCAGCTCCCGCAGCCGCAGCACCGTGACGGCGAAGAACAGGCAGCCCGAGACGAACACCGCCCCCAGCGCCGCCTGCCAGGTGAAGCCCATGTGCATCACCACCACGTAGGCGAAGTAGGCGTTGAGCCCCATGCCCGGCGCCAGCGCGATCGGGTAGTTGGCGTAGAGGCCCATGATGGTGGAGCCCAGCGCCGCGATCAGGCAGGTGGCGACGAACACCGCGCCCTTGGGCATGCCGGCGTCGCCGAGGATCGACGGATTGACGAACATGATGTACGCCATCGTCAGGAAGGTCGTCAGGCCGGCGATCAGTTCGGTGCGCACCGTCGTGTTGTGGTCGCGCAGGTGGAACAGGCGTTCGAGCAAGGGCATGGCTGTCTCCTCCGGCTCTCGGCCGGTTGTGTGTTGTCGTGTTCACCGGAAGGCGCTGGCGCGCCGGGACGTCAGGGCACCGCCGCCATGGCGCCTCCACGCCGTTCGTACTGCGGCAGGCCCTGGACGTAGGCGGCAGCCAGGTTGCGGTCGTCGGCCAGCGTGATCCAGGCGAACACTTTTTCGTGCAGGCCCTGCGCCACGGCCATGCGGCGCTCGGCCACCGGGTCGGCCGCCCAGTCCCACACGCACAGGTCGGCGGCACGCCCGGGCTCGAAGGCGCCGATCTCGTCGCCGAGGCCCAGCGCCTGCGCAGCCCCCAGCGTGGCGGCGTGCAGCGCCTTCCAGGCGGTGAGCCGCTGGCCCTGCATCGCCTGCACCTTGTAGGCATCGAGCATGGTGCGCAACATCGACAGGCTGGTGCCGCCGCCGACGTCGGTCGCCAGCGACACCGCGCCGCCGGCCGCCTCGGTGGCTCGCCAGTCGAAGAGGCCGCTGCCGAGGAAGAGGTTGGACGAGGGGCTGTGCGCGATCTGCGCCCCCGAGGCGCGCAGCGCCGCGCGGTCGCCGTCATCGAGCCAGATGCCGTGCGCCAGCACGCTGCGCTCGTTCATCAGGCCGGCGCGGGCGTAGACGTCGAGGTAGCTGCGCGCCTCGGGAAAGAGCTCGTGCACCCAGCGCACCTCGTCGCGGTTCTCGGCGACGTGGGTCTGCATGTAGAGGCCGGGGTAGGCGGCGCACAGCGCGCCCGCCATGGCCAGCTGCTCCGGCGTGCTGGTGGGCGCGAAGCGCACGGTCACCGCGTACGACAGCCGGCCGCGGCCGTGCCAGCGCTCGATCAGGTCAATGCAGTCGCGCTCGGCCTGCACCACGTCGTCGCGCAGGTTGTCGGGCGCATGGCGGTCCATCAGCACCTTGCCGGTCACCAGCCGCATGCCGCGGCGATGGGCTTCGGCGAACAGCGCCTCGGCACTCACCTTGTGCACGGTCGGGAACACCACCGCCGTGGTGGTGCCCTGGGCCAGCAACGCATCGACGAAGCGCGCGGCGCCGGCCTCGGCCTCGGCCCGGTCGGCAAAGCGGCTCTCGGCGGGGAAGGTGTAGGTGTTCAGCCAGTCGAGCAGCTCGGTGCCGTAGCTGCCGATCACGTCGAGCTGCGGGCTGTGCACGTGCGTGTCGATGAAGCCGGGCAGGATGAGCCGGCCGCGGTGGTCGTGCTGCTGCCAGCCTTCGGGGGGCGGCTGGTGGCCGGGCTGCACGCCGGCGACGCGGCCATCTTCCACCAGCAGCCAGTGGTCGGGGCGCCAGCGCAGTGCGGGCGTGTCGACCGCGCCCCATTCCGGCGTCGCGGTGAAATCGAGCAGGTCGCCGCGGAGGGCAAGGCGTCGGGGCATGGCGTTGGGCTGTGTCATGGTGTCGGGGAGTCAGTGCGGCGCCGGGGGAGCCGGCTGGCCGGCCACGCGCCGGGCAACTTCGCGCACCTGGTCGCGCAGCCAGCGCATGGACGGCGACGCGTGCGTCAGGTCGTGCCACAGCTGGTAGTAGGTGAGCGGCGGAAACGGCGCCGGGCAGCGCACGATGCGCACGGGCAGGACGCCAGCGTAACGCGTGCAGAACAGGCGCCCGGTGGTCAGCAGCAGGCGGCTGCGCGCCACCATCAGGGGAATCAGGCTGAAGTGCGCGCTGCGCACCGCCAGGTGGCGCTTGACGCCCAGCGACGCGAGGTGGTCCTCGATCACGCCGGGGGCGCCCGGGCTGAACGGGGCAGGCGCCACATGCTCGCAGCCGAGGTATTTCTCGATCGTCCAGCCCGTGCCTTCGGCCAGCCTCACCACGGGGTGGCCCTGCGCCACCAGGCAGACGATCTCGTCGGACATCAGCCGGCCGAGGTGCAGCTCCTCCGGCGGGTGCAGCCAGTTGCCGACCACGAGGTCGACTTCGCCGGCGGCCAGCGCGCGGCGGTAGTCGAAATCGCCCGACAGCGGCAGCAGCTCCAGCCGCGCGTGCGGCGCCGCCTCGTGCACCTGCGCGACGAGTTCGGGCAGGAAGGTGGGGTCCATGTAATCGCTGGCGGCGACGCGGAAGGTGGCGGTGGTTGCCTGCGGATCGAAGGCGGCGCCGCGCACCCGCGGGCTGAAGATCGCGTCGGCCGCCTGCAGCAGGCTGGCGGCGGGGCCGACGAGCTGCAGCGCCGCGGCAGTCGGCGTCATGCCGTTGCCGGCGCGCACGAGCAGCGGGTCGCCCGTCAGCTCGCGCAGCCGCTTGAGCTGGGCGCTGACGGCCGGCTGCGTGCTCTGCAAGCGCAGGGCGGCGCGGGAAACGCTGCGTTCGACGATCACGGTATGGAGGACGCGGATGAGGTACAGCTCGATCTTGTCGAACTCGGCGCGCTGCGTCATATGGCTGGCTCGATAGGTGCTATGGGGGTGATCGTATTCACGCCCCGGCCGATCGCGAGTAAGTTCACACCCCATGACAACCCAACCTGTCCGCTTCTGGCACCGTGGCCGCGTCGTCGACGTCGGCGGCGTGCATCCCACCCGCAGCGTGCTCGACTGGCTGCGCGAGGACGCGCGCTGCACCGGCACCAAGGAAGGCTGCAACGAGGGCGATTGCGGCGCCTGCACCGTGGTCATCGGCGAGCTCGCGGCCCCCGGCACGCCGGGCGCCGTCGGCGGCCTGCGCCTGCAGTCGGTCAACGCCTGCATCCAGTTCGTGCCCACGCTGCACGGCAAGGCGCTGTTCACGGTCGAGGACCTCAAGGAGATCCAGGCCAGCGCGCTGCACCCGGTGCAGCAGGCGATGGTCGAGTGCCACGGCTCGCAGTGCGGCTTCTGCACCCCGGGCTTCGTGATGTCGATGTGGTCGGCCTACGAGCACCACCAGGCAGCCGGCACGCAACCCACGCGCCAGCAGATGGCCGACGAGCTGTCGGGCAACCTGTGCCGCTGCACGGGCTACCGGCCCATCCTCGACGCCGGCCAGCGCATGTTCGACCTGCCGGCGGCGCGGCTGGACACCGCGCCGGTGGTGGCCGCGCTGCAATCGCTGCAGGCCCAGGCCGCGCTCGAATACGCCGGCGCCCGCGGCTCCGGCGAGCAGGCCGACAAGCTGCTGGCCCCGACCTCGCTCGCCGAGCTGGCTGCGCTGCGCGTCGCCCATCCCCAGGCCACGCTGCTGGCCGGCTCGACCGACATCGGCCTGTGGGTGAACAAGCAGTTCCGCGAGTTGGGCACGATCCTCTACCTCGGCAACGTCGAAGCGCTGAAAGTGATCGAAGTGCGTCGCGACGCGGCCGGCGAGGCACTCTACATCGGCGCGGGTGCGTCGCTCGAAGAGGCCTGGCAGGCCCTGGCGGCACGCGCGCCGTCGCTCACCGACGTGTGGCTGCGCTTCGCCTCGCCGCCGATCCGCCATGCCGGCACCATGGGCGGCAACGTCGCCAACGGCTCGCCCATCGGTGATTCACCGCCGGTGCTGATGGCGCTCGACGCCGAGATCGAGCTGCGCCTGGGCGAGCGCGTGCGCCGCATGCCGCTGCCCGCGTTCTACATCGACTACATGAAGAACCGGCTCGAGCCCGGCGAGTTCGTGCAGGGCCTGTCCATCCCGGCCGCGGCGTTCGAGCGGCAGGTGCGGGCCTACAAGATCAGCAAGCGCTTCGATTGCGACATCTCCGCGCTGTGCGGGGGCTTCGCGATCGAGCTGGACGGCGACACCGTGCGCAGCGTGCGGCTGGCCTTCGGCGGCATGGCGGCGACGGTGAAGCGGGCCGCGGGCGCGGAAGCCGCGCTGGTCGGCCAGCCCTGGACCGAAGCGAGTGTCGAGGCCGCGCAGGCCGCGCTGGTCCAGGACTTCAAGCCGCTGACCGACATGCGCGCCAGCGCTGCGTACCGGATGCAGGTGGCGCAAAACCTGTTGCAGCGCTTCTGGCTGGAGACGCGCACGGCCGATCCGCTGCCGGCCGCGGCCACCAGCGTGTTCAGCGTGATGCCGCATGCGGCAGTCTGACGGAAGGAGCGCAACGCCATGAACAAGCCCATCGCCCCCAGCCTGCTGCAGCCCGACGAGGCCTTCGCCGATTACCTGAAGAACACCGCCTACCGCATCGACGAAAACGCCGAGGCGGCCCGGCTGAAGGCCGGCGCGCGCGTGGGCATCAGCCGGCCGCACGAGTCGGCCCACCTGCACGTGGCCGGCGAGGCCACCTACATCGACGACCTGCCCGAACTGGCCGGCACGCTGCACTGCGCACTGGGCCTCTCGCCGGTCGCCCACGGCACGCTGAGATCGGCCGAGCTCGACCCGATCCGCGCCCTGCCCGGCGTGGTGGCGGTGCTCACCGCCGCCGACGTGCCCGGCACGAACGACTGCGGCTCGATCGTCCACGACGACCCGATCCTCTGCGACGGCGAGATCCGCTACCTTGGCCAGCCCGTCTTCGCGGTGATTGCCGAAACACGCGACCAGGCCCGCCGCGCCGCCGCCAAGGCCAAGGACGTGCTGCAGATCGACGCGCTGCCGCCCGTGCTGACGCCGCAGGACGCGCATGCCAAGCAGCAGTACGTGGTGCCGCCGATGCACCTGGTGCGCAGCACCAACGACGGCGGCGCGCAGGCCGCCATCGCCAAGGCGCCGCACCGGCTGAAAGGCACGTTCGACGTCGGCGGGCAGGAGCAGTTCTACCTCGAAGGCCAGATCAGCTACGCGGTGCCGAAGGAGAACGACGGCATGCACGTCTTCTGCTCGACGCAGCACCCCAGCGAGATGCAGCACCTGGTGGCGCATGCGCTGAAGCTGCATGCGCACCACGTGCAGGTGGAGTGCCGGCGCATGGGCGGTGGCTTCGGCGGCAAGGAATCGCAATCGGGCCTGTTCGCCTGCGTGGCCGCGATCGCGGCGAAGCGGCTGAACCGCCCCGTCAAGCTGCGGCTCGACCGCGACGACGACTTCATGGTCACCGGCCGGCGCCACTGCTTCTGGTACGACTACGAGGTGGGTTTCGACGACGAAGGCCGCATCCTCGGGGCCGAGATCACGATGGTCTCGCGCGCGGGCCATTCGGCCGACCTCTCCGGCCCGGTGATGACCCGCGCGCTCTGCCACTTCGACAATGCCTACTGGCTGCCCGACGTGGCGATGCACGGCTTCTCGGGCAAGACCAACACGCAGAGCAACACCGCCTTCCGCGGCTTCGGGGGACCGCAGGGCGCGATCGCGATCGAGAACATCCTCGACGGCGTGGCGCGGCAGCTGGGCCGCGACCCGCTGGCCGTGCGGCGCGCCAACTTCTACGGCACCACCGAGCGCAACGTCACGCCCTACCTGCAGACGGTGACCGACAACGTCATCCACGAACTGGTCGACCAGCTTGCAGCGGGCAGCGGCTACAGCGCACGCCGCGCGGCCGTGGCCGCCTTCAACGACACCAGCCCGGTGCTCAAGCGCGGCATCGCGCTGGTGCCGCTGAAGTTCGGCATCTCGTTCAACGTCAAGCACTTCAACCAGGCCGGTGCGCTGGTGCACGTCTACAACGACGGCTCCATCCTCGTGAACCACGGCGGCACCGAGATGGGCCAGGGCCTGAACACCAAGGTGGCGCAGGTGGTCGCCCACGAGCTGGGCGTGAGCTTCGAGAAGGTGCGGGTGACCGCAACCGACACGCAGAAGGTCGCCAACACCTCGGCCACCGCCGCTTCCACCGGCGCCGACCTGAACGGCAAGGCCGCGCAGGACGCCGCCCGCCAGATTCGCGAGCGGCTCGCCGCCTGCATCGCCGGCCACCACGGCGGCGAGCCGTCGGCCGTGGTCTTCGCCAACGACCAGGTGCAGGTGAACGGCCGCACGCTGCCCTTCGACGCCGTCGTCGCGCAGGCGTACCTCGACCGGGTGCAGCTCTGGTCCGACGGCTTCTACGCGACACCTGGCCTGAGCTGGGACCGCGAGAAGATGCAGGGCCGGCCGTTCTACTACTTTGCCTACGGCGCGGCCGTGAGCGAGGTGCTGGTGGACACGCTCACCGGCGAATGGAAGCTGCTGCGTGCCGACGTGCTGCACGACGTGGGGCGCTCGCTGAATCCGGCGGTCGACGTGGGCCAGGTGGAAGGCGCCTTCATCCAGGGCATGGGTTGGCTGACGACGGAGGAACTGGTCTGGCACCCGCAGACCGGCAAGCTCACCACGCATGCGCCCAGCACCTACAAGATCCCGACCGCCAACGACTGCCCGCCCGTCTTCAACGTGCGGCTCTTCGAGGGCCGCAACGCGGAGGATTCGATCCACCGCAGCAAGGCCGTGGGCGAGCCGCCGCTGCTGCTGCCGTTCTCGGTGTTCTTCGCGATCCGCGACGCCGTGTCGGCCGTGGGCGGCCACCGCATCGATCCGCCGCTGCGCGCGCCGGCGACGTCGGAGGCGATCCTGGCGGCCATCACCGCGGTGAAGGCCGCAGCCTGAGCACGCGGGCCGCGCCATGGACCGCAACGTCCGCCGCACCGCGCAGGCCTGGCGCCGCGCTGCGCAGCACCCGGCCATCGTGGTGCAGGTGCTCGCCTCGCGCGGCTCGGCGCCCCGCCATGCGGGCACGCGCATGCTCGTGTCGCAGCGGGAGGCCATCGGCACCATCGGCGGGGGGCACCTGGAGTTGAAGGCCATCGAGGCCGCGCGCAGCATGCTCGCCGAGGGCCAGGCGCCCTTCCAGCGCCACTACCCCCTGGGGCCCGCACTGGGCCAGTGCTGCGGCGGGGCCGTGACGCTGGCCTTCGACTGGCTCGACGACGCCGCGCTCGCAGCATGGCCCGAGCCGCCCCCGATGTTCCATCTGCAGCTCTACGGCGCCGGCCACGTCGGCCAGGCCATCGCGCGGCTGCTGTCGACACTGGACTGCCGTGTGGACTGGATCGACGAGCGGGAAGACCAGTTTCCGGGCGCCACCGCCTTCACGCCCTGCGACCACATCCGCGCGTTGGCGGTCGATGCGGTGGAGGCGGAGGTGGCGCAGGCCCCGCCCGGGGCGTTCTACCTGGTGCTGACCCACAGCCACGACCTGGACCTGCGCATCACGGAAGCGATCCTGCGCCGCGGCGATTTCGGCTATTTCGGGCTGATCGGCTCGGCGACCAAGCGCGCCCGGTTCACACACCGGATGGAAGACAAGGGCGTCGCGGCAGGCACCTTGGCCCGCATGACCTGCCCCATCGGCGTGGAGGGCATTCCTGGCAAGGAGCCGGAGGTGATCGCCGTGGGGGTCGTGGCCCAGCTGCTGCAGGCCGCCCACGCCGTGCACCGGTGACCACGCATCCGCGCGTCGCCGCGCGGTTGAACCGGGATCAGTGCAGGCGATCGCTCAAGCAGACGGCCGGCGGGCAGAACTCGCGGCCGACGACCGCGCGGGCGTACAGGTAGTTGTCGAGGGCACGGGGGCTCAGCGCATCCATCTGAACGGCGCCATGTTCGTCGCACGGGAACGTGAGGGCCCGACCGGCGTGGAACAGGGATTCGAAACGCAGCTCGTAAGTCGCGGGCTCGGCATGCAATGCAAGTGGGGTCATGGCGTCGCTCCAAGAGGGATGGGCTGTAATCACATCGTCCTTGCTCGCAAGCGTAGACACCACCCCTCGGGAGAGCCATCTCCCCCCACCGCAAGGGTGTGTCGGCTCTCTGCTACGCGGGATGTAGCAGTTTGGCTGACACGTTGTGAGGCGCCGCCCCATCGAACAGCAGCTGCGCGACGCGCGTGGGATCGTTGACGGTGCGCACTGCCTGGTACGCCGCCTCCGCCTCGGGGTGGCGCCGGCGTAGGAAATTGAGCCACTGCTTCAGCCGCCCCGCCCGGTGCCGCGGCTCGACGCGGGTGGCCACCAGCTGCCAGAAATCCGCGATCAGCGGGAGCAGCACGGCCCAGTCGACGGGCTCGAGCGCGCCGCGCACCGCCAGGGCCAGGCCCGGATCGGCCACCATGCCGCGGCCCAGCATCAGCGCTTGGCAGCCGGACACCTCCAGGCAGCGCCGGGCATCCTGCACCGTCCACACCTCGCCGTTGGCGACGACGGGCAGGCGCACCGCGGCGCGGATGTCGGCGATGCGCTCCCAGTACGCCGGCGGACGGTAGCCATGCGCCTTGGTGCGTGCGTGCACGACCAGCTCGCAGGCGCCGCCGGCTTCGATCGCCTGCGCGCAATCGATCGCCCGGGCGTCGTCGTTGAAGCCCAGCCGCATCTTGGCCGACACCGGCATCTGCGCAGGCACCGCGCGCCGCACCTCGGCGACGATGCGCGCGATCAGCTCGGGCTCGTCCAGCAGCGCCGCGCCGCCGCCATGGCGGTTGACGACCTTGGCCGGGCAGCCGAAGTTGAGGTCGATGCCTGCCGGCCCGAGCGACGCCAGGCGCGCCGCGTTGTCGGCCAGGCAGGCCGGATCGGAGCCCAGCAGCTGCGCGCGCACCGGCACGCCGGCGCGGGTGCGGCCGCCGTGGTTCAGCTCGGGCACGACGCGCAGGAACGCCCGCTCCGGCAACAGCGTGCCGGTGACGCGGATGAACTCCGAGACACAGCGGTCGATGCCGCCCACGCGTGTCAGCGCGTCGCGCAGCGGGAAATCGAGCAGCCCCTCCATGGGCGCGAGCAGCAGGCGCATCTCTTCTCCGCCGCGGGCTTGGTCAGTGCGCCCGGCCGCCGCGCAGGCGCTGCACCGCGGTCACCACGAGCAGCACGGCCGCCCCGGCCAGCAGGCCCACGCCCGCATTCGCCAGCGCCTCGGCCAGCCAGCCCACGATGCCGCCCAGCGGCGCGGTGAACGCCTCGATGGCATGGTGCACCGGCGCCAGGCCGTGCACGAGGATGCCGCCGCCCACCAGGAACATCGCGGCCGTGCCGGCCACCGACAGGCCCTTCATCAGCCAGGGCGCCGCCGCGAGGATGCCGCGGCCGAGCGCCCGGGTGCCCGCGCTGGCGCCGCGGCTCAGCGCCAGGCCGGCGTCGTCGAGCTTCACGATGCCGGCCACCAGGCCGTACACGCCCACCGTCATCAACAACGCGATGCCCACCAGCACCGCGACCTGCGTGGTGAACGGCGAGCCGGCCACCGTGCCCAGCGTGATGGCGATGATCTCCGCCGACAGGATGAAATCGGTGCGCACCGCGCCCTTGATCTTCCCTTTCTCGAAGGCGACCAGGTCGACCGACGGGTCCGCCACCGCCTGCTTGTGCGCCTGCGCCGAGGCGTCGGCCGGATGCAGGAAACGGTGCGCCAGCTTTTCAGCTCCCTCGAAGCACAGGAAGGCGCCGCCCAGCATCAACAGCGGCGTGACGGCCCAGGGTGCGAAGGCGCTGATCGCCAGCGCCGCCGGCACCAGGATCGCCTTGTTGAGCAGCGAGCCCTTGGCCACCGCCCAGACGACCGGCAGCTCGCGGTCGGCGTTGACCCCGGTGACCTGCTGCGCGTTGAGCGCCAGGTCGTCGCCCAGCACGCCGGCGGTCTTCTTCGTCGCGAGCTTGGTCAGCACCGCGACGTCGTCGAGCACCGACGCGATGTCGTCGATCAATGCGAGCAGGCTGGAACCGGCCATAGGGCACCTGTGGGTTGTTGAGCGTGAACGGGCGCGCGATGGTAGCGGGCGGCGCTGCGCGCGCTGGCTCAATCGCGTGGCGTGCCGCCCGGCGGCGGCTCCTGCGCGGCAGGCTCCCACTGCCTGCGCAGCGCTGCCCAGCCGTCCGGACCCATGGCCTGCAGCGTGCGCATGTTCGATTCGTAGATCGCCTCGGGCTCGGGGAACGCCGCGACGGCGCGGTCGATGCTCGCTTCGCGCAGCAGGTGCAGCATCGGGTACGGCGACTGGTTGGTGGCGTTGGTGACGTCGTCGGCCTCGGTGCCGGCGAAGCGGTAGTGGGGGTGGAAGCTCGCGATCTGCAGCTCGCCGTCCAGCCCGAGCTGCGCCAGCAGCGCGTCGGCCGCGCCGAGGAATTGGTTGTAGTCGTCGAAGTCGTTCAGCACGCCGGGATGGACCAGCAGGCAGGTGTCGACCTGCGCCGGATCGGCGGCGGCCAGTGACAGCAGCTCGGCCCGCAGCGCCTCCAGCAGCGTGTGCGTGTCGGCCGCATCGCTCACCGCATAGCGGACCTGCCCGCGCACGTGCACCGCCTTGGCGAAAGGGCACAGGTTGAGGCCGATCACCGCGTGTTCCAGCCAGGCGCGGGTGGCGGCCACCACCGCATCGGCATCGGACCGGCGGGGGCCCATCGGCGGGGGGTGGCTCATCGGCCGGCCTTGATGGCCTTCTCGTCGTCCTCGCGGAAACGACGGTCGGCACACTCGCGCAGCCAGGCCTGGCGCGCTTCCTCCAGGCCGCGGCTGTCGGCCGCCAGGCGCGCCTGCAGGCCGTTCCAGGCGCCGGCACGCTCGTCGTGCACCTGGGCCTTGGCATTCAATGCCTCGACGGCCGCCTCGTAGGCCGCCTTCAGCGCAGGCCCGTCGGCTTCCAGCGCCTGCGATTCGGTCTTCAGCGCGGCCTGCTCGGCCAGCAGCGCCTCGCGCGCGGCGGCATCGGCGGGCGGCCTGCCGGCACGCTCGTTGAACGACTCGATGCGGCCCGCCAGCGCCCGCATGCGCTCGTTGCGCCGGGCCACGGCCGCCTGCTGCGCGTCAGCCTCCGCCTTCAACCCGCGCAGTTCGTCCGCGAGTTCCACGATGCCGGCCCGCTGTGCGTCGAGCGCGGCCTTGCGCTGCGCGAGGTCGGCGCGGCCGCCCTCCACCCGCGATTCGCGGTCCATGCAGGCACGCAGTTGATCGCGGGTCAGCAGGGGGGCCTGCGCGTTCGGGCCCGGGGCAGGCTGGGCGGCGGGCACCAAGGGCAGGAACAGCAGGCTGGCGAACAGCAGGGAGGACAAGCGCTTCACGGGATCGGGCGGCAGAAGGCGTCGGGCCCGGGATGATGCCATCCGCCGCGGTGCGGGTGCCTGCCGTCTGCGGCGGCCCTCAGGCGCTGGCGCGCTCGACGATGGAGAAGCCGGTGTCCACCACCGGGGCGCCGTCGGCGGGCGCCGTCCGCCCTTCCGCCCGGTCGACGAGGCAGCGCGCGGCCTCCTCTCCGATGCGGGTGCCGTCGATGCGCACGGTGGTCAGCGCCGGATGCAGGTCGCGCGCAAACGCGAGGTCGCCGAAGCCCACGACGGCCAGTTGCTCCGGAATGCGCACGCCCTGCACCATCGCCTCGGTCAGCACGCCGAGCGCCAGCAGGTCGGAGCTGCAGAAGATGCCGTCGACCGCTGCGTCGGCGCGGCGCAGCGCGAGCAGCGCCGCCCGGCCGCTGCCCAGCGTGGTCGGCGCCGGCACCTCCTGAACCACGGGCGGTGCCAGCCCCAGCGCCCGCGCGGTGGCGCAGAACGCATCGCTGCGGCGGCGCGAACGCTCGTCGTTGCCGCCGATCACCGCCAGCCGGCGGCGGCCGCGGCCGTGCAGGTAGCGGCACACCGCCTCGCCCACCGCGGGGTGGGAGAAGCCCACCAGCATGTCGATCGGCTGGTCGGTCAGGTCCCAGGTCTCGACCACCGGGATGCCGGCCGCCGCCAGGCGTTGGCGGGCCTGCGGCGAATGCCGCACGCCGGTGAGCAGGATGCCGTCGGGACGGCGGCCGATCACCGCGCGCAGCAACTCGTCCTCGTGCGATTCGGTGTAGCCCGTCTGGCCCAGCATCAGCTGGTAGCCGCGGGCATGCAGGGCGGCCGTCAGCCCCTGCACGAGCTCGGCGAAGACCGGGCTGTCCAGCGTGGGGACCAGCGCGGCGACGAGCCGGCTCCTGTTGGAGCGCAGCCCGCCGGCCAGCAGGTTGGGCACGTAGCCGGTCTGCGCGATGGCGGCCTGCACCCGCGCCAGCGTCGCCGGCGGCAGGCGCTCGGGCACGTTGACGGCGCGGGACACGGTCATCGCCGACACGCCGGCCACGCGCGCCACGTCGTTGACCGTCACGCTGTTCGAGCGGCGGCGCGGCGCGGGCGCCGGGGCAGCGGGTGGCGGAGCTTCTTCAGGCTTTCGGCGCGATGTCATGGCGCGCGATGGTACGGGCGGGCGGCGCGTCGAGTGCCGCCTCGGCCGCCGCCAGCACCCGGGCCAGCCGGTCGGCGAGCTTCTCGGTGCTGAGCTGCTCGCGGAAGCGCTCCACCATCAGCGGCAGGCTGAAGGGGCTGGGCGCCGGCAGTTCGACCAGGTCGATGCGCTGCGTGCGCATGCGCGCCAGCGTGTCGCCCAGGCGGCCGAGTTCCAGCTCCTGCGCGAGCACCTCCTCCTCGGCCTGCGACAGCAGCCGGTTGCCGGCGTCGTACTTGCGGAAGACCTCGTAGAAGAGCGTCGACGAGGCCTGCAGCTGGCGCGTGCTCTTGGGCGCACCGGGATAGCCGCTGAACACCAGCCCGGCCACACGCGCGATCTCGCGGAACCGCTTGCGCGCCAGCGCGCTGGAATTGAGGCTGGCCAGCACGTCGTGCATCAGCGCCTCGGCGGCCAGCACGCTGCCGTCGAGCAGCGGCGCCAGGTCCAGCGGCAGCGCGCTCAGCAGTTCGAAGCCGTAGTCGTTGATCGAGATCGAGAAGGTGTTGGGCTGGCCGCGCGCGAAGCGCCAGGCCAGCAGCTGCGCGAGCCCGAGGTGCACGTTGCGGCCGCCGAACGGGTAGAGGTAGAGGTGATGCCCCTCGCGCGAGCGGTAGCGCTCTGCCAGCAGCCGCCCCGGCCGCGGCAGGTGCGACAGGCGCAGCTGGGCCTGCAGCATCGGCCAGGCGGCCCGCATCTCGGGCTCCGCGAAGGCGCCGCGGCGCGGCGGTGGCCGGCCCGCGGCGGCGCCGCCCGCGTCGGCGGCAGCCTGCGCGGCGTCGTGCAGTAGGGCCAGCACGGCATCGGCCAGCTCGCTCGACAAGGGCATCTTGCTGCCGCTCCACGAGGCCATCACGCCGCGCCGGCTGCTCGCCTTGCGCACGTAGGCGGTCATGTCGCGCGTGCGCACGTACTCGAGCGCACGCCCGGCGAAGACGAAGCAGTCGCCCGGCTTCAGCCGCGCGACGAAGCTCTCTTCCATGTGCCCGAGCCGGCCGCCCGACACCCATTCGATGGGCATCGTCGAATCGCTGACGATGGTGCCGACGCCCATGCGGTGGCGGCGCGCGATGCCCGCGTCGGGCACGCGGTACACCCCGTGCTCGTCGCGCTGCACACGGTGGTAGTCGGGGTAGGCGCCGAGGCTGTCGCCGCCGCGCTCGACGAAGGCGACGGCCCAGTCGAACTCCTCGCGCGTCAGCGCGGCATAGGCCGGCGCGCTGCGCACCTCGTCGAACAGCGCGTCGGCCTCGAAGCCCCCGCCCAGCGCCACGCTGACGAGGTGCTGCACCAGCACGTCGAGCGGCTTGGCCGGTGAGTGCCGGCCCTCGACCTGGCCGGCCCGCGCGGCCCGGCGGGCCGCGGCGCCTTCCACCAGCTCCAGCGCCTGCGTGGGCACCAGCGTCACGCGGCTGGGCCGCCCCGGCGCATGGCCGCTGCGGCCCGCACGCTGCAGCAGGCGGGCGACGCCCTTGGCGCTGCCGATCTGCAGCACCCGCTCCACCGGCAGGAAATCGACGCCCAGGTCGAGGCTGGAGGTGGCGACGACGGCCTTGAGCCGCCCCTCCTTCAGGCCGAGCTCCACCCACTCGCGCACGCTCTTGTCGAGCGAGCCGTGGTGCAGGGCCACGACGCCCGCCCAGTCGGGCCGCGCCGACAGCAGCAGCTGGTACCAGGCCTCGGCCTGGGAGCGCACGTTGGTGAAGACCAGCGTGGTGCCCGAGCGGTCGATCTCCTCCACCACCGGCTGCTGCATCTGCGCGCCCAGGTGGCCGCCCCAGGAGAAGCGGCCGGGATCGGCCGGCAGCAGCGTGTCGATCGCCAGCACCTTGGGCACGCGGCCGCGCACCAGCCGCCCGCCGGGCCCGCCGACGAGCACGGCCATCGCCTCCTGCGAATTGCCCAGCGTCGCCGAGAGGCCCCACACCACCAGGCCGGGGTTCCAGCGCCGCAGCCGGGCCAGCGCGAGCTGCACCTGCACGCCGCGCTTGTTGCCGATCAGCTCGTGCCATTCGTCGACGATGACGGTGTGCACCTGGCCGAGATCGTCCCGCGCGGCGGCCCGCGTGAGCATCAGCGTGAGCGATTCGGGCGTGGTGACGAGCGCCGTCGGCATGCGGCGGTCCTGGCGGGAACGCTCCGCCGCCGCGGTGTCGCCGGTGCGCCGGCCGACCGTCCAGGCGGGCGCCACCTCGGCCAGCGGCGCCTCCAGGGCCCGCGTGGTGTCTGCGGCCAGCGCGCGCATGGGCGTGAGCCACAGCACGCCCAGCGGCGGCGGGGCGCGGCCGGCCATCGGCACGCCCATCGCCTGCGCGCGCGCCAGCGCGCCGAACCACACCGCGTAGGTCTTGCCTGCGCCGGTGGTGGCGTGCAGCAGGCCGCTGTCGCCAGCGGCCATGGCGGCCCATACCTCGCGCTGGAAGGCGAAGGGCTTCCAGTGCTGGCGGGTGAACCAGGCGGCGGGTCGGAAAGGTGGCGTCTTGATCAGGCCATCCTACCGAAGCCGCCGCCGTCCGCCCGCCCGGGCGAACGCGCCCTCAGCGCCGGCGGCGCAGCAGCCCGACCAGCGCCAGCCCCATCGCCATCATGGCCAGCGTGCCCGCCTCCGGCACCGCCGCGATGCTGCCCGGCCCCGCGATGCTGTTGTTGAAGGCGCCGAAGTCCACCGCCCCGTCGAAGCCCGTCGTCACGAAGGTGTACGCGACGCCGGCCGTCAGGCCGAACGAGAAGCCCGACTGGCCCGGGGCGCCAAAATCGTCGTTGGCCGCCAGCGCGTTGGTCAGCGGCGACGCGGCGTTGAAGCCGGGGCCGTAGAGCAGCGTGAAGTTGTCCCAGCCGGTGACGGTACTGAGGAAGTTGTAGAAGCCGCTGGTGTCGACGGTGAACTGGAACGCGTTGTAGCGCGCGTCCTCGCCGATCAAGGGCAGGAAGTCCAGTGTCTCGAGGGGCCGGTCGAAGGTCGGCCCGCCAGCGGTGGTGCCGCTGAAGTCGAGCATGGCCGCCTGCGCGCCCGTGGTGAGGAAGGCGGCACCGATCGCCAGCGCCATCATGGTGTGCTTGGTGTTCATGGGTTTCTCTCCTGCAGGAATGGTCTTGTTCAGCGGCCCGAAAGCATCAGCTTGGTCAGCTCGCGCATCGAGGCGACGAGGCGGTCGACGTCCTGCGCCGAATGGAACAGATGGGTCGAGATGCGCAGCGGGTGGTGCGGTGCCGGCGAGCCGATCACCGGCACGGCCGTGTTGCGCACCACGATGCCGTACTGCGTGCGCAGCCGCTCCACGAACTGGTTGGACTGCGTGGTCTCCGCCGTCGCCGCCGAGCCGGTGGCCAGCACCAGGTTGGAGGCGTGGAAGGGGCTGAACGAGGTCAGCGCCGAGACCAGTTCCGGATCGCCCATCGGCGAATACAGCCGCGAGACGCCCCAGTACTGCGCGATCTTCTGCTTCAGGTAGGCCGAGAGCGCCAGGTCGTGCGCCTCGATCGCCGCGCGGCCGATCTCGTCCCAGTAGGTGCAGCACTCGGAGAAGACCTTCAGCATCGGGTAGTTGGGGTTGCCGATGCTCTGCACGCGCGTGCCGATGGTGTAGGTGGCCGCGTTGGCGTTGGTGCGCGGGCCGGTGAGCGCGGTGTTGTTGGTGTTGCTCGGCCAGAAGTTGAACAGCGGCAGCGGGTTGTACTGGCTCACGCGGTTGCGGATGTAGAGGATGCCGGTGCCGCCGGGCCCGCACTGCCACTTGTGGCCCGAGCAGCCCCAGAAGTCGATCCCGGTCTCGTGGAACTTGATGTTCATCATCCCGGTGATGTGGGCACCGTCGACGATGGTCATGATGTTGTGCTGCTGCGCCAGCGCGGCCAGGCGCTTGTACGGCAGCATCGTGCCGGTGAGGTACGTGGGCGCCGAGAACACGAAGGCCTTGGTGGCCGGCGTGATCGCCGCGGCGAACAGGTTCACGTAGTCCTGCGCGGTCTGGTTGTTGCCCACCGGCAGGTTCACCCGCTTGATCACCACGCCCTTGCGCCAGGCCAGCAGGTTCATCGGGCCGTTGCCACCCGGGTGCTCGTGGTTGGTGGTGATGATCTCGTCGCCGGCGTTGAGCTCCACGCCGGCCAGGATCTTGTTCATCCCGTCCGTCGTGTTGTAGCTCATCACGATTTCTTCGGTCTCGCAGCCGAAGCCGGGGGCGATGGCCGCGCGCATCGGCGTCGTGCCGCCCAGGCTCTCGCGCGGATCGCGCGCCACCAGGCGGTTGTAGTCGTCGAAGGCCTTCAGCAGGTGCGCCGGCGTGGAGCCGGTCGTGCCGATGTTCATGTAGAGAATGGACGGGTCCAGCGTGAAGGCGGGCAAGGGTTCGCCCATCACGTGGTTGGTGGCCGCGAAGGCCTCCTTGCTGACCAGCGGCAGCGCGCCCAGCGTCATCGCGCCGGCGCCGGCGCCCACCAGCTTGAAGAAGCTGCGCCGCTGCGGCGTCGCTTCAGGTTCGAACGACAGGGATGTTTCGTGCTCGGACATGGGATCTTCCTTCCTAACGTCGGGGTGGAATGAACACACGGGGGTCCAGATGGGCGCAACGCGGCGCCCGGCGCGTCGAAAACGGTCGGAACGAACAGGTCGGGAAAGCCGGCGCGCCGCCGCAGCGGCGCAGCCGGCGCGCTCGGCTAGCGCACCGCGACGGCGGAGATCTCGACGGCCACGTCGCGCGGCAGCCGAGCCACCTGCACCGTGGCACGGGCCGGCGGCTTGTCGGTGAAGTAGGTCGCGTAGACCGCGTTCATCTTCGCGAAGTCGTTCAGGTCCTTCATGAAGACGTGGGTCAGCACGACGTTGTCCATCGTCATCCCGCTGGCCGCCAGCACGGCCTTCAGGTTGTCGAGTACGAGGCGCGTCTGCTCCTCGATCGTGCCGGTGTTGAGCTGGTTGGTCTTCGGGTCGATCGGGATCTGCCCCGCCAGGTACAGCGTGTTGCCATGCCGTATGGCCTGGGAGTAGGGGCCGATGGCAGCCGGGGCGTCGCTGGTGGCGACGACGGCCTTGCCCCCGCCGGGATGGGCACCCCCTCCGTGGTGGTGCATGCCCGCACAGGCACTGAGGAGCAGGGGCATCGCGCACGCCAGCCCCAGCCGACGCAACGAGGATCGGTTAGCCATTCGAGTTGTCTCCTGTATGCCGCCGAGAACGCACCTGGATGGTGCGCTGCATGGGCGGCTGTTGTAATTTCGCACCAGCGCTGTGCGAAGTTGACTGTATGGACTTTGGTCAAAATGCAAGCGAGGTGTTAACCCGGATGGAAAAGTGCGGTGTACCGCATAACCGCCACCCAAAAAAACACATTTGCTTTCATTGGCAATGAAGCGGCAACACAGGAACGGCCAACCATCGACTAACGGCGCAGCCGCCGCGATGCGGCGCCGAAGCGCCTGCGCCTGCCGGCCCAGCGACCAGCTCAGCCGCCGGCGGGCGCGCTGACGATCCACCCCTCGAGCGGGTCCATGGGCTGCGGGAGCCCCCAGTCCGGCTGCCGGCTCGCCCAGGCGGCCTGCACCATGCACAGCACGGCATCGAGCCGGTCGCCCGAGGGATCGTCGGCAAGTTGGTCGCGCTGCGCGTGGCTGAGCCTCAGGCGCAGGCCCAGGCGCGTGCGGCCCTGTTCCAGCGCCTCCAGGGCATCCTTGCGGGCAATGAGCCGCTCGGGCGTCTGCTTCGCACGGTCGTCGCTCTTGTACGAGCGGCGCCCGATCAGCTCGCGCGCCAGCAGCCCGGGGTAGGCCTCCAGCGCCACGCGGGTCGGGTCGCCCGCCTGCAGGCCCGGCAGGTGCAGCCCGGCCGCACGCAGCAGCGGCACGCCCGCGTGCATCATCAGCGCCACCGGCGGGTTGACCCACTTCATCGACGGCGAGGAGCCGGCCGGCCCGTCGCAGGCGCGGTGCACGAACTTGCTGCCGGCGGGCCGCGCCGCGCAGAAGGCGGCGAACGCGCGCCGCACCTCGTCGCGCGGCAGGCCCGCGTAGTGCGACATCAGCGCGGCCCAGTCGCCGGGCCACCCCAGCGCCTCCACCAGCGCGCGGGGCAGGCCGAAGGGGAGGTCGAAGCCGCCGACCCAGGGCCCGGGCACCTCCAGCCGCTGGCTGAAGGCTTCGAAGCTGGGGTGTGCCTCCAGCCGCTGCAGGCCGAGCCGCACCCCTTCGAGCCGGCCCTGCGCGACGACGATGGGCTTGCGCGCCGTCGGGCGGCTGGTGAAGTCGATCCCCAGGACATCCATCACCGGGATTGTCGATGCCGGCGCTACAGTGGCCCGGCCCGGCACGCCGGCGGAGGAGACGACGATGCAGCAGCACCCCATCCTGGTCGAGGCCACCCGCGGCGGCGTGGTCGAGTCCTTCCACCGCGGGGCGCTGGCGATCGCGCAGGCCGACGGCGCGCTGCACACCGCGCTCGGCGACATCGACCGGCCGGTGTTCCCGCGCTCCGCGGTGAAGGTGCTGCAGGCGCTGCCGCTGGTGGACAGCGGCGCGGCCGAGCACTTCGGGCTGACCGACGAGGAGCTTGCGCTGGCCTGCGCCTCGCACAACGGCGAGCCCGCGCACGTGCGCACGGCCGCGTCGATGCTCGCCAAGGCCGGCCTGGACCCCGCGGCGCTCGAATGCGGCGCCCACTGGCCGGGGCACGAGGGCGCGGCCCGTGCCCTGGCCGCAGCGGGCCAGGCGCCGAGCGCGCTGCACAACAACTGCTCCGGCAAGCACGCGGGCTTAGTGTGCCTGGGCTGCCTGATGGCGCGGCAGGCCGGCCGGGAGCCCGGCGGCTTCGTCGGCGGCTACCTGCAGCCGGGGCATCCGGTGATGCGCGAGGTGACGGCCGCGCTGCAGGCGGCCACCGGCTGCGACCTCTCGCGGGCGCCCATGGGCACCGACGGCTGCTCGATCCCCACCTACGGCATCCCGCTGCGGCAGCTGGCCCGGGGTTTTGCGCGCGTGGCCACCGGCCAGGGCCTCTCGCCCGGCCGCGCACAGGCCGCGGCCCGGCTGCGGCGTGCCGTGGCGGCCGCGCCGTTCATGGTCGCGGGCACCGGCCGTTTCGACACCCGCGTGATGGAGCGCCTGGGCGAGCGGGTGTTCTGCAAGGTGGGCGCCGAAGGCGTCTTCTGCGCCGCGCTGCCCACATTGGGCTTGGGCGTGGCGATCAAGATGGACGACGGCAACAACGCACGCGCGGCCGAGGTGGCGATGGCGGCGGTGATCGAGGCGCTGCTGCCGCTGGACGACGCGCAGGCGAGCCTGCTCGCCAGCCTGAGCCGCGGGGTGCTGCGCAACTGGAACGGCATCGAGGTCGGCACGCTGCAGGCCACCGAAGGCCTGCGCGGCGCCTTCGGCCGGCGCTGAGTCGCGGCGCCTGCCGGGCGCCAGCGGCCCGGCGCACGTTCGTCAGGCCATCGCCGCCTGGGCGGCCAGCACCTCGATGCGCACCTGCTCGGTCAGCTCGGCCTTCAGCGCCGAGAACGCCGGGGTGGTCTTCACGGCGTAGTGGCGGGGGTGCGGGATGGGCACCGGCCGGTCGAGCTTGATGCGGCCGGGCCGCGCGCTCATCACCATCACCCGGCTGCCCATGAAGACGGCCTCGTCGATGTCGTGGGTGACGAAAAGCACCGTGGTGCGCTCAGCTTCCCAGATGCCGAGCAGCAGCTCCTGCATCAGCTCGCGCGTCTGGTGGTCGAGTGCGCCGAAGGGCTCGTCCATCAGCAGCATGCGAGGGCCGTTGGCCAGCGCGCGGGCCAGCGCCGTGCGCTGCTGCATGCCGCCGGAAAGCTGCTTCGGGTAGTGGTGCTCGAAGCCGGTCAGGCCCACCTTCTGGATGAAGCCCTGCGCGATCTCGATCTGCTGGGCCCGCGGCAGGCCGCGCTCGCGCAGGCCGAAGCAGACGTTGTCGCGCACCGTGAGCCAGGGGAACAGCGTGTAGCTCTGGAACACCATGCCGCGGTCGGCCCCGGGGCCGGTGACGCGCCGGCCGTCGAGCAGCACCTCGCCGGCGGTCGGGTGGTCGAGCCCGGCCACGATGCGCAGCAGCGTGCTCTTGCCGCAGCCCGACGGGCCGAGGATGGTGATGAAGTCGTTCTCGGCCACCTGCAGGTCGGTGGCCGACAGCGCCAACGTGCTGCCGTGGCTCGACTGGAAGCGGCGTTCGACGCCTTTGACTTCGAGGAGGATGGTCATGGGCTTTCCCGTTCAGTGGCTTCGGAGGTCAACGGCGCGGTCGCGGGACGACGGGGCGCTCAGGCACGGCCCAGGGTCCGCAGAGCAACAACGTCGGCCTCTCTGCCATAGGCCCTCGATCACCTTCCCAGTGCCGCCCAGGCAAACACCTTGCGGTTGACCGTCTTGAACAGCAGATCGCTCGCCAGCCCGATGAGCCCGATCACGATGATGCCGAAGATGATCTGGTCGGTGGCGAGCAGCGCCTGGCTGTCGGTGATCATGTGGCCGATGCCGCTGGACGCGCCGATCAGCTCGGCGACGATCACGTACGTCCAGGCCCAGCCCAGCACCATGCGCAGGATCTCGGCGATCTCCGGCGCCGCGCCGGGGATCAGCACCCGCCGCACCACGCCCCGGTCGCCGCAACCCAGCGTGTAGGCGGCCTCCACCAGGTCGCGCCGCGTGTTGCCCACCGCCACCGCGATCATCAGCACCAGGTTGAAGAAGCTGCCGATGAAGATGACGGAGAGCTTCTGCGCCTCGCCCAGGCCCGCCCACAGGATGAGCAGCGGGATGAACGCGCTGGCCGGCAGGTAGCGCGCGAAGCTGACGAAGGGCTCGAAGAACGCCTCGATCGGCTTGTACGCACCCATGGCCACGCCCAGCGGCAACGCCAGCACCGCGGCGATGGTGAAGCCGCCCAGCACGCGCCACACCGTCATGCCGATGTCGACGGCGAAGCCCATCTCGGTGAGCAGCGTCCAGCCGCTCTTCACCATCGTGATTGGGTCGGCCAGGAAGGTCTTGCTGACGTGGCCGCCCAGCGTGGCGATGGCCCAGACGGCGAAGAAGAGGACGAAGAAGGCGGCCCCGAGCGCGATGCGCAGGCCGGGGCTGACGGGCTTGAGCGGCGTCATGGGCGAGGTGTGGCAGGCCCTGCGTTACTTGATGAACTGCGTGTCGGCCAGCTTCGTCAGGTCGGGGATCTGGCGGATGATGCCCACCTCCAGCAGCAGGTCGGCCGCCTCCTTGGTGAACTGCTGGAACTCCCCGGCGAAGAACTTCTGGTTCGCCGCCTTGTCCTGCCAGCGCAGGAACTTCTGCGAGGCTTCGAAGGCCTCGGCCGTCTGCTTGACGTCGGCGCCCATGATCTCGAAGCTCTTCTTGGGCTCGGCCTTGATCATCTCGACCGCATCGAAGTACGCGTCGGCGAAGCCCTTGGCCGCCTTCGGGTTCTCGGCCAGGAACTTCGGCGTGCAGCCGAAGGTGTCCATCACCATCGGGTAGTCGATCGTCGTGGCGATGATCTTGCCCGCCTCGGGCTTGGCGCGCACGCTCGACAGGTACGGCTCGTAGGTCATGCCGGCGTCGATGCCGCCGGTGCCGGCCAGGAACGCGTTGGCCACCGGCTGCGGCTCCAGCGTCAGCACCTTCACGTCCTTGATCGACATGCCGTTCTTCTTCAGGATCCATGCGGCGCCGAAGTACGGCGCGGTGCCGGGCGCGCTGGCGGCGAGGGTCTTGCCCTTCAGGTCGGTGATCTTCTCGATGCCCGGCTTGACCACCAGGCCATCGGCGCCGTAGCTCTTGTCCATCTGGAAGATCTGCGTGCTGGCCACGCCGTTGGCGTTCCAGACCACCCAGGTCTCGACCGTGGTGGCCGCGCACTGGATGTCGCCCGAGGCCAGCGCGAGGTGGCGGTCCTTCTGCGGAATCTTCTTGATCGTGACGTCGAGCCCGTGCTTCTTGAAGAGGCCGGCTTCCTTGGCCAGCGTGAGCGGCGCGAAGCCCGTCCAGCCGGAGATGCCGATGGCGACCTTGGTTTCCTGGGCGGACGCCATCGGCGCCACGGCGGCGCAGGCCGCGGCAACCAGGGACGCCATCAGCGCGGGCTTGAGCTTCATGGTGATTCTTTCTCTCGGGTGGGATGGGTCAGGCCGGAATCCACAGCACCGGCAAGGCGGGCAGCGTTCGCAAGATGCGCGCCAGCGCCCCGCTGGTGACGAGCGCCGTCGCGCGCTCGATGTCGGGCGCGAGGTAGCGGTCCACGTCGACGCTGGGGCACTGGCTGCGCAGCAGCGCATGCACCTGCTCCAGCGCGCCGGAGCTGCGCAGCGGCCGCAGGAACTCGATGCCCTGCGCCGCTGCCAGCAGCTCGATGCCGAGGATGTGCGCGGTGTTGGCGATCATGGGCTGCAGCCGGCGCGCCGCGAAGGTGGCCATCGAGACGTGGTCTTCCTGGTTGGCCGAGGTGGGCAGGCTGTCCACGCTGGCGGGGTGGGCGAGCGACTTGTTCTCGCTGGCCAGCGACGCCGCGGTGACGTGCGCGATCATGAAGCCGCTGTTCAGGCCCGCGTTGGCGGTGAGGAAGGGCGGCAGGCGCGATACGCCGGTGTCGATCAGCATGGCGATGCGCCGCTCGGCGATGGCGCCCACCTCGGCGATCGCCAGCGCCATCGCGTCGGCCGCCAGTGCCACGGGCTCCGCGTGGAAGTTGCCGCCGGAGATCATGGTGCCCCCAAGCTCGCTGCGCTCGCGGCCCCCCGAGGGGGCGCGACCCGGCTCGGGGCGGCCCAGCGCCGGGTCCATCGCCCCGTCTTCGGCAAACACCAGCGGGTTGTCCGTCACCGCATTGGCCTCGCGCACCAGGACGAGCGCCGCATGCCGCAACTGGTCTAGACAAGCGCCCACCACCTGCGGCTGGCAGCGCAGGCAGTACGGGTCCTGCACGCGGTCGTCGCCCTCGGCCAGCGACTGGCCGCTCCAGCGAGGCCCGCTCCCCTCGGGGGACGGCGGACGCGCAGCGCCCGACTTGGGGCCCTGGACGTGGGAAGCCCGGATCGGGCTGCCCTGAAGCAGTGCGCGGTAGTACTGCGCCACGTCGATCTGCCCGGGCTGGCCGCGCAGCGCGTGGATGCGCGGATCGAACGGGCCGTCGCTGCCGCGGGCGGCATCGACGGTGAGCGCCCCCACCACCAGCGCCGATTCGAGCACCGGCTCGAAGGCCAGCAGCGCGTGCAGCGCCAGCGCGGTGGAGGTCTGCGTGCCGTTGATCAGCGCCAGGCCCTCCTTGGCGGCGAGCTTCAGCGGTGCGATGCCGGCCTGCTGCAACGCGGCGGCGGCGGGGCGGCGGCCGCCGTCGGCGGTGAGCACGTCGCCCTCGCCCATCAGCGCCAGCGTCATGTGCGCCAGCGGCGCCAGGTCGCCCGAGGCGCCCACCGAGCCCTGGCTGGGCACATAGGGGACCAGCCCGGCGTTGTGCACCGCCAGCAGCGTCTCGATGACGACCGGCCGCACACCGGAATGGCCGCGCGCCAGGCTGGCGGCCTTGAGCGCCAGCATCAGCCGCACCACCGCCGGCTGCAACGGCGCCCCCACCCCCACGCTGTGCGAGCGGATCAGGTTGAGCTGCAGGGTGTCGAGGTCCTGCTCGCTGATGCGCTGGTTGGCGAGCTTGCCAAAACCGGTGTTGACGCCGTATACAGGAGCCTCGCCCGCGGCCGCGGCCTGCACCACGGCGGCGCTCGCCTGCACGGCAGCGGCGGCGTGCGGGGCAACCGACAGTTCGACGCCGCCGGCATGGATGGCCTGGAGCGCATCGAGCGTCAGCCGGCCGGGATCGATTTCGAGGGTCGCCATCCTGCAGACTCTATTTGTCTATACAACTTCAGGCAAGTAGGATGTTGCCCATGGCCATCAAGACCTCCCCCGCGCCCCTGCCGCCGTATGCCAGGGTCAAGCAGTACCTCAAGCGCGAGCTGGCGCGCGGGCGCTGGACGCCCGGCACGCTGATGCCCTCGGAGGCCGAGCTGGTGCAGCGCTTCTCGGTCAGCCGCATGACGGTCAACCGTGCGCTGCGCGAACTGCAGAGCGAAGGGCTGGTCGACCGCGTGCAGGGTTCGGGCACCTACGCGGCGCAGCTGCACGGGGTGTCGTCGCGGCTGACCATCCGCGACCTGCACGAGGAAATCGGCGCGCGCGGCCACGAGCACCGCGCGGTGGTCCACCTCAAGCAGGCGGAGCGCGCCACCGCCGAACTCGCCCACCAGCTCGGCATGGCCGAGGGCGCGAAGGTGTTCCATACGCGGATCGTGCACCTCGACAACGGCGTGCCGCTGCAGTGCGAGGACCGCTACGTCAACCCCGCCTGCGCGCCCGGCTACCTGGGCGTCGACTTCGAGCAGACCACCCCGACGAACTACCTGCGCACGGTCGCCCCGACCTGGGAAGCGCACTACGCGATCGAGGCCAGCCCGCCGACGGCCGAGGAGGCACGGCTGCTCGGCATCCGCCGCGACGAGGCCTGCCTCGTGATCGTGCGCCGCACCGAGAGCCGCGGCGTCGGCATCACCCTCGCGCGGCTGGTGCACCCGGGCTCGCGCTACCTCATCGAAGGCCACTTCAAGCCGTGACCGCCTCGCTCATCCCCCTGCACGCGCAGGCGCCCCTGCCCTGGCGCAACGGGGGCGGGCACACGCGCGAGCTGCTGCGCCGGCCGGCAGCAGGCGCCAGTCCGCAGGACGACGGCTGGGCCCTGCGCATCAGCGTGGCGGACGTCGAGCGCGACGGCGACTTCTCCGCCTTCCCGGGCGTGCAGCGCTGGTTCGCGATGCTCGAAGGGGCCGGCGTGCTGCTCGCGCTGCCGGCGGGCCGCGTGCGGCAGACGCGCAGCGACCCCCCGCTGGCCTTCGATGGTGCGGCGGCGCCCGGCTGCCGCCTGATCGACGGGCCCACGCGCAACCTCAACGTGATGGTGCAACGCGGCAGCGGCGTGCTGCGCACGGTGGTGCCGGGCGTCGAATGGTGCGAGCCCTTCGAGGCGCGCGGCCTGTTCGCGCTGGCCGCCGGCACCTGGCGGGCCGCCGGCGGCGAGGCCGTGCCGGTCGCGCCGTTCACCCTGCTGTGGCACGAAGGCGGCGCCCCCTGCCGCTATGACCCCATCGCGGACGATGGCGGTGGCGGCGACGCCGGCCCGTGCGGCTTCTGGATCGGGCACAGTCTGCACGGCGCGCCCGGCGGCCCGGACGTATGCCGCCACACGCGCAAGGAGACAGCATGACCGATCACACCGTGTTCACCCTGCACCCGGGCCGGCGGCCGCTGCTGGTCAGCGTGCCCCATGCGGGCCGGGAGATCCCGCCCGAACTGCGCGGGCGCTTCGTGCCGCGCGCGCTGGCCGTCGAAGACACCGATTGGCACCTCGACCGGCTGTACGGCTTTGCGCAGGAATTGGGTGCCAGCCTGCTCGTGCCGCACTTCAGCCGCTACGTGGTCGACCTGAACCGGCCGCCCGACAACACGCCGATGTACCCGGGCGCAAACAACACCGAACTCTGCCCGACCCGCTTCTTCACCGGCGAGCCGCTGTACCGCGAGGGCCAGGCGCCCGGCGACATCGAGGTGCAGCAGCGCGTCGACCTCTTCTGGCGCCCCTACCACGAGGCGCTGGCGGGCGAACTGGCACGGCTGCGTGCCGAGCATGGCCACGTCGTGCTGTTCGACGGCCACAGCATCAAGAGCGAGCTGCCCTGGCTCTTCGAAGGCACGCTGCCGGCGCTCAACCTCGGCACGGCCGGCGGCACGGCCTGCGACCCGTCGCTGCGCGACGCGCTGGCCGCGGTGCTGGCCAGCCAGACGCAGCACAGCCATGTGGTCGACGGCCGCTTCAAGGGCGGCCACATCACCCGCTTCTACGGCGCGCCCGCCCGGGGCGTGCACGCGGTGCAGCTCGAGATGTGCTGGCGCTGCTACTTGGAGGAAAGCAGCCCCGCGGAGTGGCATGCGCTGCGCGCCGGCGAGATCACGCCGCTGCTGCGCCGCCTGCTGCAGGCCATGCTCGACTGGAGGCCGGCTTGAGCGTGGCCGCCCGATGGTGGGCGCCGCGTGCTTGGCTGCCCGCCGGCTGGCATGACGGCGTGCTGCTGGCCGTCGACGCGCAAGGCCATTGGGCCGAGGTGCGGCCCGGCGTGGCCGAGCCCCCCCCGGACGCGCAGCGCCTCGCCGGCCCGGTGCTGCCGGGCTTGGTCAATGCGCACAGCCACGCCTTCCAGCGCGCCTTCGCGGGCCTGGCCGAGCGGCGCGAGCAGGCGGCCGATGACTTCTGGAGCTGGCGCGACCGCATGTACCAGGTGGCGCTGCGCATCACGCCCGGGCAACTGCGCGCGATCGCCACGCACCTGTACGTGGAGCTGCTGCGCGGCGGCTACACGCAGGTGTGCGAGTTCCATTACCTGCAGCACGACGAGGACGGCAGCCCCTACGGCGACCCGCTCGCGATGAGCTGGGCGCTGGCCGATGCCGCGGCCGACGCCGGCATCGGCCTGACGATGCTGCCGGTGCTGTACGAACGGGCGGGCTTC
This sequence comes from Aquincola agrisoli, assembly GCF_036621135.1. Taxonomy (NCBI): domain Bacteria; kingdom Pseudomonadati; phylum Pseudomonadota; class Betaproteobacteria; order Burkholderiales; family Sphaerotilaceae; genus Aquincola; species Aquincola agrisoli. The sequence continues at coordinate 79,984 of NZ_JAZIBG010000009.1, forward strand.
GCGCAGCCGGCGCTGCGGCCCGACCAGCGGCGCTTCGCGAGCACGGCCGAGGGCATCTGGGCCACGCGGCAGCGGCTGGCCGCATCGGGCCGCCCGCTGCTCACCGCAGGCCTGGCGTTGCACTCGCTGCGCGCCGCGCCGCCCGAGGCCATCGGCCGGCTGCGCACGCTGGCCGAGGGCTTCGACGGGCCGATCCACATCCACGTGGCCGAGCAGACCTCGGAGGTCGACGACTGCCTGCGCCACACTGGCCAGCGGCCGATCGAATGGCTCGCGCGGCAGGGGCTGCTGGATGCACGCTGGCAGCTCGTGCACGCCACGCACACCACGCCGTCCGAGATCGACGCGGTGGCCGCGGCCGGCGCCGGCGCGGTGCTGTGCCCCAGCACCGAGGCCAACCTCGGCGACGGCCTGGCCGACCTGCCCGGCTGGCTGGCGAGCGGGGCCCCGCTGGCGCTCGGCTCCGACAGCCACGTGACACGCGCCTGGCGCGAAGAGCTGCGCCTGCTCGAATACGGCCAGCGCCTGGCACGCCGGCAGCGCAACGTGAGCGCCGCCCCCGAGGCCGGGCAGCCGGCCACCGCCGAGCGGCTGTGGGCGCGTGTGCAGGCCGGCAGCGGCGCGGCGGCCGGCCTCGGCCCCTGGGGCCTGCAGGCCGGCGCGCGGGCCGACCTGCTGGTGGCCGACCTGCAGGACCACGCGCTGAGGGGCATCCCGCCCACGCACCTGCTGGACGCGCTGGTGTTCTCCAGCCCGGGCCGCCCCTGGCGGGACGTGATGGTGGCGGGGCGCTGGGTCGTCAGCGCACACCGGCATGCGGGAGCGCAGGCGGTGGCTGACAGCTTCGCGGAGGCGATGTCGGAGATCTGGGATATCCGCAAAAACGTCGCCGCGCCGGGCCATGCCGTCTAGGCGCAGCCCCACGAAGCCACCGTCGGCACCGGGTTTTGCCGCGCTGGTGGCCAGCATCCGCCAGGTGCACCAGGAGTGCGCCAGCCAAGCCACGCGGGCCGTCAACATCAGCCTGACCTTTCGCAACTGGCTGATCGGTGCGCACATCCACCACTACGAACTGCAGGGCGCGGACCGGGCCACCTATGGCGACCGGTTGCTGGCCGAACTGTCCGAAGCCTTGCGCAGCCATGGCGTCAGCAACAGCGGCCGGCGCCAGCTCTACGGCTACCTGGCGTTCTACCGGGCCTACCCGCAGATTGTGCGGACGGTGTCCGCACCATTCGCAGCGCTGCAGCCGGCGCCGCCGCGCGGCGAGAAAGTGCGGACGCCGTCCGCACAATCGCCGGCCGTGTCCGCAGCGTACCCGGCACTGCTCGTCAACCGCCTCTCATACAGCCACTTCGAACAACTGGTGGACCTGGACGACAAGCAGCAGCGCGCCTTCTATGAAGCCGAAACTCTGCGCGGCACCTGGTCCGTGCGCGAACTCAAGCGCCAGATCGCCACGCAGTACTACCAGCGCAGCGGCTTGTCCACGAACAAGGCCGCGTTGTCGAAGCGCGCCCATGCCAGCGCCGAGCGGGCCGCACCGCAGCAGCTCATCCGCGACCCCTACGTGTTCGAGTTCCTGGGCCTCAAGGCCCAGGAGGTGGTGACCGAAGGTGAGCTCGAAGACGCCCTGCTCGACAAGCTCCAGGCCTTCCTGCTGGAGCTGGGCCACGGCTTCTGCTTCGAGGCACGGCAAAAGCGGCTGCTGATCGGCGGCGAGCACTTCTTCGTGGACCTGGTCTTCTACCACCGCGTGCTCAAGTGCCATGTGCTCATCGAACTGAAGAACGACGCCTTCCGCCACGAGCACCTGGGCCAGCTCAACAGCTACGTGGGCTACTACCGGCAGCACGAGATGAGCGACGGCGACCAGCCGCCCATCGGCATCCTGCTGTGCACGGGCAAGAACACCGAACTGGTGCAGTACGCGCTGGCGGGCATGAGCAACCAGCTCTTCGTGTCACGCTACCAGGTGCAGTTGCCCGGCAAGGAGGAGATCGCGGCCTTCCTGCACAAGGCCGTCGAGGAGCTGGGCGGCCAGGCCGGCTGATCGATGCGGTCAGCCCGGCGCCACGCAATCCGCCGCTGCCGGCGCATCCACTCCCGCCGTCGGCGCCCGCCTCAACGGCAGCTGCAGCGCGAAGGTGCTGCCCGCGAACGACGACTCGGCCAGCTCGATCGTGCCGCCCATCGCCGACACGATGCGCGCGCAGATCGACAGCCCCAGCCCCGCCCCGCGCCGCGAGCGCCGCCCGGCTTCACCCTGCGTGAAGGCGCTGAAGAGCTGCGCGACATCGTCCGCCGCGATGCCCGGGCCGGTGTCGGCCACCGTCACGCGCAGCACCAGGCCCGCCGGCCCCCCCCGCTCGACGGCGACCGCCATCTCGACACTGCCCTTCACGGTGAACTTCACCGCATTGCCCACGAGGTTCTGCAGCACCTGCGTCAGCCGCACCGCGTCGCAGTGCACGCGCAGGTCCGGGGCGAACCGCAGGCTGGCCTGCAGCGCCAGGCCCTTGAGCTCGGCCTGCACGCGCCACGGCGCCAGCGCGGTGTCGATGACCTCCTTCAGCAGCACCGGCGCGGGCTGCAGGTCGAGCCCGCCCTGCAGCATGCGCTCGAAATCCAGCGTGCGTTCGCACAGGTCCAGCAGGCCGCCGGACGACGCCCGCATCGCGCCGAGCAGCTGGCGCTGCCGGTCGGCCCCCATCGCGCCCGCCTCCAGCAGGCCCAACCCGCCGACGATGCCGCCCAGCGTGCCGCGCAGTTCGTGGCTGAGGTAGGCGGTGAAAGCCGCGCGGGCGGCCACCTGCTCCTCGGCCAGCCGCCGTGCATCGTCGAGCGTGCGCTGCGCCTGCCGCAGACGCCGGTTGCCGATCCACAGGCTGCCGATCACCAGCCCCGCGAGCGCGGTGCCGGCCGCGCCGATCGCCAGCACGCGCCCCCAGGGCACGCCCTGGTTCAACTGCACGCGCAGCCACCGGTTGTCGATCGCCGCCCGCTCCGCGGGCGTCATCGCATCAAGGCCGGCGCGCAGCACGCCGGCCATCTCCGGCAGACTCTTGCGCACGGCGAAGTACAGCTCGCTGTCGCCCTGCGGCACGGTGCCGATGGTGCGCAGCGCGCCGGCATGCCGTGCCTCGAGCAGCTCGTTGACGACCTTCATGTTGCCGATCGCCAGCTCCGCATCGCCGCGCCGCACGGCCTGCAGCACCTCGGCCTGCGTCGCGTACTCCTGCAGCGCGAGGTTCGGGTGGCGCGAGCGCAGCAGCGGCAGCAGGAAGTGCTCGCGCAGCAGCGCCAGGCGCCGGCGGCCCGGTGCGTCGAGGCCGGCGTCGAGGTCGCGGTCCGAGGCCGCGACGACCACGGTCGGCACCCGCAGGAACGGGCCCACGAAGTCGAAGTCCCGTCCGCGCTCGTTGTTGCGGGCGGCCGCCGCGATCACGTCGATGTCGCCGCGCAGCGCCCGCGCATAGACGTCGGCGAAGCTGCCGCTTTCCTCGACCGCGACGATCAGCCCCACCTTGCCGGCCACGGCCCGTGTGATGTCGGCGGCCAGGCCGTCGAAACCGCCGGCCAGGCTGGTGAACGCGATCGGCGCGAAGGCCGCATCGAACCCCACGCGCAGGCTGCCGTGGGCGCGGATCCATGCCCGCTGTGCGTCGGTGAGCGTGGTCTGCGGCCGCACGTCGGCCCCGAGCACGCTGCGCGGCAGCCATTTGGCGGCCACTGCGGCGATCTCGTCGGTGCCGAGACCGGCGACCGCCTGGTCGAGGATGGCCGCCAGCTCCGGCAGGTCCTTGCGCACCGCCGGCCCGAGCGCGGTGCCCGGCGTGGCGATGGCGCCGCGCAGCGCGAGGTTGGCCGTCAGGTGCTTCTCCATGTAGTACACCGCGACCTGCCGGAAGCCTATGAAGACGTCCGCCTCCCCGCTGGCGACCGCCAGCAGCGCCTGCTCGGCCGAGTCGTAATGCTGCACACGGGCCTGCGGGTAGTGCTCGGCAAGCAGTTCGGCCGCCGTCGACAGGCGCTCGGCCGCGACGCGGTAGCCGCTGAACCGCGCATCGGCGGTGACGTCGCCCAGGCGCCGGTCGGCCACGTAGACCATCTGCGTGGAGAACAGCGGCCGCACGAAGTGCAGCAGCTCGCGCCGGGAGGCGGTTTCGGCAGTGAAGGGCGTGAGGTCGATCTCGCCCCGCTGCATGGCCTGCAGCGTGTCGCCGAAGCGGGCGTAGCGGTGGTACTCCATGCGCAGGCCCGCCCGCTCGGCCAGGCGGTTCATCAGCTCGATCACGAAGCCTTCGTAGCGCCCCTGCCGGTCGGCGAAGTAGTAGGGCGGCGACTCCGTCGACATGCCCACGCGCACCACCGGGTGCCGCGCGATCCAGGCGTGCTGTGCGTCGGTGAGGTGCAGCGGCGACCGGGCGGCGGTTGCGGCATCCTGCGCCATCGCCTCGCCAGGGAGCAGGAACAGGCCGCACACCAGCAGCGCCAGGGCGCCTGTCGATCGCAACAACGGGAGCAGGCCAGGCACGAGGTAAGGCATCGATCCATCGCGGGCTGAAGCGCGGTCGCCGTCGTGGGCCGCATCGGCGCGGAAGCTTAACAGCCTGATACAAGTTGAGCCTGCGCCCCGCACGCTCGTTACAGGTCTGCACGGGCGTATCGAAACGTGTGGAGGGGGGTTGTAGGCTTGCGGGATGTTCAGCAGATTCAAGCCCGTTCCCTTCGACCCCTACGGCCGCCGCCGCCAGCGCCGGCTGATCCCGCCGTGGCTGTGGCTCTGGCTCAGCGGCGTGGCCATCGGCGGCGCCGGCGTGGTGGTGGTGCAGCAGAAGTACCTGCCCCCGCGGTTGTCCGCCAGCGAATCGGCCGCGCTGCGCACATCGCACGAGCAGGCCAGCGCACAGCGCGACGCACTGCAGCGCCAGCTCGCCGAGACCACGGCCAAGCTCGACGCCGCGCAGAAAGGCAGCGCCCAGGCGGCCGGCACGCTCGAGTCGAGCCGCGCCGAAGTGGCGCGGCTGCGCGAAGACCTGGCGGCGGTCGTCGCCGCGCTGCCCTCCGACCCGCGCGGCGGCCGCGTCGAGATCCGCGCCGGGCAGTTCAAGGCGACCGGTTCGGCGCTCGACTACGACCTCGTCCTCACGCGCGACGGCCGCAGCAGCGGCAAGCCGATGAGCGGCGTGCTGCAGCTCGTGGTGGCCGGCGAGGCCCGCGGCGCGGAATCCACCGTCAAGGCGCCGCCGGTGACGATCCAGATCAACGGGCACCAGGTGGTGCGCGGCAGCGTGCCGCTGCCCGACGGCTTCACCCCGCGCGAGACGACGATCCGCATCCTCGACCGCCCGGCGGGCGAGCAAGTCGGGATGCGGGTGCTGCGGGTGCGGTAGCCCGCGGAGGCGCGGCGCGCCTCAGAACCGCGGCGACGTGCCCGCGAAATCCGGCTGGTACTTGCGCATCTGCGCCAGGTCATCGCGCTGCCTCACGCCGCAGGCGAGGTACTGCTCGTGCAGCCGGGCCAGCGCCTCGCGGTCGAGCTGCACGCCCAGGCCGGGCGAGGCGGGCAGCCTGACGGCGCCCTCATCGAAGGCCACGCGACCGCCGGCGATCACCTCCTCCTCCTGCCACGGGTAGTGCGTGTCGCATGCATAGCCGAGGTTGGAGACGCTGGCCGCCACGTGGGTCATCGCCATCAGGCTGATGCCCAGGTGCGAGTTGGAGTGCATCGAGATGCCCAGGCCCCACACCTCGCACATGCGCGCCAGCTCACGCGTGGCGCGCAGCCCGCCCCAGTAGTGGTGGTCGGACAGCACCACCTTCACCGAGCCGAGCGCCACGCCGCGCCGGAATTCGTCGAAGGTGGTGACCACCATGTTGGTGGCCAGCGGCAGCCGCGTGTGGCGCGCCAGCTCGGCCATGCCTTCGAGGCCCGGCGTCGGGTCTTCGTAGTACTCCAGCAGCTCATCGAGCTCGGGCGCGGCGGCGATGCTGGTCTGCAGCGACCAGTTGGCATTGGGGTCGAGCCGCAACGGCATGCCGGGGAAGGCTTCGCTCAATGCACGGATGCAGGCGATCTCGTGCGCGGGCTCGAACACGCCGCCCTTGAGCTTGATGCTGCGGAAACCGTAGAGGCCGATCATGCGCCGCGCCTGCTCGACGATCTGCGCCGGGCTCAGGCCTTCGCCCCAGGCGTCGGGCGCGTAGGGCTTGCCATGGTGCTCGGCGTACTTGAAGAAAAGGTACGCGCTGTAGGGCACACGGTCGCGCACCGCGCCGCCGAGCAGGTCGACCACCGGCGCGCCGACGATCTGGCCCTGCAGGTCGAGCATCGCCACCTCGAACGCGCTGATCACCTTGGCCGCGTTCTTCGCGCTGTGCGAGCCCGGTGCCAGCGTGAACTCGACCGCGCCGGCCACCGGCCGCACGGTGGCGCGCACCCGCTCCTCCATCACGTTGAGGTCGAACGGCGAGAGCCCGACGATCACCGGCCGCGCCTGCGCCAGCACCGCCAGCATCGGCGCGTCGCCGTAGGTCTCGGAGATGCCGATGCGGCCGTCGGAGGTCTCGAACTCCAGGATGGCGCGCAGCGCCCAGGGCTCGTGGATGCCGGCGGCGTTGAGCAACGGGCCGTCGCGGAAGGCGATGGGCGTGATGCGGATGTCGGTGATGCGGATGTCGCGGCGCATGATCGTTGGGGGGGGTGTCGGGGCTGTGGCGTCAATCGGCGGACGCGCCGGACTTCTTGACCAGCGCGGCCCACCGCGGGATCTCCTTCTGCATCAGCGCAGCGAGTTCCTCGGGGCTGCCTGCGGCGATCTCCATGCCGAGCTGGCCGCCCAGCTTGGCCTGCACGTCGGGCTGCCTGAGGGCCTTGGCGATCTCGCCGTGGAGCCGCTGCACCACGGGCCTGGGCGTGCCCTTGGGCGCGTACACGGCCTGCCAGGACGACATCTCGAAGCCTGGCACGCCGGCCTCGACCATCGTGGGCGTCTCGGGCGAGAGGGCGATGCGCTTGCCGGTAGTGACCGCCAGCAGCTTGAGCTTGCCGGCCTGCAGCAGCGGCAGCGCCGCGGTCATCTGGTCGAACATGAAGGTGACCTGGCCGGACGAGACGTCGACCATCGCAGGCGGCGTGCCCTTGTAGGCCACGTGCGTGAGCGGGATGCCGATGAGGTCGGCGAACATCTCGCCGGCGAGGTGGGTGGAGGTGCCGGCGCCGGACGAGGCGAAGGTGCGCTTCTTCTCGTCCTTCTTCAGCAGCGCGATCAGCTCGGCCACCGAGTTGACGCCGAGGTTCGGGTCGACCAGCAGCACGTTGGGCAGGAAGGCGATCAGCGCCACCGGCTCGAAGTCCTTCACCGGGTCGTAGGGTAGCTTCTTGTAGAGGCTGGCGTTGATCGCGTGGGTGCTGATGGTGCCGCCGAACAGCGTGTAGCCGTCGGCCGGCGCCTTCGCGACGTAGCTCGCGCCGATGCCGCCGCCCTGGCCGGGCTTGTTCTCGACCACCACCGTCTGCTTCAGCGACTCCTGGAGCTTCTGGGCGATGGTGCGGCCGACCACGTCGGTCGAGCCGCCAGCGGTGAAGGGCACCACGTAGGTGATCGGCTTGGCGGCCGGCCACTCCGGCGCCTGGGCACCTACCGAAGAGAAGGCGCAGGCACAGGCGGCCGCAAGCAGGGCGGATCGGCGATTCATGGGGTTGTCTCCGTCAGGGGATGTCGTTGGGTGCGGCGCTAGTGAAGCACTAATGTATTAGTGTGTCAACGAGGCATCCCACTAGAATTTCGAGCCCTGACCGCCCACGCCATGAAGCCACCGCACAAGCTCGACCGAACCCGGCAAGCCGCCCCGCAGGTCTTCGAGCGCCTGCGCGAGATGATCGTCTCGCTCGAGCTGGCGCCCGGCACGGTGCTGTCGCGGGCCGAGCTGGCCGAGCGCTTCCAGGTCAGCCAGACGCCGGTGCGCGATGCGCTGATGCAGCTGGGCCAGGAAGGCCTGGTGGACATCTTTCCGCAGCACGCCACCCTGGTCAGCCGCATCCACCTGCCGTCGGCCCAGCAGGCGCACTTCCTGCGCTGCGCGATCGAGCTGGAGGTGGTGCGCACGCTCGCGCTCGACGACGACGACGCGATCGTCGCGAAGCTGCGGGCGCAGGTCGACCTGCAGGCCGCGCTGGCCGGCGGCGAGCCGGAGGAGTTCATCGCCGCCGACCACGCCTTCCACCGCATGATGTACGTGGCCGCGGGCGCACCCGACCTCTACGACCTGGTGCGGCGCATGAGCGGCCACATCGACCGCCTGCGCCGGCTCGACCTGCCGTCGGACGGCAAGGCGAAGCGCGTGGTGCGCGACCACCGCCGCATCGTCGACGCGATCGCCAAGCGCGCGCCGGAGGCCGCGCAGGAGGCGCTGCGCGAGCACCTGTCGGGCACGCTCGGGCGGGTCGACGACATCCGGGAGCGCTTCCCGGACTACGTCACCGCCTGACGCGGGGCGCGTCCGCCGCGCCGCGCTAGAACAGCGCCTGCACCAGCCCCAGGCTCAGCGCCGGGAACATCAGCAGCGCCAGCACGCGCAGCACGTCGCTCGCGAGGAACGGGAACACGCCCTTGTAGGTCTCCGACATCGGCACTTCCTTGGCGATGCTGTTGACCACGTAGACGTTGAGCCCCACCGGTGGCGCGATGAGGCCGATGCCCACCGTCATCAGCACCAGGATGCCGAACCAGATGGCCTTGCCCTCGGGCGCCAGGCCCCAGAGATCGAGCGCCATCACCGTCGGGAAGATCACCGGGATGGTCAGCAGCAGCATCGACAGCTCGTCCATCACGCAGCCGAGGATGACGTAGCACACGAGGATGGCACCGACGATCGCCAGCGGCGGCACCTGCAGGTGGCCCACCCAGTCGGCGAGCTGCGCCGGCATCTGCGTGAGTGCGAGCGAGGCGTTCATCATGTCCGCGCCGAGGAAGATCATGAAGACCATCGCCGAGGTCTCCGCCGCGCCGAGGAAGCTGCGACGCAGCGCCGCCCAGCCCAGTTCGCCGCGCAGCAGCCCGATGACGAAGGTGCCCAGCGCCCCGACCGCGGCACCTTCGGTGGGCGAGAACATGCCGCCGTAGATGCCGCCGAACACCAGCGCGAACAGCGCCGCCACCGGCCAGATGCCCAGCAGCGCGCGCCAGCGGCCGGCCCACGGCATCGGCTCGCTCGGCGTGGCCAGCGCGGGGCGCAGGCGGCAGTACAGCGCCACCACCACCACGTAGCCCAGGGTCGCGATGAGGCCGGGCACCATCGCCGCCGCGAAGAGCTTGGCGATGTTCTGCTCGGTCAGGATCGCGTACACCACCAGCGGCACCGAAGGCGGGATCAGGATGCCCAGCGTGCCGCCCGTGGCCAGCGCCGCGGTCGAGAGGCGCCCGTGGTAGCCGTGCTTGCGCATCTCCGGGTAGGCCACCTGCGTGATCGTCGCCGAGGTCGCCACCGACGAGCCGCACACCGCGCCGAAGGCCGCCGCGCTCATGATGGCCGCCATCGCCAGGCCGCCGCGGATGTGCCCCACGAACGCGGCCGCCGCCCGGAACAGGTCGCGGCTCAGCCCGCCCTGCGTCGCGAACTGGCCCATCAGCAGGAAAAGCGGGATCACGCTCAGGTCGTAGACCGTCAGCCGCGCGACCGCACTGCCCTTGAGCGCATTGAGCAGCGCGACGTCGTTGGTCATCGCCCAGTAGCCGATGGCCCCGGGCACGAACATCGCGACCGCGATCGGCGTGCGGATCGCCATCAGCGCCAGCATGGCGCCGAACATCACCAGGCCCACCGTGACCGCACTCATGACAGCCCCTCGCCCGCCGAATACGTCGGTCGATCCCCCAGGGGGATGCGGGCCGGCTTGGGAGCGGCCCGGCGCTCGGCCCGCAGCTGGGTTGGCACAGGGCCTCTCATTCGGCCTCCACGAAGGCCGGCCGGCCGCCCCAGTGCAGCACCGCCTGCACCAGCGCGATCACCGCGGTGAGCGCCAGGCCGGGCGAGAGGATCGCGTAGGACCACCACATCGGCAGGCCCAGGATCATCGTCTGCTCCTGCGCCTCGGCGACCGATGCCGCGCCGACGGCCGACCGCCACGCGAGCACGCCCACCATCGCCGCCAGCAGCAGGCTGCCCAGCCCGTCGAGCCGGCGCAGCGCGCCGGCGCCGGCGCGCTGGGTGAAGAAGTCGACGATGATGTTCGCGCCGCGCAGCTGCGCCCAGGGCAGGCACAGCGCGATCGCCAGGCCGATGCCGAACTGCGTCAGCTCCACGTCGCCCGGGATGGGCTGCGACATCGCCGCGCGGCCGGCGATGCTGGCCACGACCATCAGCGCAACGGCGCAGGCCACGACACCGCCCGCGCAGGCGAACCACGCCGCGAGCCGGCGCAGCACGATAGGCATCGTGCCGGGCATCACTTCTTGTACTTGACCAGCAGGTCGCGTGCGTCCTGCAGCATCTGCTGGCCGGGCAGGCCCCGCTTGTTCATGTCGGCCACCCATTCCTCGTACAACGGCGCGCTGGCCTTGATCCACTGGTCGACCTCGGCGGCGGGCAGCGTGTAGAAGGTGTTGCCGCGGTCGACCGCGGGCTTGCGGCCCACGGCCTGGCTCTCGTCCCACACCTTGCCGGCGAAGGCCGACAGCACCGCGCCGCTGCGCTTGTCGATGATGGCCTTCAGGTCGGGCGGCAGGCCGTCGTACTTCGCCTGGTTCATCGCCAGGATGAAGCCCGCCGAATACAGCGCCGGGCGCGACGGATCCGTCTCGGTGTGGAACTTCACCATCTCGTGCAGCTTGACCGAGGGGATCACCTCCCACGGCAGTGCGAAGCCGTCGATCGTGCCCTTGCTCACCGCGTCGGCCACCGCCGGCAGCGGCATGCCCACCGGCGTGGCACCCAGCGCCGCCAGCAGCTTGTTGGTCTGGCGCGTGGGCGCGCGCAGCTTCAGGCCCTTCAGGTCGGCCAGCGACTTGATCTGCTTGTCGCGGGTGTGCAGGTAGCCCTCGTCGTGGATGCTGAACATCAGCGGCTTGAGGCCCGGGAACTCCTTGGTCGCGTACTTCTGGTAGTAGTCCCAGGACGCCTTGGCGCCCGCCTCGGCCGAGTTGTTCATGAAGGGCAGCTCGAAGACCTCCATGATCGGGAAGCGGCCCGCGGTGTAGCCCGGCAGCGTGAAGGCGATGTCGACCACGCCGTCGCGCGCCTGGTCGATCAGCTGCGCCGGCGTGCCGCCCAGCTGCATGGCCGGGAACACCTGGCACTTCATGCGGTTGTTGGAGTCCGCGGCGATCTGGTCGCAGAAAGGCTGCAGGATCTTGGTCGGTGGCATGGCGGCCGGCGGCCAGAAGTGGTGCACCTTCAGCGTCACTTCCTGGGCATGGGCACTGCCGCCGATGGCCGCGGCGGCGGCCAGGCCCAGTGCCAGACGTTGCGTGAACGAGCTCATCGGCAGTCTCCGGGTGAAATTTGAAACGGGCGCAGTGTCCATCAGGCGCGGCGGCCGGCCCGAACGGGATTACCCGGGCCGCGTGCGCAGATCGCACACGGCGCGCTGTGGCACAGTGGCGCCCCTCATGGCCATCAAGTCCACCATCTTCAAGGCGCAACTGCAGATCGCCGACATGGATCGCGGCGTCTACGCCGACCATGCGCTCACGCTCGCGCGCCACCCCTCCGAGACCGACGAGCGGCTGCTCATGCGCATCCTCGCGTTCGCGCTGAACGTGCCCGCCACCGACGAGCACGGGCGGCTCGAGGCCGCCAAGGGCATCTCGGACACCGACGAACCCGACTTCTGGCAGCACGACCTCAGCGGCCAGCTGCTGCACTGGGTGGAGGTGGGCCAGCCGGACGACCGCCGCATGATCAAGGCGGCCGGCCGGGCCGACCGCGTGACCGTGATCGCCTATGCCGCCAGCACGCCGATCTGGTGGGCCGGCCTGCAGAACAAGGTCGCGCGCGCCCCCCGGCTGGCCGTGTGGCAGGTGCCGGCCGAACAGAGCCAGGCCCTGGCCGCGCTCGCACAGCGCACGATGCAGCTGCAGTTCACGGTGCAGGACGGCACGGTGTGGGTGGGCGACGGCCAGCAGTCGGTGGAAGTGACGCCCCAGGTGCTGAAGGCCGCCGCCTGACACGTCAGCGCGTGCGCACCACGGCCAGCGTGTAGCCGGCGGTGCTGCCGCGCACGTGGGAATACGATTCCACGCGCAGGTAATACACCGCATCGCGGCGGCCGCTGTTGGTGACCGTGATCTCGTCGACCGCGCTGCCGCCCAGGCGGCTGGCGGCCACCTGCGACCCCCGGCCGGAGTAGCCGTACAGGTCGTGGTCCGCGCCGGCGGGCGGCGTCAGCGTCGCACGCACCGTGGCGCCGGCCGGCACCGTGACCGCGAAATAGTCGTTCTGGCCGCGCGCGGTCATCGTGCCGCGCAGCGTCGAACCCAGGGCAAGCCGCTGCGCCGAGCCGATCGTGTCGTTCGGCTCGTGCTCGGCGACCGTGTTCGCGGGCGGCGGCGGAGGGGGTGGAGGGGGCGGCGGTGGCGGGGGCGGTGCGTCCGCATCCTCGACCTCCATCCGCACGCCGACCGAATGCCAGAGGTTGGCGCCCTCCGCCGCGGTGTGCGGCATGTAGGCCTCGTACCAGAGCACCACGTCGCGGCCGACCAGCGATTCGCCGTTGCCGTAGGGCACCTGCACGTTCGGGCCCTGCGTCCAGCCCACGTCCTCGGCGGCCTGGTAGACGCGGCCGAACACGGTGTTGCGATCGTGGCCGGGCACCGGGCTGTTGTTGCTGTCGGGAATCGTGAACCCGGTGAAGCCGGGCAGCACCTTCATCGCCAGCCCCGTCGAGGGGTTGCGCACGCGCCAGCGGTGCTGCGCCGCGCTGCCCGCGGCCGCATCGAACTCGCTCGCCATCTGGCCGTAGCCGCTGCCCGCATCACGCTCGACCACCTGCGCCGCGGCCCCGTCGAGGCCGAAGTCGATGCGCCAGTTGGGGTAGTGCACATGCGTGACCACGCACTGCAGCCCCTTGCCGTAGACGTGTGCGTCGATGACGCCGTCGCTGCTGATGTAGTAGGCCTGGTAGAGGTCGTAGGCCCCGATCTGGTCGCGGATGCCGATCTCGTACCAGCGGCGGCCGTCGAGCGTGAACTCGCGCCGCGCCAGCGTCGCGCCGCTCGCCCACGGGATGGCCGACAGCGCGCCGCCCAGGCGGTCGGCGTAGGGGCCACAGGCATTGTTCTCGTAGAACACACGCATCACAGGCATGCTGATCTTGTCGATCAGCGGCCGGCCGTTGTAGCTGACGCCCGACAGCGACAGCCCATCCGACAGGCCGCTCACGTTGTACTGGAAGCGCCAGCCGTTCCAGTCGACCGTGCCGCTCTGCGCCCAGGCACCACCGAGGGCCGCCCCGGCCACCAGGCCCGCGGCCAGGCCGCGCCATGCACTCGACCGGCCGCTCATTGCGGCTCCTTGCGGCTCTTGATGACACGCTGGGCGCTCAGGTCGACCCAGGCGACGTACTCGGGGTTCGCGTCGTTGTCGACATGGAAGGAGACGTAGACGACGCGACCGTCGTAGAAGCCGCGGCCTTCGGGCTTGTAGGCCTGGATCGCGAAGCCCTCGAGCCGCCCCACGCGGCCGTCACCCCGGCGCAGGAAAAACGCCCGCGCCAGCGCGATCGCCTCGCGCTCCTCGTCGGCGGTGATCTCGGGCTGGTACTCGGCCGCCGGCGTCGTCGATACCGTCGTGTCACCGACGATGGGCTCCGCCACGGTGACGGTGGCATTGGCCTGCCGGTCGAAGAACTGGAAGCGGCGCTCGGTGACGATGCCACGCGCCGGGTCGCTCACCTCCACCACCGCCAGCGGCGTGAGCCGGCGCTCGCGCAAGGGCCGCAGCGCGGGCTCCTCGCCAAAGCGCTGTTCGACGCGGCTGAATGCCAGGCTGCGGCCCAACGACCGGCGCTGCTCCGCGCCGGGGTCGGAATGGTCGATCACGTCGGTGATGCCCTGCGGCTGCGGCGGCCAGACCGCGCTGCCGGGCCGCTGGAGGTGGCCGGTGGGGTGGCCGGGCCGCAGGCTGCGCAGCACGGCCGGGTCGTGTGCAAGCACGCACGGCGCGAGCGCCGCCAGCGTCGCGCCGCAGAACAGGGCGCGCGCCGTGGCGCGCCCCGGGTCGAACCAATGGCTCATCGGGGGATCCTCCTGATGTTGTTGTCTCGCCCGATCCGATCGAGATGCCACAAGACCTCTTTCATATCGAACATTGAGGATCATATTTCCAATCCACCGCGCCCCCTATCATCGACCGCCATCGGCCCGCGCCGGGCCGGCCCATCCGCCATGCGCCGCAGCCTCGCCCTCCTCCTGTCCTGCCTGACCTTCCTGAGCCCCGTGACCGCCCAAACTCCTCCCGAAGACCCGTACCTCTGGCTTGAAGACGTGCAGGGCGAGCAGGCGCTCGCCTGGGTGCGCGAACGCAATGCCGTCGCCCGCCGGCAGCTCGAAGGCGACGAACGCTTCGCACCGATGCGCGACCGGCTGAGGGAGATCCTCGACTCCAAGGCGCGCATCCCCGCCGTGGCGCGCCGCGGCGACGCGCTCTACAACTTCTGGCGCGACGAGAACCACCCGCGCGGCCTGTGGCGGCGCACCACGCTCGCCGAGTACCGCCGCGCCGAACCCGCCTGGGAAACCGTGCTCGACCTCGACAAGCTGGCCGCCGACGAGGGCGAGAACTGGGTCTGGGCCGGCGCCACCTGCCTCGGGCCGGACTACCGGCGGTGCCTGCTGTCGCTGTCGCGCGGGGGGGCCGACGCCACCGTCACCCGCGAGTTCGACAGCGTCGACAAGCGCTTCGTCGACGGCGGCTTCGTGCTGCCCGAGGCCAAGTCGCGCCTGGAGTGGATCGACGAGGACACGCTGTACGTCGCCTCCGACTTCGGCCCCGGCTCGCTCACCGACTCCGGCTACCCTCGGGTGATCAAGCGCTGGCGGCGCGGCCAGCCGCTGGCCGAGGCCCGCACGGTGTTCGAGGGCGAGCGCGGCGACGTCTCCGTCAGCGTGAGCGTCGACCGCACGCCCGGCTACGAGCGCACGGTGTTCAGCCGCGCCACCGACTTCTACAACTCGCTCGAGTTCCTGCTCGAGCAGGCCGCCGGCGAGGACCGGCTGCTGCCGATCGACAAGCCTACCGACGCGACGCTGAGCTTCTGGCGCGAGAAGCTGCTGGTGGAACTGCGCAGCGACCTGCGGGCCGGCGACACGCTCTTCCCGCGCGGCTCGCTGCTGGTCACCGACGCCGCCGCCTACCTCGACCCGAAGGGCAGGGACGCACGGTGCTACACGAGCCTCTTCGCCCCGACGCCCACGCGCTCGCTCGCCGGCTACGCGACCACGGCCACGCGGCTGGTGCTCACCGTCAGCGACAACGTCGCCAGCCGGCTCGAGGAACTGCGCCCCGCCGAAGGCGGATGGGAACGCCGCCCGGTCGACGCCCCCTACCCGGGCACGCTGGGCGTCTCCACGCTGCACGACCCGCTGCTGCCGAAGGACCCGCTTGGCGAGCACTACCTGCTGTCGGCCGTCGACTTCCTGACGCCCGACACCTTGTCGCTCGGCCAGGCCGGCACCGACGAGCGGGAGACGCTGAAGTCCTCGCCGCGCTTCTTCGACGCCGCCGGCATGCGCGTGGAGCAGCGCTTCGCGAAGTCGAAGGACGGCACGCGCGTGCCCTACTTCGTCGTCTGGCCCAAGGGCGCCGTCGCCGACGGCGACAACCCCACGCTGCTGTACGGCTACGGCGGCTTCGAGGTGCCGCTGCAGCCCTGGTATGCCGCGGCCAGCGGCAACGTCTGGGGGGCGCACGGCGGCGTGTTCGTCGTCGCCAACATCCGCGGCGGCGGCGAGTTCGGGCCGGGCTGGCACCAGGCCGCGATCAAGGCCGACAAGCAGAAGAGCTACGACGACTTCATCGCGGTCGCCGAGGACCTCGTCGCGAACAAGGTGACCCGGCCGGCGCGCCTGGGCATCCAGGGCGGCAGCAACGGCGGCCTGCTGGTCGGCGCGGTGATGCTGCAGCGGCCGGAGCTCTTCAACGCCGTGCTGTGCCAGGTGCCGCTGCTCGACATGAAGCGCTACCACCTGCTGCTGGCCGGCGCGAGCTGGATGGGCGAGTACGGCAATCCCGACGATCCGGCGGACTGGGCGGTGATCTCCCGCTACAGCCCATACCAGGTGCTGGCGGGCCTGGCGCCCGGCACGGCGCTGCCGCCGGTGCTCTTCACCACCTCGACCCGCGACGACCGCGTGCACCCCGGCCACGCCCGCAAGATGGCCGCCCGCATGATGGCCCTGGGCCATGCGACGCTCTATTACGAGAACATCGAGGGCGGCCACGGCGGCGCCGCCGACAACGCGCAGCGCGCCGAGATGATGGCGCTGGGCTACGTGTTCCTGTGGCAGCAGCTGGGCCGCGCGCCGGCCCACGCCACGAAGGCGGCGCCATGAGCGGCAGCCCCTCGCCCGCCGTGGAGGTCATCCACAACACCGCGGCCGGGCGCTTCGAGGCCACCATCGACGGCCTGCTTTGCGTCGCCGAATACACGCTGCAGGGCCGCACCGCGGTGATGCACCACACGCTGGTGCCGCCGGCCCTCGAAGGCCGCGGCATCGCCGGCGCGCTGGTGCGCGCGGCGCTCGCCCACGCACGCGAGGCTGGCTGGCGCGTGCGCCCGACCTGCAGCTACGTGGCGTCCTACATGCGAAGGCATCCCGAGACGCAGGACCTTCTGGCCTGAGGCCGCGGCCGCGCAGCTTGTCGCCCCGGCGACAGGGCCGCTATGCTCGGGCATGAACGACACCGACATCCCGAGCGAGGCCCCCTGCGTGCTGGACGTGGAGGCCTCCGGGTTCGGCCGGCACAGCTACCCGGTCGAGGTCGGCGTGGCCCTGCCCGACGGCCGGGCCCTGTGCACGCTGGTGCGGCCCCAGCCCGAGTGGACACACTGGGACGACGCCGCGCAGCACCTGCACGGCATCTCCCGCGAAACCGCCCTGCTGCACGGCCGCAGCGCACGGGCGGTGGCCGAGCTGCTGAACACGGAGCTGGAGGGCCGCACGGTCTACACCGACGCCTGGGCGCACGACTACGTCTGGCTGGCCACCTTGTTCGAGGCCGCCGGCCTGCGGCCGCGTTTCCGGCTCGAACACCTGCGGATGCTGCTCGACGAGGCCCAGACCTCGTCGTTCGACGATGCGCGGCGCGCCGCCAGCGAGGAGCTGCGCGTGACGCGCCACCGCGCCAGCAACGACGCACGCACGCTGCAGCTGGCGGTGATGAGGCTGCGCCAGAACGCGCCGAGCGCCACGCATTGAGCGCCCCGCGGGGGCCGCGCGCTGCGGGCACGCTCAGCGCGCCAGCAGGCCCTCTCGCACCGTCGGATGGCGCAGGCGCACGCCCAGCTCGTGCGTGAGCCGCCGGTTGTCCAGCCGGCGCGACTCGGACAGGAAGCTCATCTGCACCGGCGACAGCCGCGCCGCGGCCTCGGCACGCGACAGCCGCGGCGGGCGCGGCAGGCCGTGCAGGTCGGCCACGAGGTCGAAGTAGTCGCCCATGCGCAGCTCGGTGTCGTCGCTGGCGTGGTAGATGCGCTGGGGCGCGCCGCGCAGCAGCGCCGCGACGCAGGCCCGCGCCAGGTCGTCGGCATGGATGTGGTTGGTGTAGACGTCGTCGACCGCGGCGAGCACCGGCGTGCCGCGACGCACGCGCTCGCGCGGATCGCCGCCCTCGCGGTCGAGCGCGTAGATGCCCGGCACGCGCAGCACGCAGACGGACGCCCCGGCCGCCCGCCCGAAGGCCCGCACCCGGCGTTCGGCATCGACCCGCCGCCGGCCGCGCGCGGTCGCGGGCCGCGGGGTGCGTGTCTCGTCGAAGCGCGCCCCGGCCGCGTCCCCGTACACGCCGCTGGTGCTGACGTAGACCAGCCGCTCCACCACGCCCGTGCGCGCGAGCGCCTGCAGCAGGTGGGCGGTGCGGCGGTCCGCCTCGCCCTGCGCGGGCGGCGGCGCCAGGTGCAGCACCCGCGGCGCCAGCCCCGCGGCACGCCGCAGGCTGGCAGCGTTGTCGAGGTCGGCCACCAGCGGCAGCGCGCCCGCGGCCCGCAGCTCGGCGCAGCGGGCCGGCTGCGAGGTCAGCGCCAGCACGCGCCAGCGGCGGCCCAGCAGGCGCAGCACGCGCAGGCCGACGTCGCCGCAGCCGACGATGAGCAGGTCAGGACGGTGGAGGCGCATGGCGAGACGGGGACGGGCGGAGGGTCGGGAGGGGGCGGGCACAATCGGCCGGACGAGTTTAGAGGCCGCGTATCCCTTCGCTTCCATCATGACGTTTTCCATCTCCGTGCAGCCCGCCGGCGTGTCGTTCGACGTGCCGCGCGACGACACCATCCTCGCCGCCGCCATCCGCTCCGGCATCGGGCTGCCCTACGGCTGCAAGGACGGTGCCTGCGGCTCCTGCAAGAGCCGCCTGCTCGAAGGCCGCGTGATCCACGGCGCCCACCAGGTCAAGGCGCTGACGCCGGCCGAGGAGGAGCAGGGCCTGATCCTCACCTGCTGCGCGACGCCGCAGACCGATTGCGTGCTGGAGGCGCGCACGGTGCCGGGCGCCGGCGAGTTCCCGGTGCTGAAGATGCCCGCCCGCGTCAGCACGCTGGAGCGTGCCGCGCCCGACGTGATCGTCATGCGCCTGCAGCTGCCGGCCAACGTGGCCTTCCAGTACCACGCGGGGCAGTACGTCGAGTTCATCCTGCGCGACGGGGCCCGCCGCAGCTACAGCATGGCCAACGCGCCGCTGACCCCCCGGCCGGCGGCCGGCGGCACGCCGCCGCCCGCCGGCTCGATCGAGCTGCACCTGCGCCACCTGCCCGGCGGCAAGTTCACCGACCACGTGTTCGGCGCGATGAAGGAACGCGAGATCCTGCGGATCGAAGGCCCCTTCGGCAGCTTCTTCCTGCGCGAGGAGAGCGACAAGCCGATGGTGCTGCTGGCCTCGGGCACCGGCTTCGCACCGATCAAGGCGATCGTCGAGCTGATGCAGGCCAAGGGCATCACCCGGCCGGCCCGGCTGTACTGGGGTTGCCGCAGCCGTGCCGACCTCTACCTGCACGACTGGGCCGTGCAGGCCGCGGCCGCGCTGCCGAACCTCGAGTACATCCCGGTGCTGAGCGAGGCCCGGCCCGAGGACGGCTGGACCGGGCGCACCGGCTTCGTCCACCAGGCGGTGATGGCCGACCTGCCGGACCTCTCGGGCTGGCAGGTCTATGCCTGCGGCGCGCCGGTGATGGTCGAGTCGGCGCAGCGCGACCTCGTCGCGCAGTGCCGCCTGCCGGAAGAGGAGTTCTACGCCGACGCCTTCACCAGCGAGGCGGACAAGCACGAGGTCTGAGCCGCGCGGGCCGCTGCGGCTCAGCGCCGCAGCGCGTCGGCCAGCAACAGCAGGCCGATCAGCACCGGCTGGTGCAGCATGTAGAAGGTCAGCGGCCAGCGGCCCAGCGCCGCCAGGCCGCGCAGCGGCCGCGGCAGCCGCCCCATCAGCCACGCGGGCCGGCTGGCGGCCAGCCACTGGCCGGCCGCCAGGCCCCACCACACGACGCCGAGCCACGGCAGCAGCGGCACGTAGTCCTCGACCGCCGGCTTGTGCGTGACCAGGCCGATCCAGTCGGTCCAGCGCGAATCGAAGAACGGATGCTGCACCCACTGCGGCAGCAGCACCGCCGCCAGGCCGGCCGGCCACAGCCAGGCCCCCGCGCGCGCCGTCAGCCGCGTGACGACCAGCATCACCGCCAGCCCATGCAGCACGCCGAAGCTGATGAAGGAGGCCGGGAACATGAACCACGAGCCCACGCTCACCAGCAGCGCGCAGCCGGCCAGTTGCAGCCAGCGCCGCCAGAAGCGCCCCCAGCGCTGGCCCTGCCGCAGCGCCAGCGCCTGCGACACGCCCGCGCAGGCGAGGAACAGGCTGACGATGCACAGCCGCTGCAGCGTCCAGCGCGGATCGTTGTAGAAGTCCTGCGGCGGGATGAAGCGCAGGAAGTTCAGGTCGAAGCAGAAGTGGAACGCCGCCATCCAGACCATCGCCGCGCCGCGCAGGGCGTCGAGCCGGTCGGCACGGCCGGCCTGCGCCGGCAGGGCGGCCATGTCAGAGCCCCTGTGCCGCCTGAGCCCGCATCTTCGCGTGCACGTAGGCGCCGTGCGGGATGTGCAGCAGGTCGGCGAGCCGGCGCATCACATGGTTCTCGTGCGCGCTGAGCACGCCATCGGCATAGGCCACGCGCCACATGTGCTCGACCATGCGCAGCTTCTGCGGCATGTCGAAGCCGTCGTTGATCATCGACGTGAACCGGAAATAGTCGCTGGCCTCGCGGGAGGCCTGGTGGGCCAGCGCCACCAGCTGCGCCAGCTCGTCGTCGGCCAGGTGGAACTTGTCGCGCAGTCCGGCGATGACGGCGTCGCGCTCCGCATCGGACATCTCCGCGTCGGCGCGCATCACCTCCACCAGCATCACCGCGGTGGCCAGCTCCAGCTGGTGCGGCGCGCCGCCGCCGGCCGCCGGCGTGCGCAGGGCGTCGAACAGCTCTTTCAGGGTCTTCAGCATCGGCGCAGGTTAACCGCTGCGAGGCCGGTGGGCCGCAGGGCCCCGTCGAAGTGCAGCACGCCGGCGGCCAGCACCGGTCGGCCTCCTTCCGCCCTGGCGGAAAACCTGAGCGCCTGGTCCGCCCGGACCGCGTCGATGGCCAGCGTTTCGCCGGGCCACACCGGCCCGGTGAACCGCGCCTCCACGCCGCGCACCGCGCCGGCATCAAGCCGGAACTCGGACAGCAGGCGCCGCACCGCCGTGCCCAGGCTGCAGAGCCCGTGCAGGATCGGCCGGCCATGCCCCGCCCGTTCGGCGACGAGCGGGTCGCTGTGCAGCGGATTGACGTCGCCCGCGAGCCGGTACAGCAGCGCCTGGTCCGGCCTCGTCGGGGCCAGGATGCGCCGCACGGCCGGCGCATCCGGCCCGGGCGCCTCGACCTCCTGCGCCGTCCGGCCCGGCAGCCTCGCCCCATCGGCGCACCGACGCACGAAGAGCGTGGACCGGGCCTGCGCGACGAGGGACCCCCGCGGGCTCCTCAGGTCCGAGTCCACGTGCACCAGCGTCCCCGAGCGCTTGGGCTCGACCGCGCCGATGGCGGCGCTGACGGCCACGGTGCCGTCGATGTCCAGCGGCTGGTGCAGGCTCAGGCGCTGGCCGGCATGCACGATGTCGGAGAGGTCGACATCGCCGAAGCCTGGACGCAGCGCCGCGCGTTGCACGAGGGTCAGCGCAAACGTCGGCAGCACCTTCAGTGCCACGCCGGTGCTGTTCTCGGTCGTGTACTCGAGCTCCTGGCAGGCATCGGCCTGGCCGGCCCCGACGCCGAGCGCGTAGAGCATCACGTCGCGTGCCGACCAGTGCACCTCGCGCGGGCCGAGCGACCGGCCCACGCTGCCGAGGTCGACGGCCATCAGGCCTTCCGGTGCCGGAGGTAGGGGGCCATGAACCGTGCCGGCTCGCCGGTCGCGAAGGCGGATGCGAACTCGTCGACGCCGCGCCGGATGGCGGTGTCCAGGTCCTGCGCCTGCCACTCCCGCAGCAGCCGCTTCTGCTGGCGCAGCACGTGCGCCCCGCACGAGGCAAAACTGCCCGCCTGGCGCGCCACCTCGTCGTCCAGGCGGTCCAGCGGCACCACGCCGTCGACCAGGGCCCACGACAGCGCCTGCGCGGCGTCGATGTTCTCGCCGGTGAGCAGCAGCCAGCCCGCGCGGGCCTGCCCGATCAGCCGCGGCAGCAGGGCTGCATGGATGATGGACGGGATGCCGACCTTGACCTCGGGCATGCCGAACTGCGCACGGTTGGAGGCGATGCGCACGTCGCACGCCGCCGCCAGCTCCAGGCCGCCGCCCAGCGTCCAGCCCGCGAGCCGCGCGATCACCGGCACGGGGCACTGCCGCACCGCCTCGCAGAGCTGCCGCAGCCCCTCGATGAACGTGCGTGCGGACTCGGGCACCAGGGTGCCCATCTCCTTGATGTCGGCGCCTGCCACGAACGCCTTGTCGCCCGTGCCCCGGAGCACGACGGCACGCAGGTCCTCTCGGTCGGCGAGGCGCTCGAAGGCCCCGCGCAGGTCCGCGATGACCGGCGTGCCCAGGAGGTTCAGGCTGCCCGCGTTGCGGATGGTGACGGTCGCGACGCCCTGGCCGTCCACGTCGACGGCCGCATGCGTCCACTCGGGAGTGGCATTCATGGTGTTCTCTTTCACATCTTCTCGAAGCCGATGTCCTGGACGAGCTGCTTCCATCGGCCGTTCTCGCGCTGCACCAACGCAGTGAACGCCGCGCGCGACATCGGGCTGGGAAGCGCACCCTGTTTCTCGATGGCGGCCACCACGTCGGGTTCCGCCAGCACGGCCCGCACGGCCTGGTTGAGCACGTCGAGCACGGCCTCGGGTGTCCCGGCCGGCGCGCCGATGCCGAACCAGGACGGCGTGTTGAGCTGCGGCAGGCCGGCTTGCGCATACGTCGGCACCTGCGGCAGCAGCTTCAGGCGGGACGGCGCGGCCACCGCCAGCGCGCGCGTCTGCCCCGCCGCCAGCATGCCGGCCGACGACGGGATGTTGTCGAACACCACGTCGATCTGCCCGGCCACCAGGTCGACGAGCGCCGGCCCCAGGCCCTTGTACGGCACATGCAGCATCTGCGTGCCGGTGACGTGCTTGAAGATCTCGCCGTTCAGGTGGCTCAGGCCGCCGTTGCCCGAGGAGCCGAAGGAATGCTTGTCGGGGTTGGCCTTCAACAGCGCGATCAGCCCCTGCAGGTCCTGCACCGGCAGCTTCGGGTTGACCACCAGCACGTTCGGCACATCGGCGATGTTGCTGATGGGGGCGAAGTCCTTCACCGGGTCGTACGCCGTCTTCTGGTAGACGTTCGGGTTCACGGCGTGCGAGCTCTCGACGAGCATGACCAGCGTGTAGCCGTCGGCGGGCTGCCTGGCGGCGTGGGCCGTGCCCAGTCCGCCGCCGGTGCCGGGGCGGTTTTCCACCAGGACACTCTGCTTGAATGCCGCCTGCAGCCGTGTGGCGACGATGCGGGCCAGGAGGTCGGTCGTGCCGCCCGGGGCATACGGGACGATGAGCCTGACCGGCTTGTCCGGGTAACCCGCTGCCCGGGCGGGCCCGGTGGCGCAGGTGCAGGCCAGGGCCATGCCGGCCTGCAGGAGATCGCGTCTGTTCATGATGAGGAGGTGGAGGGGTGGCGGGTGGCGGGGGCGCTCTGCTCGAGGCCCGCAGGGGGTGGCAGGTGCAAGGCGCCGGACAGCAACGGCGGCGCCAGCACCGAGGACGGATTCCTGCCGCTTCCGCTCAACATCGGGTTGCGGACCGTGGGCACCTCGCCGAGCCGGGGGTCGTGCACGACCTGCAGCAGCCGGCGGTGCTTCACCTGCGGGTGCGCGAAGACTTCCTGCAGGCTGTGGATCGGGCCCCAGGGCACGTTGGCCTGGTCGAAGGCGTCGGTCCACGCGCGGCGGGTGCGCGTGGGAAAGGCCTCCTGCAGCAGCCCCCGCAGCGCCGGCAGGTTCACGATGCGCAGCGCATTGCTTCGGAACCGGGGGTCGTCCGCCCACTCGGGATGGCCGGCCACCGCGCAGAAGCGCCGGAACTGGCCGTCGTTGCCGATGGCGAGGATCAGGTGCCCGTCCGCGCAGCGGAACACCTCGTAGGGCGCGCAGTTCGGGTGGGCGTTGCCGCTGCGCTCGGGGTTCTTGCCGGAGACGAGGTAGTTGGCGCCCTGGTTGGCGTTCATGGCCACGGCCACGTCGAGCAGCGCGATGTCGATGTACTGCCCCCGCCCCGTCGTGTGCCGCTGGAACAGCGCGGCAAGCAGGGCGGAAGTGGCGTACAGGCCCGTGGACAGGTCGATGACGGCCACGCCGGTGCGCAGCGGGCCCGCGCCCGGCTCGCCGTCGGGCTGGCCGGTGTAGCTCATCAGGCCGCCCATGCCCTGGAAGACGTAGTCGTAGCCGGGCTTGTCCGCCATGGGCCCGGTCTGGCCGTAGCCGGTGATCGACAGGTAGACGAGCCGGGGGTTCAGGGCCTGCAGGCTCGGGAAGTCGAGACCGTACTTCGCCAGTGATCCGGCCTTGTAGTTCTCCACCAGCACGTCGGCGTCCCGGACGAGCTCGCGGATGGCCGCGGCGCCTTCCGCCGAGGAGAAGTCGACGGCGACCGAGACCTTGCCCCGGTTGCAGCACGAGAAGTAGGCCGAGAGCTGCTCGCCCGTCGCTTTGTCTTCCAGGTACGGCGGCCCCCACTGGCGGGTGTCGTCGCCGCGGCCGGGCTGCTCGACCTTGATGACCTCGGCCCCGAGGTCGGCCAGGTTCTGCGTGCACCAGGGCCCGGCCAGGATGCGGGACAGGTCGATGACTTTGATGCCGGCAAGGGCGTTGTCGAGCATGGGGGTCTCCAAGGAAGTCGTCAGAAGCCGGCCTGGCCGTCGGCCACGAGCCGCTGGATCAGCGGCGCCGGCGTCCACTGCGCGCCGTGCGCCGCCTCCAGCGCCCGCAGGCGTGCGAGTACCGCTTCCAGGCCCAGCGTGCCGGCGTAGTGCATCGGCCCGCCGCGCCATGCGGGGAAGCCGTAGCCGTGCACGTACACGACGTCGATGTCCGACGCCCGGCGGGCGATGCCGTCGTCCAGGATGCGGGCCCCTTCGTTGACCAGGGCGAGCACGCAGCGCTCGACGATCTCCTCGTCGGTGAACGCGCGTCGCGTGAAACCCGCCTCCGCGCCGGCGGCCTCGATGATGGCCATCGCCTGCGGATCGGGTTGCGGGAGGCGGCTGCCGTTGTCGTAGCGGTAGTAGCCCGCGCCGGTCTTCTGCCCCAGCCGGCCCGCCTCGCAGATGCGGTCGGCCACGCGCGGATACCGCAGGCCCGGCGGCCAGGTGGCCAGAAGCCTCTGGCGCGTCGCCCAGTTGATGTCCAGCCCCGCGAGGTCGGCCATGGCGAGCGGGCCCATCGCCATGCCGAACCGCTTCATGGCCGCGTCAATCTGCTCGGGCCGGGCGCCCTCCTCCAGCATGAACCAGGCTTCGCGCCAGTAGCCGGTCAGCATGCGGTTGCCGACGAAGCCCTCGCAGACGCCCACCAGCACCGGGATCTTGCCGATGGCCTGGGCCATGGCCATGCAGCGCGCGATCACGGCGTCGGAGGTGCGCTCGCCGCGCACCACCTCCAGCAGGCGCATCACGTTGGCCGGGCTGAAGAAGTGCAGGCCGATGACGTCCTCGGGGCGGCCGGTCGCCGACGCGATGCGGTCGATGTCGAGCCGCGAGGTGTTGCTCGCCAGGATGGCGCCGGGCTTGCACAGGGTGTCGAGGCGGCCGAAGAGCTCCTGCTTGACGGCCATGTCCTCGAACACGGCCTCGATCACCAGGTCGGCCTCGGCCACGTCCTCCAGGCGGAGGCTGGAGCGGATGCGCGCGAGGCGGGCCTCCACCTCGGCCGGCGACAGCTTGCCCTTCTCCACCGTCACGCCGTAGTTGCGGCGGACGAGCGACAGGCCCCGATCCAGGGCCGCCTGGTCGCGCTCCACCAGCGTGACCGGGAGGCCGGCGTTCGCGAAGGCCATGGCGATGCCGCCCCCCATGGTGCCGGCGCCGAGCACGGCCACCGAAGCGATGGCCGGCGTGTCGGCGGGGATGCGCGCTTCGAACTTCGGCGCCTGGCGTTCGGCGAAGAAGAGATGGCGCAGCGCGTGCGACTCCGGGCCCGCCACGAGCTTCAGGAACACCTCGCATTCCAGGTCGAGCCCGTGTGCCAGCTCGTGCTGGCAGGCCATCTCGACACAATCGACCGCAGCCTTCTGGGCCTTGTGGTTGCGCGCCCTGGGATCGAGGCCGGCGCGCACGGCGGCGAAGTCCACCTCGTCGAGCGCCGGCATGCGGCCGTGCAGATCGGGCAGGCTGCCCTCGGCGGCCGCCTGCTCGAGCGCAAACGCCGTGGCGAATGCCAGCAGCTGTCCCTGCGCGACGGCATCCACGAGCCCCAGGGCGCAGGCCTTCGCGGCATCCACTGGCCTGCCCTGCACGATCATTTCCAGCGCGGCGCGCGCCCCGATGAGCCGGGGCAGGCGCTGCGTGCCACCGCCGCCCGGGACCAGGCCCAGCTGCACCTCGGGCAGGCCCAGCGACGCCTGCGCGCTCGCCACGCGGAAGTGGCAGGCCAGGGCCAGCTCGAGCCCGCCGCCCAGCGCAGCGCCGTGGATGGCCGCGACGACCGGCTTGTTCGCATGCCGGATCAGCGCCTGGACGTCGCGCGACAGCGGAAGTTCGGCGGCCGCCGGCGTGTTGAACTGGCGGATGTCGGCGCCGCCGCAGAACATGCTGCCCGCCCCCGCGATGACGACGGCACGCACCTGCGGCTCGGCGATCGCGTACTCGAGGCCGCGGAACAGGCCCGCCCGCACGGTATTGCCCAGGCCGTTGACCGGCGGGTTGTCGATGGTCAGGACGACCACCCCGTCCTGCGTGTGCAGGCGGACGGTGTCGGAGAGGGTGTCGGGTGCTTCGGTCGTCATCATGGCTTCAGGAGGAAATGGCGGCGCTGCAGCCGGAGGCCCGCGCCACGCGGGCGAGGTGGTGGCGTTCGCCGCCGAAGCTGTGCTCGAGGTCCAGCAGGCGCTTCACGCCGCGGCCGATCTCGGTTTCGTCGGGCCAGGAAGCCGCGCACCTCCGCGCGGAAGGCATCCAGCGAGCCCGTTGACGACATGGCCGCTGCGCTCAATCGAAGATCAACGCGGCGCCGGTGCACGCCACCAGCGCATCGCGGGTCAGCCCTGCCACCATGTCGATGACACGGAGCCCCTGCGGCTGGACCTCGAAGGTGCCGAGGTCGGTATAGACGCGCGTCACGCACCGCACGCCGGTGAGGGGCAGGTCGCATTCGCGCACGAGGCGAGGCTGGCCGTCGCGCGTGGTGTGCTCCATCAGCACGTAGACCTGCCGCGCGCCGACCACCAGGTCCATCGCCCCGCCGACCGCCGCCGCCACGCCGGGCTGCCCCAGCGACCAGTTGGCCAGGTCGCCCGCCTGGGAGACCTGGTAGCCGCCCAGCACCGAGAAGTCGAGGTGGCCGCCTCGCATCATCGCGAAGGAGTCCGCGTGGTGGAAGAACGACCCGCCCTCCACCAGCGCCACCGGCTGCTTGGCGGCATTCATCATCTCGGGGTCGACCGGCTCCGAAGCATCGAGCGAGCGCATCCCCAGGATGCCGTTCTCGCTGTGCACCATGATCTCCTGCTCCGCGCGCCAATGCGCGACGACCATCACCGGCAGGCCGATGCCGAGGTTGACGTACGAGCCGTCCGGGATGTCGAGGGCGACGGCCCGCGCCATCTCCTGCCTGCTGCGCCGCGGCGTCATGCCAGCGCCTCCGCTGGTTCGTCCACGGACGCCGGTGCGGAGCCCGCGCCGACACAAACGAGCCGCGCGACGAAGATACCCGGCGTCACGATGGCTTCCGGGTCGAGCTCGCCGAGCGCGCGCCGCTGCGCAACCTGGACCACCGCCTTGCGGGCGGCCATGCACATGACGGGCCCGAAGTTGCGCGCGGCCTTCCGGTAGACCAGGTTGCCCCAACGGTCGCCTGCCAGCGCCTTGACCAAGGCGAAGTCGCCTCGCAGCGGGTGCTCGAAGACATGGCCGCGGCCGTCGATGACACGCGTTTCCTTGCCGTCGGCGAGCCGGGTGCCGTAGGCCGTGGGCGTGAAGAAGCCCCCCAGGCCCGCCCCGCCGGCGCGCAGCCGCTCGGCCAGGGTGCCCTGCGGCACGCACTCGAACTCGATGCGGCCTTCGGCGTACGCCTGCTCGAACGCGCCCGCCTCCGCGCCGCGCGGGTACGAGGCGATCAGGCGGCGCACCCGCCCGAGGCGGATCAGCCGGGCCAGGCCGCCGTCATGGCTGCCGCTGTTGTTGCACACCACGGTGAGGTCGCGTGCGCCCTGGCGGCACAGGGCATCCAGCAGCTCGACCGGCTGCCCGGCCAGGCCGAAGCCGCTGACGAGCACGGTGGCCCCGTCGTGGATGTCGGCGACCGCCGCCTCCACGCTCTCGATGAACTTGTCGATCACCCTCGGTCTCTCAGTGCTGGGTGGAAAGGATGGCGGTGGCCTGGCTGGACAGGACGCCCCCGTTGCCGTGGACGAGGGCCGTCCGGGCACCGGCCACCTGGCGGGCCCCGGCCTGCGCACGCAGCTGGGTGACGGCCTCGATCACGAGGAAGATGCTGTACATGCCGGGATGGGTGCAGGACAGGCCCCCGCCGTTCGTGTTGAGCGGGAATGCGCCGCCCGGTGCGATGCGGCCGCCGGAGACGAACGCGCCGCCCTCCCCCTTCTTGCAGAACCCCAGGTCCTCGAGGAACAGGATGGGGTTGATGGTGAAGGCGTCGTAGAGCTCGACGACGTCGATGTCCGCGGGTGCGAGCCCTGCCTCGGCGAACGCGGCGGCGCCGGAGTCGCGGGCGGGCGTGACCGTGAGGTCCTCCATGCAGGAGATTTGGCGGTGCCAGTGCGCGTGGCCGGTGCCGAGCACGTAGACGGGCGCGGGGTGCAGGTCTCTCGCCCGCGGCGATGCGCTGACGACGAAGGCGCCGGCCCCGTCGGTGACCAGGCAGCAGTCGCGCACGGTGAGGGGGTCCGAGATCATCTTCGAGCCCAGCACGTCCTCGATGGACAGCGGCTCGCGCATGAACGCGTCCGGGTTCAGCATCGCCCACCGGCGCGCGGCGACCGCCACTTCGGCCAGCTGCTCACGCGTCGTGCCGTACTCGTGCATGTGGCGCGCGGCGGCCAGCGCGTAGCTGGAGACCGGGTTGAAGGGCTTGTACGGGTGCTCGTAGGGCTGGGGGTCCAGCTCCGCGCGCATCTGGTTGATCTTGCTGCTGCTCGGCGCGCTGCGCGGCGTCGCGCCGTAGCAGACCAGCACATGGTTGCAGCGGCCGGACAGGATGGCCATCGCCGCCACCTGCAGGTCCGCGATGAACGACGAGCCGCCGAACATGGTGCTGTCGGAGAACCGCGGCCGCAGGCCCAGGTACTCGGCCATGCGCATCACCCACCAGGGCGACGTCAGGCTCGAGGTGATGATCCCGTCGATGTCGGCCATGCGCAGGCCGCTGGCGCGCACGGCGGCATGGGCGGCCCGCGAGATGATCTCCTGCTCGGTGGCGCCGCCGGCATGGCCCATGCCGGCGAGCCCCGTGCCGAGGATGGCCACCTGCCCGCGCAGAGACGTCGTCATGGCCGGCCTCCGGCGGGCGCGAAGACGAGCAGCGCTGCATCCCCGTCGACCTGCACCCGTGCCTCGACCCGCTGCCCGATCCGCACCTCGGCCGGCGGCGTATCGACGACCGTGCTCATGAGGCGCGGGCCTTCGTCCAGGTCGACGAGGCAGACGCAATAGTCGCCGCCCGCAGGCTTGCGGACCGTGGTCGTCGAGTAGACCGTTCCCCGCCCCGAAGGGCGGCGCCAGGCCAGCGACTCGGAGTGGCAGTAGGGGCAGCAGGCCCGGGGATAGAAGTGCCACCGGCCGCAGTCCTGGCAGCACGGGATCTCGAAGACGCCCTGGGCCAACGTGGCGAAGTAGCGCGCCTCCTGCGCAAACGCCTGCAGCGAGGCACCGGCCTGTTCTTGCATGCTCGGCCCCTCGTCAGTCTTCGGCCTTGACGCCGGTCACCTTGACCAGTTCGCGCCACTTGGCGACCTCGCGGACGACGTAGTCCCTGGTCTGCGCCAGGTCCATCACGCCGGCCGGCTCGCTGTACTGGGCGCGCAGGCGCTCGGCCATCGCGGGCGAGTTCATGATCCGGTTCACCGTCTGGTTGAGCTGGCTGACGATCTCGTGCGGGGTGCCGGCGGGGGCATACAGGCCGAGCCAGGTGTAGACGTCGAAGTTCTTGTAGCCCGACTCCTTCAGCGTCGGCAGATGCGGGAACACCGCGCTGCGCTCGCCGCTGGCGATGGCGATGGGGCGCAGCCTGTCGGAGGCGATGAAGCTGGAGACGCTCATCGAGTCCTGGAACGCCACGGGCACCTCGCCGGCCAGCACCGCCGTCGTGCCGGGCGCCGCGCCCTTGTAGGGCACGTGCGTGAGCGGCAGGCCGCTCAGGTGGCGCAGCAGTTCGCCGCCCAGGTGCGTCGAGCCGCCGGCCCCGGCGGTCGCGTAGGGAACGCTGCGCTGCGTCTTCGCCCAGGCGACGAACTCGGGCACCGTCTTGGCCGGCACGCCCGGGTTGACGACGAGCAGGTTGGGCGCCTTGGCGAGGATGCCGATCGCCTCGAAGTCCTTCACCGGGTCATAGTTCACCTTCTTCTGCAGGACCGGGCCGATCACGTGGCCCGTGGCGCTCACCAGCAGCGTGTAGCCGTCGGCCGGCTGCCGGGCCACGTACTCGGTGCCGATCTGGCCCGCCGCGCCGGCGCGGTTCTCGATGATGAAGGTCTGCTTGTAGGCCTCGCCCAGCTCCTTCGCCAGGGCGCGGCTGACGATGTCGGTCATGCCGCCGGGCGCGAAGGCCACGACGATGGTCACCGGCTTGTGCGGGTAGCCCTGCTGCGCGAACGCACCGGCGGCACCCGCCAGCGCTGCGATGCCGAAGAGGGAACGGACGAGGGCTGCGGCGAGCTTGCCGGGCCGTTGAGCGGCGTGAGTCATGCTGTCTCCGAGTAGTGCTGTCGAGCCGGGGCTGCCGGCCCCGTACCAGTGCGGAGTCAGTGTAGAAATCGGCCCGCGGCCGATCCATCCGAAAGATTCGAAGCGGTGTTTCGAGCCCGTCAAAGCCCCGGTGGAAACCCCTAGGCTTCGTTCAGGGCGCTTCGCGCGTCATGGCGACCCGCGGATCGTCCAGCAGGAACTGCAGCAGCGCGGTGGCGAAGAGCGGCAGGCGCCCTTCCGCACGCACGGCCAGGTTGAGTTCGCGGCGGGCCCAGGGCTCGGCCAGGCGCAGCGTGGCGATGCCGGCCGGCGGCTTGGCCAGCAGGCTGCTGGGTACCAGCGCGATGCCCAGCCCCGCGGCCACCAGCGAGAGCACCGCCTCGAAGCTGTGTGCGTGCAGCCGTGCCCGCACCGGCTTGCCGACGCGGATCGCCGCGTCGCGCAGGAAGAGGAAGTTGCTGCTCGTGCGGCTCATGCAGACGAAGTCGAATTCGAGCGCGGCACCCAGCTTGACCTCCGGCTCCGCGGCGAGCACGTGGTTCGACGGCACCACGATGGCCAGCTGGTCCATCGCATAGCGGTGGACCTCCAGCCCGCCGACCTCGGTGCCGCCGGCGAAGATGCCGATGTCCACCTCGCGGGCCAGCACCGCGGCGGGAATGGTCTCGCTCTGACGCTCCTCGATGTCGGCGTCGACGTCGGGGTTCAGCACGAGGAAGCGGCCGATGGACGCGGTGGCAAAGCCGTTCAGCGCGCTGCTGTTGGCAGCGATCCGCACGTGCCCCTTGAGGCCCGACACATAGCGGCCGACGTCGCCGTGCATGCGCTCGACGCCTTCGAACAGCTCGCGCACATGCTCCAGCATCGCCTCGCCGGCGGGCGTCAGGTCCATGCCGCGCGGGGTGCGCACGAACAGCGGCGCCCCCATGGCCTGCTCGAGGTTCTTCAGGCGATAGCTCGCGGACGACGCCGTGATGTGCACGCCTGCGGCACCGGCAGACAGGCTGCGGGCCTGGGCGATCTCCAGGAAAAGCTTGAGGTCGGTGAGTTCGTAGCGCATGGCTCGCAGGCAGGGACGTCGTCACGGCGCCCGCACGATCAGGGTATCGCACGGCAGCCAGTCGAGCAGCTGCGCCGCCACGCTGCCGAGCAGCGCGCCCAGCAGCCCGCCGCGGCCGTGCGTGCCGATCACCGCGAGGTCGATGCCGTTGTCGCGCACGTAGCGGGTGAGCAGGCTCTCGATCGCGCCCGCGTCGACCACCGCCGGCAGCCGGCGGTGCAGCGCCTCGGGCAGGTCGCTGCCGGCGATGAACTCCTCAGCCTCGGCGCGCGCCGCGACGAGGCTGCGCTGCGCATCCAGGTCGGGCCGGGCCGGCGGCTGCGCGTTGTAGAGCGTGAAGGCCGCCTGCGGGAAGAAGCGGCTCGCGGCGTGCAGCGCATGGCGCGACGGCGGCGAGAAGTCGCTCGCCACCACCACCTTGCGGTAGGGTGCACGCGGGCGGTTGCGCACCACCAGCAGCGGCTGCGGCACGCTGCGCGCCAGCTTCTCGACCGTGGAGCCGACGAGGAAGCGGCCGAAGGGCTCGTCGCGTGCCATGCCGGTGACGATGAGGCCGCAGCCTTCGCGCGCGGCCACCTCGGCGATGACGGCGGCCGTGGCGCCATGCGCCAGCACCACGCGCCCATGGGCCTGCAGCCCGGCCAGTTCGGTCTTCAACTGCTCGCGTGCCTGCGCGAGGCGCTCGCGGTCATCCTCGCCGTCGACCCAGTTCAGCACCAGGTCGGGCGCGCGCGGCACCTCCACGACGTGCAGCACGACCAGGTCGGCCCCCCAGGCCTCGGCGAGTTGCACGGCACGGTCGAGCGCGCGGTCGCAACGGGCGCTGAGGTCGGTGGCGAGCAGCATCCGCACGGGTGGGCCGGACATCCACGGCGGCAGGACGGGCAGGGTCATGGTTTCCTCCAGACGGTGTGTTCACGCAACGATGCCGGTACGACGGATGACGAGCTTCTCCAGTTCCGCGGCGAGGAAGACGAACAGCCCCGCACCCAGCACCTTGAGCCACTCCAGCGCCGACAGCCCGGCCGATCCGAAGAATGCCTGCATCGCCGGCAGGTAGGTGAAGGCGAGCTGCAGCGGCACGCAGGCGGCGATCGCCAGCAGCACGTAGCGGTTGCCGGTCAGGCCCTGCCGATTCAGCACCGGCGCGAAGAAATGCCGGCTGTTGACGAGATAGAACATCTCGGCCACGACGATGGCATTGACCGCCAGCGTGCGCGCGACCGCGAGGTCGGTGCCCTGCGACAGCTCCCACAGGAAGAGGCCGAGCGAGCACGCCATCATCAGCGTGGCCACCATCAGCACCCGCCACACGAAGAAGCCCGACAGCAGCGCCGCCGCTGGCGGGCGGGGGCGGCGTTGCATCACGTCGCCCTCGGGCGGCTCGAACGCCAGCGCGAGGCCCAGGGTGCTGGAGGTCACCATGTTGATCCACAGCACCTGCGCGGCCGTGAGCGGCAGCGTCAGCTCGAAGAGGATGGCCGCGATCACCACCAGCGCCTCGCCGCCGTTGGTCGGCAGCATGAAGAGGATGAACTTCTTCAGGTTGTCGTAGACCGCGCGGCCCTCGCGCACGGCCCGCGCGATGGTCGCGAAGTTGTCGTCGGCCAGCACCATGTCGGCGGCCTCCTTGGCCGCCTCGGTGCCCTTGAGGCCCATCGCGACACCGACGTCGGCGCGCTTGAGCGCCGGCGCATCGTTGACGCCGTCGCCGGTCATCGCCACCACGTGGCCGCTGTCCTGCATCGCCTGCACGAGGCGCAGCTTGTGCTCCGGGCTGGCGCGGGCGAACACATCCACGTCGTGCACGGTGCGGCGCAGCGCCGCGTCGTCCATCAGCGCGATCTCGGCGCCAGTGACGGCCGGCCGGCCCACGCCGATGGCCAGCTGCGCACCGATGGCGCGTGCGGTCTCGGCATGGTCGCCGGTGATCATCTTCACGCGGATGCCCGCCTGGTGGCACTGGCGCACCGCCTGCACCGCCTCGGCACGCGGCGGGTCGACGATGCCGACCAGCGCGAGCATGGTGTAGCCGCCCTCCACGTCGGCGAACGCGAGCCGTTCGCCGGCCGGCGCGCCGCGCTTGCAGGCCAGGCCGAGCAGGCGCAGCCCCTGCGCGGCGGTGTCGGTCGCCCAGCGGCGCCAGGTGTCGATCTCCAGCGGCTGCGGCTCGCCGCCGGGCCCGACCTCGGCATGGCACAGGTCCAGCACACGCTCCGGTGCGCCCTTGACGAAGAGCCAGGGTTGGCCGCCGGCATCGACATGGTGGGTCGCCATGAAGCGGTGCTCGGACTCGAAGGGGATGACGCCGCACCGCGGCCACCGCGCCTGCGCGTCGCCCTGCGCCAGGCCCGCCTTGCGGCCGAGCACGAGCAGCGCGCCTTCGGTCGGATCGCCCTCGACGTGCCACTGCCCCGCCGCCTCGCGCAGCCGTGCGTCGTTGCACAGCACGCCCACCTGCACGGCCAGCGCCAGCGCGGGATGGCGGTCCGCCGGCACGGCGCGGCCGTCGAGGCTGAAGCCGCCCACCGGGGAATAGCCCACGCCGCCGACGTCGAACACCTGGCCGCTGCACACCACGCGCTGCACCGTCATCTCGTTGCGGGTGAGCGTGCCGGTCTTGTCGGAACACACCACCGTGACGGCGCCCAGCGCCTCCACCGCCGGCAGCCGCCGCACGATGGCCTGCCGCCGGGCCATGCGCTGCACGCCGAGCGCGAGCGTGACGGTCATGATCGCCGGCAGCCCCTCCGGGATGGCCGAGGCCGCGAGCGCCACCACCATCATGAACATCTCGGCAGGCGGGTGGCCGCGCCACAGCGTGCCGAGCGCGAAGGTGGCGGCGGCCAGCGCCAGGATGGCCACCGCCAGCACCCTGCCGAAGCGGTCGATCTGCCGCAGCAGCGGCGTCGTCTGCGCCTCGATGCCGGCCAGCATGCGGTTGATCCGGCCCAGCTCGGTCGCGCCGCCGGTGGCCACGACCAGGCCCGTGGCCTGCCCGTGCACGACGAGCGTGCCGGCGTAGGCCATGCCGCTGCGGTCGCCGAGCGGGGCGTCGGCGGCCACCGCCGCGGTGTCCTTCTCGACCGGCATCGACTCGCCGGTCAGCGCCGCCTCCTCCACCCGCAGCTCATGCGCGGCGAGCAGCCGCAGGTCGGCGGGGATGCGGTCGCCGGAGGCCACGGCCACCACGTCGCCCGGCACCAGGCCGGCGGCATCGATCTCGCGGCGCTCGCCGCCGCGCAGCACCATCGCGTGCGGCGACAGCATCGCGCGGATGCCCTCGAGCGCATCCTCCGCCTTGCCCTCCTGGATGAAGCCGATGGCGGCGTTGATGAGCACCGCGGCCAGCAGCACGGTGGTGTCGAGCCAGTGCCCCAGCGCCGCGGTGACCACCGCCGCGCCGAGCATCACGTAGAGCAGGATGTTGTGGAACTGCAGCAGCAGCCGCATCAGCGCGCTGCGCCGGCGCGGCGGGGCCAGGCGGTTGGGCCCGTGCTGCGCAAGGCGCCGCGCCGCCTCTGCGGCGTCCAGGCCCTGGACGCCGGTGCGCAACAGCGCCTGCGCCTGCTCGGCCGGCAGCGTGTGCCAGAGCGGCACGTCGGCGGTGCCGCCGGTCTCTCGGGCGCGGGGGTCGGGCATGGTCGGGTCCTCCTCGGCGTGCTCCCGACACGCCACACCGGGACGACCTGCCGCCGCGCGCGGCGGTTCCGCCTGCGCGGTGCCGATGCGCCCGCGCCATGATGCAGATCAAGAACCCGTCACGCCGGCGGCGCGGCCGGGCACCTCAATCCAGCGCGATCACCTCGTCGCCGGCCTCCGGCCGGCAGCCTTCGGCCACCGGCGCCCAGCCGCGGCGCACCACGGCCTGCCGGCCGTCGTGGCACAGCTCGATGCGCTCGGCTCCCGGCACGTGCTCGCGCACGAAGGCCTCGATGGAGGCCGGCAGGCTGACGCGCAGCTTCAGCGCGAAGCGGTCCTCCTCGGGATGGTCGTCGTAGTGCACCCAGGGGACGAAGGCGCCCGCTGCCATCAGCAGGTGCGAGCCGACGTCGACCGGCTCCGGCGCATAGCCGTTGGCGGCGAGCCACCGCTGGGCCTGCGGGCGCAGGTCGTCGCCCTCGCCGAGCGAGCCCCAGGCCGCCGCCAGCATCTCCATCACCCACTGGTTGCAGTTCTGGTAGCGCAGGCCGAACGCGTGGGCATTGGCGCTGTACCGCGGCGCGAGCAGCCGAACGGCGAGCGGGTCGTCGAGCGCGGCCCGGGCCAGCCCCGCACCCGGTGCCGCCGGCAGCAACACGGCGGAGATGTAGCCGATCTCCGGCCGGCTGGTGCCCAGCACAAAGCCGGCCATGCCCTGGTCATAGAGACGCGGCCGGCCTTCCTCGCAGGCGAAGTAGAGCTGGCGCACCGACCACGGCCCGTTGCCGCTGGCCTGGAGGCTGACACCGGCATGGGAGTAGCGGATGCCGAAGCGCTGCAGGTCCAGGCCCGAGCGGGCGACCAGCGCCACCTCGCGGCCGGAGCCGTCGAGCGCCTGCTTGACGATGGCCGCGAAGCGCAGCAGCCGGTCCTGCTGCGCCGCCGTCATCGGCACGCCGCGGTCGCACAGCAGCGGCGCCGCGGAGGCTGCGTTGCAGGCCGCCACGCAGCCGGCGAGGCCCGCGGCCAGCACCAGCGCCTGCCGCAGGCTCGACCTCACAGCGGCACGGCCTTCGGCGCGAGTTCGCGGAACCAGTCGTCGGCCAGCGCGAGGAAGAAGGCCTCGCGGGTGTCGGCCCGCGCGAACTCCAGCCCGTAGGGCCGGTGCCGCGCGGTGATGAGGTCGCCTTGTGCCAGGGCCCAGGTCCCGCCGGTCCGCGCGGGCAGGTCGAGCACGAAGTCTTCCGCGCCGGGCCGCGGATCGGCCGGCTGCAGCGTCAGCCGCAACCCGCCGGGCCGCCCGGCGGCGGCCACCTCGACGATGCGGTAGTCGCCTTCGGCCACGCGGTCGTTGCGCGACGAGCTGTTGCTGGAGCCGCTGATCGAATCGGACACGCTGCCGACCGAGGCCGAGCCTGCGCTCAAGGCGGAAGAGGCCAGGCTGTCGGCGTGGCAGGGGGCGGCAGCGGCGGCCAGCCACAGCATCGCGGCGCCGGCCAGGCGGTTCAAGGAACAAGTCATCGAGGCTCCGGAAACGGCGGCACCGGCCGCGCGGCGCGCAGGATAGCGCGCGGCTGTCAACAGCCTGTGTCTGGTCGCCTTAAATGCAACTTAGTTGCATAATCAATGCCGCTGCCGGAGGGCGGCGACAACCCCCATCAAGACAGGACGGAGTACATGCAAGCACCCCACACCATCGGCCGGTTCGCGGCCGCCATCGCCGCCGCGGCGGCCCTCGCGGCCCCGGCCCACGCCTCGGGCATCCGCGCGGCCGAGGGCATCGGCTTCTACATCGGGGTCGACAGCCTCGCGACGGTGGCCTCGGGCACCTTCGCCGGCATGGCGAACCCCAACGCCGGGCGCCTGACCCTGCTGCTGGACCACGGCAACCACTTCCACGGCATCGGCGCCTACAGCTACGGCGGCACGGCGGCCTCGCCGGTGGTGCTGCCGACCAGCGCCAACAACCGCCTGCCCGAGATGAGCTCGCGCGTCACGGAGGCCGCCTCGTCGATCGCGTTGCAGGCCGGCACCGGCGCCTTCGCGGGCCAGTGGGTGAGCGGGGTGCTGCCCGAAGGCACGCCGGCGGCGGACTACAGCTACCTCGGCGCGGCCTCCATCCAGTCGCTCGTCGGCCGGGGCGATGCCGCCGAGGTGCTCTACGGCAG
Organism: Aquincola agrisoli; assembly: GCF_036621135.1. Taxonomy (NCBI): domain Bacteria; kingdom Pseudomonadati; phylum Pseudomonadota; class Betaproteobacteria; order Burkholderiales; family Sphaerotilaceae; genus Aquincola; species Aquincola agrisoli. Next base: position 117,684 of record NZ_JAZIBG010000009.1, read on the forward strand.
CAGCGGCGGCCGCTGGAATGCGGCCTACGGCGACGTGGTCGTGGGCCTCAGGCTCGAAGGCATCAGCGACGGCCTCAAGGTGGCCGTGGGCGACCACCTCGATGTGTTCAGCGGCGGCGCGGGCAGCGTGTTCACGCTGGGCAGCGGCAGCGCGCTGTCGTTCCTGCCGACCTTCTACACCGACGGCGCGGCGGCGCCGGGCACTTACAGCGCGCAGTTCTCGCTGGTCAACCTGGGCAGCAACGGCGCGGTGCGCGACGGCGGCAGCTTCTACTACGACTTCTCGGTCGCGGCGCCGGTGCCCGAGCCCGGCACCTGGGCGCTGATGCTGGCGGGCCTGGCGGCCGCCGCCGCGCTCGCGCGCCACCGCCGCCGCGCACACTGACGCGGCGGGGGCCGGCCCGTCAGCGGTGCCGGCCCGACGGGGCCGGCTGGCACGCGGCGCAATGCCCGTGCACGTGCAGGTCGACGCCCTCCACCGCGAAGCCGTCGGGCACGGCCGGCGGGCGCGGCGGGCGGCTGGGCAGGCAATAGACCCGCCCGCAGTCGTCACAGTGGAAATGGGCGTGTTCGGCATGGTCGCCGCCGTTCGGCGACAGCAGCGCGAAGCGGCTCACGCGGTCGCTGCCGACCGACTTGGTCAGCAGGCCGGCCTCGACGCAGCTGTCCAGCGTGCGGTAGAGCGTGACCCGGTCCAGCGGCTCCGCCAGCGCCGCCTCGATGTCGGCATGGCTGACGGCAGCCTGCGCCGATTCCACCGCCTCCAGCACCGCGAGCCGCGCCGCCGTGACGCGCAGGCCCGCATCCGCCAGCTGCTGGCGATGGGCCTCGCGGCGCGCTTCGAGCGCCTGGGCATCGCGGCTGGTACGGGAAGATTTTCGGGCGGGCATGGCCCAAATTGTAGGTCGCGCACTCTCCGGCGTTCATGCAGGGCCCATGCCAGCGTCGTCAATGCGGGTTGTCGGGCGACACGTGGTGGAGGTAGCGGTTGCCCAACGCATCGCCCGCGCTGAGCACGACGTTCAGCCACACCGTGCGATGGCCTTCGCGCGCCGGCAGCGCGGCCTGCAGCAACCGGTCGCCGCCGTCGACCGCCCAGCGCTGCCGCAGCGTCTGCCGCGGTGCCGCGTCGGGGGGCAGCGCCGCACGGTGCCACTCGAGATCGACGTGCAGGCTGCGCACCCCATGTCCGGCGGGCGCACGCCACGGCTGGGACACCGCCAGCGCATCGCCCTCGGCGCTGTCCGACGCCAGCAGCCTCGCCAGCGTGGGCTGGGCCAGCGGCTGCGCCGCCAGGTCCCACTGCGCGAACAGCCGGTCGCGCTGCGCGAAGAGGCTGGCCTCGTCGAGGGGTGCGCTCGGCAGGCTCGCCTCGACGGCCTGCACGGCGGCGCCGGCGGCGTCGAGCAGCAGGAAGCGGTACGGGGCGCCGCTGCCCGGCGGGCCGGCGTCGGGCAGCCGCACTGCATGCCAGTCCTGCAGGCCCTCGGGGTCGAGCGTCCAGTGCGCGAAGGGCAGCGAAGCGGCTTCGTGCTTCGGCGGGTACAGCGCGAGCCCCGTCGCGGGCAGGCCCGGGCCGGTGACGACGGCGCGCACCGCACGCGGATCGACCTGCAGGGCGTCCAGCTCGAACAGCAGGTGATTGACGACCTGCGCGCTGGGCTCTCCGAGCAGCCTGCTGCGCTGCCGATGGTCGGCCAGGCGCTGCAGCGGCGAGGCGGCGTCCGACCAATAGAGGGTGCGCACGCCGAAGCGCGGATCGCCGACCTCGCCCAGGTCGAGCCAGCCGCCGGCGGGCACATCGCCCAGGCCGCCTTCGATGCTGCACCGCTCGCGCGCCGCGCCGGCCACTCCCCCAGCGGCCTCGTGGCAGGCCACGCCCGCCAGGCTGCGCACCGCGCCTTCGCTGCGCGCGCGCGGGCCCAGCAGCGCCGCGTTGCGCACCCGCACGCGCGCCGCCAGGCCGTCGCCCAGCATCCGCCAGCGGCCGTCGGCCTGCGAGAACCACATCGTCTCGTCGTACGGCGCGTGCGGCGGGCGGGGCACGACGCGCCAGCTCACGTACAGGCGTTGCCCGCCGTCGCCCACGCCGCGCAGGCGCAGCTCGTCGAAGCGCACGCCCTGCAGGCTGAAGCCGCCCCGTGCGACGGCGTCCTGCCTGCGCAGCACCTGGGCCAGGAAGCCCTGCGCATCCAGCCCGGCGTGGTGGAGCGAAGGCGCCACGAAGTCTTCCAGCGCCGATGCCGGCGGGACGCCGGTTGCGTAGAGCGCCGCCAGCGCGTCCAGGCGCTGCTGCAGCCCCGGCAGCGCCGACCGGGCCGCATCGAGCACCGTGAACAGGCCGGGCCCGGGCGGCGGCAGTGTCGCCGGCTCGCCCGCCCCCGCGAAGCGCAAGGCCAGCGCATCGCCGGGGGCCATCGCCAGGTGGCGCACCGCGTGGCCCCCTTCGGCCCGCGCGACGTCGAGCAGCGCCAATGCGCGCGCCAGCGCGGGCAGGCGCTCCATGGGCGATGTGCGCAGGTCGGCGCCGGCAGGGACGCCGGCTGCCTCGAGGACCCCGCCCACCGCCTGCGCGACGCGGCGGTGGGCCTCCGGCAGGCCGCCGTCGATCCGCAGGAACTCGGCCCGGCCGGCCTGCAGCAGGTCGGCGGGGTGGCCGCCCAGCGCCTGGGCCAGCACCATCTCGGTCAGCGGCGTGACATTCACGACGGCGACCCCCACCTCGCTGCGCAGCGCCGTGCCATGCAGCAGCTGCGCCTGGCCGCCCGCGCTGCCCAGCGCCTGCACCACCAGCGTGCCCTCGAGCGCCGACACGTCGATGTCGTAGCGGCCGGCGTCGTCGGTGGCCCCCGCCGCCTGCCCGCCGGCCGCATCGCGCACCACGACCTGCGCGCCGGCCAGCGGCAGGCCGATGCTCACGGTGCCGGTGAGGCGCCCGCGCTGGCAGCCCTCGCAGCGCGACGAGGGCTCGGGCGTGGCGATGGCGTCTTCGCCCCGGCCGTCGCCGCCGCCGCAGGCCGCCAGCGCGATGCACGCCGCCCACCAGGCGGCGTGCCAGAAGGTCCGCATGATCCTCACAGCCGCACCTCCAGGCCGGCATGCACGCTGCGCCCCGGCTCGGGTGCGTAGTTGCGTATGAATGAAGCGCTGTTGCGTATCGCCTGGTCCGTCAGGTTGCGGCCGGCCAGGAACAGGCTCAGCAGCCGGCCGCCGTCCAGGCGCGTCGACCAGCGCAGGTTGGCGTTGAGCTGGAAGTAGCCCTTCGTCGCGGTCTCGTTCTCGCCGGGCCGCCGCTGCGCGCGTGCGCGGGTCGCGCGCAGGTCGCCGAACCACGCCCCCTGCTGCACCTGCAGGCTGAGGCCGTACCGCTGCGGAGGCATGCGCGGCACGTCGTGCCCGCCATCCAGCCGCGCCCGCACGGCGTCGGAGAACAGCACCAGCCGCGGATCGCCCGCCGCCGCCCAGGGCAGGCGGTAGGCCAGCTCGGCCTCGTAGCCGTGCAGCCGGGCCGGCGCCTGCTCGTACTTGGTGGCGGGCAGGCAATGGTCGAGCCGCACGCACAGCAGCGTCGCCTTGCCTTCCTCGGGCCGGTAGAACCAGCCCAGGCTGCGCTGGTAGATGTAGCTGTCGCTGTGGTAGCGGTAGGCGTTGGCGCGCCAGGACACGCGGCCCTGGGCGTGCTGCCAGCCCAGGTCCCAGCCGATGAGCTTCTCGATGTCGAGCCCGGTGTTGCCGAGGTCGAAGCTGCGCGTGGCGATGTGCGGGCCGCCGGCATACAGCTCCTGCACGTCGGGTGCGCGGCTGACGCGCCAGTGGGTCAGCGTGACGCTGCCGCCGGGCGCGGCGGCCGGCACGGCCTGCTCCGGCGCCGCGGCCGTCGCCGGCGCGCCGTAGGCGCGCTGCAGCGCGAGCGAGAGGCTGCCGGGCCAGAAGCGGCGCGTCTGCAGCGGCACCTCGCCGCCCAGCGCCTCGATGGGAAAGGTGTCGGGCGGACGGCTCTCCTGGTACTCCGCGCGCAGGCCGCCCTCGAGCTGCCAGCGGCCCCAGCCCACGCGCTCGACCGCGAAGACGCCGACGCTGCGCACGCGGGTGCGCGGCACGAAGGCCTCCTGGCCCAGCGCAGAGAACAGCCTGTCCTGCCATTGCAGGCCCAGCGTGCCCGAGCCGCTCGCGGCCCAGGCGTGGTCGAGCTCGGCGCGGCCTTCGAGCACCCGGTTGCGGAAGCGCGTGGTGACGAGGCCGCCGTCCACCTCGTCGTGGCCGTAGTCCACGTGCGTGAGCCGCACGCGCAGCTGCGGCGCGGCCTCGGCCGGCAGGTCGAACTCGCCCTGGAAGTCGACGCGGCGCTGCTGCGCCTGGATGCGCACCCGCTCCTCGGGCACTGCGGCGCCAGGGGCGCCGGGGCCGTGCGAGTGCGCCCCCGGCGGGATGCCGTAGCCCTGGCTCAGCCGCGAGACCGAGAGGCCGAAGGCGCCGTCGCCGTACACGCGGCTGAGCGCCAGCGCGCCGCCTTCGGTGCGGGCGTCGGTGTTGTCGATGTGGCCTCGGGTGTTGCGGCCGTTGACGAGCTGGAACTGCTCGCGGATCGCAGCCTCGTCGAGCGCCCAGCCCGGGATGCGGGTGCGCGGGCTGTGCCGTCCGTGCACGTCGACGTGCCAGGCCAGCGACTCGCCCGCCGGGCCGTCGAGGCGGACGAGGCCGAGGCGGCCGTCGGTGCCCGCACGCGCCTCGGCGCGCGAGCGCAGCCGGGCCGGCCGGCGCATCGGGATGCGCTGCTCGTCGATCTCCACCGCGCCGCCGATCGCGCTGCCGCCGAAGCGCACCGCCGCAGGGCCGCGGTGCACGACGATGTGCTCGGCGAGCGCCGGCTCCACCATCACCCCGTGGTCGGCGCTGACCGACGAGGCATCGTGCGTGCCGAGGCCGCCCTGCATCACCCGTGTGCGCGAGCCGCCCTGCCCGCGGATCACCGGCAGGCCCACGTTGGGGCCGAAGCTGGCGTTGCCGACGCCCAGCTCGTCCTGCAGCGTCGCGCCCAGCGTGGACGACACGCGCCCGCGCAGCCCGGGGCCGCTCAGCACCGAGTGCGGGCCGGCGCCCTGCGGGGGCGGCGCGTTGCGCGAGCCCGTCACCGTGACGGTGACCGACGGCTCGGCAGGCGCGGCCCCGGACGCCGGGAGCTCGGGCGGCTGCGGCGCGGCGCGCGCGCCTTCCGCCAGCACCCCGGCCGCCACCACCAGCGCGGGCCACGGCAGGCGGCGGCGTGCGCGGGCGGCTTCGGCCGGCGCCGGCTTGGATTCGCAATCATGTTGCATGTTCCGGACTATAGTGCAACTGAGTTGCTTTTAATGTACATTGCAACAACGTTGCATGACATGAACCAACGCCCAGGAGAAAAACCATGTTCGATCGATTCGCCATCGCCGGCCTGCTGGCCGCGGGCAGCCTCGTCCCCTTCGCAGCGCACGCCGTCGGCGAGCACGACCATGCCGGCGACGTCGCCGTGTCGGCGGTCGGCGGCCAGCTGGTCCTGGGCGGCGGCTTCCAGACCACCGCCAGCGGCCACAAGCTCTACGAGGCCGAGTTCGGCGACCAGTTCGTCTACTACCAGACCAGCAACCCCGGCTTCCAGACGCAGGACGGCGCCGCGCTGCTGCCGGGCACCTTCCTGAGCTTCGCGGGCGTGGGCGCGCTGGGCTTCTGGAACGGCACCGCGTGGGGCACGGCCGCCGCCGGCGACTACGTCTCGATCCGCGACGCCGCGGGCCAGGACACGCAATGGACCGGCAGCGGCGTGGCCGCCGGCGCCTCGTCTTACATCGCGCGGGTCGACGCCGGCGGCGGCGTCCACGCCCACGTGCCCTTCAGCACCAACCCGCTCGGCACCGAGGGCGCCTACCTGATCCAGCTGCAGCTCACCTCGCCGGACTACGCCTCGTCGACCCCGTTCTACATCGCGTTCAACTACGGGCTCAGCCACGAGGACTTCGAGCTGGCGGTCGATTCCCTGGTGACGGCGGTGCCCGAGCCCGGCACCTACGCGCTGATGCTGCTCGGCCTGGGCGCCGTGGGCATGGCGGCCCGCCGCCGCTCGGCCCGCTGAGCATGATCCGCCGGCCCGTGCCGCACGGCCGCGCCGGTGCCCGCGGCACCCACGCCATGCACACGCGATCACCGTCGCTGCGCTACGCGAGGCTGCTCGTCGTTGCGATGCAGGTCGCATCACCCGCGTGGGCCCTTCACTTCGACATCGAGCTGCGCACCAGCCAGGGTCCCCAGGCGGGCAGCCGCATCGCCACCGAGTTCTTCGGCGACCTGGGCCTGGCCGGCCGGCTGCCGATCGACCACCAGACCGGGCAGAAGATCTTTCCCGGCTACTTCGGCGACTTCGAGGGCGGCGACTGCGCCACCGACGATCCGGGCTTCCAGGCCTTCGGCGGCCACTTCCTGCAGAACGAGGAGGTGCACTTCCGCGCGCTGGGCACGCTGCTGTACTGGAACCCGCAGACCGCGGCGTGGGGGCCGGCGCCGGCAGGCGTGAGCATCGCGCTCTTCGGCGCGGTGCCGCCCGAGGTGCTGCGCAACTACATCCGCGATCCGGCCCAGTGGACCAACGAGTACCACTACTGGCTGCGCGGCACGCGCTTCGCGGCCTCGGGCGTCTCCGGCCCACTCACCGCGGCCATCGCGCGCGCCGGCAGCGGGGGCGGCATCCACGCGCACCTCGACTGGAAGATCACCGCGGCCGCCGACAGCGTTGCGACGACCGCCTGCAGCGCCATCGGCAGCCCGCCGGCCGGCGCCTACATGGTCACGCTGGAGCTGTGGTCGCCCGCCGTCTCGGCAGGGCAGCAGAAGTACCTGCCGTCGCAGCCGGTGCAGGTGGTGTTCGAGTACGGCATCAGCGAGGCGCAGATGCTGCAGGCGATCGAGTCCCGGGTGCTGCCGCCCGCACCCCCGCCGCCGTCGCCGCCACCGCCTCCTCCTCCACCGCCTTCTCCACCACCGCCGCCGCCGGCGCCCGGGCCGCCTGCCGGGCCGCCCCCGGCACCCCCGCCGAGCCCGCCCCCACCCGTGGCGGCCCCCGCCCTCGCCCCCTGGGGCCCGCCGGCCAGGTTGCCGTGGGACAGCGGACGCTGAGGCACGGGCCCCCCGTCATCGGCACGGTTCATGCGTCACAGCGAGTGAACTGCGCCACGGAGCACCTGCATGAAGATCCACCGCCGCCAGTTGCTGCCGCCCCTTGCCGCCGGTGCGCTCGTGCTCGCAGCGGCGGCCCTGTGGCTGGCCGCGCCCTGGCGCGAGGCCGAACCGCAGGCGGCCGAGGCACCACCCGTGCCGTCGGTGCCCGGCTACAGGACCATCACCTGGGCCGACCTGCTGCCGCCCGGCTGGCACCCGCACGAGGGGCTGTCGGCCGAGGACATCGGCGCGCTGCGGGATGACGACCCGCGCGCCGTCGAGCTGATGCAGCGCATGCGCTGGGACGAGGCCCCGCCCCATGCCGCCATGGACGGCCTGCCGGTCAACCTGGCGGGCTACGTGGTGCCGCTGCAGCAGGCCGGCCGCGCACTGAAGGAGTTCCTGCTGGTGCCGCATTTCGGCGCCTGCATCCACACCCCGCCGCCGCCGGCCAACCAGATCGTGCACGTGACGCTGGCCGAGCCGGCGGCGAACCTGCACGCGATGGACGCCGTCTGGGTGCGCGGCCCGCTGCAGGCGCGGCGCGTCGACTCGGTGATGGGCACCAGCGTCTACACGCTCGCGGCCGGCAGTGTCGAGAAGATCGTGCAGCCCTGGCGCTGGAACTGAAGCGCTGCCGGGCGCCGGCGGCAACTCACTTCACGCGCTGCTTCTCCAGCTTGCGCGCCAGCGTGCGGCGGTGCATGCCCAGGCGCCGCGCCGTCTCGGAGATGTTGAAGCCGGTTTCCGCCAGCGTCTCGTGGATGCGCTCCCATTCGAGCGTCTTGATCGACGTGGAGCGGCCTTGCACTTCGACCTCCGCATCCCCCGCCGCACGGCCGAAGGCGGCCTCGATGTCGTCGGTGTTCGAGGGCTTGGCCAGGTAGTGGCAGGCACCGAGCTTGATCGCCTCGACGGCGGTGGCGATGCTCGCGAAGCCGGTCAGCACGACGATCAGCATCTCCGGGTCGTGGGCATGCAGCGCCCGGACGCAGGCAAGCCCGGAAGCGTCGCCCTGCAGCTTGAGGTCGACCACCGCGCGCTGCGGCGAATGCCGCTCCAGCACCGCCTCCACCTCGCCCAGGCTCGCCGCGAGCAGCACCTTGTAGCCGCGCCGCTCGAGGGAGCGGCTCAGCGTGCGCGCAAAGGCCGCGTCGTCCTCGACGACCAGCAGCGACCGTTCTTCAGCTTCCGGATCCATCATGTTGCTCGAGGGCGATGGCCGCCAGCGGCAGCCGCAGCACCACCACGGCGCCGCCGCCGGGGCGGTTGTGGGCCGACACGCTGCCGCCGAGCGTGCGCGCCACGTTGACGACGAGGAACAGCCCGAGCCCCCCGCCGGGCCGGCCCTTGCTCGACAGGTAGGGCTTGCCGAACTCCGCGAGCATCTGCGGCGTGAAGCCCGGGCCGGCGTCCATCACCGTCAGCTTCAGCGTGCCGCCCTCCAGCTCCGCCTCCAGGCGCAGCCAGTGCGGCGAGGCCTCCAGCGCATTGTCGAGCACGTTGCAGACCATCTGCTGGATCGCCGAGTCCGAGACCATGGGCAGGTCCGGGTCGATCCGGTTGTCGTAGACGAACGAGGGGGTCGAGCGCGTGCTGCACCACGCCTGCGCGAGTCCGTCGATGAAGGTGCGCAGCGTGGTTTCGGCAGGCGCCTCGCCGCGCGCCTCGCCCGCCGACAGCAGGATGCCTCCGACGATGGCCTTGCACCGCAGCACCTGGGCCTGCATCTCGCTGATCTCCTGGAGCAGGTCCGGATCCTCGGTGAACTGCGGCATGCGGCGCCAATCGCCGAGGATCACCGCCAGCGTCGACAGCGGCGTGCCCAGCTCGTGCGCCGCCCCCGAGGCCAGCAGGCCCATGCGGACGATGTGCTCCTCCTCCGCGGCCCGCTGCCGCAGGTCCGCCAGGCGCTCGTCGCGCTCGCGCAGGTTGCGGCCGATGCGCCCGACGAAGATCACCAGCAGCAGGGCATTGAGGGCGAAGCAGATCAGCAGGCCCTGGATGTACGGACTCTGCAGGCCGCGGTCGTGGTCCGGCGGCAGCGCCAGCGGCCGGCCGAACAGCGCCAGCCCGGCCATGCAGGCGACCGTGGCCGCGACGATGGTCCAGGTCGACCAGGGCTGGAGCAGGATCGCGCCCAGGATGACCTGCAGCAGGTAGAGGAACACGAACGGGTTCGTCGCGCCGCCGCTGAGATAGAGCTGCGCGGTAAGGCCGCCGACGTCGACCAGCAGCGCCAGGAACAGCTCATAGTTGGTGACGGGCCGCCGTGCCCGGGCGCGCAGCAGCCCCGCGATGTTGAAGGCCACCAGGCAGGCCAGCACGGCCAGCATCGACTCCAGCGGCAGCCGGATGCCGAACCCGAAATGCACGACCGAGATGGTCGCGACCTGGCCCACCACCGCGATCCAGCGCAGCTGGATGAGCTGCAGCAGGTTCTTGCGGCCGGTGGCGTGCTCGAGCTCGCCCGCGACGGCGGCTTCAGTCCGCAGCGCCACCCTCGCCTCCACGGCCGGCGCAGCCACGGCGCAGCCGCCGCTCGTCCAGCGCCACGAAGGTGGCGGCAGCGGCGGCCATCAGCGCGAGCGCGTACCAGGTGATCGCATACACCAGGTGATTGTTATGGAAGGCGATCACCGTCAGGCCGGCGACCGGTGCCTCCCCTTGCGCCAGCGGGGCCGGCGCTGGCGCGGCCTCGGCATCGATGAAGTACGGCGCCACCGGCGACAGGCCGCGCGCCGCCGCGATGGCCTGCACGTCGCGGGAGTACCAGCGGTCGGCTGCAGGGTCGTTGCGCCGCAGGAAGCCGCCGCCGGGCTCGGAGATGCGCAGCAGGCCGGTCACCGTGACGGCCCCGGCGCTGCGCGCGGCGGGGCCGCTGGACGAGGACACGAAGCCGCGGTTGACGATCACGATGCTGCCGTCGGCCGTGCGCAGCGGCGTCAGCAGCCAGTAGCCCGCGCCCCGCGCGGTGGTGGCCTGGACCCGCGTCTCCCGGTCGTGCAGGAAGGTGCCGGCGACGCTGACGCGCCGGTATTCGTCGCTGGCCGCCCGGATGCCGGGCCACTGCGCGGGGCCGGGGGCCGGCACCGCCGGCGCGTGCGCCCGCTCGGCCACGCGCTGGATGAGGTCCAGCTTCCAGGCCCGGCGCTCGACCTGCCAGGTGCCGAGCGCGGCGAGCCCCGCCACCAGCGCCAGCGCGAGCACCGCGCACACGGCCAGGAAGGCGCGCGAACGCGGCCGGCGCGGCACGGCGGCGCGGCCGCTCACGGCATGTTGCGCATGTCGTGCGCCGACGCCGGCATCATGTTGTGGTTGAGGTGGTACATCACCCACAGCGAGCCGCTCAGCGTGATCACCACCAGCACGAAGGTGAAGATCAGCGCGAGCATCGTCCAGCCGCCCTCCGACCGGGCGTTCATGTGCAGGAAGTACACCATGTGCACGACGATCTGCACCGCCGCGAAGCCGAGGATCACGAGCGCGGTCGTGCTCGGCTTGTCGAGCACCTTGCCCATCACGAGCCAGAACGGGATGGCCGTCAGGACCACCGAGAGCAGGAAGCCGGTGACGTAGCCCCTGAACGTGCCGTGGCTGGCGCCGTCGTCTTCGTGGTGGTCGTGGTGGTGGTCGTCTTGGTGGCCGTTGTCCGCGCTCATGGCAGCACTCCCATCAGGTACACGAAGGTGAACACGCCGATCCAGACGACGTCCAGGAAGTGCCAGAACATCGACAGGCACATCAGGCGGCGCTTGTTCTCGGGCACGAAGCCGCGCTGGCGCAGCTGCACCATCAGCACGACGAGCCAGACGATCCCGAAGGTCACGTGCAGGCCGTGCGTGCCGACCAGCGCGAAGAACGCCGACAGGAACGCGCTGCGCTGCGGGCCGGCGCCGACGTGGATCAGGTGGGCGAACTCGTACAGCTCCAGCCCGATGAAGCCGGCCCCCAGCAGGCCGGTCACGCCCAGCCACACGAGGGTCGGCCGCATCCGGTGGCGCTGCATCTCGAGCATCGCGAAGCCGTAGGTGATCGACGACAGCAGCAGCAGCGAGGTGTTGATCGCCACCAGCGGCAGGTCGAACAGGTCGGCACCCGACGGGCCGGCCGCGTAGCTGCGGCCCAGCACGCCGTAGACCGCGAACAGGCACGCGAAGATGAGGCAGTCGCTCATCAGGTACAGCCAGAACCCGAGCAGCGTGCCGTTCTGGGGATGGTGGTCCCCGGTCACGTGGAAGGCCGGGCGCGGCGCGGCGCCCAGGGCGCCGGGAACGGAGGGGGCGGTGATGTCAGACATGGGCGGCCAGCAGTCGGGTGCGTTCAGCCTCGGTGCGGACGACCTCGTCCGCCGGGATGTAGTAGTCGCGCTGGTAGTTGAAGGTATGGACGATGGTGTAGATCACGATGACCGCGAACGACAGCACCGCCAGGGGCCACATGTGCCAGATCAGCGCGAACCCGAGCACCGTGCTCAGGCCCGCCAGCACGACCCCGGCCGCCGTGTTCCTGGGCATGTGGATCGGGCGGTAGCCGTCGAGCGGGCGTTCGTAGCCGCGGCGCTTCATGTCCCACCAGGCGTCGTTGTCGTGCACCTGCGGCGTGAACGCGAAGTTGTAGACCGGCGGCGGCGACGAGGTCGACCATTCGAGCGTGCGGCCGTCCCACGGATCGCCCGTGTGGTCGCGCAGCGACTCGCGGCGGCGGAAGCTGACGACCAGCTGGATCAGGAACGCCGCGATGCCCAGGGCGATCAGGAAGGCGCCGAACGCGGCGATCTGGAACCAGATCTGCAGCGAGGCGTCCTCGAAGTGGCTGACCCGCCGCGTCACGCCCATCAGGCCGAGCACGTACAGCGGCATGAAGGCGAAGAGGAAGCCGATCTGCCAGAACCAGAAGGAGCACTTGCCCCAGAACGGATCGAGCTTGTAGCCGAAGGCCTTCGGGAACCAGTAGGTGATGCCGGCCATCAGCCCGAACAGCACGCCGCCGATGATGACGTTGTGGAAGTGCGCGACCAGGAACAGGCTGTTGTGCAGCACGAAGTCGGCCGGCGGCACCGCGAGCAGCACGCCGGTCATGCCGCCGACCACGAAGGTCAGCATGAAGCCCACCGTCCACATCATCGGCACGTCGAAGCGGATGCGGCCGCGGTACATCGTGAACAGCCAGTTGAAGATCTTCGCGCCGGTCGGGATCGAGATGATCATCGTCGTGATCCCGAAGAACGAGTTGACGCTCGCTCCCGAGCCCATCGTGAAGAAGTGGTGCAGCCACACCAGGTACGACAGGATCGTGATGACGACGGTGGCGTAGACCATCGACGCGTAGCCGAACAGGCGCTTGCTGCAGAAGGTGGACACCACCTCCGAGAAGATGCCGAACACCGGCAGCACCAGGATGTAGACCTCGGGGTGGCCCCAGATCCAGATCAGGTTCACGTACATCATGGCGTTGCCGCCAAGGTCGTTGGTGAAGAAGTTGGTCCCGGCGTAGCGGTCGAGCGAGAGCAGCGCCAGCACGGCCGTCAGCACCGGGAACGCGGCGACGATCAGCACGTTGGTGCACAGCGAGGTCCAGGTGAAGACGGGCATCTTCATCATCGTCATGCCCGGTGCGCGCATCTTGACGATGGTGGCCAGCAGGTTGATGCCCGACAGCAGCGTCCCGACCCCCGCGATCTGCAGCGACCAGATGTAGTAGTCGACCCCCACGTCGGGGCTGTGGATGATGCCGGACAGCGGCGGATAGGCCAGCCAGCCGGTGCGCGCGAACTCGCCGACGAACAGCGACATCATCACCAGCACGGCGCCGCTGGTGGTCATCCAGAAACTGAAGTTGTTCAGGAACGGGAAGGCCACGTCGCGTGCGCCGATCTGCAGCGGCACCACGTAGTTCATCAGGCCCGTGACCAGCGGCATCGCCACGAAGAAGATCATGATCACGCCGTGGGCGGTGAAGATCTGGTCGTAGTGGTGCGGCGGCAGGAAGCCGGCGTTGTCGCCGAAGGCGACGGCCTGCTGCATGCGCATCATGACCGCGTCGGCGAAGCCGCGCAGCAGCATCACGAGGCCGAGCACGACGTACATGATGCCGATCTTCTTGTGGTCGATGCTGGTGAACCAGTCGCGCCACAGCGTGCCCCAGACGCGGTAGTACGTCAGCGCGCCCAGCAGCCCGGCGCCGCCCAGCGCCACGGCGATGAAGGTGCCCAGCAGGATGGGGTCGTGGAACGGGATCGCGTCCCAGGACAGGCGACCGAAGAGGAGCTTCGTCAGGTCGGGTTGGTCAGACATCGTGGATCTCGGGTGCCAAGGGTGGGGCGGCACGGCGTGCCGCCCGGAGCTTCATGGGAGCGCGGGGTGCAGGCTCAGCGCACCAGCGGTGCCGCGCCGCCGGCGAGCGACAGGCCGGTCGGGTTGTCTGGCGTGCACAGCGCCTCGACGTAGCGGCGCTGCAGCTCGCTGTCGCGCCAGGCGGCCGACGCGATGTTGGTGGTGCCGGCCAGGCCCAGGCCGCCCTGCGCATCGATCGCCATCATGTGCTTCATGCACATCTTGCCGGCCTCCACGCAGCGGTTGACGATGGCGTCGTACAGGCCGTCGGCCACGCTCGCGTAGCGGCGCACGGCCTCGCGCTGGCTCGGCTTCTCCAGTTCCAGATAGGCCTGGCGGCTCAGCTCGCCGCCCTCCGCCTTGGTCTTCTGCACCCAGCGCTCGAAGCCGGCCTGGTCCATGCCGTGGAAGCGGAAGCGCATGCCGGAGAAGCCGTCGCCGCTGAAGTTGGCCGAGAAGCCTTCGTAGTCGCCCGGCTTGTTGATGACGGCATGGAGCTTGGTCTCCATGCCGGGCATCGCGTATATCTGGCCGGCCAGCGCGGGGATGAAGAACGAATTCATCACCGTCGAGGAGGTGATGCGGAACTGGATGGGCACGTCCACCGGCGCCGCGACCTCGTTGACGGTCGCCACGCCCTGCTCGGGGTAGAGGAAGAGCCACTTCCAGTCCAGCGCCACCACCTCGATCACCAGCGGCTGGGTGCCGGGTTCCACGGGCCGGCCGGCGCCAATGCGGTCCAGCGGGCGGTAGGGGTCGAGCGTGTGGGTGCTGATCCAGGTGATCGCGCCCAGCACGATGATGATCAGCAGCGGCGCCGCCCAAATCACCAGCTCGAGCTGGGTGGAATGGTCCCAGTCCGGGGCGTAGGTGGCCCGGGTGTTCGACTGCCGGTAGCGCCAGGCGAAGAACACCGTGAGCGCCATCACCGGCACGATGATCAGCAGCATCAGCAGCGTCGACACGACGATCAGCCTCCCCTGTTGCGCGGCGATGTCGCCGGAGGGGTTCAGCAGCACGAGGTCGCAGCCTGCCAGCAGCAGGGCGGGCAGCAGCAGCAGTCCGCGGGATTTCTTGAGGAGGGTCATTGCCGGACCAGGAAAAAACGTGTACCGGGAAAACGCGGATTGCGGATGGGCGCCGAATGTAGGCGAATTGTTCGGAACCGGCGATTGGACGTTTTGTCCTATCCTGATGTGTCCGGTCTCCCTCCCCTGCTGAAACGATGTCCACAGCCAGCCACGCCCTGCCCTCCCCCTCGCCGTACGGCCAGCGCAGCGCTGCCGAACATGCCAAGGTCGCCCCCGGAGAGATCGCCGTCGGCGTCGTCATCGGGCGCGCCTCCGAGTACTTCGACTTCTTCGTCTTCGGCATCGCCGCCGTGCTGGTGTTCCCGGCGGTGTTCTTCCCGCAGGAAACCCGGCTGACCGGCACCCTGTATTCCTTCCTGATCTTTTCCTTCGCGTTCATCGCACGGCCCTTCGGCACGGCGCTGTTCATGTGGATGCAGCGCCGCTGGGACCGCAGTACCAAGCTGACCGCCGCGCTCTTCCTGCTGGGCACGTCGACCGCCGGCATGGCCTTCCTGCCCGGCTATGCCAGCCTGGGCTTCACCTCCATCGTGCTGCTGTCGGTGTTCCGGATCGCGCAGGGCGTCGCGCTCGGCGGCTCGTGGGACGGGCTGCCCTCGCTGCTGGCCCTCAACGCCCCGAAGGACCGCCGCGGCTGGTACGCGATGCTGGGCCAGCTGGGCGCGCCGATCGGCTTCATCCTCGCCAGCGGGCTGTTCGCGCTGCTGTACTCCAGCCTGTCCTCGCAGGACTTCCTGGCCTGGGGCTGGCGCTATCCGTTCTTCGTCGCCTTCGCGATCAACGTCGTGGCGCTCTTCGCGCGGCTGCGCCTGGTCGTGACGCACGAGTACGAGCAGCAGCTGAACGAACGCGAACTGGAGCCCACCGGCGTGGTGGAGCTGTTCAGGTCGCAGGGCGAGAACATCCTGATCGGCGCCTTCGCCGCCCTCGCCAGCTACGCGCTGTTCCACATCGTCACGGTGTTCCCGCTGTCATGGATCCTGCTGTACGCCGACCAATCGGTCAGCGAGTTCCTGGTGATCCAGATCATCGGCGGCGTGCTGGCCGCGATCAGCATGGTGGCCTCGGGCAGGATCGCCGACCGCGTGGGGCGCCGGCGGACGCTCGCGGGCGCGGCCGGCCTGATCGCCGTGTTCAGCGGCTTCGCCCCGACGCTGCTGGACGGCGGCACGCTCGGGCAGGATGTCTTCATCCTGGTGGGCTTCGTCCTGCTGGGCCTGTCGTATGGGCAGGCCGCAGGCGCGGTGACGGCCAACTTCGCGTCGAAGTACCGCTACACCGGTGCCGCGCTCACGGCCGACGTCGCCTGGCTCATCGGCGCCGCCTTCGCGCCGCTGGTGGCGCTGGGGCTCTCGGCCCACTTCGGGCTCGCCTACGTCAGCGTCTATCTGCTGTCCGGCGCGGTGTGCACGCTGGGCGCACTGGGCCTCAACCGGCGGCTGGCCCGCGACTGAGCCGCCGCGACGGCTACCGGTCGCCCAGCCGGATCTGACGCCAGGCGTTGCGGCGGCTCTCGACGCCGGTGTCGGGGTCGATCTCCTTGCACTCCGTCGTGCCGTCGCTCTTGACGACGCTGGCACACGGGGGCTTGGGCGGCGGGGGCGCACCGACCCCGCTGCTGCATTCGCCGGTGCAGCGCTTGTCAGGATTGAAGACGAGCGCCGCCGACGCGGTGCTGCGCTCGCTCAGCGCCGTCATGACCCACTCCGACCTCCCGAGGTTCTTGCCGGTGGTGAAGTCGATGACGAACAGCGACGACGCCGCCCAGCAGTCGGCCGTGTTGGTCTTGTTGCCGGTGAACACCGCACCGCCATAGGCTGCCGTGGGCGTGGTCGTCACCTGCAGGTTCGACGGCAGGTCGAAGTACCAGCCGGACTTCTGGCTCCAGTCCAGCGCAGGCCCGGTCATGGTCTGCGCGCTGCCGTTCGTGGCCACGGTGCGCTGCACCAGCGCGTTGCGGACGGCCTCGGCCGCCAGGGTGGCACCGTCGTCCTTGATGGCGTAGAAGCTCTGCGTCGTGGTCGCGTTGAAGTCGCTCGGGCCGAGCATCCTGCCCGTGCCGACCAGCACCACGCGCTGCTTGCCCACGAGCACGATCTCGGGCGCGGCCGTGATGGGTTGGACTTGCTGGCAGAACATGAAGGTGGCCATCCGCGCTGCGGTGCCGTCCTCGAGGTTGAAGTGCCAGAGATTGCCCTGGAGATCGCCGCCATACACGTGGACCGCCCGCCCATCGGACTCCAACGCGGCGGTGACCTGCGCGAGGCCGAGATCACCCGCGCTGTCGCCGCTGACGGTGAAGGTCCGCAGCAGCGCGCCCGTGGTCGCGCTGACCATGTAGAGGCGGCCGCGGCCGTCGGTGCTCCCGTTGTAGCCCTGGGTGATCAGCGCCACCCAGCCATGGCTGCGCGTATTGACGACCACGGGACGGCCCACTGACTGGCCGAGGATGAAGTCGCCGCCGTGCACGATCTCCCAGAGGGCGGTGTCGCCCCGCTGTTGCTCCGTCATCGCCTGCCGGGCGGCGCTGATGTCCAGCGCGTAGTAGCCGCCGCCCCCGGCGCCCCGCCCCGCCACCAGCACCTTCTGCGTCGATGACAGCGCCGCCACCGAGGGCGTGCCGTCGAGCAGCGTCTCGAAGTAGTAGTTGCGCGAGGCGGTGGCCGCCATGCCGCTCAGCACGAAGCCGGGCACGTACGCCCACAACTCGCTGCCCGTGTCTGCGTCGAAGGCATGCAGCATGCCCTCGCCCGAGGCGGCGTAGACCACCTTGTCCAGCACCACCGGCTTGGCGTTGATCACCGCGCCCAGCACGCTGGTACGGCGGCGGTAGGTCGTGCCTTCGCCGCTGCGGCTGCCCCGCAGGAAGTCGAAGAGCGCGGCCCGGCCGGCCGCGTTAGCGCTGACCCGCGATCCGACGGCCGCCGCGGTGAACGGGCTCCTGAACGTGCTGATCACCCGCGGGGACGTGCGCTGGTTCAGCTGCTCGGCAGCCGACCAGACCTGCGTCGTGATGGCGCCCGTCGAGGTGTTAAGGGTGTTGGCCGTCACATCGCCGCCCCAGCTCCCCGTGGTGTACAGGCCCATGTAGGCCTTGCCGTCGCTGCGGGCCAGGTTGGGGGAGCTGACCGCCACGGCGGACTGCGCGCCGGTCTGGTTGATCATGTCGTTCAGACCGTCGCGGATGTTGATCGCCGCCTGCTGCGCGTCGTCCGCCACATACATCTGGCCCCGGCCGTTGATCGTGGCATGCCACAGGTCGTCGATGGAGGCCGCGGTATCCGGTGCGGGGTAGGGCCAGGCGAAGGTGGCGGCGAAGGGATCGGTGATGCCGGGCCAGATCGTGCCGCGTGCGCCCAGCGTGATCCCGTACGTGTTCATGTGCAGGTTCTGGTTCTTGTCCGGGTTCTTAACGCCCTGGTTGGTGAGCGGCACGCGCCCGTCGGACAAGGCGCGCCCTTCGCCGGACGCGGTGCGGCCGTTGCGCAGGTTCAGCGTGAAGTACGAAAGCGCGACGTCGGCGATGGATCCGGGAGTGGTGGTCTGGTAGGGCGCGCCGCTGCCGTACAGGCCGGCATCGTAGGCGGGCGGGGTGTAGCTGTCGTTGGCAAAGCCGTCCGTCACGATGAAGGCGTTGTTGCGCTGGCAGGAGTACTGGATGACCTGGTTGTCGGTGAGGTAGCGCTGCCCGATCTCGTTGAGCGTGCTGGCGGTGGGCGTTCTGCCGTCGGCGGGGTTGGTGTAGAACATCCCGGCCACGCGGTGGCGGTTGCTGGCGCTGTCGCCGCTGTCGGCGTCGTACATGGTCAGCGCGACGCGGTTGTAGCTGTTGAAGTGGACGACGCCCAGGCGCATGCCCGTCAGGTCGTCGAGCACGGTGCCCATCGCGCCGGCCAGCATCAGCTTGCGCTTTCGGTAGTAGCTCCACCAGTTGGCGAAGTTCTGGATTTCGTTGGCGTAGTTGCGGCCGGACGGGAAGGTGTTGCCGGGCCGGATCTCGTACTTGCGCAGCTTGCGCCCGTCGGGCGCCACGACGCAGGTGCTCGCCCAGTGGCTGGACGCGACGCAGCTGTCGTCGAGCACCCAGTAGGTCGCAGGGAAGTACGACGTGGAGATGTACGCCCAATCCTCTCCGATGGTGCCGTCCGGCCTGAGCATGCCCGCCTCATAGTAGATGTCGAAGCTCCGGTCCGCCGTGAGGTTCATGGTGATCGACGCCGGCACCGCGGGATGCGACTTCGCGGCGGTGGGATCCGCGTTCTGGTAGACCTGGACCTGCGAATCGTGGAAGGCCGTGGGCCAAGGCGCGTAGGTCACGCTGGGGTTGTAGTAAAGCGGGTTGTACGCGGCGGACCGCGCAGGCGCGAACTGGGGCGACGGCGGCACGACGCCGGAGTACTCCGAATACAAATTGCCGCCGTTGCCCCAATCTACCGGGAACAGGTAGTACATGTAGTACCAACCGGTGCGCAGGAAGCCGCCGTCGCCCCAGTAGCTTTTGGTGGTCCTATCCCACCAGATCAGGCCGCTGTCGGCCGACACCAGGATCTCCCAGTCCATCGAGCCGGAGTCGTCCATGCCGAAGATGACGTTCGGCTTGACGTTGCTGTCGACCCGCAGCGGGCGTTTGGACACGTCGGTGGCGCAGGCCGCCGTGCTCAATGCCAGGCCGGCCAGTGCGATCCAGGATCGTGCGATGCAGGCGAGTTTCTTCATCCTGGGTGTACCCGTTGGATTGGACAGGGAGATGTCTAGACAGGCCCCGTGGCCCCCTTGGTCACCAGCGACTGCACGAACGTGGTGGAACCGCCGGGACCCGTCACGCGCACCGTGATGCGGAACTGCTGTCCGGCGGCGGGATCGAGGGCATCCGTGCCGTCGTTGTTGGCCGAGACGGCGCCCTTGGACGCGCTCTCCCGCAGCAGGCACTGGCGCATCACGTCGCTCACGATGGCCGCCGTGCATTGGCGGTCGACGAAGTAGCGCACCTGGAATTCGCCGCGGCTGCCGACCTGGACCAGCGGCATGCGGTCCCAGTCGACGGCCGGCACGCCGTCCTCGTTGGGGGCACGCAGGGTCGCGGAGTACCAGCCGCCCTGGTCGCCGTTGTCGTTGGCCAGCGCCAGCACGGCTGCGAAGGCGGTATTGACGCCGACCTCGGACGCCTGCAGCGCGCGCTCCTTGAAGGCGACGTTGCCCGCCACGAGGGAGCCGACTTCGCTCATGCGTGCCATCGACAGGCCGCCCAGCAGGGTGACCAGCAGCAACACCAGGACGACGATCAGCGTGACGCCCTGCTGCCGAGAAGGCGGGTACGCGCCGGCGGCGCGAGGCCGCGTGCGGCGGAGGACGCGCGTGGCGGCCGAGGGGGATGCGGAGGGGTCCGGACCGCGGAGCGCGGCCGCCGGGAGCGCCCGGCCGGCGCATGCCGCCACGGAATGGAAAAAGTCGAAGCCGTGCTGCCGGATGGAAAGCATGCTGGTTCCTGGAAGCTCGAAGGAGCGAGGGACCCAGCCTGCTTAAGGGCTCTCGTTACGTTCCATTGTACGAAACGAAAACGGCCCGAACCGCGGATAAGGCGCAGGAATCCCGCCCAGTTGGCCGGGCCTCGCGTGTTTTGCCCACCACCGACCGAACTGCTACGCTTCCACGCGTGACGTTCCCACCGGCAGCGACACCCGCCCGAACCCACCTCGCCGTCGTCGACGACGAAGAGGGCATCACGCTGCTGCTGGCCAACTACCTGCAGGGCCACGGCTACCGGGTCACGCAGCTGCACGACGGGCCGGCCCTGATGGCGCTGATGGCCCGCGACGCCCCGGCCGTGGTGCTGCTGGACCTGGGCCTGCCGGGCGACGACGGCTTCGGGATCGCGCGCCGGCTGCGCGAACACTGGCGTTGCGGCCTGGTGATCGTCACCGGCCGCGGCGACTCGGTCGACAAGGTGGTCGGCCTCGAGGTCGGCGCCGACGACTACGTCACCAAGCCGTTCGACCTGCGCGAGCTGCTTGCACGGATCAAGGCCGTGCTGCGCCGGCTGGAGCCTGCCGGCGCGCCGCCAGCGGCCGGGGCGGACCCCGCGCCGCGCGAGGGCGGCGAGCATGTCTTCGCGTCGTGGCGCCTGGACATGGCTGCACGCCGCCTGACCGACCCGCAGGGCCGCCAGATCCCGTTGACCGGCGGCGAGTTCGACCTGCTGTGCGCCTTCGTGCGCCATCCCGGCCGCGTGCTGTCGCGCGACTTCCTGCTGGAGCAGACCCGTGGGCGCGAAGGCGCGCCGTTCGACCGCACCATCGACGTCCAGGTGGGCCGGCTGCGCAGGAAGCTCGAGGACGAAC
The DNA here is from genome assembly GCF_036621135.1 of Aquincola agrisoli. Classification (NCBI taxonomy): domain Bacteria; kingdom Pseudomonadati; phylum Pseudomonadota; class Betaproteobacteria; order Burkholderiales; family Sphaerotilaceae; genus Aquincola; species Aquincola agrisoli. Next base: position 138,630 of record NZ_JAZIBG010000009.1, read on the forward strand.
CGGACGACCCGCAGATCATCAAGTCGGTGCGCGGCGCCGGCTATATCCTCGTCGCCCCGGTGACGAGGCGCTGATCTCGCCGGAGGCCGCCGCGCCGACGCGAGGATGGCTTGATGCGCGTCAAGCCGCCGCCCCGCACGACCGCTAGTCTTGGCACCGAGCCCTGACGCGATGTGAGGGCCGACCGGCGCCGCAACATGACCAGCCACCTGCCGCACCGCTGTGCCGACGACTTCGCGTCCCTGAGCCCACAGGAGAAGTCGGCGCTGCTGGCCAGTGCGCAGGCCCTGAGCGATACCCGCCGGACGGGCGCCGTGCCGCCGGCGCTGCACGGCAGGAACATCGGGCTGCTGTGCGGCGCGGCGGCCGACGCCAGCGACATCGCCCTGCTCACGCAGGCTGCCGCAGCGCTCGGGTGCCGGGTCGCGCGCGTCGGCCCGGACCTGCCTTCCGGCAGCACGCCGCAGCGGCTGCAGGCCTCGGCGCAGCTGCTCGGCCGGCTCTACGACGCCGTGGTCTGCCTCGGTGTGGAACCGGACCTGGTGCACGGCCTCGGGAAGAACGCCGGCATCCCGGTCTTCGACAGCATCGGCACCCCGGGCCATCCGATCGCCACGCTGGCCGATGCCTGGGCCGCGGCGCCGGTCGGCAGCGTCGCCCTCGGCACGCCGGCCGAACGCCGCTGCGCGCTGATCCAGGCGGTGCTGCTCGATGCGCTGTCGTGAGGGGCCGTTCGTGGCCGTTCAAGCGCCGCGTCGGCCGAGCTGGGCCATGCGCGCGAGCGCGCGTTCGCGCCCCTCGGGCCGGCCCTCCACCATGCCGACCAGCGTCTCATGCACCGGCGCAATGCCGACGAAGCCGAGGATGTTGCGCTCCAGCGCCTTGACGCTGTGCGCGTGGAAGACCCAGCGGTAGACCGGCGCCGGCATGCCCATGGTGACGACGATCCTGGCGGACCGTCCGGCCAGCAGCTTCTCGGGCAGGCCCAGCGCGTTGCGCTCCTGCGAGATCGCAAAGCCCGGTCGGGCGACCTGCTCGAAGAACCCCTTCAGCACCGCCGGCATGCCGCCGAGCCACAGCGGAAAGAACACCACCAGGTGCTCGGCCCACAGGATGGCCTGCTGTGCCGGCGCCAGGGCAGCGGGCACGGGGCCGTGGGCCCACGCCTCCTGGCTGCGCAGCAGCGGGAAGTCGAGCTGTGCGACCGTGACCGTCCGCACCGTGTGGCCCGCGCCGCTGGCAGCCTCCGCATACGCCTGCGCCAATGCGTGGCCGAAGTGGGCCGCGGCCGGATCCGGGTGGCCCTGCACGATGAGGATCCGCCGGGTCATGGCGTCGCGGCCCGGTGCGGTGCCACGAGCGAGACCACACGCTGCACCTTGCCGCTGCGACCGCGCACGTCCGGCCCTGCATGGCGGCACGCGATCTGCACGTGCGGCGCGCCCTGCGCCGACAGGAAAGCCGCCAGCGAGGCGCGGGCGCGCTGCAGCGCGTCGTCGCCGGTGCGGCCCGGCTGCGCCGTCGACAGCACGAGGCGGCCGGGCCGCACCTGCACGAGCTGGAAGTCGAACAGGCCCGCCGCCTCCTCCAGCACGGTGCAGACCGCCAGCGGCAGGATGCTCACCCGGCCGCCCTGCGCCGCGGGAACGTACAGCGTGTCGTCGCAGCGGCCCTCCACCTCGACCACAGGCCGCGCCGAGCCGCAGGCACAGCCCTGCGGCCGCAAGGTGACGCGGTCGCCCAGGTCGTAGCGGATGAGCGGCTGCACATGGTTGGCGAGGTTGGTCAGCAGCGCGGTCGAGCCGGTCTCGCCCGCCGGCACCGGGCGGCCGGCGCCGTCCACCGGCTCGAGAATGGCCCAGTCGCTGTTCAGGTGCAGGCTGCCGTGGCTGCATTCGCTCGCCAACGCGAGGAACTCCGAGGCGCCGTAGCTGTTGACCACGGCGCAGCCGAAGGTCTCCGTGACGAAGCGGCGCATGGCAGGGGTGAGCGTCTCGCCGCCCATCCACACTTCGGCGGGTGCATGGCGCAACCGGCCCACCCGGTGCTCCTGCGCCAGCATCACCGCCGCGCTGGGGTAGGTCGCCACGATGGTCGGGCGGTAGGCGTCCAGTGCGGCCACCAGCGCGGGCGTGGCCTGCAGGAAGGAGACGAAGCGCAGCACCGCACCCCATGCCGGGTTGAGCCGGCGCAGCCGCTGCAGCGACACCGTCGTCGCGAAGTGCCCGTCGATCGCCCCGACGAAGGCGATGCGCTCGCCCAGGTACAGCGGATCGACGAGGCGCAGCAACGGCCGCACGAGGGGCCGGCGCCAGGCCTCCAGCGCGTCGTACACCGCCATCGCCTGCGGATCCTGGACGAACAGGCCCGGCTCGCCGCTGCTGCCCGAGCTCTCCCAGACGGTGTAGCGCCCGAGGAACGGCTGCGCGATGCGTGTGCGGTCGGCCACGAATCGGCGCAACGCGGGCAGGGACAGCGCCCGGTCGCCCACCCAGTCGTCGAACCGGGCCATCAGCTGCGGCTTGCGCATCACGGGCAGATCCTGCAGCGCCACGCCGGCCAGGTCGCCGTAGGGCGCAAGCATCTCCCGGCAGAGCGGAGAGCGCCGCCGCGCCGCCCTCAGCAACGTCGCCAGCCGCGAGGCACGGCGCTGCGCCAGCGCCTGCGGGCTCGCGCCTGCCGCCACGACATCGGCTGCGATCGCAGCCGATTGCCATGGGTCGAATGCGTCAGCCATGGACACCTCCCATCCGGGGCGTTGCCTTGCGTCGAACGCCAGTCTCCGCAACCGTGCCAGGACGGGGCTTGACGGAGATCAAGCAGCGGGCGAGCGGCTGATCCCGGCGGCCTCGAACGCCGCGAGCAACGCGGGCACGATGTCGATCGTGTTGCTCGGATGCACGATGCTGTCAGTGCTCCAGAGGCCGCGCACGCCGGCGGCATGCAAGCCGGCGCTGCCGGCCGGCGACAGCAGCGCATGCACCACGGCCACGTCGACGCTGCTCGCCCCCTGCGCAAGGCACAGGCGCGCCGCGGCGCGGAGGGTGGCGCCGGTGCTGGCGACATCGTCGACCAGCACGACCTCGCGCCCCCTCAGGTCCAAGGCCGCGGGCAGCGTGACCCGCACCTCGCGGTCGCCGCCACGGACCTTGATGCACACCGCATGGTCCAGCGGCGCATCGCCGCCGCGGCAGGCGCCCCCTGCCCGCGCAGCGGCATGCACCCAGGGCAGGCTTTCCTCGTCCGGCCCGAGCAGCAGGGGATCGCCGAGCCTGCGGGCCGCATGCTCGCCCAGCGCACCGGCCGCCGACGCGGTGATGCACCGGCAGCCGGGGAGCACCTCGTCCAGCGTGGCCACGCGGTGGAGGTGGGGATCGACGGTCGCCACGGTGTCAAACAGGCCGGCGAGCCACCGGCCGACGTGCCGCTGGCTGACCGCCTCGCCGGGCGTGAACGCGGCGTCCTGGCGCATGTAGGCGAGGTACGGGCAGACCAGGGTGAGCTCGCGGGCACCCAGCGCCCGTGCCGCCGGTGCTGCGATCAGCAACTCGACCAGCTTCTCGTTCGGCCGGCCGAGGCTGCGCCACAGCCCGACGTGGCCCGCCAGGCGCGGCGGCAGCCGCAACCGCAGCTCGCCATCGGGGAACCGGTGGCGCTGCACGCCGGCGACCGGCACGCCCAGCGCCGCGCCGAGCCTCTGCGCGGCAGGCCGCTCGGTGTCGTCGAAGACCAGCAGCTGCGTCAGGCCGCGCATGGCGCCGCCATGTCGCCCAGCACGTAGCCGCTCGCCAGTTCGGCACGCGCCAGCGCAAACGCGAGGTCGGCCGGGTACTGCGCGTACAGCCGGTACAGCGGTGCGCCGGGCTCGACGGCGTCGCCGACCTTGCGCAACAGGTCCACGCCCGCGCCCGCCACCTGCGGCGCGCCAGCCAGCCGGGCGATGCGCGCCAGCTGCAGGTTGTCGATGGCGAGCACGCGGCCGGCGCGCTCCGCACGGACCTCGTGCGTCAGCCCGCCGAGCGCAGGCGGTGCGCGGCGCCCCTGGGCGTCGATGATGGCCTCCATCTTCGCGAGGGCGCGGCCGCTCTCGAGGATGTCGCGGGCGATGCGCCAGCCGCCGCCGCCGCGCACGTCCGCGTCGAACTCGATCACCCGCCCGGCCAGGCGCAGCGCCTTCTCGCGCAGGTCCGACGGCGCGGCGGGGTCGTTGCGCAGCACCGCCATCACGTCGCGCGCCTCGAGCACCGGCCCGATGCCGCGGCCGACCGGCTGCAGGCCGTCGCTGATCACCACGTCCAGCACCAGGCCAAGCCGATCGGCCACGTACTCGAACAGCTTGCGCAGGCGCAGCGCCGCCTGCATCGACCGCACCTTGGCGGTGGGGCCGACCGGGATGTCGAGCACCAGGTGGGTGGAGCCCGCGGCGATCTTCTTCGACAGGATGGACGCGACCATCTGCCCGGGCGAGTCGATGCCCAGGGGCCGCTCCACGGAGATGAGGATGTCATCCGCCGGGGACAGATCGGCGCTGCCGCCCCACGCGAGGCAGCCGTTGGTGTCGCGCACGATCTGCTCCAGCCGGGCGAGGGGCAGTTCCACGTCGGCCAGCACTTCCATCGTGTCGGCGGTGCCCGCCGGCGAGGTGATCGCCCGCGACGACGTCTTCGGGCACAGCATGCCGTGCGCCGCGACGATGGGCACGACCAGCATCGACGTGCGGTTGCCCGGGATGCCGCCGATGCAGTGCTTGTCGACGACGGGCCCGCCGCGCACGTGACGCTGCCAATCGAGCCGGCGACCCGCCGCGATCATCGCCTCGGTCAGGTAGAGCACCTCCTCCCGGTCGAGCTCGTAGCCGGTGGCCGCGACGATGAAGGCGGCCAGCTCGATCTTCGAGTAACGCGCCTGTGCGATGTCGCGGACGACCGCGTGCCAGTCGTCGCGTGCCAGCCGCTCGCCGGCGATGCGCCGGCGCAGCGCGGGCATCGATGCCGCCTCCACCGCCGGGGCGACGGCGCCGAGCGCGCCGTCCGCGGCGCCCAGCCGGGCAAAGGCATCCTCCGACAGGCCGAGTTCGCAGACCCGGACCACCTGCTCGTCGTCCACCACATTGAGCACGGCGTTGATCTGGCCGTCGCCCACCCGCACCGTCACCTTGGACAGTGCCTGGAACCCCGCGGCCCGCACGACGGGGCACTCGCGGTGCAAGTAGGCGACGTTCTCGCGCCAGGTGTCGATGGCGACGCGGCGGATGGGCAGGTCCTGTTGATCCATCTCGCGGCGGGGCCTTGCCTCATCGGTCGTGCAGGGCGAGCCGTTCCTTTGCCGCCTGACAAGCCGCGCAGCGCTCGGCCGCGGGCTGGACGAACAGGCGCTGCAACGGGATGGGCTCGCCGCAGTCCAGGCAGTCGCCGTAGACGCCCTCGTCCAGCCGACGCAACGCCGCCTCGACCTGGGCCATCTCCTCGACGTCGCGCTCGACCTCGGCGGCTTCGATCCCGGAGGACATCGCCTCTGCGGCATCCTCCTTGCGATCACGCACATCGCGCGGCCCGCCGTCGGGCATCTCCATGCGGCGCTGCCCGGCCGCGTCGATCTCCGAGCGCAACGCCCGCAGGCGGTACGACAGCAGGTCGCGCAATTGGGTCAGGTGGTTCTGGGTGGGCAGGTCCATCTCGCATTCCTCCAGGCGTCAGCGCAAGATCAGGGGGGCGATCGCAACCTGCCGTCCTGTGCCGCCATGGTGCGCCGGACACCGCTGGCGGCATTTGATCTTGCGCAAGGCGGGTCGCGGCGCGCATCAGCGGGCGGGCACCTCGACCACCGGGAAGGAAAGCTCACGGCCGACGACGGCGCGCGCATAGAAGTAGTTGTCCAGCGCCTGCGGGCTCAGCGTGTCCATGTCGACGTGCCCGACCTCGTCGCAGGGAAACGCATAGCCGCGCCCCTCATCGCGGGAACAACCGGGCATCAATGCACCGCGTCGCCGTGTATCGCTGTGTGAATCGACCATGACGCCTCGCCGGGCCGCCGCCGCTGCGGAACGGCCCGCCATGGCGGCGCGCGTCGCGGCCGCCACGCGGACGGGACAAGGGGCCGGCCGGCCAGCGCGCGGCCGGACACACGCCGTTCATCGACGGTTCACAGAGCGTTACTCACCGGTGCCGGGCATTGCCGGAGCGTTTGCAGGCGCTGCCTAAGCTGCCTTTCATGTCGGAAGGAGCAGCGAATGGATCTGCGTCACGCCACCCCACCCGCCCGAAGCACCGGCGCATGCACCGAGACGGGCCTCTTTGACGTCTTCGCACTGCTGGAGCAGCGCGTGCCCCTGCAGCGCCGGCTGCTGCACGCCGGGGACGCGCCCTGCCGCGCCGGCGAGCCGTTCAGCAGCCTGCACCTGGTGCATTCGGGCTGCTTCAAGGTTGTCAACATCACGGCCGACGGCCGCGAGCAAGTGGTCGCCCTGCAGTTCAAGGGCGACTGGCTCGGCTTCGACGGCATCGCCGCGGGCCGCCATGCCTGCGAGGCCATCGCGATGGACACCAGCGAGGTCTGGAGCATCCGCTACGACACGCTGCTGCAGGCCGGCGTCGACTGCCCCGCGCTGCTGGCGCTGCTGCACGGCGCGATGAGCCAGGCCATCACGCGCGACCGCGAATCGCTGTTGTCGCTGTGCACGCTGCCGGCGGACGCCCGCGTCGCCGAGTTCCTGCGCCACTGGGCCGACTCGCTGGGCCAGTGCGGGCTGCGCACCGACCAGATCACGCTGCGCATGACGCGCGCGGAGATCGGCAGCTACCTCGGGATGACGCTCGAGAGCGTCAGCCGGGCCCTGAGCCGCCTGGCGCGCGAGGGACACATCCGGTTCACCGAACGCGGCCGCCGCCACCTGCACATCGCCAGCACCGAGGCGCTGGCGGGCTTCGTGCAGCGCCTGCTGGAGCCGCGCGCCGCTGGCGTGCTGCTGTGACCGGCGCCTGTGCGCCGGCGGGCTCCCACTGGACGGCGGCCGATCCGCGGCGTAAGTTTCCAGGAACGGATCTTCGGCGGGAATGCCGGGCCTGGAGTGCCGGATGGATGTCGCGCCCCCTTCGATCGACGAGCAGACCGTTTTCCGCCTGCTGTTCACGGCCTACCCCGACGCCTTGCTGCTGGTCGACGCCAGCGGCCAGATCGTGATGGCCAACCCCGCGGCGGCCGAGCTCCTCGGCTACGCGATCGAGGAGCTGACGGGGCTCTCGGTCGACGAACTCGTCCCGGACGCCATCCGGCCGCGCCATGCGGCCTACCGGTCCGCATACGCCCGTGCGCCCCGCGCGAGGCCCATGGGCACCCGCACGGAGCTGGTCGCCAAGCGGCGCGACGGCACGCAGGTGATGGTCGAGATCGCCCTCAGCCCCCTGCAGGAACAGGGCCTGCCGTACGTCGTGGCGGCGGTACGGGGCATCGAGGGCTACCCGCGTGTGCAGCAGGCGCTGCAACGGGCACGCTACAGCGACCGGGTGGCCCAGTTCGGGCGGCTGGCGGTCGACAGCCGGGACCCGCAACAGCTGCTCGACGAGGCGCCTCGGGTGGCCGCCGACACGCTGCGCGTGCCGCATGCGGCCGTCTACCTGCTGGCGCCCCACCGCCTGCACTTCACGCTCGCGAGCGGCGTGGGCCTGCTGCCGGCGCTGGGTGTGGGCATGCAGGTGCCCAACAGCGAAGACAGCCTGCCCGGGCACATGGTCGCCTCCGGCCGGGAGGCCCTGGTGGCCGACGCCGAGCACCGGCCCACCTTCCAGGTGGCCGCGCCGTACCGGGAGGCAGGACTGACGAGCGCCCTGGCGGTTCCGTTGACCGACCGGGGCCAGACCATCGGCGTGCTGGCGGTGCGAGGGGGACCGCAGGCGTCCTTCGGCGACGAGGAACTGCGCTTCCTGCAGGCGCTGGCGAGCCTGGTGGCGACGGGGCTGCAGCGTGCTCGCAGCGACGAGGCACTCAACCATGCCCAGCGGCTGGAGAGCGTCGGCCAGCTCACAGGCGGGATCGCGCACGACTTCAACAACCTGCTCACGGTGATCTCCGGCAACCTGCAGGCGATGCTGGAGGTGCCGGCCGTCGTCCGGGATCCGGCGCTGCAGCAGATGGTGGGCGCCGCCGCGAAGGCGTCCCGGCGGGCTGCCGAGTTGACGGAGAAGCTGCTGGCGTTCTCGCGCCGCCAGGTGCTGCAGCCCTCCTGCATCGACATCGGGCGGCTCGTCCATTCGCTGGCCGACATGCTTCGCCGCACCCTGGACCAGCGCATCCGCATCGAGGTGATGCTGCCCGACGACGACGGGCTGCACTGCCTCGCCGACCGCACGCAGCTCGAGTCGGCGTTGCTGAACGTCGCGATCAACGCGCGCGACGCCATGCCCGACGGCGGGACGCTCACGTTCACCGCGCAGGTGGTGGACAAGCTGCCCGAAGGCGTGGCGCAGCCCGAGCAGGCCGCCCCGGGCACACGCTACGTCGCGGTCGCGATGCGGGACACCGGCAGCGGCATGTCGGAGGCGGTGACGGAGCGCGCCTTCGAGCCCTTCTTCACGACCAAGGAGGCCGGGCGCGGCACCGGGCTGGGCCTGAGCACCGTGTATGGCTTCGTGACGCAGTCCCGGGGGGCTGTGGCGCTGCAGAGCGCGCCCGGCCGTGGCACCACGGTCACGGTCTACCTGCCCCAGCCGCTGGCGGCAGGCCGGCCCGACGGCCCCGCGAAGACAGCCTCCAGCGTGCCGCCGGGGCTGCGCGTGCTGGTGGTGGAGGATGAGCTCGAAGTGCGGGCGGTCACCACGCGCCTGCTGGCCGCGATCGGCTGCGATGTCACGGCCTGCGCCACGGCGGAGGAGGCCCTGGCCCTGCTGGAGCGCGGCCCGCGGGCGCAGCCCTTCGATCTCCTGCTCACCGACATCGCGCTCGGCCGCGGCATGCGGGGGACCGCGCTCGCGCGGCAGGCGGGCGAGCGGTGGCCGGCCCTGAAGGTGCTGCTGATGTCCGGGTACTCGACGGAAATGCTCGACATGCCCGCGCGCTGGCCGCTGCTGCGCAAGCCGTACAGCCGCGACGCGCTCGCGCAAGCGCTCTGCGACGCGCTGCACTGAGGCATGGGCAGCAGCGGCGTACGCACCCGCCGGGACGCCGACGGCATCCGCGCCGCCGTCTGCGCCACGATCGCCTCGATCGCCCCGGAATGCGAGGTCGGCCGGATCCTGCCGTCAGCCCCCCTGCGCGACCAGATCGAGCTCGACTCGTTGGACTGGCTCAACCTGATCTCGGCGCTGCACGAGCGGCTGCAGGTCGAGATCCCCGCCGTGGACCAGGGCCGGGTCGCGACCCTCGATGCGATGGTGGCCTACATCGCATCGCACCGGAACCGCCGAGCGCCCCCGGCCCCCCGCGCACAGGCGGCTGCATCGCAGCCATGCACCCGGCGCCTGCGCGACGGCTCGGCCGTGACGCTGCGGCCGATGGGGCCGGCGGATGCCGCGCTGGAGGTCGAGTTCGTCGCGCACCTCTCCGACGAGTCCCGCTACAGGCGGTTCATGGTGGCGCTGCACACCTTGCCGGCGGACAAGCTCAGGCAGCTCACGCAGGTCGACGGCGTCGCCCATGTGGCGCTGATCGCCACCGTGCTACGCGAAGGCCGCGAGGTGCCGCTGGGCGTGGCCCGCTACGTCGTCGACGCGTCTGGCACGGGCTGCGAATTCGCCATCGCCGTCGACGACGCCTGGCAGGGCAGCGGGGTGGCCGGCCTGCTGATGCAGGCGTTGATCGACACGGCGCGGGCCCATGGCCTCGCCCGAATGGAAGGGCTGGTGCTGGCCAGCAACCACGAGATGCTGAAGTTCGCCCGCCAGCTGCAGTTCAGCGTGCAGCAGGATCCCGGCGACCGCAGGACGATGCGCGTGGTGCGCGACCTCCAAGGCACCGCCGCTCGCGGCACGTGACGGCAGCGCGCCTTGACGCAACGCAAGCCCTGCGGAGCCCGGCATGCATCCAATGGGCACATGGTGCCCGAGCGACTCCCCTGCCGCGTTCTCCCCCGGGCCGCGCTGGCCGCGTGCGCCTGCAGCCTCTGCCTGGCCGGCTGCGCCGGGCTGCTGCCCCGCGGCCAGGCGGTGAGCGCCTCCGGCTTCGACAGCTTCGAGGCCGCGGCGCTCGCACTGGAGCGGGTCGTTCCCTACGAGACCGGGATCGACCAGTTGAAGGCGCTGGGCTACGACCTCGAACACAGCAAGAACGTCACCCGCATCCCGTATCCGCGGCTCACGGCGCGGCTGTCGCCCGACCCGGGCGTGCCGTTCGAGGCGCTGGACCGCGGCATCCGCGACTGCATCCTCGCGCGCGAGGCCTGCGTCGCCTACGAATTCCACTTCGGCGTCGTTCAGCGCCGCCGGGAAGGCGGCTTCCTGCTGGATTTCCTGAACTTCCGGCGCGTGACCCGCATCGCCGGCTGGCGCTTCGAAGGCCTGGTCGCGGTACGCGACGGGACGGTGCTGTTTCGCAGCCACGCCGGCGAGCCCCGCATCGACCGCACCGAACGGCAGGTCAACCCGCTGGGCCCGCTGCAACCCGCCGGTGAATCGGTCGGCAGCATCATCGCGCGCTGAGCGGCACCGCGCTTGCCCTGGCGCAAGGCCCTGTGCAGCACCCTGCATAACCTGCCTGTGATGGAACCGGTACGCACCCCTGCGCCGATCCCGGCCGATCCCGGCACCGATCGCGCGCGCTTCTCGTGGGACATGGCGCGAGGCTGGCTGCAGGGGCTGCCGCGGGGCCGTGGGCTGAACATCGCGCATGAAGCCGTCGACCGCCATGCTGCAGGGCCCCACGCCGGCCGCACGGCGCTGCGCTGCATCCGCAAGGACGGCACGGCGCAGGACCTGAGCTATGCGGAGCTCGGCGCGCGATCGAGCCGCTTCGCCAACGCCCTCGGCGGGCTGGGGGTGGCCGCGGGCGACCACGTGTTCACGCTGCTGGGCCGCGTGGGCACGCTGCACGTCGCGCTGCTGGGTGCGCTCAAGCATCGCTGCGTCGTGACGCCGTTGTTCTCCGCCTTCGGGCCGCAGCCGGTGGCCACCCGCCTGGCGCTGGGAAACGCCAGGGTGCTCGTCACCACGAGCACGCTGTACCGGCGCAAGGTCGAAGGCATCCGCCAACAGCTGCCGGCCCTGGCGCACGTGATCGTCGTGCAGGACGACGAACGGGACGGACTGCCGACGGCCACGCTGGACTGGCAGGCCTTGCTGGCATCGGCCAGCCCGGCCTACGAGATCGGCCCCACCGACCCGCAGAGCCCTGCGCTGCTGCACTTCACCAGCGGCACCACCGGCGCCCCGAAAGGCGCGTTGCACGTGCACGAGGCGGTGGTCGCCCACCACGCGACGGCCCTGTACGCGCTGGATCTCCGTGACGGGGACGTCTTCTGGTGCACGGCCGACCCCGGCTGGGTCACCGGCACCTCCTACGGGATCATCGCGCCGCTCTCGCACGGCCTCACGGTGATCGTCGACGAAGGCGAGTTCGACGCGCTGCGCTGGTACGCCACGCTCGAACGCGAACGGGTGAACGTCTGGTACACGGCGCCCACCGCCGTGCGCATGATGATGAAGGGCGGCGCGGCCACGGCGCGTGCGCATCGGTATGCCGCGCTGCGTTTCATCGCCAGCGTCGGCGAGCCGCTCCATCCGCAGGCCGTGGCCTGGGGGATGGAGGCGTTCGGGCTGCCCATCCACGACAACTGGTGGCAGACCGAGACGGGCGGCATCATGATCGCCAACTGCGCGGGGATGGCGGTGCGTCCGGGGTCGATGGGGCGTCCGCTGCCGGGCGTGACCGCGGCCGTCGTGCGGCGCGAGGCCGACGGAGGGGTGGCGCCGATCGAGGAACCCGGCCTCGACGGCGAGCTGGCACTGAAGCGCGGCTGGCCGTCGATGTTCCGCGGCTACCTGAACGACGAGGCCCGTTACGCGCGGTGCTTCGCCGGCGACTGGTACCTCACCGGCGACCTTGCGCGCCGGGACGCCGACGGCTACTACTGGTTCGTCGGCCGCGCCGACGACATGATCAAGTCCGCCGGTCACCTGATCGGGCCGTACGAGGTCGAGTCGGTGCTGATGGCGCACCCGGCGGTGCTCGAGGCGGCCGTGATCGGCAAGCCCGACCCGCTGATCGGCGAGGCCGTGAAGGCCTTCGTCGCGCTGAAGCCCGGCATCGCCGCGAGCGACGCCCTGCAGCGGGAACTGCTCGGGTTCGCGCGCACGCGGCTCGGGGCGGCCGTGGCACCGAAGGAAATCGCCTTCGCCGAGGCGCTGCCCAAGACCCGCAGCGGCAAGATCATGCGCAGGCTGCTGAAGGCGCGCGAACTCGGCCTCCCCGAAGGCGACACATCGGCACTGGAGGCTGCATGAGACGCGCTGCGTCGACCCGCCCGCCAACCGAGCACCGGGCCGCGGGCGCTCCCCTGGGCGCCACCAGCGACGACGCCCTGGCGCTGCTGCGGCAGATGCTGCGCATCCGGCGCTTCGAGGAAGCCTGTGCCGAGCTCTACGGCGCCGGCAAGATCCGCGGCTTCCTGCACCTGTGCATCGGCCAGGAGGCGGTGGCGGCCGGCGCGATGCCCGGGCTGCACGACGACGACAACATCCTGGCCACGTACCGGGAGCACGGCCATGCGCTGGCCCGCGGCGTGCCCATGGCCGCGCTGATGGCCGAGATGTTCGGCAAGCGCGAAGGCTGCAGCCGTGGGCGCGGCGGGCTCCATGCACGTGTTCGACGCGCAGCGCCGCTGTGCGAACAGGTCGACCTCGCCCTGCTGAATTACCTCGATCGGCGGATCGCATGACGCGCAGCGCCGGTGGCGAAGCGCTCAGGCGGCGGCACGCCTCGCACGCCGCCGTGCAGGCGGCGCGAACAGCTCGTTGCGCGCCGCCTCGGTGATCGCCGTCACGCACGGATGCGTGATCCGGCGCTCGACCGAGATCGCGAAGAACGTCTCCACCACCTCGGGCGTCGCACCGAGCGCGCGCACGCCGTACTGCTTCTCGATGTCGCGCTCGAGCACCGTGGGGCCGATGAAGACGCCCATGCCCCGCCGCCCGAATTCCTTGACGAGGGCGCTGTCGTCGCACTCGGCGACCACCCGGGGGCGCAGCGACCGCGCCTGCAACCACACGCGCAGGCGCTGCCCGACCGCCGACTCCTCGGCCGGCATCAGCATCGGGGCGCCGTCGAGGCAGGCCGGGAAGCGCCGGCCCGAGGATGCGAGCAACGAGGGCGCGGCGAAAAAGCTGATGCCGCAACTGCCCAACGGGTGGTTGAACGCGCGCACGCTGACGGCGGTGGGGATGGGTGCATCGGCGATCACCAGGTCGAGGCGGTGCAGCGCCAATTCCCCGAGCAGCATGTCGAGCTTCCATTCACGGCAGACGATGCGCACCGGCTCCGGCAGCTGCGTGGCGGGCTCGATCAGCCGGCAGGCGATGGTCTTGGGCACCGCATCGGCCACGCCGACACGGAACTCCAGCAGCTTGCCCCGGCCGGGGTGCTCCCGGACGGCCTCTTCCAGCTCGGCGCCGATCGAGAAGATGGCCTCGGCGTAGCCGAGCACCATGCGCCCGGCCTCGGTGAGCGCCAGGCCGCGCCCGCTCTTGGTGAAGAGCGGCGTACCGAGCGCTTCCTCCAGTGCCTGGATCTGGCCGCTGATCGTCTGCGGCGACAGGTGCAGGTGTTCGCTGGCGCGCGCCACCCCGCCGAGCCTGGCCACCTGGAAGAAGTAATGCAGATGCTTGTAGTTCATGGCAGCGGCACGATTGTCAGGTTTTCTCGGAACATCCACCCGAAACAATCTGATTTTCACGGACGGTACATGGTCCTAGATTGTCGACAGGCCACCGACGCGGCACCGCCGAGCCGGCGTACGCCCCCACCCTGCCTGGAGAATCGACATGGTCACGCTCCTTCTGCCTTGCGACGGATCGCCCAGCGCGCTGCTGGCGGTGCAGCACGCGATCGACGCCTTCCACCGCGGTGATGTGCGGTGGGTCCATCTGCTGAACGTGCAGCCGCCCTTCTCGGCGCACGTCGCGCGCCACGTCGACCACGAGGTGTGCGCCGAGTTCCACCGTGAACGGGCCGACGAGGCGCTCGCCGGCGCCCGGCAACTGCTCGATGCCGCGGGCGTGCCCTACGGCGTGCACATCGAGGTGGGCGACAGGACCCGCTCCATCGCCGAAGCGGCGCGCCGGCTGCGCTGCGACCGTGTCCTCATCGGCACCGCGCGCAAGAGCGCGCTCGTGCGCGCGGTGGAGAACTCGCTCACCAACCAGCTGCTCGAGTGCTGCCCGGTGCCGGTCGAGGTCATCGGCGGCGCACCGGCGGGCATGATCGAACGGGTGGGCATCCCGGCCGGCGTGGGTGCCGGCATGGCACTGCTCTGGGCGAGCGGCTCCTGAGGACCCGCCCTTCCGCACCCGCTGTACGGAGCACCCCCTCACCAACACACCATGAACATCGACTCCTTCGCCACCGGCCCGATGTGGGGCGGATTCATCCTCTTCGTCGTTGCGATGCTGGCCCTCGACCTCTTCGTGCTCGGTGGCAACAAGGCGCACCGCGTCTCGGTCAAGGAAGCCGGCTGCTGGGTGGCGGCCTGGGTCACGATGGCCTTCAGCTTCGCGGCGCTGCTGTGGTGGTACCTCGACGCCGCCGCCGGCCGCGAGATGGCCAACCGCAAGGCGCTCGAGTTCATCACCGGCTACCTGATCGAACAGTCGCTGTCGGTCGACAACATGTTCGTCTTCGTGATGATCTTCAGCTACTTCGCCGTGCCGCCGGAGCTGCAGCGGCGGGTGCTGCTGTACGGCGTGCTCGGCGCGATCGTGATGCGCGCCGGCATGATCCTCGCGGGGGTCTGGCTGGTGAGCGAGTTCGCGTGGATCCTGTACGTGTTCGGCGCGTTCCTCATCATCACCGGGATCAAGATGCTGGTCTTCGCGGAGCACAAGCCGGACCTGGAGAAGAACCCGCTGCTGCGCTGGCTGCGCGGGCACATGCGCATCACGCCGGGGTTCCACGGCGAGAAGTTCTTCGTCCGCATCGACGGCGTGCGGTGGGCCACGCCGATGTTCCTGGTGCTGGTGATGATCGAGGCCAGCGACCTGGTTTTCGCGGTCGACAGCATCCCGGCGATCTTCGCGGTGACGACCGACCCGTTCATCGTCTTCACTTCGAACATCTTCGCCATCATGGGTTTGCGGGCGCTGTACTTCCTGCTCGCGGACATGGCCGAGCGCTTCCATCTGCTCAAGTACGGGCTCGCGCTGGTGCTCGTGTTCATCGGCGGCAAGATGCTGGCAGCGCCCTGGTTCCACCTGCCGGTCCAGTGGTCGCTGGCGATCGTCGGCTCGGTGATCCTGGCCTCCGTGCTGCTCAGCCTGCGGTTCGCCGACCGCAAGCTCGACCATCGCGCGACATGAGCGCCACGACGCCTCCCGCAATGCCCGCGCCGGACTGGACGGCGCGCGACGAGCTCGGCCGCCTGGTCGCCGCCAGCTGGGGCACGGTCCCGGCGGACCGCACCGGGCGCACCGACACCTGGCTGGTCGCGATCGACGGCTCTGAAGGCGCCCTGCGCGCCGCAGCGATGGTGGTGCAGGTCGTTGCCCGCGAAGCGCCTGCCACGGTCGACCTGGTGCATGTGCAACCCTGGCTGGTCAAGGAGGCCGCGGAGGCCGGGATGCTGCCGCGCGCCTGGCACGCGTCCGCTGCCGCGCGCGCCCTGGTGGAGCGCGCGGACATCGGCTGGCGGCTCCACGTGCGCATGGGCGACGCGGCCGAGCGGATCGTGGCGCTGTCCCGTGAACTCGGCAGCCGCGGCATCGCGATCGGTTCGCACGGCCTCACGGCGGCGGAGTCGCTCCTCCTCGGCTCGGTCGCCTACAAGGTGGTGCACCTCGGCCAGGTGCCGGTGCTGGTCGTGCGCTGAGCCCGCAGCTCAGCCGGATCGACGTGCCAGCGCGCCAGCGCGTGGTCGAGCACCAGTCGGCGGCTGTGTGCCACGCTGTCGTCGGCGCCCAGCACGTCGGCCGCCAGCCGGCACAACAGCAGGCGCTGCGGCCGATCGACGACGGCATCCAGCCACCGATCGAGCTGCTCCTCCTCCGCCTGGGGCAGCCAGGAGCAGTCGCCCCAATGCGTGCCGGGCGCGTCGCCTGGCGGGCCGAGCACCTCGGCGAAGCGGTCTCGGCTCACACCAAGGCGGGCGAAGGCGTCGAGCGCGTCGAGCCGCTGCATCACGTCGCCCTGGCCGTGGGCAGCGGCAAGCATCAGCGCCAGCAGGTGGGCCGGGGCGTCTTCCGTCTGGAGTTCGATGGACATGGCTTGCTCCTGTGCGCCGCACGGTGGTCCGGGGCCGTTCCACTGGCCACTATCGGCGCGGCGCGCGGCATGCGCTCTGATCCAGCGCAAGGCGCTGGTTGTTGCGTTGCCCGGCCGGATGGCGCGCGCTTGCGCCGCGTCAATGCCCCGCCGCATCGCCGCACTACGCTTGGACGCACTTCATCCGGGAGATCGCCATGTTCAAGCACATCCTCGTTCCCACCGACGGCTCGCCGCTTTCGGAAGGCGCGGCCTTGAGAAGCGTCCAGTTCGCGCGCGCGCTCGGCGCTCGCATCACCGCGTTGCACGTGAGCCCCGAGTTCCACGTGCTGAGCTACCGCGCGGAAGTGCTCGAGGACACGCGAGACGAGTACGAGCGCGACAGCCAGGCGCACGCCGACCGCTACCTCGCGTTCGTCACGAAGGCGGCCTCGGAGAGCGGCATCGCCTGCGACACCGTGCGCTGCGTCAACGACCACGTCTATGAATGCATCCTCGACGAGGCCAGGCGCAGGGGATGCGACTGCATCGCGATGGCCTCGCACGGCCGCCGCGGCGTGGCGGGCATGCTGCTGGCCAGCCAGACGCAGCTGGTGCTGACCCACTCGGCGATCCCGGTGCTGGTCTGGCGGCAGGCCGCGGAGTGACCGCGATGGACGCCGCGACCCAACGCAAGATCCTGGCGCTGTTGGAGCAGCACCGTGTCATGACGATCGCCACGCTGCGGCCCGACGGCTGGCCGCAGGCGACGACGGTGGGCTATGCGAGCGAGGGCCTGACGCTTTACTTCATCTGCGGAAAGGACAGCCAGAAGGCGGCCAACCTCGCGCACGACGACCGCGTGTCGCTGACGATCGACGACGACACGCCGCAGGTGATGGACATCACGGGCCTGTCGATGGCGGCACGCGCCCGCGCGGTGGATGACCCGGCCGAAGCGGAGAAAGCCCTGCAGCTGATGATGGCGAAATACCCGCCCCAGAAGTCGATGCCCGGCCCCATGCCCACGGCCGCCGACGTCGCAGTGTTCCGCGTGTCGCCCGTGGTCATCTCCGTGCTGGACTACACCCAGGGCTTTGGCCACACGGACCTGGTGATGTGCTGACGTGCCGATCGACCCCCGGGGGCCCACGGGGTCCGAGGCTGCGGCAGGCCGCAGCGCGTGGGCCAAAAAGCACAACGGGCTGCAGCATCTCTGCTGCAACCCGTTGATTTTGTTGGCGGAGTGGACGGGGCTCGAACCCGCGACCCCCGGCGTGACAGGCCGGTATTCTAACCAACTGAACTACCACTCCTGCGGCGTCCGCATTGCTGCGAAGAGACCACTGACCGGCTGCGCGTTGCCGTGCAACCGAGTCCATGACTATAGCACAGCTTTTTGGACTGTGAAGCTTTTTGGGTGGGGACGCGTCACGCTCCGGTCGCTGCGGCCGGCATCAGGCGAGGTAATCCCCCGCGGCTTCGGGTTGGAACAGCACGGAAACCAGCGCGGCGCCATGGCTGCGTCCGTCCGCCGTCCCCCATCGCACGGTGCTGCCGGCCGGCAGGCCCAGCAGTTCCATGCCCAACGGAGACATCACCGACACCGCACCCGACGCCGGATCCGCGTCCGCCGGGTAGCGCAGCGTCATGGTGCTGCACTGCTCGGTCGCCGGATCCCACAGTTCGACGCGCGAGTTCATCGTCACCACATCGCGCGGGATCGCCTGCGACGGCACGACGTCGGCAGCGTCGAGCAGCTTGCACAAGGGATGGTTCGCCTGCGCGAGGGCGGATCCAGCGGCTCGCTGGACGAGCCGGGTCAGGCGAATGTGGTCGAGTTCGGTCAACGTGCGTTCCAGCACTGCGGCTTCCATGGGGTGCTCCGGAATAGGGGTGGCGCGGGTGGGTGGGAGCCCGGCGACCTGGAGAACTGCGCGAAGAGAGGAAGGGCTGGTCGCCGGGCTCAGGCCTGTGCGGCCATGGGACGGGGCGTTGCCCGTCGGTTTCCGGCGAGAACGCACGCGCCATCGTGCCCACCCGCAACCTTGGGGGCTGCAGCGGCGCTGATGAGGGTGATGGCACACGACATAACCCACAGTTTAAGGCGCGAGACGCCGCCTTTGCGGTCAACACACTGTGGCTACGGCGCTACGGCGCCCCGCGAAGCAGCGCCACCGAAGCGGCGCAACCGCGGACGATTTGGCAAACCGATGCGCCCCACGGCGTCGGCCCTTGGTTCGCGGGGGCGCGCCGGCGCGGACACGTTTTGATACTGCAGCCCTTCGCTCCCGGACCTCGGGAGCGTGCAGTACCACCACCTCGCAGGGCCCTCCATGAAGTACCTCCTCGCCTCCGCCGTCGCCGCTCTGGCCGTGACCGGCTTCTCCGCGAATGCTGCCACCAACCTCGTCACGAACGGCAGCTTCGAAGCCACGACGCAGGCCGCCGGCACCTGGAACATCTACAGCAGCCTGCCGGGCTGGACCAGTGGCCCGCGCGGCGTGGAACTGCGCAACGACGTGGCCGGCTCGGCGTTCGACGGCAACAACTTCATCGAGCTCGACACCACGGGCAACAGCTTCATCGCCCAGGCCATCGCCACGTCGTTCGGCGAGCACTACACGCTGAGCTTCTCGTACTCCGCCCGTCCGGGCACGGCCTCGCTGGGCGCGCACAGCAACGACATCCTGGTGATGTGGGGGCTCAAGCCGATCACGCTGCTGAGCGCCACGAACGCGACGTCCGAGCACCAGTGGAGCACCTACAGCTTCGACGTGACCGGCTCCTACGGCCACTCCACCGTGCTGTCGTTCTGGGCGCTCGGCAAGAGCGATACGCACGGCGGCTCGCTGGACAACATCTCGCTGACGACGCCGGTGCCCGAGCCCGAAACCTACGCGCTGATGCTGGGTGGCCTGGCCGCGCTGGGCATGGTGGCTCGCCGCCGCCGCCAGCCGCGCTGATCGGCCGGCGCCTGCGGCGCAACGCGCCGTGGCCGCCTCCCGGGCGAACAAGCTGCGATCATTGACGGACCTCGGCGCACGCCGCCGGCCCGTCGAAGGAAACGATCGTGACAGCGACGCTCACCGTGCAAGACATCCACGCCGCCGCCGGTCGGCTGCGTGGCCATCTGCTCGAAACCCCCTGCCTGCCCTCGCGGACGCTGTCGGCCATCGCCGGCTGCGAGGTGTTCCTCAAGTTCGAGAACCTGCAGTTCACGGCCTCCTTCAAGGAGCGCGGCGCACTGAACAAGCTCTCGCTGCTGACGGAAGACGAACGCCGCCGCGGCGTGCTGGCCGTCTCGGCGGGCAACCACGCCCAGGGCGTGGCCTACCACGCTCAGCGCATGGCAACCCCCGCCACCATCGTGATGCCGCGTTTCGCACCCGCGGTGAAGGTGGACAACACGCGCCGGTTCGGCGCCACGGTGGTGCTGGAGGGTGAGACCTTCGACGAGGCACGCGCCCATGGCCTGCAGCTGGCCGAACAACGCGGCCTGACGCTCGTGCACCCCTACGACGATCTCGACATCGCCGCCGGCCAGGGCACCATCGGCCTGGAGATGCTGGCCCAGCAGCCCGACATCGACACGCTGGTCGTGTCGATCGGCGGCGGTGGCCTGATCAGCGGGCTGGCCGTGGCGGCCCGGGCGATGCGGCCCGGGATGCAGATCGTCGGCGTGCAGACCGATCGCTTCCCGGCGGTCTTCAACGCCAAGCACGGCGAGCAGCGCGCCTGCGCGCAGACCACCGTCGCCGACGGCATCGGCGTCAGCGCCCCCGGCGCACTCACCGTGCCGCTGATCCGGCAGCTCGTCGACGACGTGTTGCTGGTGGGCGAGGACACGATCGAGCAGGCCATCCTGATGCTGCTGGAGATCGAGAAGACCGTCGTCGAGGGGGCCGGCGCCGTCGGCCTCGCGGCGCTGCTCGCCCACCGCGCCCGGTTCGCGGGCCGCAAGGTGGGCCTGGTGCTCTCGGGCGGCAACATCGAGCCCCTGCTCCTGGCCGAGATCATCCACCGGGGCATGGTCAAGTCGGGCCGGCTGGTGCGGCTGCGCGTCAACGTGCGCGACGTGCCCGGTTCCCTCGCGGTGGTGGCGCGCCTGCTCAGCGAGATGGGCGCCAACATCGAGGAAGTGCAGCACCAGCGCGCCTTCAGCTCGCTGCCGGTGGAGCGCGCGCAAATCGACGTGGTGATCCAGACCCGCGGCGATGCGCACGTCGACACGATCATCTCGACGATGAACGCGCAGGGCTTCGATACCCAGCGCATACGCTGACGGCAACAGCCACGGAAGCCCCTGCGGCGGGGCGGCGTCCTCAGGCCAGAAGCGCCTTCACCAGGTCGAGCTGCCGATCGCCGCGTTCCGCGTCGAGCTGCAGGCTGGCTTCGATGCGGTCCAGGTGGCCGATCATGCTGGCGACGGCCGCGTCGGCATCGCCCCGGCGGCACAGGCGCAGGAACTCCGCGTGCTCGTCCGACGAGCAATGCGGATCGTTGGCAGAGTGGTACAGCATCGCGATCAGCGAACTGCGCGCCACCAGCTCACGCACCAGTTCGGCCAGCACGCGGTTGCCGGCCGCCTCCGCCAGCACGACGTGGAAATCGCCCAGCAGCCTCTCGCGCACGGTGGTGCCGGTGGCAGCGGATTCGCGCAGCGTGTTGCGCTCGACGCGGATGTGCTGCTCCAGCATCTGGAAGTCGCGCGGCTTCGCGCAGGCGACGAAGAGGCGCACCACCTCCGCCTCCAGGATGCGGCGCACGCCGAACACCTCGCGCGCCTCCTGCACGGTGGGGCGGCTGACGAACGCGCCCTTGTCGGGAATGATCTCGATCAGCTTGTCCTTCGACAGCATCAGCAGCGCCGCGCGCACCTTGGTGCGGCTCACCGCGTACACGCGGCCCAGCGCCTCCTCGCGCAGCCAGGTGCCGGGCGGCAGCCGCTTCTCGACGATGGCGGTTGCCAGGTCCTGCGCGATGCCCTCCACCGAGGCCTGCTTGTCGGCCACGCCGCCTGCGGGCTCCACGGCGGCAGGCGGCGAAGACTCGGGGTTCTTGCGGGCGCGCGGCATGGCCGGCATTGTGGCCCACCAGCCAGGGCGCCGCGCCGGGCCGCGGCTCATCGGGCCAGCGAGAAGCCCTCCAGCAGGCCGGCCATCGGCTTCGGCAGGGGCCGCGCCAGCTCGCCGCGCTTGCTGGTGCGCAGGCGCAGCGCCACCAGCGACTCCACCAGCTGCGTCGCTGCCGTCACGCCGTCGATCACCGGCACGCCCAGCACGTCCGCCACGTGTTCGCACAGGTCGGCCATGCCGGCGCAGCCGAGCACGATGACGTCGGAACCGTCCTCGTCCAGCGCGCGCCGGCATTCGGCGACGATGCGCTCTCGGGCCTGCGAACCGGGTTCCTCCAGTTCGAGCACCGGCAGCTCGCAGGCCCGCACGTTGGCGCAGAAGCGCTCCATGCCGTAGGCCTCGGCCAGGTGGCGTGCCTGCCCGATGGTGCGGCCCAGTGTGGTGACCACGCTGAAGCGGCTGCCGATGAAGCTCGCCATGTGCATCGCGGCCTCGGCGATGCCGATCACCGGCCCGCGCGCCAGCTCGCGCGCGGCCTTCAGCCCCGGGTCGCCGAAACACGCGATGACGTAGCCGTCGATGCCGTCGCGCTCGCCGGCCGCGATCTCCTGCAGCAGGCCGGGCACGGCCAGCGCCTCGTCGTAGTGGCTTTCGATGGACGCCGGCCCCATCGCGGGGCTGACCGCGACGATCTGCGTGCCCGGCCGCGCCACGGCGCGGGCGCAGGCGCCGATCTTCTCGGTCATGCTCCAGGTGGTGTTGGGGTTGATGATCTTGATGCGCATGGTGGTCTCTGGAGAAGTCAGCCCTTGCGGTTGAGCAGGGCGTAGATGACGAAGCCCAAGCCCATGCCGATGAACCAGGCGTAGTTCGCGGCGCCTCGCCAAGCCGGCACGATCACGCACAGGATGGGGATCAGCGCCGACGGGATCATCGCGAGCACCGCCTTCGGGTTGTAGCCGTTGCGATACCAGTAGCTGCCCTGGCGGTCCATCGTGTAGAGGTCGTCGACGACGATGCGCTGGCGGCGCACGATGTAGTAGTCGGCGATCAGGATGCCGAACAGCGGGCCGATGAACGAACCCAGCACGTCCAGCGTGTAGTGGATGACCTCGGGGTTGTTGTAGAGGTTCCAGGGCGTCAGGAAGATCGAGCCGACCGCGGCGATCATCCCGCCGGTGCGCCAGCTGATGTGCTGCGGCGCGACGTTGCTGAAGTCGAAGGCCGGCGACACGAAGTTGGCCACGATGTTGATGCCGACGGTCGCGATCATGAAGGTGAGCGCGCCCAGCACCACGGCGGTGGTGCTGTCGATCTTGCCGACGGTGTGCACCGGGTCGGTGATGAGCTCGCCGAAGACCGGCAGCGTGGCGGCGGTGGTGATGACCGTCAGCAGCGAGAAGAAAACGAAGTTGACCGGCAGGCCCCAGAAGTTGCCCTTCTTCACCGCGTCGAAGCTCTTGCCGTAGCGCGAGAAGTCGCCGAAGTTCAGCATCGGGCCGCTGAAGTAGCTCACCACCAGCGCGATGGCCGAGAGCATCACCGGCAGTGCGTCCCAGCCCTGGAACTTCACGCCGCCCAGGTTCAGGTCGATGTTCCGCCAGCCCGCCTTCCACACCAGCCAGCCGCACAGGATGGCCATCACCACGTACACGCCGGGGCCCGCCCAGTCGATGAACTTGCGGATGGCTTCCATGCCGTGCCAGAACACGAAGGCCTGCAGCACCCACATCACCATGAAGGCGACCCAGCCCAGCGTCGACAGGCCCACGAAGCCGTGCTGCGTGACGTCGGCGTACGGCGCCAGGTTCGGGAAGAAGTGCAGCGCCAGGATCATGAAGGCGCTCGACGCCAGGTAGGTCTGGATGCCGTACCAGGCCACCGCGATCAGCCCGCGGATGATGGCCGGGATGTTGGCCCCCAGCACGCCGAACGATGCGCGGCACACCACCGGGTACGGCGCCCCGGTCACCTGGCTGGGCTTGGCCACCAGGTTGCAGAAGAACTGCACGATGACGATGCCCACCAGCAGCGCCACCAGCACCTGCCAGCTCGACAGGCCGAGCGCGAACAGGCTGCCCGCGGTGATGTAGCCGCCGACGCTGTGCACGTCGGACATCCAGAACGCGAAGATGTTGTATTGGCCCCAGGTCTGCTTCTTCAGCGGCGCAAGGTCCTCGTTGGTCAGGCGCGGGTCGTAGCCCGGCTTGATCAACGCGTTGGATTCCGTGTGCGCGGGGGCGGCCGCCGGGGCCGCGCCTGCACTGATGGCTGTCGTCATGGAAAGCTCCTCTGCGGGAAGGGGGTCGGCGGGCGGTGGAACTGCAGCGGAAGAACCGCCTGCCGCTGCGTGCCGCGGACTGCAGCGACGCATGCGATATTTGTATACAAAAAATGGGTGCAATCAAGTCGATCGAGGGTCGTCCTGCTTGGGGCTTTCCCTATTGGCGAACGGCGGGCGGGTGCGGCGGGGGGTCGGCGGGTGGCGGCAGGCACAATCCGCCCTTCGCGCCGATTTGACCGACGCCTGCCATGACCGCGAACGCTTCCGATACCCCTGCCCAGCCACCGCAAGACGACGGCACCCCCGTGCCCGCGCCTGCCGCCATCGACACGGCCGCCCCGGCGCCCGCGCCACAGGACGCCCCTGCCACGCCGACGGCCGCTGCGGCAGACGCCGCCGCGCCGGAGGTGCCCGACGTGCCAGAGGCGCCCACCGCGGCACCTGCACCGCAGGCGGCTGGCGAGGCTGCACCAGCCGAGGCCCCGGCCGAAGGTGCTGCCCAGGCCCCTGCTGCCGCGAACGAACTGTCGCCCGCTGCCTGCGGCGCGCTGCTGGCCGAACGCTTCCCGGCGCTCTTCGGCGCCACCCCGAAGCCGCTCAAGCTGCGCATCCAGGCCGACATCCAACAGCGCGCGCCCGGCGTCTTCACCAAGCGCGCGCTGTCGGCCTTCCTGCATCGCTTCACCACGGGCAACGCCTACCTGAAGGCGCTGTCGACGTCGACCGAACGGTTCGACCTCGACGGCCAGCCGGCCGGCGAGCTGAGCGAAGAGCACCGCAACGCCGCGGCCACCGAGCTGGCGCGCCGCAAGGCCCTGCACCAGGAACGGCGCCAGCAGGAGAACCAGGCCCGCCGTGAACGCGAGATCGAAGCGGCCAAGGCCCGCCGCCAGCAGGAAGCCCAGGCCGAGAAGGCCGCGCGGGCGCAGCAACGCCAGGCCGTCGAGGCGGACAAGGAACGCCGCGAACGCGCCGACCTGCTCTACGCCTCGCAGCGCACGCCGCTGACGCTGGCAAACTTCGCCGCGCTCAAGGGCATGACGCTCGAGGCGCTGGAAGCCGTGCTGGCCCAGGCCCGCAAGGAAGAAGCCGAACGGCCGCCCCGCCCCGCGCAACCGCCCGGCCAGCGCCATGCGGGCCATCGCGGCCCGCAGGACGGGCCACGGCCTGAAGGCCGGCCGGGGGGCGATCGGCCGCCGCGTGACCGGCGTGGCGACGGCAACCGTCCGCCCCGCCGTGAAGGCCCCGGCCGGCCCGGTGGCGACCGGCCCGGCCGGCCCGAACGAGCCGCCGGGCAGCCTGCCGGCCAACCGCGGCCCCGCCCCGCGCGGCAGCACGACGACCGGCCCGCCCCGCGCCGGCAACCTGAAGGCCCTGCTGCATCGGGCACCCCCTCGGGCGCCGAACCGAAGGCCGACCCGAAGCCCGCCGATTCCGACGGCAAGGCGTGAAGCCAAAGGCCGCGCCGATCGCTGGCGCGGCCTCCTTCATGACGTCTGCGGCATCACTTCATCTCACCGGCAGGCGTAGCTCGCCGCCGCTTTGACGTCGCCGCCGACGTACGCCAGCTTCTTCGGGTACAGGCACAGCGGCCGGCTGACGGCCTTGTCGGCGGTCTCGACCACGATGGTCTCCGGCGCCCTGCCGTTCTCCACCCAGTCCACCAGCACGTTGAACAGCTGGTTCGGGGCCGGCAACGGCGGGTTGGCCGCGGGGCTGACCCCGGCCACGCCGTTGGCGGAGCCCACGCCCGAGCAGTGGCCCATGCCGGGCACCATGAAGAGCCGGTAGAACTGCTGCGCCGCCGCGTAGCCCCCCACGACGTTGGACGCCCGCGTGTAGTAGTTGATCGAGCCTTGCGGCGGGATCAGCACGTCGGCCAGCCCGTGGTACATCAGCATCTTGCCGCCGCGGTCCCGGAAGGCCGTGAGGTCGGGGTTGTCGGTGTTGATGTTCGCGAACGAGGCCTGCAGCGCCACGCCCTGCGCGGAGGCGTTGGCCAGCTCCGCGTAGGTCAGCGTCTTCCAGCGGTCCGCGCCGTTGCCGGTCGCGTTGACGAAGCCCGGCGTGGCGTAACGCGCATCCTGCAGGCTCAGCGCCACGGTGTCCGACGCGATGGTGAACGGCGCCGGCACGCCGTTGGCCGAGCCCGCCAGCCCGTTCAGCGCCGTACCGCGCGTGAGGCCGTACCAGAGCTGGTTCGACGCGGGGTACAGGTTGTAGCCCACGTCCGCCGCCGGCGAAGGCACCGAGCCGTCGGCCGTCTGCCCGTACCAGATCTTGTTGAAGGCCTGCGCCTGCACCGTGCTCACGCAGGCGGCCGTGGCGTTGGTGCCGCCGCTGGCCGTGCACAGCACCGAGGCGTCCTGCGTCGGATCGTAGCGGCATTGCGCGGGGTCGCTGACATAGCCGTCGTGCTGGCCGTTGAGCTGCGTGTCGCAGGCGCTCACCGCCGCGGCCGACACCAGCGCGAGCTGCGCGGGCGTCAGCGGCACGCCGCCCAGGTCGCGCTGCATCACCACCTGCGGGTACAGCTCGGCGGTGATGAACTTCGTCCAGTTGAAGGCCGGCGCGCCGGCCAGGATGCCGTCGAAATCCGCCGGATTGGCCTGCGCCTCCTTGTGGCCCTGGCGGCCGCCGGTGGAGCAGCCGTCCCAGTACGAATACTTCGGCGCCGAGAGGAAGAAGCCGGTGGCCAGCGCCTTGGTCTTCACCGCCATCTCGTGGATGCCGCGTTCGGAGAAGTCCTTCCACAGCGTCGTGTTGATGCTGCCGTCGGGGTTCATCGCGAACGAGCCGGTGCCCGACACCGTGTGGCCGGTGTCGGTCACGGCCGTCACCGAGCCTTCGGAGGCGGCGAGCGTGGCCGCGTTCAGGCCGCCGATGGCCGTCAGCGAGCTGATGGCCGAGCCGCCGGCCCAGCCGCCGCCGCCCAGCACGCGCACGCGGTTGTTCCACTTCGCCTGCGCCGGCAGCCACACCTCGATGCCGATGCCGGCCGAGGTCGACGGCGCATCGGCCGGCCCCGGATGGCCCGGGCCCACCATCAGCTTGACCAGGCACACGTCGCTGGCGGCCTTGGTGCCACTGGCGGCGCCCGACAAGGTGAGCACGTCGCCCTGCTTGAAGGCCTTGACCAGCGTCACGGTGGTGTCGGCATTGGGCTTGAACGCGGTCTTCAGGCTCTCGTCGCAGGCCAGCGCCACCGGCGTGGCGGGCGCGGGGCTGCCGCCGCCGCCATCGCCGCCGCAGGCCGCCAGCAGGGACGTGCCCGCGGCCGCCGCGGCCCAGGCGCCCAGCAGCGCCCTGCGGCGGGCCGTGGTGTCGCGGCCCTGAGCGGTCGCGAAGGTCTTCGTCATCGTTGTCTCCTCGTCGTGGGGTCCATCGCCCAGCCCCGTTGGCCGGGCCGCGGCCACGATAAGAAGCACACCCCTTCGCCGTCTGTCGGATTGCTGCGCGGCTTGTCGGAAAGCTGGGTTTCGCGATGCGCCTACCGGCGCCGCAGGCGGGCCGGCGTCACGCCGGTGATGCGGCGGAAAGCCTCGGTGAAATGGGCCTGGGTCGCAAAGCCCAGGTCGAGCGCGATGTCCACGATCGGCCGCTCGGGCTGCTGCGTCAGCCACTGCACCGCGCGGTCGATGCGCCGCTGCTGCACGAAGCGGTGCGGGGTGATGCCGAAACTGCCCTTGAACGCCCGCGCGAAGTGGAAAGGGCTCAGCGCCACCTCGCCGGCCAAGCGCGACACGCTGAGGTCTTCACCGAGGTGGCCGTCGATGAGCGCCACCACGCGTTGCCGCTGCAGGGCCGACAGCGCCGCCGCCCGGCGCGGCGCGGCCTCGGGCTTCGGGGCCGCATGCGCCTGCTGCAGGCAGCCCAGCAGCGCGAGCGTCAGCCCCTCGGCATAGAGCCGGCCGGCGGGCGCACCCTGCCGCGCCTCCTCGAACAGCAGGAATGCGAGGCCCGCGATGCGCTCGTCGAACAGCTCGTGGCGGGTCTGCAGCGTGAAGCCGGGCGCGGCCTCGTGCAGCAGGGGCTCCAGCAGGTCGGCCGTGAACTGGAGCGCGATGCACCGGCCTTCGCTGCCCTTCCACTCCGAGCGGTCCATCTCGTAGCCGGTGCCGTACAGCTCGACCATGCGCGGCGCGGTGTGCAGCGCCAGCTCGCGCAGGCCGGTGCGGTACCAGCGCCGGCCGGTGCCTTCGGTGGCGACGAGCACGGTGGGCGCGTCGCAGTAGGTGGGCCCGCGCACCTCCTGGGCCGGGATGCTGTTCCAGCGCACCGGCACGCCGCCCCAGTTCGGCGGCTGCGGCAGCAGCAGCGCGCCCTCGGCGTCGCGCGCCTGGTCGGCATCCACGCAGACAGCGCGGCGCACCGCCTGCATCTCTGCCATGTCGGTGCGCGTCAGACGCCCAGGTAGTCGGCCAGGCGGTCCTTCGCCTCGGCCAGTTCACGCGAAGGCCCGGCCAGTTCGATCCGGCCCTTCTGCATCACCACCGCCTGCTCGGTGTGTGCCAGCACCTTGCGCCAGTCGCGGTCGACGATCAGCGTCGCGATGCCGGTGGCGCGGATCTCGCCGATCACGCGCCAGATCTCGGCCACGATCAGCGGCGCCAGGCCCTCCGTGGCTTCGTCGAGGATGATCAGGCGCGGGTTGGTCATTAGCGCACGGCCGATGGACAGCATCTGCTGCTCGCCGCCCGACAACTGCTGGCCGCCGTGGTCCAGCCGTTCCGACAGCCGCGGGAAGGTCTGCATCACGCGGTCGAAGGTCCACTCGCGGCGGCCGTCGAGGCCGGGTCGCTCGCTCATCACGAGGTTCTCGCGCACGCTCAGGTTCGGGAAGATGCCGCGCCCTTCGGGCACGTAGCCGATGCCCAGCCGCGCCATCTTCTCGGGCGGCTGGCCGGTCACGTCCTTGCCGTCGACCTGCACGCGGCCCGAGGCGGGCTTCACGTAACCCATCAGCGAGCGGATCAGCGTGGTCTTGCCCATGCCGTTGCGGCCGAGCAGGCCGACCGACGTGGCCGCGGGGATCTCCACGTCGACGCCACGCAGGATGTGGCTGTCGCCGTAGTAGGTGTTGAGGCCCTGGATCTTCAGCATGGTTGGGTTTCCTTGGCCTGGCTGCCTTGTTTGGCGCTGGGGTTGGTGAGGTGACGGGCTGCGGGGTGGGCGGTTATGCGGGAGCGTGCGACCGAGGCGGTCGGCGCGTTGCGCCGACTTCCTTGCGGTGCTCGGTCGATGGGGCCCTCCGCAGACATGTTGGTGATTCGCGCTGCTGGCGTACTCGCTTCGCCTCGTACACCGTCGAGCAGGTGCGTGGGGTTCTTCGGCAAACAGAACCACCGGTGCCTGCGCGGCAGGCGGTGCCCGCTGGGGGCGATTTCTGGGGTGGCGAGAAGCGCAGGGTCGAGGTCGGCGCGCGCAGCGCGCTTCAACATCTGACTTGCCGCGTCTGTTTGAGCGCAGTGAGCGAAGCGAACGTAGCGAGTTATGCGGCACGACCTCGGCCCGAGCATCGCAGCGGAGTCGGCCCGCAGGGCCGACCACCCCGGCATGAGCCCCCAGCGGGCACCGCCTGCCGCGCCCGCCCGCCTCACCAGCAAGCCAAGGCAACGGTCCATCTCAATGCGCCGCTTCGTGGTCGCCGAGGTACGCCGTCAATACCTCGGGGTGCGTGCGGATGTAGCCCGGTTCGCCGGTCGCGATCACGCTGCCGTTGACCATCACCGTGATGCGGTCGGCGATGCGGAACACCGCGTCCATGTCGTGCTCCACGAGCAGCACCGCGTGCGATGCCTTCAGGCGCTGCAGCAGCGAGAGCATGCGGTCGGTTTCTTCCGCGCCCATGCCGGCCAGCGGCTCGTCGAGCAGCAGCACGCGGGGTGACGTGGCCAAGCACATCGCCACTTCGAGCTGGCGCTTGCCGCCGTGGCTCATCGTGCCTGCGATGCGCAAGGCCTCGTCGGCCAGGCCGGCGGCTTCGAGCGCCGCGTGGGCCGCCGCGTTGCTGCGTTCGCACGCGGCCGACGCCTGCCACAGCGCCCAGGGCTTCGCGTGCGCGGCCTGCGCGGCGAGGCGGCAGTTCTCGTGCACGGTGAACTCCGGGAAGATCGTCGTGCGCTGGTAGCTGCGCCCCACACCGGCCAGCGCACGGCGCGGCTGCGACCAGCCGGTGATGTCCTGCCCGTCGAAGTGGATGCGGCCGGACGACGCCGCGATCTCGCCCGACAGCATGTTGATCAGCGTCGACTTGCCGGCGCCGTTGGTGCCGATCACGGCATGCACCTCGCCCACGTGCAGGTCGAGCGCGACGTTGCCCACCGCCACCAGCCCGCCGAAGCGGCGCGTGAGGGCTTCGACACGGAGCATCGGCATCACGGCGCTCATCAGGCATTCCCCTTCGGTGACAGGCGCTCCATCAAGCCGATCAGGCCCTTGGGCAGCAGCGCGACGAACACGATGATGGTGATGCCCAGCGAGAGCTGCCAGTGGTCGGCGAGCGGCCCGACCAGCGCGTGGGTGGAGAACAGTTCCTTCAGCAGCGTGAACGCCACCGCGCCGATCACAGCGCCGCGCAGGTGGCCCAGGCCGCCGAGGATGATCATCAACAGCACGTCGCCCGACACGTGCCACGACAGCATCTCGGGGTTCACGACGCCGTCGCGCGACGCCACGAGAAAGCCCGCCAGACCGGCCAGCGCACCGGCGATGACGAAGGCCGCGAGCTTGTAGCCGTAGGTCGGGAAGCCGGTGGCGCGCATGCGCTGCTCGTTGACGCGGATGCCCGCCAGCGCCGCGCCAAAACGCGAACGGCGGATCAGCGCCAGCAGCCCGTAGGTGCCGGCCAGGCCGGCCAGCGCCACGTAGAAGAGCGTGAGCCGGTTCTCCAGGTCGATGGGGCCGACCGACGGGCGCACGTAAAGGTAGATGCCGTCGCTGCCGCCGCCGAGGCTCGTGTCGTGGAACACGAAGTACGCCATCTGCGCGAAGGCCAGCGTCACCATGATGAAGTACACGCCCTTGGTGCGCAGGCCCAGGGCGCCGACGAAGAGCGCGTAGCCCGCGGCGCCCAGCATGGCCAGCGGCAGCAGCACGGCGATGGAGCCGCCGCTGTCGCCCGAGCCGAGCACCGTCACGTAGGCGCCGATGCCGTAGAACGCCGCATGGCCCAGGCTCACCAGGCCGGTCATGCCGACGACGAGCTCCAGGCTGAGCGCGAAGATCGCGAGGATCATCACCTTCAGCACCAGGTCGGTGAGGTAGGGGCTGAGGGTGGGGGCGAGTGCGCCGAGCGCGGCCACCACCAGCAGCGGCACCGCCATCGACTTGAGGTTCGACGCTTGCATGGAGGGGCCTTGGGAGGGCTTTTTCAACGGCAGCGGGGCTTGCAGGGACGTGGTCATGCCTTCTCCCCCGCTCAGGCCTTGCGGCCCATCAGGCCTTCGGGGCGCCAGATCAGCACGATGGCCATCAGCACGTAGATGCCCATGCCGCTGAGTTCGGCGAAGAACACCTTGCCGAAGGTGTCGACGAAGCCCACCAGCAGCGAGGCGACGAGCGCGCCGGTGATCGAGCCGATGCCGCCGATCACCACCACCACGAAGCAGATGATCAGCACGCTGCCGCCCATGCCCGGGTACACGCTCGACATGGGCGCCGCGATCATGCCGGCCAGCGCGGCCAGCGCCACGCCGGCCGCGAACACGATGCGGTACAGGCGCTGGATGTCGATGCCCAGGCCCCGCACCATGTCGCGGTTGCTGGCGCCGGCGCGGATCATCATGCCGAGCTTGGTGCGGTTGACCACCCAGTACAGCGCCACCGCCAGCACGATGCAGGCGCCCGAGGCGAAGAGCCGATACCACGGGTAGCTCATCACGTCGCCGAGCGCGAAGCTGCCTTCCAGCCACGGCGGCACCTTGACGCCGTGCACATCGTTGCCCACCAGGATGGAACGCAGCTCCTCGAACACCAGGATCAGCGCGTAGGTCATCAGCACCTGCTGAAGATGTTCACGCTGGTACAGGTAGCTGTAGAACGCCCACTCCAGCAGGTAGCCGAACACCGCCGCCAGCGCCACGCCTACCGCCAGCATCACCAGGAACTGGTCGCCGAACAGCGGGCTCAGCGCAAACGCCATGTAGGCGCCCAGCATGTAGAAGCTGCCGTGGGCCAGGTTGATGACGCCCATGATCCCGAAGATCAGCGTCAGCCCCGACGCCAGCAGGAACAGCAGCAGCCCGTACTGAACCGAGTTCAGGCACTGGACCAGGAAGGTCGCGATGTCCATGTCACGCTCTCAGCCGCGAGTGGGCTCAGTTCCTGCAGCCGCGGGCGGGGTCGGACAGCTGCTTGGAAGCGATGCCGACCACCTTGTTCTCCTTGCCGTCGACCTTGCGCAGGTAGATGTCCTGGATCGGGTTGTGCGACTTGGACATCGTGAACACGCCGCGCGGGCTGTCGAACTTCGCCTTCTCCACCGCCGCCGCGAACTCGGCCTTCTTGCTCACGTCGCCCTTCACCGCGTTCAGGCCCGTGGCCAGGATCTGCGCCGCGTCGTAGCCCTGCACCGCGTACACGTCGGGCTGGATCTTGAACGACTTGGCATAGGCCAGTCGGAAGGCGTTGTCCTTCGGCGTGTTCA
Source organism: Aquincola agrisoli (assembly GCF_036621135.1). Classification (NCBI taxonomy): domain Bacteria; kingdom Pseudomonadati; phylum Pseudomonadota; class Betaproteobacteria; order Burkholderiales; family Sphaerotilaceae; genus Aquincola; species Aquincola agrisoli. The sequence goes on from NZ_JAZIBG010000009.1 coordinate 171,013, forward strand.
GGCCGTCGGCGTAGTGCAGCGTGGTCAGCAGGCCCTGCGCCGCGTCGCCCTGCGCCTCCAGCGTGCCGTCGGTGAGGAAGCCCGGGCCGTACAGCGGGATGGTCTTGTTCAGGCCGGCCGCGGCATAGTCCTTGACGAACTTCACCGCGCCGCCACCGGCGAAGAACGCGAACACCGCATCGGGCTTGGCCGCGGCGATCTCGGTCAGCAGCGCCTGGAACTCCACGTTCGGGAACGGCAGCGTGATCTGCTTCGAGACCTTGCCGCCCTCCTTCTCGAAGCCTTCCTTGAAGGCGTTGGTCATCTCCTCGCCGGCCGCGTATTTCCAGGTGATGGTCATCGCGGTCTTCTTCTTCTCCTGCTTGGCAGCGACGGTGCCCATGCCGTAGGAAGACTGCCAGTTCGAGAACGAGCTGCGGAAGATGTTCGGTGCGCACATCGGGCCCGTCACCGCATCGGAGCCGGCGTTGGGCACGATCAGCAGGGTGCCGCTTTCTTTGGCCGCGCGCGCCATGGCCATCGCCACGCCCGAGTGCACGGTGCCGACGATCACGTCGACGTTGTCGCGCTTGATGAGCTTGTTGACGTTGTCGGTGGCCTTGGCGGGGTCGGATTCGTCGTCGACCTTGAAGAACTCGATCTCGCGGCCGCCGATCTTGCCGCCCTGTTCGTCGACGTAGAGCTTGAAGCCGTTCTCGATCGCCACCCCGAGCGCGGTGAAGGTGCCGCTGTAGGGCAGCATCAGCCCGACCTTGAGCTTGGCGCCTTGCGCCATCGCGAGCGGAGAGGCCAGGGCCAGCGCGGCGGCGAGTGCCGAGGCAGCGAATGCGGTCGATCGGATCATCGTGGTCCCCTTGTGGTGTGGTTGGTGCGGATGAAGGCCTGGGCGGCAGCGATCACCGCCACCGGCTGGTCGCGATGCGGCGAGTGGCCGCACGCGGGAAGCTCCAGCAGCTGCGTGCCCGGGCGCAGCCGCTGGATGGTACGGATCTGTTCGAGCGTGCCGTATTCGTCGTCGAGCCCCTGCACGGCGAGCAGCGGCGCCTCGATGCGCGCCACCTCGGCCTCGATGTTCCAGCTGCGGAACGCGGGGTCGAGCCAGATGCCGTTCCAGCCCCAGAACGCCGAATCCGGGTCGTCGTGGTAACGCGCCAGGCGCTGCTTCAGGTCGGTGGTGAGGTAGGCCTGCTTCGCGCCTTCGATGCTGGTGACCGACAGCGCTTCGACGAAGAGGTGGGGCGCCAGCACCATGGCGCCGGCCACCGCGTGGCGCGCGGCGTACAGCAGCGCGATCGAGCCGCCGTCGCTGTGGCCGAAGAGCCAGGGCGTGTCGATCTCCAGCGCATCGAACAGCGCCGGCAGCACCTCGTCGGCCTGCCGGTGCATGAAGTCGGGCGCCCAGCGCTCGTCGGCCGCGCGCGGCGTGGAGCGGCCGTAGCCGGGGCGCGAGAACACGAGCCCGCGCACGCCCAGCTCCTCGCAGAAGCGCTGCGGGAAGTCCTTCCACATCGACACCGAACCGAGCCCTTCGTGCAGGAACACGACCAGCGGTGCCGCGCTGTCCTGCGCCCGCAGCCAGGCATGCTCGATGCGCACGGGCTGGCCGCGCCAGTGGATGGTGACGAACGCCGTACCGCTCATGCCTGCTTCTCGCGCTCGCGCAGCCGGAAGCGCTGGATCTTGCCGGTGGCGGTCTTGGGCAGCTCGTCGACGAACTCGATGAAACGCGGGTACTTGTAGGGGGCGAGCCGCTCCTTCACGAAGGCCTTCAGCTCGGCGTCGGTGGCGGCCGCGCCGGGCTTGAGCACCACGAAGGCCTTGGTCTTGGTGAGGCCCTCGTCGTCCTCCTTGCCGATGACCGCGCTCTCCAGCACCGCGGGGTGCTGCATCAGCGTGGCCTCGACCTCGAACGGCGAGACGTAGATGCCGCTGACCTTGAGCATGTCGTCGCTGCGGCCGGCATAGGTGTAGTAGCCGTCGGCGTCGCGGCTGTACTTGTCGCCGCTCTTGGTCCAGCCGCCCTGGAAGGTCTCGCGGCTCTTCTCCCGGTTGGCCCAGTACATCAGCGCCGAACTGGGGCCCTTGATGTAGAGGTCGCCCACCTCGCCGACCGGCACCGGCTGGCCGGCCTCGTCGCGCAGCTCGATCTCGTAGCCTTCCACCGGCCGGCCGGTGGTGCCGTAGCGGATGTCGCCCGGCCGGTTGGAGATGAAGATGTGCAGCATCTCGGTGGAGCCGATGCCGTCGATGATCTCGGCGCCGAAGTGCGCCTTGAAGCGCTGGCCGATCTCGGCCGGCAGCGCCTCACCCGCCGAGGAGCACATGCGCAGGGCCACCGCGTCCTTCGCCGGCAGGTCGGGCGAGGCCAGCATGCCGGCAAAGCCCGTGGGCGCGCCGAAGAACACGGTCGGCTTGAGGCCGGCCTGCGCTTCGCTGGCACCCTGCCAGCGGCGGAAGGTGGCGGCCGGCGTCGGCCGCTCGGCCATCAGCACCACGCTCGCGCCCACGCTGAGCGGGAAGGTGAGCGCATTGCCCAGGCCGTACGCGAAGTACAGCTTGGCGGCCGAGAAGCACACGTCGTCTTCCGTCAGGCCGAGCACCGGCTTGCCGTACAGCTCGGCCGTCCAGTAGGGATTGCCGTGCGTGTGCACAGTGCCCTTGGGCTTGCCGGTGGAGCCCGACGAGAAGAGCCAGAAGCCGGGATCGTCGGGGCTGGTGGGTGCCGGTGCCACGGCCGGCGCATGGGCGGCCAGCAGCGCATCGAACGCCTGCGCGCCGGCCGGAAGCTCGCCGGTGGGGTGCGAGACGATGAGGTGCCGCAGCTCGTTCGGCGCCTTCTCCATCGCGGCCTGCAGCGTGGACAGCAGCGCGCCCGACACCAGCGCCGCCTGCGCGCGGCTGTTGGCCAGCATGTAGGCGTAGTCGTCGGGCGTGAGCAACGTGTTGACGGCCACCGGGACCACGCCGGCGTGCATCGCACCGAGGAAGCTCACCGGCCAGTGGTTCACGTCGTGCATCAGCAGCAGCACACGCTCCTCGCGGCGCAGGCCGAGCGCCTGCAGCGCGGCCGACAGGCGGCGCACCCGCTCGTCGAACTGGCCGTAGGTGAGCGCGCCGTGGTCGTCGATGTAGACCGTCTTGCCCGAACGCCCGGCGTTCAGGTCGAGCAGGTGCTGCGCGAAGTTGAAGGTACTGGGCAACGTCATCTCATATCTCCTCGCACAGGCATGTCCACCTCTTTGCTCGCTGACCCCGGCATGCGCCGAAGACCCAGCGGCCACCGCGGATCCGGCTTCGCCGGTCCGCTGGTGGCGCCCCCTGGAGGGGGAGCGCCGCAGGCGCTACGGGGGTGGGTCATATCTTGGCCAGCACGGCTTCGCTCGCCTGCACCGCGGCGCGCCGGTGGTAGAAGTTCAGCGCGCGCAGGCCGCCCAGTTCCTCGCCGCCGCCCGCGCGGCCGGGGCCGCCGTGCAGCGAATGGGGCATCACGTTGCCGTGGCCGGTGTGGGCCTGGGCCACGTCGGGGGTGACCACGTGCACGCGGCCGTTGCAGGCGGCCAGTTCCACGGCCGTCGCGGCCAAGGCCTGCGCGTCGTCGCCGTACAGCGACGACACCAGCGAGCCCTGGCCGCGCTGCACCAGCGCATGCGCCTGCGCCAGGCTGCGGTAGGGCACCAGCGTGGCGACGGGGCCGAACACTTCCACGTCGTGCACCGCTGCGGCGCCGTCGACGTCGCGGCGGCCGGTGCCCAGCAGCACCGGTCCCAGGCAGGCGGCCACGGCCGGGTCGGCATCAACCAGCGGTGCGGCGCTGCCGTCGTGCAGCACGTCGGCCTGTTCGCGCAATTGCGCGATGCCGGCCTTCACGTTGTCGAACTGCTCGCGGTTCACCAGCGCGCCCATGCGCACCGTCTCGTTGCGTGGGTTGCCGACGGTGGTCTTGGCCAGCCTGGCGCCGAGGGCCTCGGCCGCCGCGCCGTACAGCGCCTCGGGCACGAAGATGCGGCGGATGGCGGTGCACTTCTGGCCCGACTTCACCGTCATCTCGCGCACCACCTCGCGCACCAGCAGGTCGAACGCCGGGCTGCCAGGCTCGGCATCGGGCAGCAGCAGTGCGGAGTTCAGGCTGTCGGCCTCGATGTTCACGCGCACCGAGCGCTCGGCCACCGCGGGGTGCGAGCGGATCACCGCGGCGGTGGCCGCCGAGCCGGTGAACGAGAGCACGTCGAACGGCCGGAGCTGGTCGAGCAGGCCCTTGGCGCTGCCGCAGACGATGCTGAGCGCGCCCGGCGGCAGCACGCCCGCATCGATCACGTCCTTCACCATCTGCTGCGTAAGCCAGGCGGTGGCGGTGGCGGGCTTCACGATCACCGGCACGCCCGACAGCAACGCCGGCGCCGCCTTCTCCCACAGGCCCCACGAGGGGAAGTTGAAGGCGTTGATGAAGAGCGCCACGCCGCGCGTGGGCACCTGCAGGTGCTGCGACTGGAAGAGGGGCTCCTTGCCGAGCCGCACCGCGTCGCCGTCGCGCAGGAAGCGCGCATCGCCCAGCGCGGCGCCCCACTTGGCGTACTGCCCCAACGTGAAGAGCCCGCCGTCCACGTCGACCGCGGTGTCGTTCTTCACCGTGCCCGAGTTGGCGATCGCGATCTCTTCATAGTGCGCGCGCCGGCCCTGCATGACCTTGAGGGCGGCCGACAGCATCGCGGCGCGTTCGCCGTAGCGCATCGCGCGCAGCGCGGCGCCGCCGGTGTCGCGGGCGAAGGCGAAGCCCTCGGCCAGGTCGAGGCCCTCGGCATCGACGCGCACCAGTTCGTGGCCCAGCACGGGATCGAACAGCGGCGAGCCATGGCCGCGGCCGGCCTGCCAGCGACCCGCGAGGTGGTTGGAGAGCAATTCAGTCACGTGGCGGTCCTCGAAGGGGGCGTTCAAGCGCCGGCCCGGGTGAACTCGATCTGCCCTTCGGGCAGCAGGTAGAGCACGAGCGCGCGGCCGCCGCTCACCGTGGGGCGGTGGGCGCTGCCGGGGGGGTAGACGCACCAACCGGCCGGGCGGCCGTCGAAGCGGGCATCGCCTTCCAGCGGCATGATCAGGTCGATCTCGCCCTGCGGGTGCACATGGTGCGGGCCGGCGATGTCCTGCATCTCGACCACGTCGACGGAGAAGCGGTGCAGGTCGTCAGCCGCCTTGAACACGCGGCCGTAGCGGATGCCGCCGCCTTCACGGTCGCACATCCAGCCTTCGGCCACGCCGTCGATGCAGGCCTGGCGGAGGCCGCGGTACACGGGGGTGTCGGGGCCCATCTCGGCGTTCAGCCAGCGGTCCAGTTCGCCGTCGAGCGGCCGGCCGGCCACCTGCGCGGCCACGTCGGCGATCAGTTGGTGAAATAGGGCTTGCGACATGCTGGCGGGCTCCCGGCTGCTGTTCTCGCTTGATGCACTCGAGGCAATGAAGTATCTTGCCTGTGGCGTGAAGATAGCGACCCGACCATGCAGCGTCAAGCAATATAGTGCAGTTCTGGTGATTACCCCTAGCCCCCAACCACTCCACAACATGAACGACAGGGCTGAAGTGCGACCCGAGGGCGCCGCGACCGACACCGGCGACGCGGCAGCGGAGGAAGGCAAGAACCCACTGCTGCTGGCACTGGGTGAGCGTGTGCGCACGCTGCGTGCGCGGCGGGGGCTCACCCGCAAGCAGGCGGCGATGGCGGCGGATGTCTCGGAGCGCCACTTCGCCAACCTGGAATACGGCATCGGCAACGCGTCGATCCTGGTGCTGCAGCAGGTGGCGCTGGCGCTGCAGTGCTCTTTGGCCGAGCTGCTGGGCGACGTGACCACCAGTTCGCCCGAGTGGCTGTTGATCCGCGAGATGCTGGAGCACCGCAGCGAAGCCGAACTGCGCCGCGCGCGCATCGCGCTCACCGAACTGCTGGGCCAGCCGGGCGGCGACGCGGCGCGCGGCGGCAGGATCGCCCTGATCGGGCTGCGTGGCGCCGGCAAATCGACGCTCGGCCAGATGCTGGCCGACGACCTCGACCTGCCCTTCATCGAGTTGAGCCGCGAGATCGAGAAAGTGGCGGGCTGCAGCATCCGCGAGATTCACGACCTGTACGGCACCGCCGCGTACCGCCGCTACGAGCGCCGGGCGCTGGAGGAAACCGTGCAGATCTACGCCGACGTGGTGATCGCCACGCCGGGCGGCATCGTCTCCGACCCCGCCACCTTCAACCTGCTGCTGGCGCACTGCACCACCATCTGGCTGCAGGCATCGCCCGAGGAGCACATGGCCCGCGTGGCGGAACAGGGCGACCTGCGCCCGATGGCCGCCAGCAAGGAAGCGATGGAAGACCTGCGCCGCATCCTCGGCGGCCGGGCCGCTTTTTATTCCAAGGCTGACCTCAAGCTCGACACCAGCGGCCAGTCGCTCGGCCAGAGCTTCGCCGCGCTGCGGGGGATGGCGCGCGAGGTGCTCGCCCTGCCGGCCTGAGCGCGGCCTTTCTCGCGCCGTTCGACCAAGTTCGGGTTTGCATGCACTTTACTGCACACCAACACGCCTTGACTCGCCCCAATACAGGCACTATCATGCATTTCATCGAATCCTGAAGAAGCACTTTGCTTCGCACCGCTCCAAGGAGACCTGCATGAGCGACCCGACCTCAAACACTGCCGCCCAGCCCCGCGTGGACTACCGCATCGAACCAGCGCAGTACAAGCACTGGTCGCTCAGCACCGACGGCGCCATTGCGCGCCTGTCGCTCGACATCGCCGAGGACGGTGGCATCCGCCCCGGCTACAAGCTCAAGCTCAACAGCTACGACCTGGGCGTCGACATCGAGCTGCACGACGCGCTCAACCGCGTGCGCTTCGAGCACCCCGAGGTGAAGACGGTGATCGTCACCAGCGCCAAGGACCGCATCTTCTGCTCGGGCGCCAACATCTTCATGCTGGGCCTGTCGACCCACGCCTGGAAGGTGAACTTCTGCAAGTTCACCAACGAGACCCGCAACGGCATCGAAGACTCGTCGAAGCACGAAGGCCTGAAGTTCCTGGCCGCGGTGAACGGCGCCTGCGCCGGCGGCGGCTACGAGCTGGCGCTGGCCTGCGACGACATCGTGCTGGTGGACGACCGATCCTCCGCCGTCTCGCTGCCCGAAGTGCCGCTGCTGGGCGTGCTGCCCGGCACCGGCGGCCTGACCCGCGTGACCGACAAGCGCAAGGTGCGCCACGACCTGGCCGACATCTTCTGCACCAGCGTCGAAGGCGTGCGCGGACAGCGTGCCGTCGAATGGCGCCTGGTCGACGCGGTGGCCAAGCCCGCGCAGTTCGGCGCCGTGGTGCAGGAACGTGCCGCCAAGCTGGGCGATGCCGGCGGCCGGGCCACCGCTGCCAAGGGCATCGCGCTGCCGCGCATCGAGCGCGAAGAGAGCGCCGACAGCCTGCGCTACGAGCACGTGGCGGTCGAGATCGACCGCACCCGCCGCACCGCCACGCTGACGGTGAAGGCCCCCGCGGGCGCCCAGCCGACCGACATCGCCGGCATCGAGGCCGCGGGCGCCGCCTGGTGGCCCCTCGCGATGGGCCGCCAGCTCGACGACGCCATCCTCTCGCTGCGCACCAACGAACTCGACATCGGCACCTGGCTGCTGAAGACCGAAGGCGACGCCGCCGCGGTGCTGGCCGCCGACGCGACGATGCTCGCGAACCGCGAGCACTGGCTGGTGCGCGAGACCATCGGCCTGCTGCGCCGCACCTTCGCCCGCCTCGACGTGTCGTCGCGCTCGCTGTTCGCCCTGATCGAGAGCGGCTCGTGCTTCGCCGGCATGCTGGCCGAGCTGGCCTTCGCCGCCGACCGCGCCTACATGCTCGCGCTGCCGGACGACCCGGACCAGGCGCCCCGCATCACGCTCGACGAGTTCAACTTCGGCCTGCTGCCGCTGGTCACCGACCAGAGCCGCCTGCAGCGCCGCTTCTACGACGAAAGCGGGCCGCTCGATGCCGCCGGCGCTGCGGCGGGCCGCGCGCTCGACGCCGACGAGGCGCTGAAGCTGGGCCTGGTGACCGCCGCGCCCGACGACATCGATTGGGCCGACGAGATCCGCATCGCCATCGAGGAACGCGCCGCCATGTCGCCCGACGCCCTCACCGGCCTGGAAGCCAACCTGCGCTTCTGCAGCAAGGAAAACATGGTCACCCGCGTGTTCGGCCGCTTGAGCGCCTGGCAGAACTGGATCTTCAACCGCCCCAACGCCGTCGGCGAGAAGGGCGCGCTGAAGGTCTACGGCAAGGGCGACAAGGCCGCCTTCGACTTGAACCGTGTCTAGCCCAGAGCCACGCCCCACCACGCGCCTTACGACGATCAGCACGAGGAACCGGACATGAGCACGATCAACTACAGCGAGAAGATCCCCAACAACGTCAACCTGAGCGAAGACCGCACGCTGCAGCGCGCGCTCGAGGGCTGGCAGCCGAACTTCATCAACTGGTGGGACGACGTCGGCCCCGAGGGCTCCACCAACTACGACGTGTACCTGCGCACCGCGGTCAGCGTCGACCCGCAGGGCTGGGCCCAGTTCGGCCACGTGAAGATGCGCGACTACCGCTGGGGCATCTTCCTGAACCCGGGCGACGCCAACCGCGAGATCCACTTCGGCGACCACAAGGGCGAGAAGGCCTGGCAGGACGTGCCCGGCGAACACCGCGCCAACCTGCGCCGCATCATCGTGACGCAGGGCGACACCGAGCCCGCGTCGGTGGAGCAGCAGCGCCACCTGGGCCTGACCGCGCCCAGCATGTACGACCTGCGCAACCTCTTCCAGATCAACGTGGAAGAAGGCCGCCACCTGTGGGCGATGGTCTACCTGCTCCAGAAGCACTTCGGCCGCGACGGCCGCGAAGAAGCCGACGCGCTGCTGCAGCGCACCTCGGGCGACGAGAACAACCCGCGCATCCTGGGCGCGTTCAACGAGAAGACGCCCGACTGGCTGAGCTTCTTCATGTTCACGTACTTCACCGACCGCGACGGCAAGTTCCAGCTCGCCGCGCTGTCGGAAAGCGCGTTCGATCCGCTGGCGCGCACCACCAAGTTCATGCTGACGGAAGAAGCCCACCACATGTTCGTGGGCGAGAGCGGCGTGAGCCGCGTCATCGCGCGCACCTGCCAGGTGATGAACGAGCTGAAGACCGACGACGTCAACAAGATCCGCGCGGCCGGCGCGATCGACCTGCCGACGATCCAGCGCTACCTGAACTTCCACTACTCGGTGACGATCGACCTCTTCGGGGCCGACCAGTCGAGCAACGCCGCCATCTTCTACAGCTCGGGCCTGAAGGGCCGCTACGAGGAAGGCAAGCGCGACGACGACCACGTGCTGAAGGGCCAGACCTACAAGGTGCTGGAAGTGCAGAACGGCCAGCTCGTCGAGAAGGAAGTGCCGATGCTCAACGCGCTGAACGAAGTGCTGCGCGACGACTTCATCAAGGACTCGGTGGCCGGCGTGAACCGCTGGAACAAGGTCATCGAGAAGGCCGGCATCCCGTTCCGCCTGCAGGTGCCGCACAAGGCGTTCAACCGCCAGATCGGCGCACTGGCCGGCATCAGGATGTCGCCCGACGGCCGCGTGGTGGGCGAGGTCGAATGGGAGGCCAAGAAGGCCGAATGGCTGCCGACCCCCGACGACCGCGCCTTCGTGGCTTCGCTGATGGGCCGCGTCGTGGAGCCCGGCAAGTTCGCCAACTGGATCACCCCGCCGGTGATGGGCATCAACCGCCAGCCGGTGGATTTCGAGTACGTGCGATTCGCCTGACCGGAGATTGAGATGGACATGGCCACCAACGTCGCCGTCATCCAGCAGCACCTGATCGACCCCGAGATCTGCATCCGCTGCAACACCTGCGAGGCGACGTGCCCGGTCGACGCCATCACGCACGATGACCGCAACTACGTGGTCAAGGCCGACGTGTGCAACGGCTGCATGGCCTGCATCTCGCCGTGCCCCACGGGCTCGATCGACAACTGGCGCACGATGCCGCGCGCCCGCGCCTACAGCATCGAGGAGCAGCTCACCTGGGACGAACTCCCGGCCGAGCTGACCCCCGAGCAACTGGCCGAGGCCGGCGTGGGCGACGAGGCGCAGGCCGCCGAGCCCGTGCCGGTGGTGGAGACCGCCGCTTCGGCGATCAACGCCCCGTTCAACTCGGCCGCCTACGGCGCGACCGTGCCGCCGTGGTCGGCCGCGCACGCCTACACCAACCTCTATCCGCCGAAGAAGCCGACCACCGCCACCGTGGTCGGGAACTTCAACTGCACCGAGAGCGGCTTCGCCAGCGAGACGCACCACATCGTGCTCGACTTCGGCGGCATGCCCTTCCCGGTGCTCGAAGGCCAGTCGATCGGCATCGTGCCGCCGGGCGTCGATGCCAACGGCAAGGCGCACTTCGCGCGCCAGTACTCGGTGGCCAGCCCGCGCAACGGCGAGCGGCCCGGCTACAACAACCTCGCGCTCACCGTGAAGCGCGTGACCGAGGACCACCAGGGCCGCCCGGTGCGCGGCGTGGCGTCGAACTACGTGTGCGACCTGAAGGTGGGCGACAAGGTGCAGGTGGTGGGCCCGTTCGGCAACAGCTTCCTGATGCCGAACCACCCGCGCTCGAACATCGTGATGATCTGCACCGGCACCGGCAGCGCGCCGATGCGCGCGATGACCGAATGGCGCCGCCGCCTGCGCAAGACGGGCAAGTTCGAGGGCGGCAAGCTGATGCTGTTCTTCGGCGCGCGCACGCCGCAGGAGCTGCCTTACTTCGGCCCGCTGCAGAACCTGCCGAAGGACTTCATCGACATCAACCTCGCCTTCTCGCGCCAGCCCGAACAGCCCAAGCGCTACGTGCAGGACCTGATCCGGGAGCGCAGCGCCGACCTGGCCGAGCTGCTGAAGGACGGCCACACGCACATCTACGTCTGCGGCCTGAAGAGCATGGAAGAAGGCGTGGTGCTGGCGCTGCGCGACGTCGCGCAGCAGGCCGGGCTGGCGTGGGACACCCTCGGGCCGATGCTGAAGGCGGAGGGCCGTCTCCACCTGGAGACCTACTGATCCTTCACCTGGAGACGACTTGAGGTTCGCCGACTTCCACCCCGGCCAGGTCATCGAGGCCGGGCCCTACGAGGTCACCGAGGCCGAGGTGCTGCAGTTCGCACGCGCCTACGATCCGCAGTGGTTCCACACCGACCCCGAGGCCGCCGCCCGCGGCCCCTTCGAGGGCCTGATCGCCAGCGGCTGGCACACCTGCGGCATCGCGATGCGCCTGGTGGCCGATGCCGCGCTGGCCGGCTCCGAATCGTTCGCGTCGCCCGGTCTGCAGTACGTGAAGTGGCCGGCGCCGGTGCGCCCGGGCGATGTGCTGCGGCTGAGGGCCGAGGTGCTGGAATCGCGGCGTTCGGGGAGCCGGCCGAACCTGTGCATCCTGCGCTGGCGCTGGTCGCTGCTGAACCAGCACGGTGTTCAGGTGCTGGAGCTGGAGGCGACGAGCCTGTTCGACGTGCCGGTGGGCTGACCACGCGGTGCTGATGCAGCGCCGACCTTGTTTCGGAACTCCAGAAACGCCGTAGAGCCTGTACCAGCGGCGGCGGTCGATTTCGGAGAATCAGAAACCAAGGCTCCGCCGCCGCTTGCGTCTGGCGATCAACCGGTCGACGAATCGCAAACCACGAATGCATGTACGCTCGCGGCCAACAGGCTTGGCTGAGGCATGGCCAGGCCGCCACATCAACCCTCCACACAGCCGTCGCCCATGGGACAAGCCAAACTCCGCGGCACGCCGGAGCAGCGCAAGCAGGCCGCCATCGAGAAGCAGCTGTCGCTGCGCCCGAAGCACATCATCTGCAACAACTGCCAGACGGAGCTGACCGACATCAATGCCGTCGACGTCGCCGAGCTGCCGGGCATCGACGCGGCCTTCGAGGCGCACTGCCCGCAATGCGGCCACGACACCTACGCGATCAAGGGCGAGAAGGAGGCGGTGGCGCGCCTGCACATGGCCATCGAGGATGCGGCGGGTGCCGAAGCGCAGGCCGGCTCCGTGCCATCGGCCAGCGGCCGATGAGCCTGCGCGGCCGGCGGCGCTGAGCCGCGCCCCGGCGCGATCGCCCTGCCGCAGCTGCGTTCTTTGCTTTCGGCGGATCATGCGGACATGCCATCCGCCACGCCTTCCTCGTCCTCCGCTGTCACCCTCTCCATCCTCGACCTGTCGCCGATCTGCGAAGGCGGCAGCGCGGGCCAGTCCTTCCGCAATTCGCTGTCGCTCGCGCAGCACGGCGAGAAGCTCGGCTACCGGCGCTACTGGCTCGCCGAGCACCACGGCATGCCCGGCATCGCCAGCGCGGCCACCTCGACGCTGCTGGCCTTCATCGGCGCGGGCACGTCGACGATCCGCATCGGCGCCGGCGGCGTGATGCTGCCCAACCATTCGCCGCTGGTCATCGCCGAACAGTTCGGCACGCTCGAATCGCTGTACCCCGGCCGCATCGACCTGGGCCTCGGCCGCGCGCCGGGCTCCGACCAGCGCACCGCCCGCGCACTGCGGCGCGACCTGCAGTCCGACGCCGACCAGTTCCCGCAGGACGTGGTCGAACTGATCGACTTCATGAGCGAATCGCCGCGGCAGGCCGTGCTGGCCGTGCCGGGCCAGGGCACGCAGGTGCCGGTGTGGATCCTCGGCAGCAGCACCTTCGGCGCGCAGCTCGCCGCCCACCTGGGCCTGCCCTATGCCTTCGCATCGCACTTCGCGCCGCAGCAGCTCATCGCGGCGATCGGCATCTACCGCGAGACGTTCAAGCCCTCGGCCTTCCTGGACAAGCCCTACGTGATGGCCGGCTTCAACGTGTTCGCCGCCGACGACGAGGCCGAGGCCCACCTGCTGGCCAGCTCGTGGCAGCAGTCCTTCGTCAACCTGCGCAGCGGCCGGCCCGGCCGCCTGCCGCCGCCGGTCGCGGGCTACCGCGACCGCATCGGCCCCGCGGAAAACGCGCTGCTCGACTCGGTGCTCTCGTGCACCGCCATCGGTACGCGCGAATCGGTGCAGGCCGGCATGCAGGCCTTCGTCGACCGCACCGGGGTCGACGAGGTCATCGTCGCCAGCGGGATGTACGACCATGCCGCGCGGCTGCGCTCGTACGAGATCGCCGCCGAGGCGGGAGCCGCCGTGCGGCCGAGGGCCTGACCGCCGCGGACACGGCCTGCAGCAGGCGGTCAGCTCCCCATCGCGTTCGGATCCCGCCACACGCGCTCGAACGGCAGCCGCCACGCGTGCGGCGCGATGAGCTGGTGCACCGGCTTCGGCCCCCACGAGCCCTGGGCGTACAAGCGCACCGGCGGCGGTGATTCGAGCAGCGGCGTCGACACCTGCCACAGCCGCTCGATGCCTTCGGCGGTGGTGAAGAGGGTGCGGTCGCCGCGCATCGCGTCGAGGATCAGGCGCTCGTAGGCTTCGAGCACGTCGCCGATCAGGCCGGTGTCGCGCATCGCGAACTGCAGGCTCAGCTTGTCGAGCCGCATGCCGGGGCCGGGACGCTTGCCGTAGAAAGAGAGCGACATCTTCGAGGCGTCGGCCAGGTCGAAGGTCAGGTGGTCGGGGCCCTGCGAGCCCACGCCCGAGTTGGGCGGGAACATGCTCTTCGGCGGCTCGCGGAACGCGATGGAGATGATGCGCTGGCCCTCGGCCAGGCGCTTGCCGGTGCGCAGGTAGAAGGGCACGCCGGCCCAGCGCCAGTTGTCGATGTGGCACTTCAGCGCGATGAAGGTCTCGGTGTCGCTCTCGGGGTCGACGCCTTCCTCGCTGCGGTAGCCGCTGTACTGGCCGCGCACCACGTCGCCCGGGTTGATCGGCAGCATGCTGCGGAAGACCTTGTTCTTCTCCTCGCTGATGGGCTGCGGCTCCAGCGCGGTGGGCGGCTCCATCGCCATGAAGGCGAGGATCTGGAACAGGTGCGTCACCACCATGTCGCGGTAGGCGCCGGTCTGCTCGTAGAAGCCCGCGCGCTTGCCCAGGCCCAGCGTCTCCGGCACGTCGATCTGCACGTGATCGATGAAGTTGCGGTTCCAGATCGGCTCGAACAGCCCGTTGGCGAAGCGGAAAGCGAGGATGTTCTGCGCCGGCTCCTTGCCCAGGAAGTGGTCGATGCGGAAGATCTGCTCCTCGGCGAACACCTCGTGCAGCCGGGCGTTCAGCGACACGGCGCTGGCCAGGTCGGTGCCGAAGGGCTTCTCCATCACGATGCGTGAACGCGCCACCAGCCCCGCCTCGCCCAGCATGCGCACCACCGGCAGCGCCGCGTTGGGCGGCACGCTCAGGTAGTGCAGGCGCTGGCTCTCGGTGCCCAGCGACTGCTCGGCCCGCTCCACCGCGGCCTTCAGCGCCGGCGCGCCGCCCGACAGCGGCACGTAGTCGAGCGACGCGGCGAAGGCCTCCCAGGCCTCGGCGCTCACCTTGCGCGCGCCGAACTCGTCGAGCGCGCCGCGCGCCACCTGGCGGAAGCCGTCTGCGTCCAGGTCATCGAGCGAGACGCCGATGATCCGGCAGCCGGGGATGAAGCCCGCGCTGGCCAGGTGGAACAGCCCGGGCAGCAGCTTGCGCCGCGCCAGGTCGCCGGTGGCACCCACCAGCACCACCACCTGCGGCAGGCGCGGACCTACGCCTTGCGGAATCTTGGCCACCGTGTCTCCTCCCGGCAATCGCCACTTGTCTCGAGCGCTAGCGAATTCGGTGCCAGCCGTGCCGGCAGCCCGGCCGACACTTTAGGCCCAGGATTCCAGCACCGCCTCGCGCACCGCGGCCACCGCCGGCGGCTGGCGGCCGGCCGGCGACACCCAGCACACCCAGGTGTGCGAGCGCCAGCCGGGCCAGATGGCCAGCTCGCCGTTGCGCTCGGCCTGCTCGGCATGGGCGCGCCGCAGCAGCCCCGCGCCGATGCCGCTGGCCACCATGCTGCGCGTGGTGGTCTCGCTGTCCGACGTGGCGCCCTGGCGGAACTCGCGGCCGGCCGCCGCGAAGAGCTGGTCCACGTGCGCCCGCAGGATGCAGGACGGCGGCGTGCCGACCCACGGCAGGCTGGCCACCTGCGCCAGCGACAGGTCCGGGTGGGCCTCGGCCATGCGCCGCGGCACCGCCACGGCCAGCTCCACGCGGCCCAGCCGGTGCAGCGACAGGCCCTCGGCCTCCTCGCTGTCGCTCAGCGCGAAGGCGCAGTCCAGCTCGCCGCGCTGCACGGCCTGCATGGTTTCGTACGACAGGCCCTGGCTCAGCTGCAGCGTCACCTGCGGGTGGCGCTCGGCCAGCTTCACCAGCGCGTCGCCCAGCCGCAGCGTGGTCGGGTCGGCCACGGTGCCGAAGCGCACCACGCCCTGCGCCATGCCGCGGATCTGCTCGGCGGTCGAGCGCATGCGCGCGGCGGCCTCCAGCGTGCGCTGCGCCTCGGCCAGCAGGCCTTCGCCCGGCTGCGTGAGCGACATGCCGCGCGGCGTGCGCTCGAAGAGCTTGACGCCCAGCTCGTCTTCCAGCGCCTTGAGCTGTGCGCTGACGGCCGGCGCGCTGGTGAACACCCGCTCGGCGGCCCGCGTGAGGCTGCCTTCCTGGGCGATCGCGACGAAGGTCTTCAGCTGGTAGAGCTCCATGGCTGCGCATTCTGTGCGCGCGTGCGCCATCCGTCCGTTCGCAAAAGCTGAGACCCGGCTCCAAAGAAGCGAATGGCCATGCCGCGCTGCAGCAACGATGCTTCCACGGTCCAATGCGTCCCGGATCGCCCCACATGAACGCCACCACCGCACCGCTTTCGCCCCGCTCGCTCGGCATCGCCTCGCTGCTGCTCGCCACCTCGAGCTGGGGCGCGATGTTCCTGGTCGGCAAGGACGTGCTCCAGCACGTCGACCCGTTCTGGTTCACGCTCGTGCGCTACACCCTGTCGGCCCTGCTGTTCGCCATGCTGCTGCTGCCGCGCGGCGCGGCGCCTTGGCAACGCCTGCGCCGGCATGCCGGCCCGCTCGCGTGGCGCGGCGTGGCGGGCTTCGGCGTCTTCAGCGTGATGCTGCTCGAAGGGCTGTCGCATTCCGCGCCCTCGCACGGCGCCGTCATCATGGCCACGGTGCCGATGACCACGCAGTTGCTGCGCTGGGCGCTCGACGGCGTGCGGCCCACCCGCACCGCCGTGCTCACCGCCGTGCTGGCGCTGGCGGGCGTGGCCACGGTGGCCGGCGTCTTCTCGTCGGGCGACGCGTTCAACACCGGCTACCTGCTAGGCGATGCACTCGCGCTGGCCGGCACGCTGGGGTGGATCGCCTACACCCGCGGCGCGGCGCGCATGCCGGAACTCGACGTCGTCGAGTACACCGCGCTGACGGTGCTGGCCTCGTGGCCGCTGCTGCTGCTGGGCACGCTGGCCGCCACCGCGGTGGGGCTGTCCGCCGCGCCCGGCGCCGAAGGGCTGCAGAGCTCGTGGCACGGGCTGCTGTTCGCCGGGGTGCTGTCGTCCGCCGTCGCGGTGCTGGCCTTCAACCACGGCGTGCGCCGACTCGGCGCGGTCACGGCCACCGCGTTCCTCAACTTCGTGCCGGTGTCGGCGCTGCTGATGAGCGTGGCGCTGGGCAAGCCGCCCACCGCGGCCGAGCTGCTCGGCATCGCGATGGTGGTGACGGCGCTGCTCGTGCATACCGCCGCCAGCCGGTCGCCGGCTTCCCCCACGCTTTCTCCCGCCACCCCCGGCGTGCCGACCCCGCGCGCCGCCCTTCCCCCTTGCAAGGCCACTTCATGAGTTTGCTTTTCGAGCCCCTGCACCTCGGCCCCCTGCGGCTGGACAACCGCATCATCGTGGCGCCGATGTGCCAATACTCGGCCACCGACGGCACGCCCGGCGACTGGCACACCGTGCACCTGGGCACGCTGGCGCTGTCGGGCGCGGGCCTGCTGATCCTGGAAGCCACGGCGGTGCTGGCCGAAGGCCGCATCTCGCCCGCCGACCTGGGCCTGTACAGCGACGCCAACGAGGAGGGCCTGGCCGGCGTGCTGCGCGCGGCCCGGGCGCATTCGCCGATCAAGGTGGCGATCCAGCTCGGCCACGCGGGCCGCAAGGCATCGAGCCGCGCGCCGTGGGACGGCGGCTCGCAGATCCGCCCCGGCGAGCCGCAGGGCTGGCAGGCCGTGGCCCCTTCGGCGCTGCCGCACGCGCCGGACGAAGTGCCGCCGATCGCGCTGGACGCCGCCGGCCTCGCGCGCACCCGCGAGGCCTTTGCCGAGGCGGCCCGCCGCGCGGCGCGGCTGGGCATCGACGGCATCGAGATCCACGCCGCCCACGGCTACCTGCTGCACCAGTTCCTCTCGCCGATCGCCAACCAGCGCACCGACGACTACGGCGGCAGCCTGGCCAACCGCATGCGCTTTCCGCTGGAGGTGTTCGACGCGGTGCGCGCCGCCTTCCCGGCCGACCGGCCGGTCTGGGTGCGCGTCTCGGGCACCGACTGGGTGCCGGGCGGCTGGGACATCGACAGCACCGTCGCTTTCGCCGAAGCGCTGAAGGCCCGCGGCTGCGCGGCCATGCACGTGTCCAGCGGCGGCGTATCGCCGCAGCAGGCGATCCCGCTCGGCCCCGGCTACCAGGTGCCGCTGGCGCAGCAGGTGAAGGCCGAGACCGGCATCACGACGGTCGCCGTGGGCCTGATCACCGAGCCCGAGCAGGCCGAGGCCATCGTCGCCGCCGGGCAGGCGGACGCCGTCTCGCTGGCCCGCGCGATGCTGTACGACCCGCGCTGGCCCTGGCACGCCGCCGCGAAGCTGGGCGCACAGGTGAAGGCACCACCGCAGTACTGGCGCTCGCAGCCGCGCGCGTTGAAGCATCTGTTCGAAAACGCAAGCTTCGGGGCGCGGTGACCCGCCGGCGGGCCGGTCAAGGCCTTGCCGCGCAACAGACCATTGCACAGCGCGCTAAGCTGCGCACGCCCTTGGCAAGCTTCCTGCAGCCCCCACATCGGTTGGGCTGCCGAGAAACCTCATGCGCACCTATGACAAGCTGATCGCCACGATTCAAGCCGCCAAGGCGGGCGGCGGCTTGCGCGCACGCTTTGGCGTTTGGTGCCGCCCGGCTTCGGGCGCTTTGCGCAAGCCATGACGCGCCGGCCGGGTGCACCGCTGCACCCGGGCCGCTTCTCGGACCGCCGCACCCCAACCCCTGCACGGTGCGGCCTGCAGAAAGACCACCATGTCCCGCAAGACTCCCATCGAGCGCTACCGCAACATCGGCATCAGCGCCCACATCGACGCCGGCAAGACGACGACGACCGAGCGCATCCTGTTCTACACCGGCGTGAACCACAAGATCGGCGAGGTGCACGACGGCGCCGCGACGATGGACTGGATGGAGCAGGAGCAGGAGCGCGGCATCACCATCACTTCCGCGGCCACCACGGCGTTCTGGAAGGGCATGGCCGGCAACTACCCCGAGCACCGCATCAACATCATCGACACGCCCGGGCACGTCGACTTCACCATCGAGGTGGAGCGCAGCATGCGCGTGCTCGACGGCGCGGTGATGGTCTACGACTCGGTGGGCGGCGTGCAGCCGCAGTCCGAGACCGTCTGGCGCCAGGCCAACAAATACAAGGTGCCGCGCATGGCCTTCGTCAACAAGATGGACCGCACCGGCGCCGACTTCTTCCGCGTGCAGCGGCAGATCGGCGAGCGCCTGAAGGGCGTGGCCGTGCCCGTGCAGATCCCGGTCGGCGCGGAAGACCACTTCCAGGGCGTCGTCGACCTGGTGAAGATGAAGGCCATCTACTGGGACGAGGCCGGCCAGGGCGTGCGCTTCGAGTACCGCGACATCCCCGCCGAGCTGCAGGCCACGGCCCAGGAGTGGCGCGACAAGATGGTCGAGGCCGCGGCCGAGGCCAGCGAAGCCCTGCTCGGCAAGTACCTGGGCGGCGAGGCACTGAGCGAGGACGAGATCAAGCAGGCGATCCGCCAGCGCACCATCGCCGGCGAGATCGTGCCCATGCTGTGCGGCAGCGCGTTCAAGAACAAAGGCGTGCAGGCCATGCTCGACGCGGTGATCGACTACCTGCCTTCGCCGGCCGACGTGCCCGCGATCCTGGGCCACACCGAGGACGACGGCCAGGCCGAGCGGCATCCGGCCGACGACGAGCCGTTCTCCGCGCTGGCCTTCAAGATCATGACCGACCCGTACGTCGGCCAGCTCATCTTCTTCCGCGTCTATTCGGGCGTGGTGAAGGCGGGCGACTCCGTCTTCAACCCGGTCAAGGGCAAGAAGGAGCGGCTGGGCCGCATCCTGCAGATGCACGCCAACCAGCGCGAGGAGATCAAGGAAGTGCGCGCCGGCGACATCGCCGCGGCCGTGGGCCTGAAGGACGCGACCACGGGCGACACGCTGTGCGACCCCGAGAAGGTCATCATCCTCGAGCGCATGGTGTTCCCCGAGCCGGTGATCAGCCAGGCCGTGGAGCCCAAGACCAAGGTCGACCAGGAGAAGATGGGCGTGGCGCTGAACCGCCTGGCGCAGGAAGACCCGAGCTTCCGCGTGCGCACCGACGAGGAAAGTGGCCAGACCATCATCGCCGGCATGGGCGAGCTGCACCTGGAGATCCTGGTCGACCGCATGAAGCGCGAGTTCGGCGTGGAAGCCAACGTGGGCAAGCCGCAGGTGGCGTACCGCGAGACGATCCGCCAGACCGCAGCCGACGTGGAAGGCAAGTTCGTCAAGCAGTCGGGCGGGCGCGGCCAGTACGGCCACGCCGTCATCACGCTGGAGCCACAGGCGCCGGGCAAGGGCTACGAGTTCGTCGACGCGATCAAGGGCGGCGTCATCCCGCGGGAGTACATCCCGGCTGTGGACAAGGGCGTGCAGGAGACGCTGAAGGCCGGCGTGCTGGCCGGCTACCCGGTGGTGGACGTGAAGGTCACGCTCACCTTCGGCTCGTACCACGACGTCGACTCGAACGAGAACGCCTTCCGCATGGCGGGCTCCATGGCCTTCAAGGAGGCGATGCGGCGCGCCAAGCCGGTGCTGCTCGAGCCGATGATGGCCGTGGAGGTGGAGACGCCCGAGGACTTCATGGGCAACGTGATGGGCGACCTCTCGTCGCGGCGCGGCATGGTGCAGGGCATGGACGACATGCCCGGCGGCGGCGGCAAGCTGGTGAAGGCCGAGGTGCCGCTGTCGGAGATGTTCGGCTACTCGACCACGCTGCGCTCGCTCACGCAGGGCCGCGCCACGTACACGATGGAGTTCAAGCACTACGCCGAGGCGCCACGCGCCATCGTCGAGGCGGTGATCGCCGCCAGGTAGGGCCGGCACGGGAAGGGCGCATACTCGCGCCCTTCCTTCCCCGACCGAAGCCTCTTGGATGCCGGCTTCGCATGCGCTGCGATGCCCGGCTATGAAACCAAGCAAGAATGCGTCGAGGTGGCCGGCGTGGATGACCTCGTCATCCGCTCGCTGCTCGATCGCCAGCAGTTCAGCGACCCCTTCGGCGATGCTGAAAGCATCGGCATCTCGTCCGCGGCATGGCCGCTCTTCGGGTTGCTGTGGCCGTCGGGGGCGCAGCTCGCCGCCCGCATGGCCACGCGCCCGGTGCGCGCGTCGGAGCGCATCCTCGAGATCGGCTGCGGCCTCGGCCTCGCCAGCCTGGTGAGCCACCGCCGCGGCGCGGACGTGACGGCCAGCGACTGCCATCCGCTGGCGGGCGGCTTCCTCGCGGAGAACCTGCGGCTCAACGGCCTGCTGCCGATGAAGTACCGCTACGGCCACTGGAGCCTGCCGCAGCCGGTGCGCGAGGGCCTGCCGGTGCTGCAGGCGGTGAGCGGCCTGTTCGACCTGCTGATCGGCAGCGACCTGCTCTACGAGCGCGGCACCGGCGCCGCGCTGGCCGCCTTCATCGACCTGCATGCGGCGCCGGCGGCGCAGGTGTGGATCGTCGACCCCAACCGCGGCAACCGGCCCGCCTTCAACCGCGAGATGGCGGCGCAGGGCTTCGACATGGCGGAGGAGAAGCTCGACCGCCCCGCCTCGGCCACCGAGGCGGCCTACAAGGGAAGGCTGCTGACCTACACGCGCCTGTGAGGCCGCACGTCGCGGCCGCATATAGGATGGCGCTCAACCATCCTCGAGGAGCCGCCATCCCATGCTGACGACGCTGCCCCTGCTGGTCGCCCTGGGCGCGGGCCTCGTGGGGGGCGTGTTCTTCGCGTTCTCCACCTTCGTGATGAAGGCGCTGTCGCAGCTCCCCGCCGCGCAAGGCGTGGCGGCCATGCAGCGCATCAACGCCGTCGTGCTCAACCCGCTGTTCCTCGGCCTCTTCGTCGGGACGGCGGTGTTCGCGGGCCTGTGCGTCTTCGCGGGCTTCGTGCCGTGGGGCACGCGCCGCTCGGCGCTGCTGCTGGTGGCCGGGCTGTGCTATCTGCTGGGCTCGTTCGGCGTCACGGCGGCGTTCAACGTGCCACGCAACGAGCGCCTGGCGCGCCTGGACAGCGCATCGCCCGAGGCCGCGGCGTACTGGCCGGTCTACCTGCGGGAATGGCGGCGCTGGAACCACGTGCGCACCATCGCCTCGGTGGTGTCGGCGGCCTGCGCCGGGGCGGCGCTCACCCCCTGACCTGCACTGCCATGGCTTGTTCAGTAAAGTGCGCCGTTCCCCGGCTCCGATGACGAAAGACTCCTGATGACCGCCTCCTATCCCGACACGCGCCTGCTCATCGACAACCAATGGGTCGATGCCGCCAGCGGCAAGACGCTCGATGTGATCAACCCCGCCACCGGCGCCCCCATCGGCAAGGTGGCGCATGCCGGCACGGTGGACCTCGACCGGGCGCTGGCGGCCGCGCAGCGCGGCTTCGATGCCTGGAAGAAGGTCTCGGCCCACGAGCGCGCCGCCGTCATGCGCCGCGCCGCGGGCCTGCTGCGCGAGCGCGCCGACACCATCGCCCGCCTGCTCACGCAGGAGCAGGGCAAGCCGCTGGCTGAAGCGCGCGGCGAGGTGCTGGCCGGCGCCGACATCATCGACTGGTTCGCCGACGAGGGCCGCCGCGTCTACGGCCGCATCGTGCCCTCGCGCAACCTGGCCGCGCAGCAGCTGGTGCTGAAGGAGCCCGTGGGCCCCGTCGCCGCCTTCACGCCGTGGAACTTCCCGATCAACCAGGTCGTGCGCAAGCTGGGCGCGGCGCTCACCACCGGGTGCTCCTTCCTGGTCAAGGCGCCCGAGGAGACCCCCGCCTCCCCGGCGGCGCTGCTGGGCGCGTTCGTCGATGCCGGCGTGCCCGCGGGCACGGTGGGCCTGGTCTTCGGCAACCCGGCCGAGATCTCCAGCTACCTGATCGCGCATCCCACGATCCGCAAGGTGACCTTCACCGGCTCGACGCCGGTGGGCAAGGAGCTGGCAGCGCTCGCCGGCCGCCACATGAAGCGCGTGACGATGGAGCTGGGCGGCCACGCCCCGGTGATCGTCGCCGACGACGCCGACGTCGCGCTGGCCGTCAAGGCCACCGGCGCGGCCAAGTTCCGCAACGCCGGCCAGGTCTGCATCTCCCCGACCCGCTTCCTGGTCCACCGCAGCCTGAAGGACGAGTTCGCGCAGGCGCTGGTCAAGTACGCCGAGGGGCTGAAGGTCGGCGACGGCCTGGCCGAAGGCACCACGCTCGGCCCGCTGGCCAACGCGCGGCGCGTCAGCGCGATGGCCAAGGTGATGGAGGATGCGCGCAGCAAGGGCGCCCGCATCGCCACCGGCGGCGAGCGGGTGGGCAGCACCGGCAACTTCTTCGCGCCCACCGTGCTGACCGACGTACCGCTGGAAGCCGACGTGTTCAACAACGAGCCCTTCGGCCCCGTCGCCGCGATCCGTGTGTTCGACGACCTCGGCGAGGCGATCACCGAGGCCAACCGCCTGCCCTACGGCCTGGCAGGCTACGCGTTCACGCGCTCGATCAAGAACGCGCACCGGCTGGCGCAGGAGCTCGAGCTGGGCATGCTGTGGGTCAACCAGCCGGCCGCGCCGTCGGCCGAGATGCCCTTCGGCGGCGTGAAGGATTCGGGCTACGGCTCCGAAGGCGGGCCGGAGGCGGTGGAGGCGTACCTCAACACCAAGTCCGTCTCCATCCTGGCCGCATGACCCCCCGCCGGGCCCTGCCGTGGCCGGCCGGCTGGCCGGCGGTGTTCAGGGCCCTGGTGCTGCTGGCCTGGCTGGGGCTGGCGGCGCTGCATCCCGCCCGCGCCGCCGAGGGGCCGGATGCCGTGCTCGACGAGGCGCGCCGCCAGGTCGAGCGCATCGAATCGCGCCTGGGTGACGACAAGATCACCGACGCCGAGCTGGCCGAGGCGCGTGCGCAGCTGCTGCGCACGCTGGAGCAGGCGGACCAGGTGGCCGCCGAACAGGCGCCGGAGCTGGCCAGCGCGCAGGCCAGGCTGTCGGAACTGGGCAGCCCGCCGGCCGACGGCACCGAGGCGGCCGACGTGGCCGAGCAGCGCAAGGGCCTGCAGAAGACCGTCGAGACGCTGGACGCCCGCATCAAGCTCGCGCGCCTGCTGGTGGTGGAAAGCGGGCAGCTCGCCGACCAGGCCAGCGCCCAGCGGCGCGAACGCTTCCGCGCGCAGCTGTTCGAGCGCACCGACTCGATCCTCTCGCCGTCCTTCTGGGTCGACCTGCGCGTGAGCCTGCCGCGCGACCTGCAGCGCCTGGCGCGCTTCGGTGCCGAGCTGCAGGCCAGCGCGGCCCGCACGCCCGCGGCGGCCTGGGCCGCGCTGGGCGCGCTCGTCGCGGCCATGTTCGCGCTGCGCCGCTGGCTGAGCCGGCACCTGGTGGAGATCGCGGCGGAACGCGCGCCCTCCGGCCGCGTGCGGCGCTCGCTCTATGCCGTCGCGCAGGCCCTGCTCGCGATGATGGTGCCCGGCATCGCCGCCTATGCGGCGATGCGCGGCCTGAGCTGGACGCTGGAGCGGGACGATCCCACGCGCGTGCTGCTGGCCAACGGGGTGGGCGCGGTGTGCTTCTCGGCCTACGTCGCCGGCCTCGGCTCGGCGCTGCTGGAAGCGAAGCGGCCCTCGTGGCGGTTGCTGCCGCTGCCGGACGCGGTGGCCACTGGCCTGCGCTGGCAGCCGACGCTGGTCGGGCTGGTGATCTTCCTGGGCTGGCTGCTGCAGCGGCTGGGCGCCGTGGTGCAGACCACGCTGGCGACCGAGGTCGCCATCAACGGCCTGTTCGCGCTGGCGCTGGGCCTGGTGATGGCCCACACGGTGCGCCTGGCCGAACGGCAGCGCCGCGCGGCGGGCGCGGACGCCGAGGCCGACGCCAAGGTGCCTCCCCGCCCGTTCTGGATGACGGCCGCGCTGGTCACCGCCTGGACGGTGCTGGTCGTGAGCCTGCTCGGGGTGCTGGTGGGCTACGTGGCGCTGGGCGCCTTCATGGTCCGCCAGGTCACCTGGATCGCGGTGCTGGCGATGACGGCGTTCATCGTCAACGCGCTGATCGGCGACGCCTTCAATGCCTGGCTCGGCGGGCAGGGCGACGCCGCGGGCGACGGCGCACTGCCGCCGCCCGCCGCGCGCCTGCGGAGGCAGGCCGCGGTGCTGCTGTCGGGCGCGCTGCGGCTGACCGTCGCGCTCGTGGCGCTGGTGCTGATCCTGGCGCCCTACGGCGAGGGCCCGTCGGACCTGCTGCGCCGCACCGAGCAGCTGAGCGCCGGCATCAGCGTCGGCGAACTGCAGCTGCGGCCCACCGCGGTGCTGCAGGCGGTGGTGGTGTTCCTCGTCGCCACGGTGGCGATGCGCGCGCTCAGGCGCTGGCTGGCCGACAGCTTCCTGCCGACGACCTCGCTCGACGCCGGCATGCGCAGCTCGGTCAGCACGCTGGTCGGCTTCCTGGGCACGGTGGTGGCGATCGGGCTGGGGCTCTCGGCCATCGGCCTGGCGCTCGACAAGGTGGCCTGGATCGCCAGCGCGCTGTCGGTGGGCATTGGTTTCGGGCTGCAGGCGGTGGTGTCGAACTTCGTCTCCGGCCTGATCCTGCTGGCCGAGCGGCCGGTGAAGGTGGGCGACTGGGTGGCGCTGGGCGGGGTGGAGGGCGACATCCGCCGGATCAACGTGCGTGCGACCGAGATCCAGATGGGCGACCGCTCGACGGTGATCGTGCCGAATTCGGAGTTCATCACCAAGGTCGTGCGCAACGTGACGCACCAGAGCCCGCTCGGCCTCGTGCAGATCAAGCTGCCGATGCCGCTGGACACGGACACCGAAAAGGTGCGCACGATCCTGCTCGAGGCCTTCCAGCAGCATCCCGACGTGCTGGACACGCCCGCGCCCAACGTGCAGCTCGACGGCATCGACGCCACCGGCAACGTCGTCTTCAATGCCACCGGCTTCGTCGGCTCCCCGCGGCAGTCCTACGGCGTGAAGAGCACGCTGCTGTTCACCGTGCTGCAGGCGCTGCCCGCGGCGGGGGTTCCGATGTGGAAGGCGCCGGCGATGGTGCTGCGCGAACCGCCGGCGGCCCCCCCTGCTGTCGCCAGCTGAAACCGTTCGCTTCCCGGCGTTACAGAAGAAAACGGAAGTTCGGGCGCCAGCTCATATCTTCTTCACACAGCAGCAAGAACTGCAGGCTCACGGACAACGCCGCACCCTTCTTGCAAAAGGGCCGAAGAAAGCCCGACGCGTGGCCGGACTCCGCGGCACACAAGCCCACGCGATTGGTGAAGGAGACAACGTGAGAAAGAAGACCACCCGGAGGGCATCGTCCCTTCTGTGCACGCTTGCGCTCGCCGGTATCGCCGTCGTCGCGGGCGCGTTCGCGCCGCCCGCCTGGGCGCACGACGGGCAGACCGACCGCTCGTGGCAAAGGATGCGCGGCCTGCCCGACTACACCGTCGACCCCGCCTGGCCGAAGCAGCTGCCCAACAACTGGATCCTCGGGCAGGTGGCCGGCGTCGCCGTCGACCGCTACGACAACGTCTGGGTGCTGCACCGGCCCCGCAGCAACACCGTCGACGAACTGGGCGCCGCCCAGACGCCTCCCCGGTCCGAATGCTGCTTCCCGGCGCCGCCGGTGCTGGTGTTCGACCGCGAGGGCAACGTCATCAATTCCTGGGGCGGCGACGGTCCGGGCTACAACTGGCCGGCCACCGAACACGGCATCTGGGTCGACAACCAGAACAACGTCTGGATCGGCGGCAACGGCGCGGCGGACCGGCAGATCCTCAAGTTCACGTCCAGCGGCCGCTTCCTGATGCAGATCGGCCAGCCCTCCACCGACCCGCTAGACAGCCTGCGCACCGACATCCTCGGGCAGGTGGCCTCGCTGACGGTGGACGACCGCGCCAACGAGGTCTACCTCGCCGACGGCTACGGCAACAAGCGCGTGATCGTCTTCGATTCCCGCACCGGCGCCTTCAAGCGCCTGTGGGGCGCCTACGGCAACGCGCCGGTCGACACGCCGCCCGGTCCGTACGACCCGACGGCGCCGGTGGCCACGCAGTTCCGCAACCCGGTGCACTGCGTGCGCCTGTCGGACGACGGCTTCGTCTACGTCTGCGACCGCGTGAACAACCGGGTGCAGGTCTTCACCAAGGCCGGCCGGTTCCTGAAGGAGTTCTTCGTGCGGCCGGAGACGCGCGGCAACGGCTCGGTGTGGGACATCACCTTCTCGAACGACCGCAACCAGCGCTACCTGCTGGTGATGGACGGCGAGAACAACGTGGTGTGGACGCTGGACCGCAGCAGCGGCGCGGTGCTGGACAAGCAGTTCCACAACGGCCGCAATGCCGGGCAGTTCCACTGGCTGCACCAGGCGGCGACCGACTCGCGCGGCAACCTCTACACCGGCGAGGTCGACACCTCCAAGCGGCTGCAGAAGTTCACGCTGGACCGCGACCGCCGCTGAGCGCCGGCGCGCCGGCGTAGCGCACGGCCCGCTCGCCGCGGCAGAAGCCGTAGAGCGTGATGCCCGCCTCGCTCGCGATGCGCACCGCGAGCGAGCTGGGCGCCGACACGGTGGCGAGCGTGGCGATGCCCACGCGCGCGCACTTGCGCACCAGCTCGTAGCTGGCGCGGCTCGACATCACGACGAAGCCCGGCGTGCCGAGCTGCCGCGCCTGCGCGAGGCGGCCGATGAGCTTGTCGAGCGCGTTGTGGCGGCCCACGTCCTCCATCGCGAACTGCAGCGTGCCGTCGGGCAGGGCCCAGCCCGCGGCGTGGCAGCCGCCGGTCTGCGCATTGATGGGCTGGTGCGCCGCCAGCTGCGCCATCGCGCGCAACACGGCGGCCACCTCGACGGGCGGCGACGGCGGCAGCGGCGCAGGCGCCAGGTCGAGCGCGGCCAGGCTCTCCACGCCGCACAGGCCGCAGCCGGTGCGGCCCTCCATCGCGCGCCGGTGTTCCTTCAACCCCGCGAAGGCCTGCTGCGCGATGCGCAGCTCGACCTGGCAGCCCAGCGTGCCCGCCGTCACCTCGATCTCGTAGCACTGGGCGGCCGACGCGATCAGCCCTTCGGAGAGCGCGAAGCCCAGCGCCATCGCCGGCAGGTCGGCCGGCGTGGCCATCATCACCGCGTGCGACAGGCCATTGAAGCTGAGCGCGACCGGCACCTCGGCGGCGATGGCATCGGTGTCGTCGGCCGGCGGCCCGCCCTGCGCACGGCAGCGCTGCACCTCGACCGCCTGCACGGCCGGCGGCAGCGGCCGGCCGTCGTCGTCGGTGGGAGCGGCGACCGGTTCAGGCATCGGCCGGTGCCGCCTCGGCGGGCTGGGGCCGGCGTGCTGCCCGCGGCGTGGCGGCGTGCGGCGTCAGCACGACCGGCACGGCCTTGGAGGCGGGCGTGCGCGCGCCCTGCGCGTGGTGGGCCAGGGCCACCAGCGGGTTGGTTTCGGGGTAGTAGCCGGCCAGGCAGCCGCGAGGGAGGTCGTAGTCCACCAGCAGGAAGCGTTCGATGCGTCGGCTGTCATCGTCGCCGAACACGCTGGTGATGTCCACCCAGCCGGCCTGCGGCAGGCCGAGCTCGCGCCGGTCGTCCGGGTGGATGAAGACCACGCGCCGCTGGCCGAACACGCCGCGGTAGCGGTCGTCCAGGCCGTAGACGGTGGTGTTGTACTGGTCGTGCGAGCGGACGGTGGCGAGGGTGAACACCTTGCGCCCTGCCGCGGGAGGTGCGGCCGGCGGCAAGGCCTGCACGCTGAACTGCGCCTTGCCGCTGGCCGTCTCCCACCGGCGTTCGGCCGCAGCGTTGGGCAGCCGGAAGCCGCCCGGCACGCGCACCCGCGCGTTGAAGCCGGCGAAGTCGTCGAACACCCGTGCGATGAGGTCGCGGATGCGGTCGTAGTCGCCCGCCAGGTCGATCCAGGGCACGCGGCTGGACGGCAGCGCGGCGGCCGCCATGCGCGCGACGATCATCGGCTCCGACAGCAGGTGCGGCGACGCCGGCGTGTTCACGCCCGTCGACAGGTGGACCATGCTCATCGAATCCTCCACCGTCACGCCCTGCGGCCCCGTGGCCTGCAGGTCGACCTCGGTGCGGCCCAGGCAGGGCAGGATCAGCGCCTCCCGCCCGTGCACGAGGTGGCTGCGGTTCAGCTTGGTCGACACCTGCACCGTCAATGCGCAGCGCCGCAGCGCGGCGGCGGTCACGTGGGTGTCGGGCGCCGCGGCGGCGAAGTTGCCGCCCATGCCGATGAACACCTTGGCCTCGCCGCGGGCCATCGCCTCGATCGCCGCGAGCGTGTCGTGGCCCGCCCGGCGCGGCGGCTCGAAGCCGAACACGTCGCGCAGCCGGTCGAGGAACGCCGCGGTCGGCCGCTCGTCGATGCCCATGGTGCGGTCGCCCTGCACGTTGCTGTGCCCGCGCACCGGGCAGGCGCCGGCGCCGGGCTTGCCGACCTGCCCGCGCAACAGCAGCAGGCTGCAGATCATGCGCACCGCGGCCACCGCCTGGGGATGCTGGGTGATGCCCATGCCCCAGCAGACGATCGCGCGCTCGGCGCCGGCATACACCGCGGCGGCGGCGTGCAGCTGCGCCAGCGTGAGGCCGCAGGCCTCGACGATCGCTTCCCAGGGCTCGGCGCGGAGATCGGCCTCGAAGGCCGCCAGCCCCTCCGTGTGCTGCGCGAGGAACGCGACGTCGAGCACCCGCGGCGCGCCGCACGCCTGCGCGGCGTCGTCCAGCTCGAACAGGCGCTTGCACAGCCCCTTCAGCACGGCGAGGTCGCCGCCGATGCGCACCTGGTGGTAGGCGCTGCTGATCGGCGTGGCGCCCCCCGTGGCCATCTCCAACGGGCTCTGCGGATCGGCGAAGCGCTCGAGCCCGCGCTCGCGCAGCGGGTTGAAGCTGACGATGCGGGCGCCGCGGCGCGCGGCCTCGCGCAGCTCGCCGAGCATGCGCGGATGGTTGGTGCCGGGGTTCTGCCCGAAGATGAAGATGGCGTCCGCCAGCCCGAAATCGTGCAGCGCCACCGTCCCCTTGCCCACGCCCAGGCTCGCCTTCATGCCCAGGCCGCTGGGCTCGTGGCACATGTTCGAGCAGTCGGGGAAGTTGTTGGTGCCGAACGCCCGCGCAAAGAGCTGGTAAAGGAAGGCCGCCTCGTTGCTCGTGCGGCCCGAGGTGTAGAACACCGCCTGGTCCGGGTGGTCGAGCGCCTGCAGGTGCCGGGCGATGCGCGCGAAGGCCTCGTCCCAGGCGATCGGGCGGTAGCGGTCGGCGGCGGCGTCGTAGGCCATCGGATGCGTCAGGCGCCCGAGCGCTTCGAGCCGGTGGTCGCTCCAGGTGGCGAGCTCGGCCACCGTGTGGCTGCCGACGAGCTCGGGCGTGGCGCGGTCTGCGGTGATCTCGGCCGCCACCGCCTTCACGCCGTTCTCGCAGAAATCCACCGTGCGCGAGTTGCTGTCGGGCCACGCGCAGCCGGGGCAGTCGAAGCCGCCGGGTTGGTTGGCGGACAGCAGCGTGCGCGGCCCTTTCAGCGCGATGCGGTGCTGGCGCAGCTGGTGCGCCACGCTGCGCAAGGCGCCCCAGCCGCCAGCGGGGCCCTTGTAGAACTCGATCCGTTGTTCGCTCATATATGCACTGTGCAGCACATGAAAATCGAAGCCCGGACTCTAGGGTTTGCCACTAGTTTTCTCAATGGGGCGGTGCCTGCACTCCCATTATGCTTATGTGAGCATATATAGCCCTTTGCCCCCCGCCGCCCATGCTGCATGTCTCGATCCAGCCGCAATGGCACATCCGCAACGCCACCGGCCAGGCGCTGCCCGTCAAGGTGCTGGCACTGCTGTCGCTGGTCGAGGACCACGGCAGCCTCTCGGCCGCCTGCACGCAGGAGGGCGGCTCGTACCGCCATGCCTGGAAGCTCCTGCGCGAAGCCGAGGCCGTGCTGGGCGCTCCGCTGCTGGCGATGCAGCGGGGCAAGGGCTCGGTGCTGACGCCGCTGGCGCGTGCGCTCGTGTGGGCCGACCGCCGCGTCGGTGCCCGGCTGTCCCCGGTGCTCGAAAGCCTGGCCTCGGAGCTGGAGGCCGAGCTGCACACGCTGCTGGCATCCAACGGCACCACGCTGCGGCTCTTCGCGAGCCACGGCTTCGCGGTGGAGGCGCTGGCGCACCAGCTGGAGGCGGCGCAGCTGCCGCTGGAGCTGAAGTACTGCAACACCGAGCAGGCCGCCGCGGCCGTGCACGGCGGCAGCTGCGACGTCGCCGGGCTGCACCTGCCGCTGGGGCCGCTGGGCGCCAAGGTGCTCGCGCACCATGCCCGCTGGCTGCGCGGCGACATGCGCGCCATCCACCTCGTGGTGCGCCGGCAGGGGCTGATGGTGGCCGCCGGCAACCCGAAGAAGGTCTATGCGGTGGACGACCTCGCCCGGCCCGGCCTGCGCTTCATCAACCGGGAGCGCGGCTCGGGCACGCGGCTGCTGCTGGAGCTGCTGCTCGCGCAGCGCGGGCTCGACGGCGCCGCCGTGGCGGGCTACGAGCAGGGCGAACACACCCACGCGGCGGTGGCCGCCTACGTCGCCAGCGGCATGGCCGACGTGGCCTTCGGCGTGGAGACCGCTGCGCGGCGCTTCGGGCTGGAGTTCATCCCCGTGCAGGCCGAGCGCTACTTCCTCGCCTGCAAGCCGGCCGCGCTGCAGGCGCCGCTGCTGCAGGCGCTGCTGGCGGTGGTGCGCAGCGACGCCTTCCGCGCCGCGGTGGAGCAGCTGCCGGGCTACGAGCCCGATGCCTGCGGCAACGTGACGTCGCTGGACGACGCCCTCGTCACGACGATGCCCCGCGGAACGGGCTGAGCATGCACAACACGATGGACCGGATGCACAAGCCGTATCGGTGGCCGGCCCGTTTTTCGCATCTACTGCTTCGCCTTTCACAACGAGGAGAGCGTGCATGAAGCTTGTCCATCTCACCCGCCGCGCCGCGTGCGTCCTGCTGCTGTCGGCCGCCGGCGGCCTTGCGGCCGGCCCGGCGCTGGCCCAGACCCCGCCCCCTGGCGCCGCCAAGCCCACGGTGGTCATCGTCGCCACCGGCGGCACCATCGCCGGGGCCGGCGCGTCGGCCCTCAACAGCGCCACCTACCAGGCGGCCAAGGTGCCGGTCGACCAGCTCATCGCCGGGCTGCCGGAGCTGTCCAGCGTCGCCAACGTGCGCGGGGAGCAGGCCTTCCAGATCGCCTCGGAGAGCTTCACCAACGACAAGCTCGTCACGCTCGGCAAGCGGGTGTCGACGCTGCTGAAGGACCCCGCGGTGAGCGGCGTGGTGGTCACCCACGGCACCGACACGCTGGAGGAGACCTCGTTCTTCCTGAACCTGGTGGTCCGCACCGACAAGCCCATCGTCGTCGTCGGCTCGATGCGGCCGGGCAGCGCGATGTCGGCCGACGGCATGCTCAACCTCTACGACGCGGTGGTGCTCGCCGCCTCGCCCAGCGCCAAGGGCAAGGGCGTGCTGGTGGCGATGAACGACGACATCCTGTCGGGCCGCGACGCGAGCAAGCGCGTCAACATCAAGACCAGCGCGTTCTCCAGCCCCTGGGGGCCGCTGGGCATGGTGGTCGAGGGCAAGACCTACTGGTTCCGCACGCTGGCCAAGCGCCACACCGCCGGCTCCGAGTTCAACATCGACGAGATCGAGGCGCTGCCGGAAGTGGCCATCGTCTACGGCTCCGGCAGCATGAACCCGGCGCTGTACGACGCCGCCGTGCAGGGCGGCGCCAAGGCGATCGTGCACGCCGGCACCGGCAACGGCTCGGTGCCGAACTACGCGGTCGACAAGCTCAAGGCCATCCGCGACAAGGGCGTGATGATCGTGCGCTCGACGCGGGTCGGCGAAGGCGGCTTCGTGCTGCGCAACGCGGAGCAGCCCGACGACAAGTACGACTGGGTCGTCGCGCACGACCTGAACCCGCAGAAGGCCAAGATCCTGGCCGCGGTCGCGCTGACCCGGCCGCAAACCACTGCGGAGCTGCAGCGGATCTTCTGGGAGTACTGAGCGCACTGCCGCGGGCCGGCCGGCCCGCGGCGGCCGGGCGCGTCAGGCGTCCGGGCCCCGGCGGCGCATGGCGACGAAGCCGACGGCACCCATGCCGCCGAGCAGCAACGCCAGGTCGGACGCGGCGACGCCCTCGGCGCGCGCCTCGGCCGGCGCGGCCACCGCGTGCGCGGGCTCCCCGGCCAGCGCGGGCAGGCCGTGCGCCACCACGACGGCCCGCGTCTCCGCGGGCGCCGGCTCCAGCGCGGCGTGCGCGGCACCCGCGGCCCCCAACGCGGCCAGCGTCCACAAGCCGCGCGCGACGATCTTCAGCTTACCGGTCATCACATTCCCCCTGAACGGCATACGACGGACAAACCCGCCAGGGCCCGGTCTGCTGCCGGCCTCCTGCAGGTACGGTACGCCACCCTAAGCAACTTTCGTGACAGGATTGCTGCACCGCAACAGAGCGCGGACTATAGGCCGTTGCGGGGCCGCCACGCAGCGCACCGGGTAGAGTGCCGGCCCTTTCGCGCTGTTTCTTCTGCCATGGGCTGGACAGGCCACCTGCAACTGCACTACACCCGCGACGGCGAGCGCACGGTGGCGCTCGACCGCCACGAGGGCCCGCTGCGCGTGCTGCAGCGCCTCTACCCCGAAGGCCCGGCCGTGTGCCACCACGTGCTGGTGCACCCGCCGGGCGGCGTCGTCGGGGGCGACGTGCTGCGGCTGGATGCGCGGCTGGAGCCCGGCACGCATGCACTGATCACCACGCCCGGGGCCACGCGCTTCTACCGCAGCGCCGGCGAGCCGGCCCTGCAATCATGCGACTGCCGGGTCGAGGCCGGCGCACGCCTGGAATGGC
Organism: Aquincola agrisoli; assembly: GCF_036621135.1. Taxonomy (NCBI): domain Bacteria; kingdom Pseudomonadati; phylum Pseudomonadota; class Betaproteobacteria; order Burkholderiales; family Sphaerotilaceae; genus Aquincola; species Aquincola agrisoli. Next base: position 204,344 of record NZ_JAZIBG010000009.1, read on the forward strand.
TGCCGCTCGAAGCCATCGCCTACAGCGGCTGCGAGGCCGAGAACCGCATGCGGTTCGACCTGGCGCCCGGCGGCGAGATGATGGGCTGGGACGTGCTGGCGCTCGGCCTGCCGGCCACCGGCGCGGCCTTCGCGCACGGGCGTTTCCGGCAGCACCTGGAACTGCCCGGCCGCTGGCTGGAACGCGCGACGATCGCCGCCGCCGACGCCGCGCTGCTCGATTCGCCGCTGGGCCTGGCGGGCCGGCGCGTGATGGCGACCCTGTGGTTCGCGGCGGGCGAGCCGCTGGCCGCCGCCCGGCGGGATGCCTTGCTCGACGCTGCACGGCAGGTCTGCGAAGGCCACGCCGCAGCCTGCCCCGCCGGCGCCAGCGCGCCGCAGCCGGAGGTGGTGGTGCTGCGGGTGCTGGCCGGCCGGGTCGAGCCCGCGTTGAACCTGCTCACCGCGGTATGGGCCGCCTGGCGCGGTGCCGCCTGGCAGATGCCGGCGCCGCTGCCGCGCATCTGGCGCACCTGACGCGCGCCGGCCCGGCCGCCGCCCCCATCAGGCAGCGTCGAGCGCCTGCGACGCGCCGAGCAGCGCCGGCGACTGCTCCGCGGTGATCACCCAGCTGGGGATGCGCTCCAGGTAGCCGCGGAAGCGGCCCTTGGCTTCGAAGCGCGCCCGGAACGTCGATTGCGCCAGCGCATCGCCCAGCCGCGGCACGATGCCGCCGCCGATGTACAGGCCGCCCTGCGCGCCCACCGTCAGCGCGAGGTTGCCCGCCACGCTGCCCAGCAGGCCGCAGAACATGGCCTGCACGGCGCTGGCCAGGGCGTCCTGCCCGCCGCGCGCCGCGGCGAGGATGTCGGCCGGATCGTCCAGCGGCGCCGCGACGCCGCGCACCTCGGCCAGCGCGCCATAGAGGTTGACGATGCCCGGCCCCGACAGCGCGCGCTCGGCCGACGCATGGCCGAAACGGGCATGCAGCCGCGCCACCACGGCGGCCTCCTCGGGCGGACCCTCGTGGCTGGCCGGCAGCGTCACGTGGCCGCCTTCGCCGCCGACGGCCACCGCCTCGCCGCGGTGCGTGAAGGCGAGCGACGCGACCCCGAGGCCCGTGCCGGCGCCGAGCAGGCCGCACGTCGCGCCCGGGACGGCCGCCCCGCCGCCCACCGGCCGCAGGTCGTGCGCCGCCAGCGTCGGCAGCGCCAGCGCCAGCGCGACGAAGTCGTTGACGACGACAAAACGGTCGAATCCGAACTCGCGCCGCACCGCCTCGATCGAGAACGACCAGGTGTGGTTGGTCATCTGCACCCGGTCGCCCTGGACCGGGTTGGCGATCGCGATGGCGCAGACCTTCGGCGGCGGCCCTTCCCATCCATCGAGGTAGCGGCGCAGCGCCGCCTGCAGCGTGGGAAAGTCGCTGCCCGACAGCGCCTGCACGTCGGACGGCGGCGCATCGGGTGCGCGGCAGACCGCGAAGCGGGCGTTCGTGCCGCCGACGTCGCCGACGAGGCGCGGGAACGGGGCACCGGCGGCGCGGCCGGCCGTGGCGGAGGAGGCGGTGGGAGGCTGCATGGGGAGATGGTATCGGCGGCTCCCCCTGGCAATGAGCGCGCCCGCGATGGGCGCCGCGCCGCGGGCAAGGCTGTTGCCCGCGTGCCTGCAGCGCCTGCGGGCGGCCTCTAACATGACGGCCCGATGACAGGCCCCCACGACATGACCAGCCCCTCTTCCACCGCCGCCCAGCCCACCGCGGCGCCCCGCCGCGCCTCCTGGGCCTACACCGCCGCCGGCTTCGCGCCCGCGCTGTTCGCGGTGGTGCTGTCGCTGCTGCTCTGGCTGGCGCTGCCCCGCGACACCGTGATCGACCTCATCCACGAGGGCGGGCCGATCGAGAACCTGACGGTGCTGCTGTACGTGCTGGCCGTGGCCGCGCTGTGGTGGGTGGGCGGCCCGGCCGACGAGCGCCTGGGCCGCATCGGCGTGGGCGTGATGCTGCTGGCGTTCGCGGCGCGCGAACTCGACCTGCACAAGGCCTTGACGGGCACCAGCGTGCTCAAGGTCAGCTTCTACCTGCGCGACGCACCCCTGCACCAGAAGCTGATCGCGCTGCCCATCGTGCTGGCGATCGCGGCGGCCGGCCTCTGGCTGCTCGTGCGCTTCGCGAAGCCGGTGTGGCAACAGTTGCGCCTGCGCCGCCCGCTGGCCGTGACGGTCGCGGCGTTCATCGTGACGCTGGTGGCCACCAAGATCATCGACCGCTCGTTCGCGATCCTGGCCGAGGACTTCGGCATCGTGATGTCGGCGAGCGTCGACACCGTGCTGTCGGCGCTGGAGGAGATCGGCGAATGCGCCCTGCCCGTGATCGCCGCGGTGGGGGTCTGGCAGTACCGGCGAGGCGGCTGAGCCAGGCCGCGCACAGCCCCGGCCACCGCCCCCGCCGAGCGCAGGGTGCTGGCTACACTCGTAGCCCCGCGGCGCCCCCCTGCCGATGCCCCGCGCACCGGCCCCGGCGCCCGTCCAACCACCACGGAGACGACACCCATGCCCGGCCTGCTTCCCGACATCGACCCCGACGGCCTGCTCGAGTTCTCGGTGGTCTACACCGACCGCGCGTTGAACCACATGTCCAAGCGCTTCACCGGCGTGGTGCAGGACATCCTCGCGATGCTGAAGGAGGTGTACCACGCACACACGGCGGTGCTGGTGCCTGGCAGCGGCACTTTCGGCATGGAGGCGGTGGCGCGCCAGTTCGCCAACCGCGAGAAGGTGCTGATCGTGCGCAACGGCTGGTTCAGCTACCGCTGGAGCCAGATCTTCGATGCAGGAAACCTTGGCGGCGGCGCGGTGGTCTGCAAGGCCCGCCGCCAGGGCGACGGCCCGCAGGCGCCGTGGGCCCCGTGCCCGGCCGCCGAAGTGGCCGCCGCCATCCGCGCCGAGAAGCCCAAGGTCGTGTTCGCGCCGCACGTGGAAACGGCCAGCGGCATCCTGCTGCCCGACGACTACCTGCGCACCGTCAGCGACGCCGCGCACGAGGTGGGCGCCCTCTTCGTGCTCGACTGCGTGGCCTCCGGCGCGATGTGGGTCGACATGCAGGCCACCGGCGTCGACGTGCTGATCAGCGCGCCGCAGAAAGGCTGGAGCGGCTCGCCCTGCTGCGCGATGGTGATGCTGAGCGAACGCGCGCGCCAGGCCATCGACGGCACCACGAGCAGCAGCTTCTCCTGCGACCTGAAGAAGTGGATGCAGATCGCCGAAGGCTATGAAAAGGGCCAGCACGCGTACCACACCACGATGCCGACGGACGCGCTGGTGCGCCTGCGCGACGTGATGCGCGAAACGCGCGAATGGGGCTTCGGGCCGGTGCGCGACGCGCAGGTCGAGCTGGGCGCCAAGGTGCGCGCGCTGCTCGAGTCCAGGGGCTTTCCCAGCGTCGCCGCCGAAGGCTTCAAGGCCCCCGGCGTGGTGGTGAGCTACACCACCGACCCCGGCATCCAGAGCGCGAAGAAGTTCATCGAGGCCGGCCTGCAGACCGCCTCCGGCGTGCCGCTGCAATGCGACGAGGGGCCGGACTTCATGAGCTTCCGCATCGGCCTGTTCGGGCTGGAGAAGTGGCGCAACGTCGACCGCACGGTGGGCCACCTGGCCACCGCGCTGGACAAGGTGCTCGCGAAGTAGCGGACCTCAGATCGACATCAGCTCGCGCACGCCGTTGGCCTGCATCTCGCTGCCGCGGCCGCGGGCGATGATCTCGCCGCGCTCCATCACCAGGTACTGGTCGGCCAGCTCTTCGGCGAAGTCGTAGTACTGCTCCACCAGCACGATGGCCATCGTCTTGCGGTCGGCCAGCATGCGGATCACGCGGCCGATGTCCTTGATGATCGACGGCTGGATGCCTTCTGTCGGCTCGTCCAGGATCAGCAGCTTGGGGCCCGCCGCCAGCGCGCGGCCGATGGCCAGCTGCTGCTGCTGCCCGCCCGACAGGTCGCCGCCGCGGCGGTTGATCATCTGCTTGAGCACCGGGAACAGCTCGAAGGTCTCCGGCGGGATCGGCGTGCTGCCCGACTTGTAGGCCAGGCCCATGCGCAGGTTGTCCTCCACCGTCAGCCGGCCGAAGATCTCGCGGCCCTGCGGAACGTAGCCCACGCCGCGCTTCACGCGCTCGTAGGGCCGCTCCTTGCCCATCTCCTGGCCGTCGAGCTTGATGCTGCCGGTCTTGATCGGCACCACGCCCATCAGGCTCTTCAGCAGCGTGGTCTTGCCCACGCCGTTGCGGCCGAGGATCACCGTGACCTCGCCGATCTTCGCTTCGAACGACAGGTTGCGCAGGATGTGCGAACCGCCGTAGTACTGGTTCAGGCCTTCGACATTCAGCATGTTGTCCCCCGTTCTGGTCAGCGGCCGAGGTAGACCTCGACGACCTTCTCGTTGGCCTGCACTTCCGACAGCAGCCCTTCGGCCAGCACGCTGCCTTCGTGCAGCACCGTCACCTTCTTGCGGCCCTGCGTCAGCTCGTCGACGAACTTCATGTCGTGCTCGACGACCACCAGCGAATGCTGGCCTTCGAGCGACAGGAAGAGCTCGGCGGTGCGCTCGGTCTCCTCGTCGGTCATGCCGGCCACGGGCTCGTCGAGCAGCAGCAGCTTCGGGTCCTGCATCAGCAGCATGCCGATCTCCAGCCACTGCTTCTGGCCGTGGCTCAGGAGGCCCGCGGTGCGCTGCGCCGATTCCTTCAGGTGGATCAGCGCCAGGATCTCGCCGATGCGGTCGAGCTGCTCGCCGGTGAGGCGGTGGAAGAGGCTCGCGCGCGCGCGGCGGTCGGCCTTGAGCGCGAGCTCGAGGTTCTCGAACACGCTCAGCTCCTCGTACACCGTCGGCTTCTGGAACTTGCGGCCGATGCCGATCTGCGCGATGTCGTTCTCGCGCAGGCGCAGCAGGTCGATGTTGGAGCCGAAGTGCACCTTGCCCTTGTCGGGCCGCGTCTTGCCGGTGATGACGTCCATCATCGTGGTCTTGCCGGCGCCGTTGGGGCCGATGATGCAGCGCAGCTCGCCCACATTGATCGTCAGCGACAAGGCGTTCAGCGCGCGGAAACCGTCGAAGCTGACGGTGATGTCGTCGACGTACAGCGCCACGCCCTGCGCGAACTCGGGCACGCCGGCGCGGGCCACGCGGCCGTAGGTGGCCCCGCCGCCGGAGCCGCCGCCGTAGGCATCCAGCCGCGCATCGTGCTCGGCGCGCACCTTGGCGCCCGCTTCCATCAGATCAGGGGTCACAGTTTCTTCTCCTGCTTGACCTTGCGGAACAGCCCCACGATGCCCTGCGGCAGGAACAGCGTCACGGCAATGAAGAGGGCGCCGAGGAAGTAGAGCCAGTACTCGGGCGCCACCACCGTCAGCCAGCTCTTGGCGCCGTTGACGAAGAAGGCGCCGACGATCGGGCCGATCAGCGTGGCGCGCCCGCCCACCGCGGCCCAGATGGCCATCTCGATGCCGGCCGCGGCCGACATCTCGCCCGGGTTGATGATGCCCACCTGCGGCACGTACAAGGCACCGGCCACGCCGCACATCACGGCAGACAGCGTCCAGATGCTGAGCTTGTAGGCCAGCGGGTCGTAGCCGGTGAACATCACGCGGCTCTCTGCGTCGCGGATGGCCTGCAGCACGCGGCCGTACTTGCTGCCGACGATCCAGCGCGCCATCAGGAAGAAGCCCACCAGCACCAGCCCCGTCAGCACGAAGAGGGTGATGCGCATGCCTGGCGTGGCGATGGGCATGCCGAGGATGCGCTTGAAGTCGGTGAAGCCGTTGTTGCCGCCGAAGCCGGTCTCGTTGCGGAAGAACAGCAGCATCGCCGCGAAGGTCATCGCCTGCGTGATGATCGAGAAGTACACGCCCTTGATGCGCGAACGGAACGCGAAGAAGCCGAACACGAAGGCCAGCGCGCCGGGCACCAGGACCACCAGCAGCATCTGCGCGATGAACGAATCGCTCAGCGCCCAGTGCCACGGCAGCTCCTTCCAGTCGAGGAACACCATGAAGTCGGGCAGGTCGCTCTTGTAGTTGCCGTCGCGGCCGATCTGGCGCATGAGGTACATGCCCATCGCGTAGCCGCCCAGCGCGAAGAACAGCCCGTGGCCCAGGCTCAGGATGCCCGTGTAGCCCCAGATCAGGTCCATCGCCAGCGCGCAGATGGCGTAGCACATGATCTTGCCGATCAGGCCCACCGAGTAGTCGCTGAGGTGGAACACGTTGCCCTCGGGCACCACCAGGTTCAGCACCGGCGCGAGCACGCAGATGGCGAGCAGCGCGGCGAATACGCCGGTCCAGCCCTTGGGGCCGAGCAGCGCGCCGCGCTTGGGTTGCGGCAGGTTCAAGGAAATCGTAGTCATGCTTCCGCACTCCGGCCTTTCATTGCGAACAACCCCTGCGGCCGCTTCTGGATGAAGACGACGATGAACACCAGCACCATGATCTTGGCGAGCACGGCACCGGCCCAGCCTTCGAGCAGCTTGTTCAGCACGCCCAGGCCCAGCCCCGCGACGACGGTGCCCGCGAGCTGGCCCACGCCGCCCAGCACCACCACCATGAACGAATCGACGATGTAGCTCTGGCCCAGGTCGGGGCCCACGTTGCCGACCTGCGACAGCGCGCAGCCGGCCAGCCCGGCGATGCCGGCCCCCAGCGCGAAGGCATAGGTGTCCACACGCGCCGTGTTCACGCCCACGCAGGACGCCATGCGGCGGTTCTGCGTGACGCCGCGCACGAAGAGGCCCAACCGCGTCTTCGCGATCAGCAGCGCCACGCCGCCGAGCACGATGAACGCGAAAGCCAGGATCGCGAGGCGGTTGTAGGGCAGCGTGAGGTTGCTCATCACCTGCAGGCCGCCCGACAGCCATGCCGGGTTCTCGACCGGCACGTTCTGCGCGCCGAAGAGCGAACGCACCGCCTGCATCAGCATCAGGCTGATGCCCCAGGTGGCCAGCAGCGTCTCCAGCGGCCGGCCGTAGAGCCAGCGGATCACGCTGCGCTCCAGCGCCGCACCCACCAGCGCGCTCGCCAGGAAGGACAGCGGGATGGCCGCCAGCACGTACCAGTCGAACGCACCGGGGAAGTACGTGCGGAACACGTTCTGCACCACGAAGGTGGCGTAGGCGCCGATCATCATCAGCTCGCCGTGCGCCATGTTGATGACGCCCATCAGGCCGTAGGTGATGGCCAGGCCCAGCGCCACCAGCAGCAGGATGGAGCCCAGGCTCGCGCCGGTGAACAGCACGCCCAGCCACTCGCCGAGCGCGAGCCGCGTCTCGACCGACGACAGCGCCTCCTGCAGCGCGGCGCGCACCGCGGGATCGCTCTCGCCGCCGGTCGCCAGGCGCTCGAGCAGCAGGCTGCGGGTGTTGGGGTCGTCGCTGGCTTCCAGCAGCTGCGCCGCGGCCAGGCGCTTGGCGGCATCGGGCGAGGCGACCAGCACGCCGGCCTTCAGCAGGCCGAGTTGCTTCTTCAGCGCGGCGTCGGGCTCGGCGGCCTCGGCCTTGTCGAGCAGCGGCATCAGGCCTTCGTCGGCCTGGTCGCGCAACTGCGCGATGGCCTGCGCGCGCTCCCCGCGGTCGGCGGAAAAGAGCTTCAGCGATGCCAGCGCGGCCTGCAGCGCACGCCGGATGCGGTTGTTGTTGACGGGGTCTTCCGCGTCGTCGGGCACCGCGGCCACGGCCTGGCCGGTGGCGGCATCGGTGGCCTGGCCGTCGCGCACGATCAGCACGCGCTCGGGCGTGAGCTTCACGGCGTCGTCCATCAGGGCCTGCGCCAGCGGCGCCAGCCCCGCATCGCCCGCGGCCAGCGCCGCCTGCATCGCGGCGATGCGGTCGTCGCTGTCGCCGGTGGCGATCGCTCGCGCCTGCTGCGGCGTCAGCGCCTGCACCGCCGGACTGCCGACGAGCGCGAGCAGCCCCAGGGCGATCAAGAGCACCTGCTTCACGTTCCACTCCCCAACAAGAGGCCGGCCGCGCTCCCGCCGGGAGCGGGCCGGCCGGCCCGGTTCCAGTCTTCTCAGCTCACTTCTTCTCGGGCACGTTCTTCTTGCCCTTGTTCTCGGGGATGTAGTCGCTCCACGGATCGGCCACGACCGGGCCCGGCGTCTTCCAGACCACGTTGAACTGGCCGTCGGCCTTCACCTCGCCGATGAACACCGGCTTGTGCAGGTGGTGGTTCTCCTTGTCCATCGTGCTGGTGAAGCCGCCCGGCGCCTTGAAGGTCTGGCCGGCCATCGCGGCGATAACCTTGTCGGTGTCGGTGCTCTTGGCCTTGGTGACGGCCTGCGCCCACATGTGGATGCCGATGTAGGTGGCTTCCATCGGGTCGTTGGTCAGCGGCTTGTCCTTGTGGCCGGGGATGTTCTTGGCCTTGGCGTAGTCGCTCCAGGCCTTGATGAAGGCGTCGTTCGTCGGGTTCTTCACCGACATGAAGTAGTTCCACGCGGCCAGGTGGCCCACCAGCGGCTTGGTGTCGACGCCGCGCAGCTCCTCCTCACCCACCGAGAAGGCCACCACCGGCACGTCGGTCGCCTTCAGGCCCTGGTTGCCCAGTTCCTTGTAGAAGGGCACGTTGGAGTCGCCGTTGATGGTGGAGACCACCGCGGTCTTCTTGCCTTCGGAAGAGAACTTCTTGATCTTGGCGATGATGCTCTGGTAGTCCGAGTGGCCGAAGGGGGTGTACTCCTCCATGATGTCGGCCTCGGCCACGCCCTTGCTCTTCAGGAAGGCGCGCAGGATCTTGTTGGTGGTGCGGGGGTAGACGTAGTCGGTGCCCAGCAGCACGAAGCGCTTGGCGCTGCCGCCGTCCTTGCTCATCAGGTACTCGACCGCCGGGATGGCCTGCTGGTTGGGCGCGGCGCCGGTGTAGAAGACGTTCTTGCTGAGCTCCTCGCCTTCGTACTGCACCGGGTAGAAGAGCAGGCTGTTCAGCTCTTCGTACACCGGCAGCACCGACTTGCGGCTCACCGAGGTCCAGCAGCCGAAGGTCGCGGCGACCTTGTCCTTGGTGATGAGCTGGCGCGCCTTCTCCGCGAAGAGGGGCCAGTTGGACGCGGGGTCGACCACCACCGGCTCCAGCTTCTTGCCGAGCACGCCGCCCTTGGCGTTGATCTCGTCGATCGTCATCAGCGCGACGTCCTTCAGGACGGTCTCGGAGATGGCCATGGTGCCCGACAGCGAGTGCAGGATGCCGACCTTGATGGTCTCCTGTGCATGGGCGGCGGTGGCGCCGAGCGCGGCCAGCGCGACGGCGGTGAGCGAGATCGAGAAGGAACGGCGAGTGGTCATGGTTGCCCCTTTGAACTTGGTGGTGACCGCGAGAAATCGGACACCGGCAGGTTAGGGACGACCCCGGGGTTGGACCATACGCCGGATGGCGTACGGCCGGCGGCCCCGCCCGCCCCCGCCGGGGCGCCCCGCCCTTGTGGCCTAATTGCGGGTTGTCGATTCATTGACGGAGCACCATCCGATGGCCACCAAGTACAGAACCGAAGCCGAACGCAAGGCGACCCCTCCCGTGCCGGGAACCCGGCGCAGCGGCGGCGGCCAGCGCGTCAGCCTGGAACGCGGCTCGCACACCCGCAGCAAGAAGAACCCCGGCAAGCGGGCGAAGAAGGGCGGCTGAGCGCTGCCTGATCCGCTGATGCCGTGCTCACGGCCCCAGCCTTGACTCCACGATGCTGCGGATCACCGAACTTCGCCTCCCGCTCGACCACGCCGCCGACGCGCTGCGCCCGGCGGCGTGCGCACGGCTGGGCCTGGCCGACGCCGAGCTGAAGGACTTCACCGTCTTCCGCCGCGGGTACGACGCCCGCAAGAAGTCCGCGGTGGTGCTCAGCTACACCCTGGACTGCGAACTGGCCCCGGGCGTCGACGAGGCCGCGCTGCTGCAGCGCTTCCAGGGCGACCCGCAGGTGCGGCCCAGCCCCGACACCCGCTACCGTTTCATCGGCCACGCGCCGGTGGACTTTTATGCCGCCGGCCGGCCGCGGCCCGTCGTCGTCGGCTTCGGCCCCTGCGGCCTGTTCGCCGCGCTGGTGCTGGCGCAGATGGGTCTGCGGCCCATCGTGCTCGAGCGCGGGCGGGCCGTGCGCGAGCGCACCAAGGACACCTGGGGCCTGTGGCGCCAGGGCGTGCTCGATCCGGACTCGAACGTCCAGTTCGGCGAGGGCGGCGCCGGCACCTTCAGCGACGGCAAGCTGTGGAGCCAGATCAGCGACCCGCGCCACCTGACGCGCAAGGTGCTCACCGAGTTCGTCAAGGCCGGCGCGCCGGAAGAGATCCTCTACGTCAGCAAGCCGCACATCGGCACCTTCCGCCTGGTCAGCATGATCGAGAAGATGCGGGCCGAGATCGAGGCGCTGGGCGGCGAGATCCGCTTCGAGCAGCGCGTGACGGACCTGCTGATCGAAGGCGGCCGCCTGCGCGGGCTGACGCTGGCCTCGGGCGAGGAGCTCGCCGCCGACCACGTGGTGCTCGCCCTGGGGCACAGCGCCCGCGACACCTTCGCGATGCTGCAGCAACGCGGGGTGTTCCTCGAGGCCAAGCCGTTTTCGATCGGCTTCCGCGTCGAGCACCCGCAGGGCGTGATCGACCGCGCCCGCTTCGGCCCCAATGCAGGCCACCCGATCCTCGGCGCGGCCGACTACAAGCTGGTGCACCACGCCCGCAACGGCCGCTCCGTCTACAGCTTCTGCATGTGCCCGGGCGGCACCGTCGTCGCCGCGACCTCGGAAGAAGGCCGGGTGGTGACCAACGGCATGAGCCAGTACAGCCGCAACGAGCGCAACGCCAATGCCGGCATCGTCGTCGGCATCACGCCGCAGGACTACCGCCAGGATGGCCTCGGCGACGGGCCGGTGAACCCGCTCGACGGCATCGCCTTCCAGCGCCACTGGGAGTCGCGGGCCTTCGAGCTCGGCGGCGGCGGCTACCACGCGCCGGGGCAGCTGGTGGGTGACTTCATCCAGGGCCAGCGCTCCAGCGCCGCCGGCGACGTGCTGCCGTCGTACAAACCGGGCGTGCACTTCACCGACCTGGCCGAGCCCGGCCGCGGCAGCCTGCCGGACTACGCGCTGGCCGCCATCCGCGAGGCGCTGCCGGCCTTCGAACGCCAGATCCGTGGTTTCTCGATGCCCGACGCGGTGCTCACGGGCGTCGAGACGCGCACCTCGTCGCCGCTGCGCATCACGCGCAACCGCAAGTACCAGAGCCTGAACGTCGCCGGCCTGTATCCGGCCGGCGAGGGCGCGGGTTACGCCGGCGGCATCATGTCGGCCGGCGTCGACGGCATCGAAGTGGCCGAGGCGCTGGCGGCCGAGCTGCTCGCGATCGAGACCGCGGGCTGAACCCTTTCGCGGCCGCTCAGGCTGCCGCAGGCACGGCCCCGCCGCGGCGCCGCGTGCGCACCAGCAGCGTGACGGCGATCGCCAGGTTCAGCAGGTTCCAGGCGATGCCGTTCAGGAAGGCTGCGTCGTAGCTGCCGGTAAGGTCGAACACCTTGCCCGACATCCAGCCGCCCAGCGCCATGCCGAAGAGCGTGAACATCAGCACCGTGCCCACGCGCGCACCGGCCTCGGCCGGCGGGAAGTGCTCTCGCACGATGATCGCGTAGGACGGCACGATGCCGCCCTGGAACAGCCCGAACAGCGCCGAGACCACGTAGAGCGACACCAGCCCGTCGAAGGGCAGGAAGAGGATCAGCGCCACGCACTGCAGCGCGCCGCCCAGCAGCAGCGTGCGCAGGCCGCCGATGCGGTCGCAGATGGCGCCGGAGACCAGCCGGCTCACCACGCCGAAGCCGAGCATCAGCGACAGCATCTGCGCCCCGCGCGCCGGCCCGTAGCCGAGGTCGGCGCAGTAGGCCACGATGTGCACCTGCGGCATCGCCATCGCCACGCAGCAGGCCACGCCCGCCACGCACAGCAGGCCCTGGGCGGTGCCGATGCTGAAGCCGAAGGGGCGCAGGGCGTTGCCGACCGGCGCCGCGCCGGCCTTGGCCATGGCGGGCGTGGCGCCGGACTCGGCCAGGGCGGGCGGGCGGGCCCGCATGAAGAGCGCCAGCGCCGCCATCGTCACGCCGCAGAAGAGGCCCATGCCGATGTAGGTCTGCCGCCAGCCGACCTGCTCGACGAAGTGCTGCACGATCGGCGGCCAGACCGCGCCGGCCACGTAGTTGCCGCTGGCGCATACCGCCACCGCGATGCCGCGCCGCTTGACGAACCAGAGGGACGTATCGGCCACCAGCGGCGCGAAGGCCGCCGCGCTTCCGAACATGCCCACCAGCAGCGCCTGCGCCACCGTAAAGGCGACGATGCCACCGGCCAGGCCGCAGGCCACATAGCCGATGCCCAGGCTGGCCGCGCCGATCAGCAAGGGCCACATCACACCCCACCGGTCGGCCAGCCGCCCCATGACCATGCCGCCCAGGCCGAAGCCAAGCATCAGCAGCGTGTAGGGCAGCGAGGCATCGGCCCGCGCCACGCCGAACTCGGCCTGCACGGCCGGCAGCACCACCGACACGACATACATGCCGCTGCTGCCAACCGTCATGATCAGCAGCGTGAGCGCCAGCCGGAACAGGGCGTAGCGGGAATCGGGCCGATGCACGGCCGGGGCGGTGGTCTCCATCGTTCTTCTCGGCGCTGCGGCTGTGGCGCCGCGGGCTGCCGATTGTGCAGGGCGGCGCAGGATCTGGTATTGCGAAGGTGCTACATCCCCTCGGCATGAGGAAGGGGCGTCCGTTGTCATGGCCTCGAGGTTGGTGCCAGGGTCACCCGCGTGGGGAACACGACCTACCCGGAAGCGAAGCCCTTGAAGGAATATGGTTCATCCCCACTCGCGTGGGGAACACGACAAGGCCAAGGCCGGCCAGATCCTCGACAACGGTTCATCCCCACCCGCGTGGGGAACACAACTTCTCAGCGCCGGCCTTGTACAGCGTCGGCGGTTCATCCCCACCCGCGTGGAGAACACATCGGTGGCGTCGCGCGAGACTATCCGCTGTACGGTTCATCCCCACCCGCGTGGGGAACACACTTCTCTCAACCTTTTGATTTCACTGCGAGTTTCAACCTCTCAAACTTCTACCGAAATCTGGAGCCTTCAAAACCCAGGTTGTTAATGAGCTTTCGGCAGCTGAGCTGACCAGCACCCGCGTGGCCAAGGCCCAGCGTCGCAGCAGCCTCCAGCAGAGCCGGCAGCATATCGAGCGATGCCCCACCCGTCGCCCAACGTGCCACTCCTCACGGCCGCCACCGTCGCGTAGATCGTGGCGTGCTTGCCCAGGTCGTTGACGACCGTCAACCGCACGGCGCGGCTGCCCGCAGCCGTCGGGGCCAGCATGGCGCTGGACGTGGCCACGGCTGCGACCTGCACAGACACTACGCTGGCTGATGCCAGCGCCGACACAAAGGAGAAGCGCGGCCTCAGGCCACGGCGGGATGCCCTCCCTCCTCCGCCGGCTCCGCATGCCCATGCTCCGCGCCCTTCGGCTCCACCACCGCGAACTTCGCGCAGGCCAGCAGCACGGCGGCGAAGCCCAGGTAGCTCACCGCCACCGACAGGCTCTGGCCGATGCCGATGCGCTCGCCGTGCATGAAGCCGAAGAACGTGAGCAACGCGCCGGCCACCGCAAAGGCCGCGGCCTTCACCAGCTCGCGGTCGATGATGAAGACGGCGATCGCGCCCAGGATCAGCCCGCCGAGGATGGCGCCGCCGCCCAGCACCTCGAGCCCGTGGTACAGCACGCCCATCTGCCCCAGCTTGTCGAAGCCCACCGCCGCGGCGCTGGTGCCGGCGGCGCCCAGCGCGTTGTCGATCTGCAGCTTGCCCCACGCGGCCAGGTGCGGCATGAAGGCGAGGATGACGGCCGGCGCGTGGCTGCGCGGCGTCTCCTGGAAGGCCTGCGCGCCGATCAGCATGCCGATGTAGAGCAGGATGGGCGCGATGGCGACCACCGGGATCAGCGAGGTCATCACCGCGATGATGCCCAGCCAGCACATCAGCAGCACCGCGATGCCGGTGGCCGCCGAGTAGCCAATGCGCCCGCCCATCGACTTCCAGCCCGGGTGGCCGATGTACACGGCGTTGATGAACGGGTTGCCCATCAGGCAGCCGATGAGGCTCACCACGCCGTCGGCCGTCAGCACGCGGGTGGTCGGGAAGCTGTCGCCGCCCGCGGCCGCGCTTTCCACGTTGTCCATCGCTTCCACGAGGTCGTAGATGCCGAAGGGGATGGCGGTGACGAGGATGATGGCGAGGAACTCGAAGCCCGAGAACACATGGCCCACCGCCGGCAGCGGCACGGAGAAGCCGAAGTTCGAGAACGAGGCCGCGAGGTTGGCGAGGCTCATGCCGCCGACGGGCATGCCCAGCGCGGTGGAGCCCCAGGCGATCAGGCAACCCACCGCGATGGCCACCAGCCCGGCCGGGATGCCGCGGAACCAGCGCACGCCGCCGAACCAGCTCACCAGGATGATCGCGAAGCACACCACGCCGAGCAGCGGCGTCATGAACATCTCCAGCGCGGGGCGCAAGGCGATGAACGCGATCGACACGCCCGCCAGGGTGCCCAGCAGCGCGGCGCGCGGCGTGATGCGGCGGATCACCGGCGCGATGAAGCCCCCGATCATCAGCACGAAGCTCTGCACGAAGACCCAGGTGAGCCCGGCCTCCCAGCCCTTGATCGGGTCGCCCGTCTTCAACGAGATGGGCAGCATGATCACGAAGACCACGACGAACATGTGCGGCACGCTGATGCCCGAAGGCAGCGCGCACACGTCGCTGCGGCCGGTCTTCTTGGCGAGTTGCCAGGCCAGGTAGGCGTAGTACGCGGTGGACAGGAACATCATCAGCCCCGCCGCCGGCAGGATGCGGCCGAACACGATGTCGTCGGGCATCTTCAGCACGAAGCGCAACAGGCCGGTGAGCACCAGCAGGTTGACGAGGATGTTGGTGCCGAAGCCGAAGAAGGCATTCCAGTCGCCGGGCACCCAGAGACGGGGACCGGGGCCGGGCGCGGGCGTGGACGCGATGCGTGTGGTCGTCATGGAGCGCTCCTGTCGTGGAGGGGATTGGCGGATGGACGAAGAAAACGGGGCGGTGCGTGGTCAGGCGGGCCGCTCGAGCGCCGCGAGCACGCGGGCCGAATCGCTCACCCAGCCGAAGATGCCGCCCTGTGCCTGCACCATGCGCAGCGCGGTCTCGTGGAACTCGGGGAAGTACGACGCGCAGCAGTCGCCGGGCACGATGCAGCGGTAGCCGCGGTCGTTGGCCTCGCGCACCGTGGTGTGCACGCAGACCTCGGTGGTGACGCCGCACACGATGAGGTTCTCGATGCCGCGGTGGTGCAGCATCGGCCCCAGTTCGGTGGCGTAGAAGGCGCCCTTGCCGGGTTTGTCGATCACCGGCTCGCCCGCCTGCGGGTACAGCTCGGGGATGATGTCGTGGCCCGGCTCGCCGCGGATCAGGATGCGGCCCATCGGCCCTTTCGCGCCGATGCGCACGCTCGGTGCGCCGCGCTCGATCTTGGCCTTGGGCGCATCCAGCAGGTCGGGCCTGTGGCCTTCGCGGGTGTGGATGACCAGCATGCCAGCGGCGCGCGCGGCCGACAGCAGCGCCTGGCACGGCGCGATGGCTCGGCGCAGCAGCGAGACGTCGTTGCCGAGGCTTTCACCGAAGCCGCCCGGCTCGATGAAGTCGCGCTGCATGTCGATCATCACCACCGCCGTCCTGCGGATGTCGATGCGGATGGGTTCGGGCGCGGCGTCGAGAGTCGTCAGCACGGGTGGCTCCTGTTCCCCAATTTGATGCATACGAACTGGGATACCAGTTGGTCGACCCGGAGGGTGCAAGAAGCAAGCCATGGACGGGCGCTGCTTTCCGGTGCCCGGGCGGCCTCGTAGCGCCGGCACCCGCATCCCCGGTGAGGCCACATGCCGGAAGAGCCACTGGGCCGCATGGCACGGATGATGCAAGTGCACCAACTGGTATACCAATACGTGCACCATGAACGAACACATGCCCCTGACGCTGGCCGACTGGCACGCCGCCTACCGCGGCGGTGCATCGCCGGCCGACCTGCTCGGCGCGCTCGCACGCCGGCTCGCCGACGGCCCGCGCGAAGCCTGGATCCACCGCGCCACCGCGGACGAGGTGGGCACGCAGGCCGCGGCCCTGGAGGCCCGCCTCGCCGCGACCGCCGCCGACCCGGCCGGCCGCGCGGCCCTGTGGCAGGCGCTGCCGCTGTTCGGCGTGCCCTTCGCGGTGAAGGACAACATCGACGTGGCCGGCGCCCCCACCACCGCCGCGTGCCCCGCGTTCAGCCACGTGGCCGGGCGCCACGCCGTGCCCGTGCAGCGCCTGCTCGATGCCGGTGCGGTGTGGATGGGCAAGACCAACCTCGACCAGTTCGCCACGGGGCTCGTCGGTGCACGCTCGCCCTACGGCCGGCCTGCCAGCACCTTTGATGCCAGCCGCGTGAGCGGCGGCTCCAGCTCGGGCTCGGCGGTGGTGGCCGCACGCGGCGACGTGGCGTTCTCGCTGGGCACCGACACGGCCGGCTCGGGCCGGGTGCCCGCGGGTTTCAACAACATCGTCGGGCTCAAGCCCACGCCGGGCCGCGTCAGCACCACCGGCGTGGTGCCTGCCTGCCGCAGCCTCGATTGCGTCTCGGTCTTCGCGCTGACGGTGGAAGACGCCGCCGCGGTGCTGGCCGTGATGGAAGGCCCCGACGCCGACGACGCCTACAGCCGCTTCGAGCCCGGCCCGGCGCGGCTGCCGGCGCGGCTGCGCATCGGCGTGCCGATGACGCCGGTGCTCGATGCTACGCACGCCGCCGCCTGGCCGCCTGCGGTGGCGCAGGCCCAGCGGCAGGGCCACGAGATCGTGCCGATCGACTTCGCCCCGCTGCATGCGGTGGCCCAGCTGCTGTATGGCGGCCCCTGGGTGGCCGAGCGCCATGCGGCCGTGCAGGCGCTGCTCGAGCAGTCGCCCGAGGCGCTCGACCCCACGGTGCGCACCGTCGTCGAGCAGGCCGTCGGCATGACGGCGACCGACGCCTTCCGCGGCCAGTACACACTGCGCGCGGCGCAGCAGGGTGCCGCCGCGCTGTGGCAGCAGGTCGACGTGCTGATGGTGCCCACCGCGCCGGGCCACCCCACCTTCGCGCAGGTGGACGCCGACCCCATCGGCGCCAACTCGCGGCTGGGCACGTACACCAACTTCGTCAACCTGCTGGGCTGGTGCGCGCTGGCGCTGCCCGCCGGCTTCACCGAAGGCGGGCTGCCCTTCGGCGTGACCTTCATCGCGCCCGGCAACGCCGACGCCGCGCTGGCCCACTTCGGTGCCGGCTGGCAGGCCGCGCTGGCACTGCCGCTGGGCGCCACCGACGTGCCCTACCCCGGCGCACCGGCGCAGCGCGGCGGCTGGCCCGCCGCCGAGCCGACGATGCCCATCGCCGTGGTGGGTGCGCACCTGTCGGGCATGCCGCTCAACGGCCAGCTGACCGAACGCAGCGCCACGCTGCGCGCAGCCACCACCACCGCGCCGCACTACAAGCTCTACGCGCTGCCCAACACCACGCCGCCCAAGCCCGGCCTGCAGCGCGTGGCCGAAGGCGGCGCGGCCATCGCGGTGGAGGTGTGGAACGTGCCGCTGAAGCACGTGGGCTCGTTCCTCGCGTTGATCCCCGCGCCGCTGGGCCTGGGCAGCCTGGAGCTGGCCGACGGCACGCAGGTGCACGGCTTCATCTGCGAAGGGCACGCCCTGGCCGCCGCCACCGACGTCACCGCCTTCGGCGGCTGGCGCGCCTACATCGCCGACATGAAGGCGCGCAGCGCACCGCGTTGACGCGCCGCCTTTCGACTTTTCTCTTTCGCCCCCAGGAGTTGACGATGAACCGACGTTCCCCCTTGCCCACGACGCGGCGCCAGCTGCTCGGCGCCGCCGCCGCGGTGGCCGCCCTGGGCGCGCCCGCGCTGGTGCGCGCGCAGGCCGGCCCCAAGATCCGCATCGGCTACTGGCCGGTGGCCGCCGGCCTGCCGTTCTTCGCCGCCGTGGAGAAGGGCTACTTCAAGGAAGCCGGCCTCGACGTGGAGGCGCTCAAGTTCGCCGGCGCGCAGCAGGTGATGGAAGCCATGCTGGCCGGCCGCTGCGACGGCAGCTCCAACGGCACCGGCTCGGGCAACCTGGGCGTGGGCGAGATCGCCTCGCCCGGCCTCTTCAAGATCATCGCCACCAACCCGAGCAACGCCAAGTACGTGCTCGACCAGTTCCTGGTGCCCAAGGACAGCCCGGTGAAGACCATCGCCGAGCTGAAGGGCAAGCGCGTGGCCAGCGGCCCCGGCATCCAGAACAAGACGCTGGCGCTGGCCGTGCTCGAGCGCGCCGGCGCGCCCGGCACCACGGTGACGGAGCTGCCGATCGGCCAGCACGTGGCGGCGCTCGCCGCTGGCCAGGTGGACGCGGTCTACACGCTCGAGCCCACCGGCACCGTCGGCCGGCTCAACGGCACCACGCGGGTGCTGGAAGCGGGCGTGATCGCCAAGTACATCCTCGGCGACCCGCTGGCACCCTGGCATGGCGGCTCGGCCGCGCTCACCACCGAGTTCATCAAGAAGTACCCGGCCGAGACCAAGAAGTACATCGCGGCGTATGCCAAGGGCATCGAGCTGGTGCGCAACCAGCCGGCCGAGGCGCGGCAGTACCTGAAGGGCTACACCGCCATCGAAGGGCCGCTGACGGGCGAGGTGCCGCTGGCCTCGTACATGCTCTACAACGAGTTCAAGCCGGCCGACGTGGCGGCCTTCCA
Organism: Aquincola agrisoli; assembly: GCF_036621135.1. Taxonomy (NCBI): domain Bacteria; kingdom Pseudomonadati; phylum Pseudomonadota; class Betaproteobacteria; order Burkholderiales; family Sphaerotilaceae; genus Aquincola; species Aquincola agrisoli. The sequence continues at coordinate 223,170 of NZ_JAZIBG010000009.1, forward strand.
GAAGTTCTTCGACCTGTTCACCGACAAGGGCGTGTTCGAGAAGAAGCTCGACGTGCAGTCCCTCATCTACAAGGGGTAAGACACATGGCCGACACGTCCTCTGCCGCGGCGCCCTGGGCGTCGTCGGCCAACGCCCCCGCGGCGCGCCAGCCCCGGCGCTTCGACGCGGGGCGGCTGCTGCCCTTCCTCGGGCCGCTGGTGCTCTTCATCGTGTGGGACCTGGTGGTGCGCGCCGGGTTGATCAAGCCCATCCTGCTGCCGCCGCCCGCGGCCACGCTGGGCACGCTGGTCAGCGGCCTGGCCGGCGGCCCGCTGCTGCTCGACTTCGCGGTGACGGTGTGGCGCACGGTGCAGGCCTTCCTCATCGCGGCGGTGGTCGGCGTGCCGCTGGGCGTGCTGCTCGGCAGCAACGAGAAGGCCTACCGCAGCGTCGAGTTCCTGATCGACTTCTTCCGCTCCACGCCGTCGTCGGCGCTGATTCCGCTCTTCCTGCTGATCTTCGGCGTGTCCGACATCAACAAGGTGGCCATCGCCGCGTTCGGTGCGCTGCTGATCGTGGTGTTCAACAGCGCCTACGGCGTCATCAACGCGCGCAAGCAGCGGGTGATGGCGGCCAAGGTGATGGGTGCCACGCGCTGGCAGATCTTCAAGGACGTGCTGGTGTGGGAAAGCCTGCAGCCCAGCTTCGTGGGCCTGCGCTCGGCGGTGTCGATGGCGCTGGTGATCGTGGTGGTGGCCGAGATGTTCATCGGCTCCGACAACGGCCTGGGCCACCGCATCATCGACGCGCAGCAGGTGCTGAACGTGAAGACGATGTACGCCGCCATCCTGGCCGCGGGCATCCTGGGCTACGTGCTCAACATCCTGTTCCTGGTGATGGAACGCAAGATCGTCCACTGGAGCGGCCGATGAGCGCAGTCCTCAACGCCCCGGTCGTCGCGGACGTTCCGCAACGGCCCTTCGTGCCCGGCCCGGCCGGCACGCACATCACCATCCGCGGGCTGACGAAGTACTTCGCCGGCTGGCCGCTGTACGAGAACTTCGACCTCGACATCCCCAAGCACAAGATCGTCTCGGTGTTCGGGCCCAACGGCTGCGGAAAGAGCACGCTGATCAACATGATCGCGGGGCTGATCCCGATCGACTCGGGCCAGATCCTGTTCGACGGCAAGAGCCTGAAGGACACCAAGATCGGCTACGTGTTCCAGAACTACCGCGAGGCGATGTTCCCGTGGATGCGCACGATCGACAACATCGCCTACCCGCTGAAGCTGGAAGGCCGCAGCAAGGCCGAGGTGGACCGGCGCATGGCCGAGCTGGTGGCGTCGTTCGACGTCAAGTTCGACCTCAACCGCTACCCCTACGAGCTGTCGGGCGGGCAGCAGCAGACGGCGTCGATCATGCGCGCGCTGGCCCCGGGGCCGGAAGTGCTGTTCCTCGACGAGCCCTTCTCGGCGCTCGACTTCGAGATGACGCTCTTCATCCGCGAGAAGCTGCAGGAGGTGTTCATCCAGACCGGCACCACGATGCTGCTGGTGTCGCATGATCTCGAAGAGGCCGTGTACCTGGCCGACGAGGTGCTGCTGCTGACCAAGCGGCCCACCAAAGTGGCCGAAATCCTGCGCTACGACGACCCGCGGCCGCGCACCGTGGCCACGCTGTCGGAGCCGTCGTTCGTGGCCACGAAGAAGCTGAGCCTGGAGATCTTCCAGCGGGAGGTTCGCAGATGACGATGACACCTGCGCAGATCGAAGCCTACGTCGACGCCGCCTCGGCGGCCGTCGGCCTGCCCCTGTCGCCCGTGCACCGGCCCGGCGTGCTGCGCTACTTCGGCCTCGCGGCCGACATGGCGGCGCTGGTCAATGGCCTGCCGCTGGCGCCGCACGACGAGCCGGCCGGCGCCTTCGTGCCGATCGGCCCCGACGAGGTGCAGCGATGAACGCGGACCAGCTGCTCCTCGGGCCGGCACACGCCATGGCCGCCGCGGTGCGCGCGGGCACGGTGACGGCCGAGGCGCTGGTGCAGGCGAGCCTGGCGCGCATCGAGCGCACCGACACCGCGGTCAACGCCTTCACCGACCTCACCGCCGCGCGCGCGCTGGCTGCCGCGCAGGGCATCGACGCACGGTTGAAGGCCGGCGACGAGGCCACGCGCAAGCTGCCGCTGCTGGGCGTGCCCTACGCGGTGAAGAACCTGTTCGACGTCGAAGGCCTGACCACGCTGGCCGGCTCGAAGATCGAACGCGGCCAGCCCGCGGCACGCCAGGACGGCCCGCTCGTGCAGCGCATGGATGCGATGGGCGCGGTGCTGGTCGGCGCGCTCAACATGGACGAATACGCCTACGGCTTCACCACCGAGAACAGCCACGAAGGGCCGACGCGCAACCCGCACGACCTGTCGCGCGTGGCCGGCGGGTCTTCAGGCGGTTCGGGCGCCGCCGTCGCCGCGGGGCAGGTGCCGATCACGCTCGGCTCCGACACCAACGGCTCGATCCGCGTGCCCTCGTCGCTTTGCGGCGTGTTCGGGCTGAAGCCCACCTACGGCCGCCTGCCGCGCAACGGCAGCTATCCCTTCGTGGCCAGCCTCGACCACCTGGGCCCCTTCGGCCGTTCGGCGCTCGACGTGGCGCTGGCCTACGACGCGATGCAGGGCCACGACGGCGCCGACCCGGCCTGCGTGCGGCGCGCCGTCGAGCCCACCGCACCGACGATCACGCAGAGCCTCAGCGGCCTGCGCATCGCGGTGCTGGGCGGCTACTTCCACGACAACGCCGGGCCCGACGCGCAGGCTGCCGTCGCGCGTGTCGCGCAGGCCCTGGGCGGGCTGCATGCGGTCGAGCTGCCGGAAGTGGCGCGCGCCCGCGCGGCTGCGTTCGTGATCAGCAACGCCGAGGGCGCCACGCTGCACCTGCCCGACCTTCGGCTGCGGCCCGGCGACTTCGAGCCGCTGTCGCGCGACCGCTTCCTGGCCGGCGCGCTGCTGCCCGCGGCCTGGGTGCTGCAGGCCCAGCGCGTGCGGCGCTGGTTCGCCCTGCGCGCGGCCGAGCTGCTGCGCGACGTGGACGTGCTGATCGCGCCCGCCACGCCGGTGGTGGCGCCGCCCATCGGCTCCGAATGGATCGAGGTCGGCGGCCAGCGCCTGCCCGCGCGGCCCAGCCTCGGCCTGCTGACCCAACCCCTGTCCTGCATCGGGCTGCCCGTGTGTGCGGCACCGGTGTGGGGCTGCCACCCGCGCATGCCGATCGGCGTGCAGATCATCGCCGCGCCCTGGCGCGAAGACCACGCGCTGCGCGTCGCGCATGCGCTCGAACAGGCGGGCGTCGTTCAGGCGCCTGTCGCCACCCTCCCATGACCCTCGACACCATCAACCTCCCCGACATCCTCGCCGAAGTGCAGGCCGTCTTCGCCCGCTATGAAGACGCGCTCGTCCACAACAAGGTCGACGTGCTCGACGAGCTGTTCTGGAACTCGCCGCACACCGTGCGCTACGGCGCCACCGAGAACCTGGTGGGCTATGCGCAGATCCAGGCCTTCCGCGCCGGCCGCTCGCCCGCGGGCCTGGCGCGCAGCCTGCGCCACACCGTCATCACCACCTACGGGCGCGACTTCGCCACCGCGATGACCGAGTTCGTGCGCGAGGGCAGCACCGCCATCGGCCGGCAGAGCCAGACCTGGGTGCGCCTGCCCGAAGGCTGGCGCGTGGTGGCCGCGCACGTGAGCCTGCTGGCGGCGCCCCCTCGGTAAGATCGGCCGCATGCGCGCCCTCGCCGCTTCCGCCACCGCAGCCCCCCCGTCAGCGGCCCCCCTGCGACCCAACCTGGCCGAGCAGGTCTATGCCCGCCTGAAGGCCGAGATGATCGACTTCCAGCTCGTGCCGGGCGACCGGTTCTCGGAAGCCGAGCTGGGCCAACGCCTGGGCGTGAGCCGCACGCCGGTGCGCGAGGCGCTCTTCCGGCTGCGCAACGAGGGTTTCCTCGACGTCGAGCCCAAGTCGGGCTGGTCGGTGCGGCCGATCGACTTCGGCAAGCTCGAGGAGCTGTACGACCTGCGCGTGATCCTCGAGAGCGCGAGCGTCGCGCGGCTGTGCGCCCACACCGGCACGCCCCCCGACGAGCTCGAATCGCTGAAGGCCATCTGGCTGGTGCCGGCCGCCGAGCGGCTGGCGGACTCGCGCGAGGTGGGCCGGCTCGACGAGCAGTTCCATGCGACGCTGGTGCGCGCCGCCGGCAATGCCGAGATCGCCCGCGTGCACTGGGACGTGACCGAGCGCATCCGCGTCATCCGCCACCTCGACTTCACGCGGCCCGACCGCGTCGAGGCCACTTACGCCGAGCACGCGAAGATCCTGCGCGCGGTGATGCAGCGCAAGCTCGACCAGGCCCAGCTGCTGCTGAAGACGCACGTCGAGCAGAGCAAGGCCGAGGTGCGCAAGATCACGCTGGCGACGCTGCACGAGGCCCGCGAGCGGGGGAAACACCAGCACCCGGCGTCGTGAGTACACGCCGCCACCCGCCGGGCGGGTTGCGCGGCCGCCTTGGGGCGGCCCGGCGCCGGCCGCGACCGGTGGGGCACCCGACGGCGACGTCAGCCGATGTGCCTCGGGCGGCCGGTGACCGAGAACACGCCGCTGGCGCGCAGCATCACGCGCTCGCCCACCCGCAACAGGCATTCGGCGAACGCGAGCTGCCGGCCCTGGCGGCGCACGGTGACATGGGCTTCGAGCCAGTCGCCGGGCTGGGCGGCCGAGAGGTAGTCGACGCTCAGGCTCACCGTCACCAGGTGCTGGCGGGGCTGGCGCAGCATCGACACGTTCATGCCCAGCGCGGAATCGGCCAGCGTGGCCAGCATGCCGCCGTGCGTCACCCCGAGCATGTTGGTGTGCTTCGCCTCGATGCGCAGGCCCATCAAGGCGGTGCCATCGGGCTGGCGCTTGGCATACACCGGCCCCAAGGCCTGGAAATATGGGCCGCCCTGCTCCAGGGGATGGAAGCCGGCGGGGATGTCGTTGTCGGCAACGGACGTGGCAGTGCTCATGCCCGGCACCATACCGCAGTTTCTGATTGCCGATCGAGACGCTGCGCGATCGCCCTGCCCGACGGGCGCGGTACTCGGGTATACCAGCCATTCCAAAGCGGACGGCGCTGGCAGAATCTTCCGCAGGCGGCCGCCCGGCCGCAGCGTCCCCCTCGACCCGACCAGCCCACGATGAGCGCCACCGAGCAGCAACTCTTCAGCGGCACCCGGCCCGTGGCCGCAGCCCATGCCTTCGATGTCGGCCGGCTCGACGCCTACCTGCGCGGCCATCTGCCGGGCTACAGCGGCGAGCTGCAGGTGGCGCAGTTCAACGGCGGGCAGTCCAACCCCACGTTTCGGCTCGCGGCGGGTGAACGCCAGTACGTGCTGCGCCGCAAACCGCCCGGCGTGCTGCTGCCTTCGGCCCACGCGGTGGACCGCGAATACCGCGTGATCCGCGGGCTCGCCGGCACCGACGTGCCCGTCGCACGTGCGCACCTGCTGTGCGAAGACCCGGACGTCATCGGCTCGATGTTCTACGTGATGGACTACGTGGAGGGCCGCATCTTCTGGGACCCGCGGCTGCCCGGCATCGCCCCCGCCGAGCGCGGCGCGCTCTACGACGAGATGAACCGCGTGATGGCCGCGCTGCACCGCGTCGACCCGCAGGCCGTGGGCCTGGGCGGCCATGGCAAGCCGGGCCGCTACCTCGAACGGCAGATCGACCGCTGGACGAAGCAATACCGCGCCGCCGAAACCGAGCCCATCGCGGCCGCCGACGCGCTGATCGACTGGCTGCCGCGCCACCTCCCGGCGGGCGACGAGACGCCGCGCATCGTGCACGGCGACTACCGCATCGACAACGTGATCTTCCATCCGACCGAGCCGCGCATCCTTGCGGTGCTCGACTGGGAGCTGTCCACGCTCGGCGACCCGCTGGTGGATTTCGCCTACCACTGCCTCGCCTGGCACATGGCCGCGGGCGAAGGTGCGCGCGGCATGGCAGGTGAAGACCTGGGCGCGCTCGGCATCCCCACCGAGGGCGCCTACCTGCAGCGCTACCTCGAACGCACCGGCCGCGTCGCCACGGCGGGCGGCGCACCGGCGGTGTCGGCCGCGGAATGGGGCTACTACCTCGTGTTCAACCTGTTCCGGCTCGTCGGCATCCTGCAGGGCGTGCTGGCGCGGGCCCTGCAGGGCAACGCCTCCAGCGCCCGTGCGCTGGAAGCCGGCCGCCGCGCCAGACCACTGGCGGAGCAGGCGTGGGCGATGGCGCAGCGGCTCGACGGCGGGCGCGTGGCATGAGCGAACGCCCGATGCGTCCCTCGTCGGTCGAGGGGCTGTCATGAAGCACTGGCCGCCGGGCCAGCCGCGGCACCTGACCATCCCCGAAACCCACCTGTGGTTCAACGTCGAGGTGTCGGCGGCGCGCTTCCCGCACAAGCCCTTCATCGTCTTCTACGACACGCCGCTCACTTTCGCCGAGTTCAAGCGCGAGGCCGAGGCGCTGGCCGGCCACCTGCAGCAGGTGTGCGGCGTGCAGCGCGGCGACCGCGTGCTGCTCGACCTGCAGAACAGCCCCCAATGGGCGCTGGCGTTCTACGCCATCCTGCGCGCCGATGCGGTGGTGGTGCCCGTCAACCCGATGAACCGGCGCGAGGAACTGCGCCACTACGTGCAGGACAGCGGTGCGCGTGTCGCCTTCGTCGCGCAGGACCTGCTGCCCGAACTGCAACCCCTGCTGCAGCCCGGCGGGCTGGCGCACATCGTCGTCGCCACCTACGCCGACCACCTGCGCCACCCCACCGACCTGGCCGTGCCCGCGTTCGTGAGCGCCGCGCGCGACGTGCCCGACGCCCCCGGCGTGCATGCATGGGCCGACGCCGTGGCCCAAGCGCATGGGCCCGCCCCGCTGCGCAACGGGCCCGACGACCTCTGCGTGATGCCCTACACCTCGGGCACCACCGGCCACCCCAAGGGCTGCATGCACACGCACCGCAGCGTGATGTGCACGACGGTGGGCGGTGTCCAGTGGTTCACGCGAACGCAGGACGCGAGCTACCTCGGCGTGCTGCCGTACTTCCACGTCACCGGGCTCACCGGCGGCCTCAACGGGCCGATGTTCACGGGCGCCACCGTCGTCGTGCTGCCGCGCTGGGACCGCGAGGCCGCCGCGCGCTGCATCGAGCGCTACCGCATCACGGTGTGGCAGGCCATCTCGACGATGGTGATCGATTTCCTCTCGCAGCCGGGCATCGAGCGTTTTGACCTCTCCAGCCTGAGCGGCATACGCGGCGGCGGTGCGGCCATGCCGGCCGCCGTGGCCGCCAGGCTGAAGGCGCTGACGGGGCTGGACTACGTCGAAGGCTACGGCATGTCGGAGACCATCGCCGGCACGCACATCAACCCGACGCACCGGCCCAAGCCGCAATGCCTGGGCATTCCGGTGTTCGACGTCGACGCACGGCTCATCGACCCTTCGACGCTGCAGGCCGTGCCGCAAGGCGAGGTCGGCGAGATCGTGATCCACGCGCCGCAGGTGATGCAGGGCTACTGGAACAATGAGGCTGCCACGCGCGAGGTGTTCATCGAGATCGACGGCAAGCGCTTCCTGCGCACCGGCGACCTGGCCACCATCGACGAGGACGGTTACTGGTTCATGGTCGACCGCCTCAAGCGCATGATCAATGCAGCGGGCTTCAAGGTGTGGCCGGCAGAGGTCGAGGCGCTGATGTACCAGCACCCAGACATCCAGGAAGCCTGCGTGATCAGCAGCCTGGATGCGCGGCGCGGCGAAACGGTCAAGGCGGTCGTGGTGCTGAAGCCCGCTGCCGCCGGCCGCGTCACCGAGCAGCAGATCGTCGACTGGTGCCGCGAGCACATGGCCGCATACAAGACGCCGCGCACCGTGCAGTTCGTCGATGCGCTGCCGAAGTCGGGGACGGGCAAGGTGCAGTGGCGGGCGCTGCAGGAGCGGGAAACGCAAGGGGGCGCTGGCGATGCCTGAAACGGCATCGGTTCGACACGCCGCGGTTGCATGTGGCAAAACGCCACACTGCACTGCAACCATGGCTCAAAGCATCCGCGTCTCCGACGACCTGTACTTGCTGGCGCAGGCCGAAGCACGACGCATGAGCCTCAGCCTTGCCCAGCAGATAGAACATTGGGCGAAGTTGGGCCTGGGCTTTGAATCGTCCGGTGTCGGCCTCGACGACGTACGCTCGGCCACGCTGCGAGCCCGGCTGTGCCAGGACGAACTGGACGCGAGCGAGGGCAGGATCTCGGCGCACAGCCTGATTGCCATTCCCGAATCCATGGCGCGCAATGCGAAGGTCACGTTGCCCGAAACGGATGCCGAGGATCCAGCCGTCGTGGTGACAAAAAAGAAGATCGAGGCCATCACGCCCCCCGAGCTCGTCGAGCGAGCGCTTCGATGGGCAGGCGACAGCGTGGTGCTGATCGGCGGACAGGCACTCGGCTTCTGGATGCAACGCTACGGCATACGCTTGCCAGACGGCCTTGCCGCGATCTCTCGTGACGTCGGCTTCTTGGCACCTTCGCCCAACGATCTTTGCCATCGTCCGCCGGCGGCCGTTGCCATCAAGGGCCAGGCCATCATCCCGAGCCGCAGAGCCCTTACGGCATTGGTCGGGCAAGCTGTCGCAGACGTTTCCGCGGACGAATACATCAACATCGATGTGCTGTTCGACGTGGTCGGCATCTCGCCCGAAGCGGTGATGAAGCGGTCGGTCCGCATCGAAGCAGGCGAGACGGTCTTCCGCGTCATGCATCCACTGGACGTATTGCGAAGCCGGCTGGCCAACCTGCACAGACTACCCGCCAAGAGCTCGACACCAGACAAGCTCCTGATGAGCCTGCAGCAGTTGCAGGCCAACATCGAGGTGGTGCGGGCATTCCTTCGGGCGCAGGCAGCGACCAGCAGTGCTACAAACCTCGCAACCGGCCGAAGCCCTTTGCAAGCTTGGGTTTCGGAAATAGAACGGCTCGCCATCGAAGATGCCGCGAGGAAAGCAGCGGCGCGACACGCTCTGCATGTTGCCGACGCCATCGACCCGTCCTTGATACCGGCCGGCCCCTTCTGGGACAAGCGCTGGCCGGCACTCAAAGCATTGATGTCACCACGCTACGCAGCGCGGTTCACGCCGCCGATAGCACCCGGCTTCTCCGATGACACACCCCAGACAACACAAGCTCGCCGCCGCCGCCGGTGACCTCGCCATGGCATGGCACTCGAAGGTGCTCGGCCGCGCTGCCGGTGCCAACCTCAAGGTGCTGCGCATGGACGGTTCGGCCTACCCGGACGAAACGCATGACTTCGACGAAGCCCTGCTGGTCATCGACGGCCGCATGAACCTGCTGATGCAGGGCCACGTCGTCGTGGTGGAGGCCGGTGAACTCATCATCGTCCCTGCCGGCCTGCCGCACGCGGTGGCGCCTGGCAGCAACGGCACGCTGGTCATCATCGACCGTTGACGTGCCGCCCGCGCGGCGCCTATTTCGCCGCGTTCAGCGTGCTCAGCTTCACCTCGCGCAGCTTGCCACCCTCGACCACGGCCACGCGGGTGTCGTTGACGGTGCCGCCGCGCTCGTCGATGGCGTCCAGCGTGTTCGGGTTGTGCTCGGCGGGCAGCGACTTCACGGCCTTGTCCATCTGCGCGCGGATGGCCGTGGCGTCGGTGGCGGTGCCGGCCAGCTTCATCGCGATCGCGGTGGCATGCACCATCGTGTAGTTGTACGAGACCTCCGAGCTCGGCGTGCGGCCCGGGTAGCGCTTGCGGAAACGCTCGACGAAGGCCTTCGCGTCGGGGCTGCTGTCCTCGGCCAGCGGCAGCACGCCGATCGAGCCTTCCAGCATCGCGTAGCCGCCGGTGACGGCCGAGATCTCGTCCAGCTTGGCCTGGTCGATGATCGCGAAGCCGCCCTTGAAGCCCAGCTCCCGCGCCTGCTTGACCACCAGGCCGGTGGGCTCCGACGCACCGCCGACGAACAGCACCTCGGGCTTGGCCGCCATCACGCGGCTCACGCCGCTGTAGAAATCCGCCGAGCGGTTGTAGCTCATCGGGTTCTCGGCCACCACCTTGCCGCCGGCAGCCTCCCAGGCCGGCTTGAACGCCGCCGTCCAGGCCTTGGCGTAGTCGTGGTCGGCGTTGGCAATGGCCAGGTTCTTGCCGTACTTGCCCATCGTGTACTTCACGAAGGGCTGCACGTAGCCGGTGTACTCGGGCGGGATGCGGATGGTCAGCTTGTTGTTGCGCGCGGTGATCTGCGGCACGCTGCTGTAGGCCAGCAGCAGGTACTTCTGCTGCTCGTTCGTGGTCTGCAGCGCGAAGATGCCGCCCGAATGCGGCACGAGGATCGCCGGCGTCTTGCTCTCCTGCACGAGGCGCTGGGCGTTGATCGCGGTTTCGCTGGGGTTGTACTTGTCGTCAAGCGCGACGATCTCGAGCTTGACCTTCTTGCCGCCCACCTCCAGCCCCGCGGCATTGATCTCGGCCGCGGCCATCTGCATGCCGTCGAGCACGTTCTTGCCGTACAGCGCCGCGCCGCCGCTCAGCGGCCCCGAGTAGCCGATCTTCACGACGTCCTGCGCCCAGGCCGGGAGCGCAGCCACAGCGGCGGCGGCGAGCGCCAGGGTGCGTAGCGGGTGATGCATGGTTGTCTCCTTGCGGTCAGTGATTGCGTTCAGTACAAGGCCGTCAAACAGCCGTCTTTGATCAAGCTACAAGCCACGGATCCGGCTCCGCCGGTCCGGAGGCGGGCGGCCCCCTCGGGGGGGTAGCGAGCGAAAGCGAGCTTGGGGGCTCCATCAAGCGCCGATGTAAGCCCGCCGCACTTCGTCGTTCTTCAGCAGGCTCTGCGGATCGCCCTCCATCACGATGCGGCCGCTCTCGATGACGTAGGCGCGGTCGGCGATCTTCAGGGCCGCGTAGGCGTTCTGCTCGGCCAGCATCACGGTGGTGCCGGCGCGGTTGATGCGCTGGATGACCTCGAACACCTGCTTGACGACCAGCGGCGCAAGGCCGAGCGAGGGCTCGTCGAGCAGCAGCGCCTGGGGCCGGCCCATCAGCGCGCGGCCGATCGCCACCATCTGCTGCTGGCCGCCGCTCAGCGAGCCGGCCGGCTGGTGCTGCTTTTCCTGGAGGATCGGGAACAGCGCCATCACCTCGGCCAGCCTCCGCTCGTTGCCCGCCCTGTCGCCACGGTGCACGTAGGCGCCCAGGTTCAGGTTCTGCAGCACGCTCATCTGCGGGAACAGCTTGCGCCCTTCGGGGCACAGCACCAGCCCCTGGCCGACGATCTGCGACGGCTTCATGCCCACCAGCTCCCGTCCGCCGAAGCGGATGCTGCCGCCGGCCGCCGGGTGGATGCCGCTGGTGGCCAGGAAGATCGAACTCTTGCCCGCGCCGTTGGCGCCCAGCAGCACGACCAGTTCGCCCGGCTTCGCCTCCAGCCGCACGCCGTCGAGCGCGCGGAAGCTGCCGTAGTCGAGCGACAGGTTCTCGATCACCAGGCCGGCGGCCGCCTTGCGTTGCTCAGGCATCGGCATGCTCCGCGCCCAGGTAGGCATCGATGACCGCAGGGGTGCGGCGGATCTCCGCGGGCGTGCCCTCGGCGATCTTCTCGCCATAGTTCAGCACCAGGATCTTGTCGGCCAGGCTCATGATCATGTTCATCTTGTGCTCGATCAGGCACACGGTGATGCCGTGCCGCACGAACTTGCGGATCAGCTCGGCCAGGCCCATCGTCTCGTCGGGGTTCACGCCGCCCGCGGGTTCGTCCAGCAGCACCAGCTTCGGATCGGTGGCCAGCGCCAGCGCGAAGGCCACGCGCTTGCGCTCCTCCTGCGAGATGTCGCCGGCCATGCGATGGCCGATGTGCGACAGGCCGACGAAGTCGAGCGCGGCGCGCGCCTTCTCGCGGCACAGCCGCTCCTCGGCCTTCAGGCGCGCAGAGCCGGTGATCACGTCCCACAGGTTCGAACGGGTGCGCAGCCGGTGGCCGACGATCAGGTTGTCGAGCACGGTGGCCATGTCGAACAGCGCGGTGGTCTGGAAGGTGCGCGACACGCCCAGGCAGGCGACCTGGTCGGGCCGCATCTGGGTGACGTCGGTGCCCTCGAACAGGATCTGTCCGGCGCTCGGCTTGTGCACGCCGCTGATCAGGTTGAAGAACGTGGTCTTGCCGGCGCCGTTGGGGCCGATGATCGCGTTGACCTTGCCGCGCTCGACCGTGGTGCTGACGTCGTTCACCGCGGCGAGGCCGCCGAAGCGCTTGGTGAGGTGCCGGATCTCAAGCATGGCCCTGCACTCCCGAGGCCACCGGCCGGCGGGCATCGCCGGCGCGGCCGGCCGCGGGCTGCGCCGCGAGCGATGCCTTGCGCGCCCGCCACCCCTGCCAGCTGCCGACGATGCCGTGCGGCACGAAGATCACCAGCAGGATCAGGATGGGCCCGAACACGAGGAACCGGTACTCCTGGAGGAACTGCAGGTACTGCGTGAGCCAGGGCAGCGCGATGGCGCCCAGCAGCGGCCCCAGCAGCGTGCCCAGGCCGCCGACCAGCATGTACATAGTCATGTCGAAGGTGTGCTCCACGCCGGCCACCCCCGGGCCGAGGAAGCGCACGAAGCCCGCATACAGCCCGCCCGCCAGGCCCGCATAGAAGACCGACAGCACGAAGGCCAGCAGCTTGGCGCGCATGAGCCGGATGCCCAGCGCCTCCGCCAGCGCGTCGCTGTTGCGGATGGCGACAAAGCTGCGCCCGAGCAGCGAATTGACGATGCGCCGCATCGCCCACACGCCCACCACGAGGAAGAAGAAGACGAGGTAGTACAGCGCACGCGGCGTGTCGAACGACAGCGGGCCGATCGGCGTGGGCGCGGGGATGCCGATGATGCCGACGGCGCCGTGCGTCAGGCCCTCCCACTTCTCGATCACGAGGAACATGATGTAGCCCACGCAGAGCGTGAAGATCGAGAAGTAGTGGCCCTTGAGCCGCAGCGACACCGCGCCGACGGCCACCCCCAGCACCGCCGTGACCACGCCCGACAGCGCGAAGGCCACCCAGAACGGCACCTGGTGGTCGACCGTGAGGATGCCCACCGTGTACGCGCCCACGGCCATGAAGCCGCTGTGCGCGAGGTTGAACTGGCCCGTGTAGCCGGTGATGAGGTTCAGCCCGATCGTGGCGATGGCGTAGATGTAGGCGGTCGACATCACGGTGAGGTGGTAGTCGTTGCCCGCCATCAGCGGGAAGGCGAGGCCGAGCACGAACAGCGCCCCCCAGCCCAGGTTGGCACGGTCCGTCATGTCAATCTCCGGTGGTGGGCCATCTCAATGGGCTCCCTTGGCGAAGAGGCCCTGGGGCCGGAACGACAGGATCAGCACCAGCAGCGCGAAGGCGATGATGTCCTTGTAGTCGGTGGAGATGTAGAAGGCGCCGAAGCTCTCGGCGAAGCCGATGATCAGCCCGCCGACGATGGCGCCCGGCACGCTGCCCATGCCGCCGAGGATGATGATCACGAACGCCTTGGTGATCACCAGGTGGCCCATCGCCGGGTACACGAGGTTGATGGGCGCGTACAGCGTGGCCGCCACGGCGGCCAGCACGCCGGAGATCGCGAAGGTCATCATCGCGACGCGGTTGGCGTCGATGCCGACCAGCGAGGCGCCGTCGCGGTTCTGCGCCATCGCGACGATGGTGGAACCGGTGACCGTGTGGCGCAGGAAGAGCTGCAGCAGCACCATCAGCCCGAACGCGGCGCCGATGATCAGCAGCCGCTGCACCGGCGCGGTAACGCCGGCCAGGTCGATGATGCCGGTGTACGGCGTCTGCATGCGGTGGAAGTCGGCGCCCCAGATCGCCTGCGCGGCGGCCTCCAGGAACAGCAGCATGCCGATCGCCGCGATCATCGGGTGCAGGCCGGAGGCGTGGCGCAACGGATGGAACACCAGCCGCTCGGCCAGCGTGGCCAGCGCCGCGACGGCGGCGGCCGAGCCCGCCATCGCGATCCAGTAGTTGGCGCCCTGGGCCGCCATCAGGTGGTACGAGAAGAACGCCCCCGCCATGTAGAACGCGCCGTGGGCGAAATTGGGCACGTGCAGGATGCCGTACACCAGCGTGAGGCCGAGGGCGACGAGGCTGTAGATGCCACCGAGCGTCAGGCCATTGAGCACTTGCTGAAGGAAGAGATCCACGGCGAGCGTTGTCCTGGTTGGAGACCTGGGGCGTGATGGTGGAGGGGCCGCTGGGCCAGCGTCAACCGAAAGAGCGGTATGTATTTCGCATGGCGCAATAACCGGGGAAAGTACCAAGCAAACCCTCCTGCTGGCATGTCTCCGAGGTGCCAGGCACGTCGGGTTCCTCCTTAGAAAATGCGGTGTTTAGAATTCCCGGCATGGCCGAGGTGTCCGCGGCCTTGCAATCACTTTTGGAGTTCCATGGGCATCCTGCTGTTGTCGTCCCCCCTGCCCCCGGCACCGTTCGTCGATGCGCTGCGCGCCGCGGCGCCCGAGGTGCCGGTCTGGACCGACCTCGCATCCGCACCGGCCGACGAGGTCGAACTCCTGCTAGCGTGGCGGCTGAAGGCCGGCGTGCTGCCGCGCCTGCCGAAGCTGCGCGCGCTGTGCTCCCTGGCCGCCGGTGTCGACAAGCTCATCACCGTGCCGGACCTGCCGGCGGACCTGCCGCTGACGCGCGTGGTCGATCCGATGCAGGGCGTGCAGATCGCGCAGTACGTCGTGGCCGGCACGCTGCAGTTCACGCGCGACCTGCGCCGCTATGCGCAGCAGCAGGCGCAGCGCACCTGGGAGCGCCATCCGGTGCGGCCCGCGGCGCAGTGCCGCGTCGGCCTGCTGGGTCTCGGCGCGGTCGGACAGGCGATCGCCCGTGCCTTCGCGCCGCTGGGCTACCCGGTGGCCGGCTGGAGCCGCAGCCCCCGCGCACTGGACGGCATCGCCTGCTTCCACGGCGATGCGCAGCTGCCCGCGATGCTCGCGCAGACCGACATCCTCGTGTGCGCGCTGCCGCTCACCGAGGCCACGCGCGGCCTGCTGGACCACGAGCGGCTCTCGCAGCTGCCGCGCGGCGCGATCGTGGTCAACGTGGGCCGGGGCGAGCAGATGGTGGAGCCCGACCTGCGCGCGCTGCTCGACGCGGGCCACCTCGGCGGCGCGGTGATGGACGTCTTCGACCGCGAGCCGCCGCCGCCCGACGACTGGACCTGGACGCACCCGCGGGTGCTCGCGACGCCGCACATCGCGGCGCAGGCCTCGTTCGAGACCGTCGCCGCGCAATGCGTCGATACCCTGAGGCGACTGCGCGCCGGGCAACCACCACAATGGCTCGTGGACCGCAGCGCCGGTTACTGAGTGCCCCCTCCTCACGGCCATGACGAACGAACCCCTCTCCGCCAGCGATTTCGACCACGACTTCGGCGTCATCGCCGAACTGATCCACCGCACCGCGCAGCACGCCCCGCAGCGCCGCGCGCTGGCCGACGGCAGCCGCACGCTCGACTACGCCGCGCTCGATGCGTTGATGGACCGCGTGGCCGCCGCCCTGCAGCGTGACGGCCTGAAGCCGGGCGACACGATCGCGATCTGCGCGGCGCCGTCCACGGCCTACGCGGCGGTGTTCCTAGGCGCGCTGCGGGCCGGCGTGGTGGTGGCGCCGCTGGCGCCAGGCGTGCTGCCCGAGAGCTTCGCGCGGATGATGGCCGACGCCGACGCGCGGCGGCTCTTCGTCGATGCCGGCGTCGCCTCGACCGTGGGCCCGGCCGAGGCGGGCGGCATCCCGCGCGTGGCGCTCGACGACAGCACCGCAGGCCAGCCGCTGGAGGATTGGCTCCCCCCTGCGGGCAGCCGGCCGGTGCCCGTGGCCCCGCGGCCCGACTGGCCGTTCAACATCATCTATTCATCGGGCACCACCGGCGAGCCCAAGGGCATCGTGCAGGGCCACGGCATGCGCTGGGCGCACGTGCGGCGTGGCCGGGGTTATGCCTACGGGCCCGACACGGTCGCGCTGCTGTCGACGCCGCTCTACTCCAACACCACGCTGGTGGTGTTCTTTCCGGCGCTGGCCTGGGGCGGCACGGTGCTGCTGATGCCCAAGTTCGACGCGCGCCGCTACCTGGAGATCGCGCAGGCCGAGCGTGTGACGCACACGATGCTGGTGCCGGTGCAGTACCAGCGCCTGATGTCGCAGCCCGACTTCGACCGCTTCGACCTCTCGTCGTACCGCGTCAAGTTCAGCACCAGCGCGCCGTTCAACGCGGCGCTGAAGGCCGACGTGCTGGCGCGCTGGCCGGGCGGGCTGGTCGAGTTCTATGGCATGACCGAAGGCGGCGGCACCTGCATCCTCGAGGCCCACGCGTGGCCCGGCAAGCTGCACACGGTGGGCAGGCCATCGGAAGGCCACGACATCCGCGTCATCGACGAGCAGGGCCGCACGCTGCCGGTGGGCGAGGCCGGCGAGGTGGTGGGCCATTCGCCCGGCATGATGACCGGCTACCACCAGCGCCCCGAGCAGACGCGCGCGGTCGAGTGGTTCGACGAGACCGGCAAGCGCTTCATCCGCACCGGCGACGTGGGCCGCTTCGACGAGGACGGTTTCCTGACGCTGGTCGACCGCAAGAAGGACATGATCATCAGCGGCGGCTTCAACATCTACCCGAGCGACCTGGAAGCCGTGCTGCGCGAGCACCCGGCGGTGGCCGAGGTGTCGGTGATCGGCGTGCCGTCGGCGGAATGGGGCGAGACGCCGGTGGCCTACGCGGTGCTGCGCGAAGGCCGCGGTGAAACGGCGGCCGAGCTGAGGGATTGGCTCAACGCCCGCGTCGGCAAGACGCAGCGGCTGGCCGATCTGCGGCTGGTGGCCGAGCTGCCGCGCAGCGCGATTGGGAAGGTGTTGAAGCGGGAGTTGCGGGACTTGTATGTGGGTGCGAGCGCTTAGCGCCCATGCCGTTCTGCTCAGAGGCCGCGGTTGGACGCATCTTTGTGACGGTTCCATGGCGACCCCTCGATCCGTTGGCTCGTCCAACTTGCCGCTCCGAAGAGCCGATTGAGTGGCTACCTCGCGATGCATAACTCCTTTGGTTGCCTGACTGCCGGTACCAGCCGAGAGGCACCCCACGGCGCCAGCGACGCACTTGGGCAGAATGGTGGGGCGCCCGTCAGATCCAGTCCGTTCGCTCATGGCCATCAAGAAGTCCGACCTCTATTCCTCTCTGTGGGCCTCGTGCGACGCGCTGCGCGGCGGTATGGATGCCAGCCAATACAAGGACTATGTCCTGTTCATGCTGTTCATCAAGTACGTTTCGGACAAGTACGCCGACAGCCAAGACCTCCGCCCCGCCATCGTCATCCCGCAAGGCGCCAGCTTCAGAGACATGGTGGCGCTCAAGGGCAAGAGTGACATCGGCGACCGGATCAACACCGACATCATCCAGCCGCTGGTCGATGCCAACACCCGCTTAGCCCGTACCGACTTCCCCGACTTCAACGACCCCAACAAGCTCGGCGAAGGCAAGGACATGGTGGACACGTTGTCCAACCTGATCGGCATCTTCCAGAAGCCTGAACTCGACTTCTCGAACAACCGCGCCGAGCACGACGACATCCTCGGTGATGCCTACGAGTTCCTGATGCGGCACTTCGCCACCGAGTCGGGCAAGTCGAAAGGGCAGTTCTATACCCCGTCGGAGGTGAGCCGTGTCATCGCGCAGGTGATCGGCATCTCGCCCGAGAACGCGAAAGCCTCAACGACTGCGTACGACCCGACATGCGGCTCGGGCTCGCTGCTTCTGAAAGTGGCCGCCCAGGCAGGCAAGCGCATCACGCTCGAAGGGCAGGAGAAGGACGTGACCACCGCGGGTCTCGCCCGCATGAACATGATCCTGCACGACTTTCCCACGGCCAACATCCTCTCGGGCAACACCCTGGCCGCGCCGAAGTTCAAAGACGGCGAACAACTGCGCAGCTACGACTACGTGGTGGCGAACCCGCCGTTTTCCGACAAGGCCTGGAGCACCGGCCTGGTGACGCCGCTGAAAGAGAACGACCCCTACAAGCGCTTCAGCTGGGGCGACCCACCGGCCAAGCAGGGCGACTATGCCTATCTGCTGCACATCATCCGGTCGATGAAGAGCACGGGCAAAGGCGCCTGCATCCTGCCCCACGGCGTGCTCTTCCGTGGCAATGCCGAAGCGGTGATCCGTGAGCAACTGGTTCGCTCGGGCATTCTGAAAGGCATCATTGGCCTGCCGGCCAACCTGTTCTACGGCACCGGCATTCCAGCCTGCGTCGTGGTGCTCGACAAGCAGAACGCCTCGGCCCGCAAGGGTGTGTTCATGATCGACGCCTCCAAGGGCTTCATCAAAGACGGCAACAAGAACCGCCTGCGCGAGCAAGACATCCACCGCATCGTGGACACCTTCACTCGGCAGATCGACATCGCGCGCTACGCCCGCATGGTGCCGCTGGCCGAGATTGCCGACCCGAAGAACGACTTCAACCTCAACCTGCCGCGCTACATCGACAGCAGCGAACCTGAAGACCTGCAAGACATCGACGGCCACCTGCGCGGGGGCATCCCCGAGCGCGACCTTGATGCCTTCGCTGCCGATTGGCAGGTGCTGCCCGGTGTGCGGCAATCCCTGTTCGAGTTTGCCGGCCGGGCCGGCTACGCCCGCCTGAAGCTGCCGCTGACTGAAGTGAAGTCCACCGTGCTCGGCCACCCGGAGTTCGCCTCGTTCACGAGGAATGTGAACACCCTGTTGGACAAGTGGCAGCAGGCGATCACGCCGCGCCTGATGGGTTTTGGCCAGGGCGACCACCCCAAGGCCTTGATCGACACCGTGTCCGAAACCCTGCTCGCCGCCTTCCAGGCCGCCCCGTTGCTGGACGCGTATGACGTGTACCAGCATCTGATGGACTACTGGGCCGAGACCATGCAAGACGACGCCTACCTCGTGGCCGCCGACGGCTGGGTGAAGGGCGCGCAGCCGCGCGAGATCGTCAAGGTGCCCAACAAGGACAACAAGCTCGTCTGGCCCGAAGCGCACGACTACCTGCAGGGCAAGCGGCGCTTCAAGTCCGACCTGATCCCCAAGGCCTTGCTCGTAGCGCGCTATTTCGCCAAGGAGCAAACCGCCATCGACGCCACCCGCGCCGAACTGGAAGCACTGCAAGCGCAGCTCACCGAGCTGGAAGAAGAGCACAGTGGCGAGGAGGCTGTGTTCTCCGGCTTCGACAGCATCACCGCCGCAGCGGTGAAAGACCGCATCCGCGAACTGAGCGAGAGCGGCGATGGTGACGACGCCGACGAGTTGGCGGTGCTGAAGCAATGGCAGCGCCTCGTCGACACGGTGGCTGCGCTGAAGAAGCAGCTGCGCGAGGCCGAGGCCGCGCTCGACACACTGGCCTTCCAGAAGGTCCCCAAGTTGAAAGAAGCCGAGGTAAAGGCCCTGGTCATCGACGACAAGTGGCTGGCCCGCCTGCACGCCGACGTGCAGGGCGAGCTTGATCGCATCTCGCAAACGCTGACCGGCCGCATTCGCGAGCTGGCCGAGCGCTACGCCACCCCATTGCCGCAGCTCACCGACGAGGTCGAAGCCCTGGCTCGCCGCGTTGACGAGCATCTGAAAAAGATGGGCTTCGCATGGACCTGAACACCACCCCAAGCACGCCCCTGAACGCCAGCGACGGCTACCGCCAGCTGGTGCAGCAGATTTCCGACACCTACACCCAGGGCCGGGTGCAGGCGGTGCAAGCCGTCAACGCCCAGCTCGTGCAGACCTACTGGCAGGTGGGCCGCCACATCGTCGAGTTCGAGCAGGCCGGACAGGTGCGCGCCGAGTACGGCAAGGCCCTCATCGACACCCTGGCAGCCGACCTGGGCCTGCGCCATGGCAAGGGTTTCAGCCGGAGCAACCTCATCCGCTTCCGCCAGTTCTACCTGGCCTATCCCGGCCTGGCCGACAAAGGTGCGACGCTGTCGCACCAATTGACCTGGTCGCACATCGTCGAGCTGCTGAAGATCGATGACCCGCTGGAACGCGGCTTCTACGAGCAGCAGGCGCTGCGTGAGCGCTGGTCGGTGCGCGAACTGGTGCGCCAGAAAGACAGCGCGCTCTTCCTGCGCTTGGCCGCCAGCCAGGACAAGGCGGGCATCCTGCAACTCGCAGCCCAAGGCCAGGTGGTCGAACAACCGGCCGACCTGCTGCGCGAGCCCTACGTCTTCGAGTTCCTGAAAATCCCCGAACCCTACCAGGTGTCGGAAACCCAGCTTGAAACCCTGCTGTGCGACCACCTGCAGCCCTTCCTGCTGGAGCTGGGCAAAGGCTTCACCTTCGTCGGCCGGCAGTACCGCGTCACGATCAACGGCACGCACCACCGGGTCGATCTGGTCTTCTACCACCGCATCCTGCGCTGCTTCGTGCTCATCGACCTCAAGCTCGGCGAGGTGCAGCACCACGACATCGGGCAAATGAACCTGTACCTGGGCTACTTCGCCAATGAAGAGAACGTGGAAGGCGACAACCCGCCGGTCGGCATCATCCTCAGCCGGCAGAAGGACGAACTGCTGGTGGAGTACGCGACCTATGGCATGAGCAGCCAGCTGTTCGTGCAGAAGTACCAGCTGTATCTGCCGGACCGGGAGGCCTTGCGGCGGGAGTTGGAGGAGACGTTGCGGGAGGCCGGGCAGTGAGCGTTGCTACCGGGTGGGACGTCGCATCGATCGGCTCTCTGGCCACGACTGTCGGCGCCGATTCAATTTTGAGCCACCGTGCCGACTCAATATTGAGCCAGGGGTGGAAGCCGACGTTGAGATCGTCGGCTGTGGATAAGTGTAGG
The DNA here is from genome assembly GCF_036621135.1 of Aquincola agrisoli. Classification (NCBI taxonomy): domain Bacteria; kingdom Pseudomonadati; phylum Pseudomonadota; class Betaproteobacteria; order Burkholderiales; family Sphaerotilaceae; genus Aquincola; species Aquincola agrisoli. The sequence goes on from NZ_JAZIBG010000009.1 coordinate 244,055, forward strand.
TCCCTGCCTGTCTTGTCGGCCTCCTCGATGCTGGTTTGATCGGCGCGGGGGAAGCCGCGAAGGGCGTAGCCCGCAGCGGCTTCACCCGCGCGGGGCCGATCAGATGTCGCTCTGCTCGGGCTCGGCCTTGGCACCCTTGCGAGCCTGCTCACGTGCCTTGATGCGCTTCTTGGCCTCGGCCGTGCTGCGGCTGAAGCGGATAGACTCGTTGCCGGTCTCCACGATGTGGCAGTGATGCGTGAGCCGGTCCAGCAGCGCCGTGGTCATCTTGGCGTCGCCAAAGACGCTGGACCACTCGCCGAAGTCCAGGTTGGTCGTGATCATCACGCTGGTGTGCTCGTACAGGCGGCTCAGCAGGTGGAACAGCAGTGCCCCGCCGGCCTGGCTGAACGGCAGGTAGCCCAGCTCGTCCAGGATTACCAGGTCCATGCGCAGCAAGCTCGTCGCGATGCGACCGGCCTTTCCCTGTGCCTTCTCCTGCTCCAGCGCATTGACCAGATCCACCGTCGAGTAGAAGCGCACCCGCTTGCCGTGCCGGGTGATGCCCGACACGCCGATGGCCGTGGCCAGGTGCGTCTTGCCCGTGCCCGGTCCGCCCACCAGCACAACGTTGTGCGCGTCGTCGGTGAATGCCGCCTCCGCCAGCGTCGTCACCAGCTTGCGGTCCACCGGCGACACCGCGAAGTCGAAGCCGGCCAAGTCTCGGTGCATCGGGAACTTCGCCGCGTGCATCTGGTGGCTGACCGAGCGCATCGCGCGGTCCGTGCCTTCGGCCTGCAGCAGGTGCTCGAGCAGCCAGCGCGAGGAGTCCAGGCCCGCGTTGCGGCCCTGCTCCTGTAGTTCAGCCCAGGCGCCGGCCATGCCGTGCAGCCGCAATGCCTTGAGTTCGAGGGTCAGGTCACGCGTCATGGCTGGCCCCCACCGCGATGTCGGCGCCAGCGCGCAGGCTGTCGTAGCGCGCCGTGTCGGCCAGCGGCGGCGTGGCCACCTGCAGCGACGTGGCCGCCGTCTGCGGCGCCGGCGCCGCGTTCAGGCGCGCGAGCACGTTGACCACGTGCTCGACGCTGACCTTGCCCGGCGGGCCGGTCTCCAGCGCCAGTTCGACCGCCACCAGCACCGCGTCCAGTCCAGCCTGCGGCACGATGGCCAGCACCTGCGCCATCACGCGGTCGCCGCCCGGCCGGCGCAGCAGCCCTTGGCGCAGTCGCTGCAGCGGCTCGGGCATGTCGGCGAACGGCGCCCCGTTGCGCAAGGCGCCCGGCTTCCGCAGCAGCAGCGGGATGTAGTGCTGCCAGTCGTAGCGCGTCTCGCCGGCATTGCTCAGCCGATCATGGCGGGCGACGATCTCGTCGCCGGCGGCAACGGCCACGCAGTTCGGGTACAGCCTCGTCGAGACCATCTGCCCCACCAACTCGCAAGGCACCGAGTAGCGGTTGCGCGCCACCGACACCAGGCTGGTACTGGACACCCGCGCCGGCTTCTCGACGTAGCCGTCGAACGGCGCCGGCATCGGCATCAGGTGCGGCCGCTCGTGCTCCAGCATCTCGGCCACGCTGAACTGGTCGTGCTCGGGATGGCGCACTTCGGCCCACAGGGCGCGGCAGCGTTGGCCCAGCCAGGCGTTGAGTTCGGCGAAGCTGCCCCAGCCCTGCTTGGCCGCCTCGATCCAGATGCGCCGGCGGCTGTCCTGCACGTTCTTCTCGACGACACCCTTCTCCCAGCCCGAGGCGACGTTGCAGAAGTCGGCGTCGAACAGGTAGTGAGCGCACATCACGGCGAAGCGTGCGTTGACGACGCGCCCCTTGCCCTTCTTGACCTTGTCCACTGCCGTCTTCATGTTGTCGTAGATGCCGCGCCGCGGCACGCCGCCCAGCGCGGCGAAGCCGCGAGTGTGCGCATCGAACAGCATCTCGTGACCCTGGCTCGGGTAGGCCACCAGCCAGAACGCCCTTGATGCGCACAGCTTCATGTGCGCGATCTGCGCCCGGTAGTAGATGCCGCCGACCACCAAGCCCTCTTCGCTCCAGTCGAACTGGAACGCCTCGCCGAGTTCGAAGGCCAGCGGCACGAAGGCGTTCATCGCCGCCCCCTGGCCTTCACCCTGGCGCCAGGCCCGAATGAAGTCGGTCACGCGCGTGTAGCCCCCGTCGTACCCCTCAGCCTTGATCTGCGCGTACAGAGCCTTGGCCGTGCGCCGCTCGTGCCGCGGCCTGCGCGCGTCGGCCTTCAACGCCTGCTTGATCGATTCGACGTACGGCGTCAGCTTGTTGGGCTGCTTCTCGCGCCGGTACTTCGGCGGGCCGTCGACCTCCCCGTGCAGCCACTTGGCCACCGTTTTGCGCGACAGCCCCGTCATGCGCGATATCTCGCGCTCGCCCTTCTTGCCCCGGCTATGCAAGCGCCGGATCCTGCCAATCATGTCCATGGTGATCACTCCTCATCCCCAGCTGCACAAAAATGCAGCAGGGTAGGTCGAACACCTGGCTCAGTTTTAGATCGGCACAGCCCTCAAAAGTGGCTCAGTTTTCGGTCGGCGCCAACACTCTGAGGTCCGGTGGCGATGACATTGGGCTTCCTCGCAAAGGCTGAATGGCTGCTCCCGCTGACAGCCGTCATGCCAGTTGAGCGACAGCAACGGGCCCATCATTTAAAAAGTTGCGCTACGCCGCCGGCGCCATCAACCCCAGCATCAACGGCCGCGCATAGAGCCCAGCCGCATCGTCCGGCCCCGCGTCGCTCACCCAGCGCCGCAGCTCCGAAGCGGCATTGATCCCCCCCACCACCACCTGCGCCGCCACGTGCGTGTCCATCGGCCGCACCGAGCCATCGACCACACCGTCCACCAGCAGCCCCGCCATGCGCTGCGTGAGCTGGTGCAGCGTGATGCGCACCGTGTCGCGGTGCGCCTGGTCGGGCAGCGCGCTGGTGGCCGAGGCGCGCAGCAGCGGCCCGTCGTCTGAGAGCTGAAAGCGCACCAGCGCCCTCCCCGCCGCACACACCCGCGCGCCGCCGCTCCCCGGCGCATCGGCCGCCTGCACCAGCGCCGCGCGCAGCACCGCGAAGCTGCGCTCGAAGCACTCGGTGATCAGGTCGTCCTTGTTGTCGTGGTGGTGATAGAACGAGCCCTTGGTGACGTTCAGGCGTGCCGAGATCTTGTCGACCGAAGCGCCCCGGTAACCCTGCTCGTTGACCAGCGCGGTGGCCGCGCGCAGGAAGGCATCGGCCGCCTCGGTGGACTCGTCGGCCCCGTCGCCCGACCGAGGCATCAGCCGCCAGCCGGCCTCGGGCAGGGCATCGGCCGCGGGCCAGGCGGCCGGCCCGCCGGCCACGCCGTGCAGCATCACGTCGGCCGCCACGGCGGCCATGCGCACGTACTGCGCCGGCTCGTACTGCCACAGCCACACCCGCAGCCACAGCGCCGCTGACAGCAGCAGGTGGCCCCGTGCGTTGCGCTCGCGCCGGCCGAGCGACGCGGTCTCCGGCCCCTTCAGCAGGCCGCGCACGCGGCGGAACATCTCGGTGTAGCGGGCCCAGGCCTCGTCGGCCTGCGGGCTGGGCAGCGCCAGCAGGTCGTTGAAGTGCATGGCCGGCGGGCGTTCGCCGCGCTCCATCTCGGCCAACGCCGCGGCATGGCCGGTGAGGTAGCGCAGCACGCGCTCGGGCACGGTGGGCTGCGTGGCCGCTTCGGCGACGATGGCGTCGTGCAGGTCGATCGCGCGCAGCGCGCAGGCGATGGCCAGGTCTTCCTTCTTGCGGTAGTAGTAGGTGACGCTGTTGGTGGCCAGGCCCACGCGGCCGGCGATGTCGGCCAGCGTCGCGCCCTTGACGCCGTGCTCGTTGAACACCGCCACCGCGGCCTGCAGCAGGGCTTCGCGCTTCTCCTGGAAGCGGGGCGTCTGTGCCGGCACGGCAAGCGGGGGCGGCAAGGCGTACTTCATGTCGCGGATCATAGGGTTTCGAAGAGAAAGTATGCCGGCGCCTCGCCTAGCGTTGTTGCGGATGGCCTACTTTCGGAAGCGCTGGTACGGTGCCGGTTTTGCAAGGAGTCTGCGCCATGTCCCTCTTCTCGCTCGACGGCCAGGTGGCCGTCGTCACCGGCTCTTCGCGAGGCATCGGCAAGGCCATCGCCGAGCGCCTGGCCGAACAGGGTGCACGGGTGGTGATCTCGTCGCGCAAGGCCGCGCCCTGCGACGAAGTGGCCGCCGCCATCAACGCGCGCCATGGCGAGGGCCGCGCCATCGCCATCCCCGCCAACATCTCGTCGAAGCAGGACCTGCAGCACCTTGCGGACGAAACGCGCCGCCGGCTCGGGCCGATCGACACGCTGGTGTGCAACGCCGCCTCCAACCCCTACTACGGCCCGCTGGCGGGCATCGAGGACGACCAGTTCCGCAAGATCCTCGAGAACAACGTCATCGCCAACCACTGGCTGATCGGCTTCGTCGCGCCTTCGATGATCGAGCGGCGGCGGGGCTCCGTCGTCATCGTCTCCTCGATCGGCGGGCTGCGGGGCTCGCCGGTGATCGGCGCCTACAACATCTCCAAGGCGGCCGACTTCCAGCTCGCTCGCAACCTGGCGGTGGAGTACGGCCCGCACAACGTGCGCGTCAACTGCATCGCGCCGGGCCTGATCCGCACCGACTTCGCCCGCGCGCTGTGGGAGGACGAGGCGATGCTGGCGCAGCGCATGTCGACCACGCCGCTGCGCCGCATCGGCGAGCCGGACGAGATCGCCGGCGCGGCGGTGTTCCTGGCCTCGCCGGCCAGCGCCTACATGACGGGCCAGAGCATCGTGGTCGACGGCGGCGTGACCATCTGAGCCGCAGCGCCGCCGGCGCGGCGGCTACTTCTTGTCCTTCGGCATCTGGGCCACCAGCGAGAGGTCGACGTCCATGCCCTCGATCTGGAAGTGTGGCATCACGAAGAGCTTGACGCGGAAGAAGCCGGGGTTGTCCTCGATGTCCTCGACCACGACGCGGGCGTCGCGCAGCGGGAACTGCGCACGCACCTCGTCGCTCGGGTCGTTCATCTCGGTGACCAGGCCGCGGATCCACTTGGTGAACTCGTGCTCGAGCAGCTTGCGGTCCTTGGTCATGCCGATGTTCTCGCGCTGCATCACCTTGAGGTAGTGCGCCAGCCGCGAGATCAGCAGGATGTAGGGTAGCCGGCTGTTGGCCCGGCTGTTGGCCGTGGCCTCGGGCGTGTCGTACAGCGCGGGCTTCTGCGCCGAGTTGGCCGAGAAGAAGCAGGCGTAGTCGCGGTTCTTGTAGAACGACAGCGGCACGAAGCCGAGGTTGGCGAACTCGAACTCGCGTGTCTCCGGGATCAGCACCTCGGTCGGGATCTTCGCCTGCGCGCCGGTGCCCAGGTCGTACAGGTGGATCGGCAGGTCCTCGACCAGCCCGCCCGCGCGCGGCCCGCGGATCTGCACGCACCAGCCGTTGCGCACGTAGGAGCGCACCATGCCCGCGGCCATCGCGAACGCAGCGGACGTCCACAGGTAGCGGCGGTGGTCCGGTCCCTTCACTCCCTCCTCGTAGTTGAAGCTGCGCACCGGCACGGTCTGCGTGCCGTAGGGCAGGCGGGCCAGCACGCTGGGCAGCGTCAGGCCGACGTAGCGGGCGTCCTCCGTCTCGCGGAAGCTCTTCCACTTGGTGAACTCCACGCGGTCCATGTAGACGCCGATGTCCTGGATGCGCGCCACCTCGTCCATGCTCTCCTTGCCGAAGAAGGCGGCGCCGGCGGCCGCGAGGAAGGGGCAGTGCGAGGCCGCCGCGACCTTCGAGACCTGCCGCAGCAGCATCATGTCCTGCGGGCTGCGGTCGAACTCGTAGGCCGAGACCATCGCGGCGAAGGGCTCGCCGCCGGGCTGGTCGTACTCCTGCACGTAGGTGTGGTGGTAGAGGCCGCTCTGCACGATCTCCGGCGTGTCCTCGAAGTCCTGCCGCAGCGCCTCCTTGCCGATGTCGATCAGCTCGGTCTTCACGCTCTTGCGGTAGTCGCAGCGGTCGACCAGGTGGCGCAGGCCGCGCCAGGCCGACTCCAGCCTCTGGAAGTCGGGATGGTGCATGACCTCGTCGAGCTGCAGGCTGATCATCCCGTCGATGCGGGCGATGTGGAAATCCAGCAGCGCCTTGTCGACGTGGTCGACGTGCTGCGCCGACTTCTGGATCGACTCCAGCAGCACGTTCACCGCCACGGTCAGGCGGTCGTCGAGCGCGGTCTCGGCCAGCTTGTCGTTGTCGGTGAAGCCGTCGATGCCCGTGGCGTGGCGCACCGGCGTGAGGTTGACCTTGCGGAACAGGGATTCGTAGACGGTCTCGACCGGATCGGCCGTGGCCGCGGCGGTGGCTTGGGTGTTCATGGACGGATGCTCCGGGGATCGTTGCGGTTCAGGCCTGGGGCGCATCGGTGCCGAGCGGCGCGATGGCGTCGAGGTCGCGCTTGAGGGCGGCGAGCGTCTTCTCGTCCTTCACCACCTTCTCCAGCTCCCGGCGCAGCGTGGCGTTGTCGAGCAGGTTGGACTTCAAGTCCTTCAGCAGGTTGCGGGTGGCCAGCAGCTTGGCCAGCTGCGGGATCTTCTTGGCCACCTGCTCGGGATGGAAGTCCTTCATGCTCGCAAAATCGAGCCGGATCGGCAGCTCCGAGCCGTCGCCGGCCACCGTGTCGGGCACGGCATACGACACGCCCGGCTGCAGGTCGCGCAGCACCGCATCGAAGTTGTTCTTGTTGACGTTGATCTTCTTGCGAGCCTGCACGGGGCCCTGCGTCCTGCCGTTGCTGAAGTCGCCGAGCACCAGCATCTTCAGCGGCAGCTCGACCTTCTTCTGGGCGCCGCCGGTGTGCACGTCGAGCTTGATGTTGACGCGGGCGGCAGGGATTTCCGCCTGGAAACTGTGGGACATGGTGGAGACCTTTCGGTTCGTGGTGCAGGCGCGGGTCGGCACGCCGGCGGGAGGCGCGGTCAACCGGGAGGCGGACCGCCGGATGCGCCGGACAGCAGCGGCGCGGGCAGGGACAGCGGGGCAACGGGATCGAGCGGGGCGCGCGGCCCGGCGCGGCTGCCGCAGTCGTGCACCGTGATGCGCAGCCGGCCGGGCAGCGGGCCGCGCAGAGCGCTGGTCCAGCCCAGGCGCGGGCCGCCGCGCCGCAGCGCGGCGGGCGGCAGGCCGGCGGTGGACAGCAGCACGCAGAGATCAAAATCGACCGTGCGGCCAAGGTAGAGCCGGGCCAGCGCCACGACGTCGTCGAAGTCCCGGCCCCCCGGCAGGCAGGCGGCGACGCCGTCGGCCGCCAGCGGCCCGACGACGATGCGGACCTTGCCGGCCCGGTCCGGCATCCGGCGGCCGAGCACGGCGTCGTCGCCGATGCACGGCGCGCCTGCCGCGCCCCCGGCCCGCCGCAGCGGCAGCGGCTGCGCCAGCTCGATCCAGCGCGGCACCCATTGCTCGATGTGCACCGCGGTGCCACCCAGCCGCTGCGCGACCACGCCGCGCAGCCCCTCCGCGCTGCGCGAGCGCTGCGAGAACGGCCCGAGGTAGGCCAGCAGGTGGGCGGGCGGCAGCGGCGTGCCGGCTTGCGCACCGTCGAGCGCCAGGCCGGCCAGCCCCAGCAGGCTGCGCGACAGGCGGTCGCGGCCGCCCGGCTCGAAGCGCTGGGGATAGCGGTACTTCTTCCAGGCCTCGTAATGCAGCAGGTTCAGGCGGTGGTTGAAGATGTCGAGGAACCCGGCGAGCGCATCGGCCCCCGGTGCGCCGCGCGCGATGTCGTCGAGGAAGTAGCCGGGCAGCGGGGACTGCACCCCGTAGAGGCCGCCGAAGGTCACCCGCATCCGCGCCGGCTGCGACGGCGAGGCGCCGGCCGGGTCGTAGGCGCTGACCTCGGCCGCCGGGAAGCGCAATGCGGGCTCGGGCAGCACCCGCAGCGGCGCCAGCGACAGGCGGCCCGCCAGCCCGGCCTGCCCGGGCGGCTGCAGGCGGCCCTCGATCAGCCGCATCAGCTGGAAGAAGTTGTAGCGCCAGAACGGCACGGCGGCCGGGCTGCTCACGGCCGCGCCTCGCAGGCACTGTGCATCGTGCGGCCTCCGGCGGTGCAGGGCGCCATCCGGGCCTTCGAGGAGGGCACTGGACGGCTCACAGCGGGCTCAGCGCGCCGAAGTCGCAGCGCCACGACAGGCGCGTACCCGCCGGCTGCACCACCAGCGTCAGTTCGGCGAACGAGTTCACCGGCACGTAGAGCCTCAGGAATTCACTGAGCAGGCCGCCGAACAGGTGCAGGTCGCCCTCGCCCGCGAAATGGCTGCCGAGCACGTCGACCTCGATCGCATGGCCGGCGACCACCGCACCGCGGCACGGGCGATGCACCGCGCGGCCGCGTGCGTCGACGATGCCCTCGATGCGCCGGCGGTTCGCGTCGAGCGGATTCCAGTCGTACAGCGCCAGCGTGCTGCGCAGCACCTCGGCATCGATCAGCGACAGGAAGCTCGGGATCAGGTGCGAGATGAGCCGCCAGTGGAAGCGGTCGTCGGTGGGCGGGTACTGCGGCAGCGTCGGCGCGGTGAGGTTGCGGCAGCCGGCGAGGTCCGGTGAACCGGCCACCAGCTCCGTGATGCCGGCGTCGCGCAGCGCCTTGCGCGGCAGCAGGCCGTTGGTGCCCGTCATGCGCACGGACAAGGTCTCGGCCGGCGGCTGGGCCGGGTCGATGCCGGCATGGCCGCCCAGCGCCAGCCACACCTCGTGCCGCCCCGATGGGCTGCGGCGCGGACGGGCGTGGAAGTAGCGCTCCGGGCTGTCGCCGCGCGGCAGGCCGCCGCGGTGCTTGAAGGAGGAGAACGGCACGTAGGGCAGGCGCCGGCCGCTCGCGTGGTCGAAGGCCAGCACGTCGTCGACGCTGTAGGTCTCGACGTGGTCGGCCTCGCGCAGCATCGGCACGAGGCGGTATTCGTCGCGCGTGAAATCGACGCGGATGGGCTCGGCCTCGAGGTCGAACAGGTTGACGATCGGCGTGCAGTGCAGGCGGATGTTGTCGGCGTCGAACGGCAGGTCGGCCGGAAAGGCCTTGTCGAGCACCGCCTCGACCGTGAAGCGCGTGGTCTGCGCCGCGAAACCCAGCGCCTCCAGCCCGCACAGGTCGACGAACAGGAATTTCTCGCGGAAGGCGAAGTACTCCTGCAGCAGCTCGTAGCCGGCGAAGCTGGTGCTGGCGGACGGCCACAGCCGCTCGTCGGCGCCGAAGCCGACGGCGCGGAACCGGTGCGCGCCGTCCAGCTCGATGCGCCGGGCGGGGCCGTCGTCCGACCGCACGACCACGTGCCCCACGTGGTCCAGCAGGTGGCGGCGCAGCGCCAGCGCCACCGGCATGTCCGCATGGAGGTACAGCCGCAGCGTCTCCAGGCCGAGCTGGTTCCACGCCACCTGCGGCTCGATCTCGAAGCCCAGCGAAATCACGCTGCGCCCGCCGCTGCTCACCCGCCCCTCGGCGCTCACCAGCCTGAGCGGCGCCAGCGCCACCGGCTGGGTGCTGCGGTACTGGCAGCGCACGCCGGCCGGCCCGACGGGGGCCGATCGCACGGCCAGGCCCCGGGGCAGCCGCTGCACCTGCCGCAGCACGAAGGGCTTGGGCTGCAGCTCCAGGATCGCCAGCGAGGGGATCGTGCGCACGTAGTGCGGCCACAGCAGGCCGACGACGCCTTCGGTCAGCTCCGGGAGGTCGTCGTCCAGGCGCTGGTGCAGGCGGGCGGCGAGGAACGCGAAGCCTTCGAACAGCCGCTCCACATAAGGATCGGGCGGGCCGAACCGGTCGAGGTTCAGCGCCGCGGCGCGCTCGGGGTGGGCCTGCGCGAACTCCTTGCCGGCCTCCCGCAGGTAGCGCAGCTCGGCCTCGTAGTAGCGATCGATCATGCGCCGTCCCCTCCCGCGGCGGGCGGACGGGGCCGCAGGCGCAGCGCGCCCTCCTCGGCCAGCCAGCCGTCGATCTCCAGCCTGCCGCCGCCGCGCAGGCGGCACATGATGCGAAAGCCGGGCACGAACGGCCGGCCCGCGGCGGGCCGGTCGTGCACGGCAACCTCGCTCACCCGCGGCTCGTGGGCCGACACCGCGCGCACGATCGCGCTGCGCAGCTGCTCGCGCGAGACGGCCTGGTTGGCATGGATCAGGCTCGTGTCCGGCAGCCCGTAGCCGGCTGCCGTGGCAAGCGCGCCTTCGCGGCAGTTCAGCAGGCGCTCGATGTGGTCCGCCACGCTCAGCGCGAGGTGCTGGCGCTCGGGCACCTCCTCGAGCAGGCGCCCGTCGGCGAAGCGGCCGGTCAGCAGCTCGTAGAGGCCCGCGCGGTTCATGCCGGCCCCTCGAACGGCGGGTACGCCGCCATGCCTGCCGCAGCCCGGCTCCATGCGCGCAGCGCCGCATCGCGCAGCAGGCCGTTGCAGGCTTGCGGGAGCGTGTCGGCGAGCAGCGCGGGCGCCGCTTCGGCCGCGGGCATGTGGGCGTTGCCTCCCAGGCACTCCGGCACGTCCGGCGCCAGCCCGGGATGGCCTGCCGCCATGGCCTGCCAGCGGCGCAGGCCGAACGACGCCACCGCGCCGCCCGGCGGCCGCGGCCCCGCCCCGCGCCGGCAGACCGGTACCCACGGCACGCCGGCGGCGGCCGGCAGCGGCGCCACCGCATCGAGCACGTAGACCGCCAGCACATGGCCGCCGGCGGCGCCATGCAGCGCCTGCTGCACCAGGGACTGGCCGGCGCCCTCGGCCAGCAGCACCAGGGCCGGGGCACCGGTGCGCTCCAGCAGGCGCGCGACATGCCAGCGCAGCCGCTCGACCGTGGCGGCGGAGAGCGACCGCCAGTCCCAGCCGAAGGCATGCGCGCTGATCGGCACGAGGGTGCTGTCGCCGGCCTGCAGGCGTTCGGCCAGCGGCCAGTAGGCCTGCAGCAGCGCCGTCCAGCCGCGGTCCTTCAGCGCCTGATAGCGCGCCTGCAGCGCAGCGCCCAGCGGCGGCAGCGCGCCGAGCCCGGCCGCCCTTGCCGACGCCGGCAAGCGATGGGCCGCCGCCACGAGCGCGGCGCCCTGTGCACCGCAGGGATCGGCGCCATGGTCCGACAGCACCCGCACCGGCTGCCGCCATGGCTTCGCGGCCCCCTCGCCGCCGTCCGGCAGCGCGGCGGCATCCGGATCCCACAGCGCTGCGCCATCGTGCAGTGCAAGCCGGGTGGCCCCGACCCCCGGCACGAACAGCAGGGGCAGCGGCCGCGGCACAGGCAAGGCCGCCCGCTCCCTCTGCAGGCGCTGCAGGCGGCGCGCGGCCCGCAGCTGCTCCGCGGGCGAAAGCACCCAGCAGCCCGGCAGGGCCTCGACGCCCGACGCTGCCGGATCGCCCGGCACGGGCTCCATCGACGGTGCCGCCCAGGACATCAGGCGGCCTCCCGCAGCGCCACGCTGGTGGCACGCCAAAGCGAGCGCGAGCTCGCCAGCGCCGCGCCCTTGACCGGTGGTTTGGACTGGCACAGCAGCAGCAGGTCCAGCAGCGTCGCGGCATGGCCCAGGTAGCCCAGCACGGCACTGTCGGCCACCGCCTGCAGCGGATCGAGGTGCGGCCAGTTGCGGGCACGCACGAAGCCCTCCTCGCGCGCCAGCCCCATGTGCGACGCATGAGCGCCCCGTGTCACCCGCTGCACCTCGGCCGGTTCGCAGCGCGCGGCCTGGCAGGCGGCGAGCACCGCGTGGCTCCAGGCGCTGCCCAGGTGGATGTCGGCGACATGGCGGTCGAGCCGCTCGTCGGCGGTGGCCAGCCAGAGCGGCGTGCCCTCGTCGCGCTTGAGCCACAGCAGCACCGCGGCTTCGCCAGGCACCACGCCGGCGGAGGACGGCGTGGCCAGCTGGTCGAGCGTGTCCAGCCACTGCAGCGGCCCGAGCGCCACCCAGCTCTCCGCCGCCAGCACGATGGCCTCGGCCTGCGGCGCTGCACCTGCGAGGAAGGCTTGCGCGGCCTGCAGCGCCTGCAGCGTGCCGGCATGGAAACCAACCGCCGGCGCGCCTCTTTCCGAGCCGCACCAGGCCAGCCACGCCGCCGCCGCGGCCAGGCCCGCCTCCGGCCACACGGGCGTCGCTTCCGGCATCACGACGAAGAGCCGCGCGGGGCGCCAGCGGTGCGGCGCCCCGCCGCTGGCCGCGGCCAGGTCGGCCGCCGCGCCGGCCACCAGCCGGCTGATGCGTTCGAGCGGCGCCAGGCCGCTGGCCAGCGCCAGCCGCGCAGCGACCGCCGCGCCGGCCGCATCGTGCTCGCCGCAGAGCGGCAGGGGCAGCGGCGGTGCCTCGGGCGCCAGGGCGAGCGACGTGGCCTCGACACCGCCGGCGGCGGTGCACGCGCCGCCTCCCGCGACGCGGCAATGCAGGGGTGGCACGCGGTTCACTCGACCGTCCCCCGTGCGGCGCGCCGCGGGTCCGGGCCATCGGGCCGGCCCTGCGCCCCGGCCACCAGCGGCGGCGCAGCGTCCGCCACGGCCGCGGGCATCGCGGTGTCGGGCGCCGGCGCGGGCAGCGCGGCGGCATCGAGGATCTGCATCGGCAACTGCAGGCCGAAGAGGGGGGACAGGTCCTGCGGACCGAAGCTGGCGTCTGCGCGCATCTGGTAGCTCACGCTCTGGTTGTCGGGCAAGGCCCAGGTGATGCGCGTCCGGCCGGCGTCCAGCCGTTCGATCCGCGCGTTGGACAGGGCCCGCAGGAGGCCCCAGGTGCCGCGCTGGAACTGCGCGACCTGGACCCCGCTGTCCTGCAGGCTGATCTCGACCTTGGCCAGCGGTGCCGTGCTGGGCCCGGGCCAGGTGAACAGGCGCCACTCTTCCGGGCCGTTCTGGTAGCGCATCTGCTGGCCGTCCAGTTCGAGGCTGGACTGCACGATGCCCGGCGAGGGCTCGGGCCTCAGGTAGAAGCGAAAGCCCGTGTCGCCCTGGACCGCGATGGCCTCGCCCACGCGGGCCAGCCGGTTCAGCGTCTCGAGGAACTCGGGCCGCAGCGCGATGCCCCGCCCGCCCCAGGTGCGCGGCACGATCTGCCGGCCTTGGCGGGCGACGAGGAAGTCGACGTGCTGGCGCATGAACGTCCAGACCAGCCCGTCGCCCTCGCGCAGGAAGCGCGTCAGCTCGGCCATCGAGGCGTCGGCCTGCGCCTCGGCGAACGGATACCGCCCGGTGAACGCGGAGATCCACGGCTCGGCGACGGCATTGCGCCAGGCCTGGTTGACCTCGACCGCCGCCGGCGCCAGCGTCGCCTCCCATGCAAACTGCAGCGGCTGCAGGAAGAGCGGACGCACCGCATCCTGCGTCTGGCCGTCCATGCCGGCCAGCAGCTGCTCGGTCCACACATAGGCGTCGTTGATTTCCGAGCCGGTGCCGTCGAGGGTCGCCCTGACCAGCTGCACCGCCGCGCTGCCCTGCGCATGGCCGGTGCGCAGCTTGGCCAGGCGCGTGCGCACCGCCAGCAGCTGCTCCAGGTAGCGTGCCATGCTCACGGTGACGTCGCCGCCGCGCTCCGCCGGGCGGCCCAGGCCGGTCAGCGCGAGGAAGCGCCCTTCCAGGCGGCCGCGGCCGACGATCTGCTCGCCCTTGTGCACCTGGCGCTTCTCGGCCTCGGCGCCGAGCAGCCGGTCCTTCAGCGACTCGGCCCGCACCGCGATCTCCTCGAAGATCGGCTTCGTCGGGGCGTCCCACGAGGTCTGCTCGTCCAGCGTCCTGACGAGTTCGACGTAGGGCGACGACCGCACGTCCGCCAGGCGGCCGAGGCCGGCGATGGTGGCCTCCAGGCTGCCGAACGGCAGCACCCGCACGGTGCCGAGGAAGCGCTGCCACTCGCTGGCGTAGTCGTCGAGGTAGTGGCGCTTCAGCGCCTCGAACCGGGCCTGCGGATCGGCCGCGGTGGCGCGGGCCGCGGCACCGTCCATCGCGAGCAGGCCGTCGTCGACCCGCGGCTTGCGGCTGGCCTCCTCGAACGCCGGCTTGAAGTAGGACGTCCACGCCTGCTTGGTGTACAGCCCCGAGACCCGGCCGTCCGACTGCAGCACGCCGGCCCCGGCGGCGCCGATCATGTGGTCGAGCGACAGCAGCGGAAAGCCGGCCGCCTGCGCCCGCACGGCCAGGTACTGGCGGCGCACCGGATCGACTTCGTTGACGAGGCTTCGGAGGCTGTCCCGCGCCTGGCCCAGCACCGCCTGCCGGGCGTCGTGGCGCGACACGTCGGCCGACTTGAGCTGGCTCGCGTAGAACGCGACGCAGCGCGCCAGCGCCGCCGACGCGCCGGGCGCCAACGGCTGCGCACCGGCCAGCGCCTGGCCCCACAGCGCCGGCAGCTGCGCGCGCACGGCCGCCTCGTCCGCCGCCGGCGGATGGGCCAAGCCGTTGTAGAGCCGGTAAAGCGCATAGCCTTCCTCGACGGGGTCGGGCCCGGCCAGGCGTTCGTCGTCCGACAGGCCCAGCCGCTGCGCCGGCGGCGCGGGGGGCGGCGCATGCCGGCCTGCCCGCGCGGCCGGCAGGTCGAGCCCGGAGAGCCGGGCTTCCAGCCGCCGGCCCACCGGATCGAGCACGACGCGGCCGAACTGCCCGAAGAACGCGGCGCGGGCCTGCTGCGCCAGGGCATCGCGCGCGTCGAGCCCGAACCGCCAGGACAGAAGGCCGCCGCCGCGGCGCGCACCCGCCAGCTCGGCCTGTTCGCGCAGGCCGTCGAGGGCCTCGATCCACGCCGCCGGCGCCTCGGAGCCGCGCGCCGCGGCCATCGCCTGCACGGCCTGCAGGAGCTGCCGCTGCGCGCCGCGCTGCTGGAGGTAGCTGGCCGTCCAGGCGGCCGCGGCCAGCACGGCCCCCGCGGCGCACAGCCCCAGCGCCACCCGTTGCCAGCGCGCCAGCCGCCATGGCAGGCGCAGGGCGAGGTGCCGGTCGGGCAACAGCAGCTGGCCGAAGAACTGCGCGCTGAAGCAGCGGCGCACCGTGCCCGCCGCCGGGGCCGTGCGCTGCAGCCCCTCGGCGACGCCGAAGGCCTGGCGGATCTGCGAGCCGGCCGGGCTCACGAGCTCGCCGCCGCTGCCCACGCTGGCAAAGTAGAAGCCGCGGAACAGCGGGCGGAACTGGTAGGGGTTGGTCTGGAAGAGCCGGCCGACGAAGTCCTCCAGCACCGGCCCCAGCTTGGCGAACTCGATCGGGAACGAATACAGCCCCAGCCGCTGCGCCGTGCTGCGCTGCTGCTGCAGCAGGCGCTGTTCGGCGATCTCGCGCAGCGCCGAGGCCAGCAGCCCGAACTCCCGGGCGAACGCCCGCGCGGCGCCGGTGCGCCGCCGCGCGCGCCAGGACAGCATCGCGCCCCAGGGTTGCGCGAGTTCGGCGGCGTCGGCCCCTTGGAAGAAGGCGTCAAAGCCCTCGATGCGGTCCATCTGGCTGAACACCACGTACACCGGTACCTGGAAGCCGGTGCGGTCGGACAGGTCATGCACGCGGTCGCGCAGCTGCCGCGCCAGCTGGTCCACCTGGCCGGTGCCGGCCGCCGCCAGCCCGGGCGCGTCGACGACGATGAGCACGCCGTCCAGCGGCTTGGCGCGGCGGTACCTGCGCAGCAGGCCGAGCAGCGTGCGCCACTCCTGCCGGCCCTCGGCGCTCTCCGCGAAGCGGCCGTTCGTGTCGAGGATGACGGCGTCCGACGCGAAGTGCCATTCGCAGCCGTCGTAGCCGCGGTCGCGGTTCTCCTCGTAGGGCGAGAACTCCAGCAGCGGGAAGGACAGGTCGCTGCCGGTCACAAAGCGGGTCTTGCCCGCGCCGCCGGCCCCCAGCACGGCCAGCCAGGGCAGCCGGTACCGCGCCCCGGGGCCGATGAACGGCAGCCATCGGCGGCCCAGGCGCGAATGGTTCAGCGTGTGGAGGGCGGCCAGCAGCCGCGCGCGCAGCGGCTCGTCCTGCACCTCGCGGCCGGTCCTGTCCGGGGCGGCGCTCGCCTCGCGCTGCCGCTGCTCGGCCCACTGGCGCCAGCCGTCGGCGAAGGCGCGCCGCAGCAGCTCGCCGACCAGCAGCAGCAGCACCCACAGCGCGAAGACGACCAGGCTCGCCACCAGCCGCGCCTCGCGGTCGCCCAGCCCCAGGCGCGCGCCGGCGCCCCACACCGCCGCCAGCGCGGCGAGCGCGAGCAGGCTCACGACGAACCGGTACGAGAGCACGATGCCGATCAGCTTCTTCATGGCGGGGCCTCGTCGGTCAGCGGGCGGGCAGCACCCGGAACTCGATGCGCCGGTTGGCGGCCTGGCCGGCCGGGGTGCCGTTGTCGGCCAGCGGACGCGTGGCGCCGAAGCCCCGCGCCGACAGCCTCGCCGCATCGATGCCGCGCGCGGCCAGGTACTGCACGACGCTGCGCGCACGCGCCTCCGACAGCGCCTGGTTGGCCTGCGGCGGGCCGCTGCTGTCGGTGTGCCCCTCGATGGCGACCCGGGCCTCGGGCTCGCCGGCCAGCACCGGCAACAGCGTGTCGAGGAAGGCCGCACCCTCGGGCGCCAGCGTCGCGCGGCCGCGCGTGAAGGCGACGGTCTTGCCGGACAGCAGCGTGTCGAGCGCGGACTGCAGGTCCGGCGCTGCCGTGGGCGCCAGCGTATCCAGCCGCGCCACGGCCGCCGCGACCTCGGCGGACCGCGCATGCAGCCGCTGCCACAGCGCGTGGTAGCCGGCTGCCAGGCCCGCCAGCAGCAGCAGCGGCCAGGCCCACAGCGGCACGCCGATGCGCCAGCTGCGCCGCCGCTCGCGCAGCACCGCGTGCGGGGCGAGCGGGGTGGCCGGCCGGGCGCGCAGGCGGCCGATCTCCTGGGCCAGGCCGGCCGAGATGTGGGCCAGTTCCTCGCCCGATTCCAGGTGGTAGCGGCCCTGGAAGCCCAGCATCAGGCAGAGGTGGTACAGCTCGAGCAGCCGGAAGTTGGCCTCCGGTGCGTGCCTCAATGTCACCAGCCGGCCGAAGAACCCCTCGCCCGCAAGGTTCTCGCCATACAACTCGAGCTGCAGCGGCTTGACCTGCCAGAACTCGCGCACCGGGTTGTCGGAGTGCAGGATCGCCTCGTCGAGGTAGGAACACACCGCGTACCGGGCGTCGGCCACCTGCGCCGCGTCGTAGCCCGCGGCCAGCGCGCGGCCGCCCGCTTCGTCCAGCGCCGCCAGGCACTGCGTGCGCAGGTGCTCGGGGTGGTCGACCTGGCAGCCGCGCTGGATGTCGAGCGCAAGGTACAGCGGATCGCCGTAGAGATCGGCCAGACGCACCGCCTGCGCAGGCCGCAGGGGGCCGCTGCGGCGGGCAGCACGGCGGCGCCACAGGCCGAAGAAGGCGGTGCGCCCGGCGGCAGCGTCCACCCGGCCGGCGGCGCGGGCGCCCTCGGGCAAGCGGGCGGTACTCACCTCATCACCGCCATCAGTTCGACGGCCGCCTCGGGCAGCGCACGCGGCACGTACACCGCGATGGTCCGCGACTGCAGCATGCGCTGGAACTGCGGCCCGTCGGCCAGCAGCCCGAAGTAGTGCCTGCCCATCTTCACCGGCAGGGCCGAAGGCACACGCGCCATGTGGATCAGCCCCACGCCGGGCAGCGCGGAGTTGACGAGCCGGTCGACGTCGTCGGGCGATCCGACCTTGATGACGCGCGTGGCCAGCTCGACGAGCTGCTGCGCGGGCAGCGCCGCGTGGACCGACAGGTAGAAGTCCGCCTTGCCGATCAGCTCATCGTTGTCGAGCCGCCCGTAGTGCAGCGCCGGCCGCACCGGCTCCAGCGGCAGCGGCACGAAGCGCGAGGGGATGACCGTGTCCAGCAGGCGGCGCAGCAGCGCGTCGAGGCGCCGGAAATGCTCGGCCGGCTCCGCATGGCGGTAGCTCGGCAGCTCTTCGAGGCCCGTGTCGGGGGCGAAGGTCATCAGCGCCGCGGCCAGGCGAGACAGCACCGCAAAGGCGCGCTCCGGATGGGCCGCCGGGTGCTGCATCAGGTGGCGCACCTCGGGCCACGCGGTGTTGACGGTGTGCAGCAGCCAGAACAGCGACACGTCCGCCGCCCCGAACTCCACGAGCTGGCTGGACCGTTCGCGCCGCTGCTCCGACAGCGCCTGCGATTTTGCCTGCAGCATGTCGTGCAGCCGGCGCAGCAGGTGCAGGAGGTACTCGCTCGCGCCGAGTGCGACGCTGGGCGGCACGAAGTCGCGGGCCACCCGCAGCACGCCGCTGCTGTCGCGCCGCAGCAGCGCGATGGGGCAGACCTGGTAGTCGCCCAGGGGCTCGCCGTCCAGCATGAGCGTGACGTTGCGCCGCGACACCGCGAGCTGCGCGCCCGCGTGGCCGCTGACGACGTCGACAACGTCCTCGAACTCGCGGTAGTAGCGCCGGGCCCGGGCGCCTTCGGCGTCCTGCAGCCGGTAGTTCGCAGCCCGGCCGTCGAAGGGCGGCAGCGCGGCATAGACACAGGCCTCGGCGGCGGCCGCCGGCACGGCGTCGGCCAGCTGCCGGCCCGGGGGCACGCGGTCGGCGCCGTCGGAATCGAAGGTCTCGCCGTCGGGGAAGGTCACCTTCAGGCGCAGCACATGCAGCTGTCCGAGCGCCAGGCCGTCGGGGTCGATCTCGACCGCGTGCACGCCCCAGGGGGCGACGCTGCCCAGGCGCGCCGCATCGCACACACGCGCCTCGACGTACCGGTCCTGCTGCTGGAAGTGCTCCGGACCGAGGAACACGCCCTCGTTCCACAGCGGCTTGAACAAACGACCCATCGTGTGCTCCTTGCACTTGGTTCGTCGCCGGTGACCGCTGGCGTCCGAGGGACCGGATTGCACCCGCAGCGCCCGCCATCGATCGGACGAAGTGACGGCGTTTTGGGCAGGTATTTGATATTTATGCGTCCTTGCCCAATCATTTTTATCGTTTCAAGATGGCCGCCCGCTGCCACCGGGGAGGCCCATGCCGAGCGACCCTTCGAACCGCCTGCACCAGCTGCTCCATCGCTTGAACAACCACTGCGCCCGCACGTTGGACGGCGCGGCCGGGCTGGCCATCGCACGCACCCACCACGAGGTCGGCATCGAGCACTGGCTGATCAAGCTGCTGGAAGCCGGGGACGGCGACGTGCCGCACCTGCTGAAGCATTTCCGCATCGACACCGAGCGGCTGTGGACCGCGCTGCTGCAGCAGCTCGACGACTACCGGGGCGGCAGCCACGAGAACCCGGCGTTCTCCCGTGCGCTGGCCGACCTGCTCGAGGAGGCGTGGCGCTTCTGCGGCGCCGACCTGGACAGCCCGCGCATCCGCTCGGGCGCGCTGCTGCTCGCCGTGCTCTCGCTGCGTGGCTACGGCCTGCCGCAGGCCCTGCTGCCGCTGGAGGCCATCCCGCTGGCCATGCTGCGGCGCGAGTTCCGCGACATCACCCGACGCTCGGCCGAGCAGGACGAGGCCGCGCCGGCCCGCAGCCCGGCCGGGGACGCCGCTGCACCCGAGCCGGGCCGCGTGGCGGTGAAGGCGCAGGCGCGCCTCACGACGCACCTGGACCGCTTCACCGTCGACCTGACCGCGCGGGCACGGGCCGGCGCGATCGACCCGGTGTTCGGCCGCGGCGACGAGATCCGCCAGGTGCTGGACATCCTGTCGCGGCGCCGCAAGAACAACCCGCTGCTGGTCGGTGAGCCCGGCGTGGGCAAGACCGCCATCGTCGAGGGCCTGGCGCTGCAGATCGCCGAAGGCGCGGTGCCGGAGCCCCTGCTCGGCGTGGAGCTGCGCGCGCTGGACCTCGGCCTGCTGCAGGCGGGCGCCAGCGTGAAGGGCGAGTACGAGAGCCGCCTGCGCGGGCTGATCGACGAGGTCAAGGCGTCGCCGGTCGCGGTGGTGCTGTTCATCGACGAGGCCCACATGCTGATCGGCGCGGGCAACGCCGCCGGCGCCGGGGACGCCGCCAACCTGCTGAAGCCGGCGCTGGCGCGCGGGGAGCTGCGCACGATCGCCGCCACCACCTGGAGCGAGTACAAGCAGCACATCGAGCGCGACGCCGCGCTCGAGCGGCGCTTCCAGGCCGTGAAGGTCGGCGAGCCCGACGAAGCGGCGGCCATCGGCATGCTGCGCGGCCTGAAGGGCCGCTACGAACAGCACCACGGCGTCGCGATCGCCGACGACGCCGTGGTCGCTGCGGTGCGGCTCAGCATGCGCTACCTCACCGGCCGGCAGCTGCCCGACAAGGGCGTCGACCTGATCGACACCGCGGCCGCCCGTGTGAGGATGGCGCGCGCCGTGGCGCCGGCCGCCCTGGGCCAGGCGAACGAGCGGGTCGAGGCGCTGCAGCGCGAACGCAGCGCGCTGGAAGCCGACCTGGCCACGGCCCGCGTCGAGCGGGCCGTGGCGGCCGAGCAGCGCCTGGCCACGATCGCCGCCGAATGCACGCAGGCGCAGGCGCAGGCCGCGCAGCTGCAGGCGCGCTGGCGCGGCGAGCAGGCCCTGGTGGACGCCCTCGACGCACCGCAGGCCGACCGCGCCGCGCTGCGCCTGCGCCTGCGGCAGTTGCAGCAGGCGGCGCCGCTGGTGCATCCGGAGGTCGACGCCGCCGCCATCGCGGCCGTCGTGGCCGACTGGACGGGCGTGCCGGCCGGCCGGCTGCAGAAGGACGACCTGGCGGGCCTGCTGTCGCTCGAAGACCGGCTGCGCGAACGCGTGCTCGGCCAGGACGCCGCGCTCGCGACGCTGGCCGATGGCCTGCGCAGCGCGCGCGCGGGGCTGCGCGGCAAAGACGCGCCGCTCGGCGTGTTCCTGCTCGTCGGCCCCTCGGGCGTCGGCAAGACGGAGACGGCGCTGTCGATCGCCGACGTCCTGTTCGGCGGCGAACGGGCGCTGACGACGATCAACCTCTCCGAGTACCAGGAGGCCCACACCGTGTCGCAGCTCAAGGGCTCGCCGCCGGGCTACGTCGGCTACGGCCAGGGCGGCGTGCTCACCGAGGCGGTGCGGCGCCGGCCGTACGGTGTGCTGCTGCTCGACGAGATCGAGAAGGCACACCGCGACGTGGCGAACCTGTTCTACCAGGTGTTCGACCGCGGCTTCATGCGCGACGGCGAGGGCCGCGAGATCGACTTCCGCAACACCGTCATCCTGATGACGTCCAACCTCGGCAGCGGCACGCTGATGCAGCACGCGCCCGCCTCGCACGGCCTCCACCCCGACGAGGCGCTGGCGTGCATCCGCCCCGAGCTGGTCGCGCACTTCCAGCCCGCGCTGCTCGCCCGCATGCGGGTCGTGCCCTACCTGCCGCTCGACGCCGCCCGGCTCGCGGACATCGTGAAGCTCAAGCTTGCCCGGCTCGCGCAGCGCTTGCACTCGACCTGGCAGGTGCCGCTGCACAGCACCGACGAACTGCACACGCTGCTGGCGGCGCAGTGCAGCACGCCGGACAGCGGCGCCCGCAACATCGACCGGCTGATCGAGCAGGTCCTGATGCCGTCGATATCGCGCGAAGTGCTCACGCGCCTGTCGCGCGAGGCGCCGCCCGCCGCGGTGCTGCTGAGCAGCGACGGCGAGGGCGGCATCGACATCGACTACCCCGCCGACCCGGCGCAGGTGCCCGCGGCGCTGCAGGCCCTGCAGGCGCAGGCCGCCGCGCGCCGGGCCGCGCGCGCGCCCGCCGAGGCGCTGCCATGAACGCCGCCTGGCCCCCCGAGGCGCTGCCGGACGGCGGCCTGCTGGACAACCGCACGCCCTGGCGCGCGCAGGCCCTGCCCTTCTTCGACGACGACGCCCGGGAGGGCCGGCTGGTCGTCGTCAAGCTGCAGTACCGGCTTGCCGCCGGGCGGCCGCTCGAGGCGATGGAGGCCGATCCGCTGCGGCACGACGACGAGGCCGAAGGTGATGGTGGCGGCGACGGCGGGGCAGGCCCCGGCGCGCCGCTGCGGCGCCCGGCCGACGTGATGGCGCCGCAGAGCGCGACCAACGTGATCGTGCTCGGCAGCGTCGAGGCGGCCGGCGGCGAGGTGGCGGCCTTCGAGCCCTGGATCGGCATCGGCGCGACGGTGTTCCCGCTGCGGGTGCACGGTCCGCGCGAGTGGCGCGCGCGCGGCTGGGCAACCCGGCTGGCGTCGCTGTTCATCGCCCGGCGCTTCAAGTGCGTCCGCACGGGCCGCGTGCGGCGGCTGGCGCTGTCGTGGCGGCACGCGTACGGCGGGGCCGGCTGGCCGGGCAACCCGGCAGGCACCGGCCATCCGGCGGGCCCCGCCAAGGCCGACCTGCACGGACTGGCGTTGCCGCGCATCGACGACCCGCGTGCGCCGCTGCGCCGCTGGGACGAGGCGCCCGCCGCGCCCCACCTGCCCGGCGCGGTGCACCCCCGGTGGCTGCCGCGGCGGGCACTCGGCGGGACGCAGGACGGGCAATGGCAGGCCACACGCGCCCCGGCGCTGCCCGCCGACGCGCGCCCCGGATGGCACGACACGGCGCACCCCGCGCTCCAGTTCCGGCCCCGGCTGCAGGGCGGCGAACCCGTGCGCCTGGAAGGCTTCGCGCAGCTGCTGCCGGCGGTGGACTTCGTCCTGCCGCACCATCGCTTCACCGCGCACGGCTGGCGGCCGGGCAGTCTGGCGTCCTGCCCGGTGCCGCTCGACACCGTGCTGATCGAGGCCGACCGGCAGCAGCTCACCCTGCTCTACCGCGCGTTCGTGCCGCGGTGGACGCAGGGCCTGGAGCTGCGCCGCCTGGTGCTGGACGACGCGGCCTCTCCGGCGGCACCGCCCGCCGGCCCTCCCGCCTGATGCGCCCGTCAGGCGCCGATGACCATGCCCTCGAAATTCCTCGTCACCCGCCGCCCGGCGGACAGCTACGTGTACGCCCTCACCGCGCGCAACGGCGAGACCATCCTGCACAGCGATGCCGGCCACGGCAGCGTCGAATCCGCGACCTCGTCGATCGAGCGGCTGCGCGAGGCCGTCGCGCGGCCCGAGGCGATCGAGGTGCGGCGGTCGCTCGGCGGCCACTGGTACTTCCTGGTGCGCGACGGCGAGCACGTGCTCGGCCGCAGCCGCCCCTATCCGTGGCGCTCGCGGCTGGACAAGGCGATGGTCGCCGTGCGCCAGTGCGCGCCGGCCAGCCGGATCGAAGTCGATCCGCTGGACTGAAGCGCGGCGACCCGGAGCCCCGACATGCCTGCCGTCGCCAAGATGCTGAGCCGCTGGTTCTCCGGCGCACCCGAGGCCGCGCCCTCGCTGGCACTGCGCGGCGCGCTCGCCGAGCTGCTGGCGCCGCTGCCCGGCGACGCGGCCGGCACCGACGTCGGCTACGAGGACGAATACACCGCCATCCAGGACGAGATGGCCAAGCGCGGCGGCATCGACGACCTGCGCATCGCCGCCAACGCCACCGTGCTGCTGCGCGAGCGCGGCAAGGACCTGCGGCCGGTCGTCTTCATGGCCTTCGCCGCGCTGCGCACCGAGGGCCTGCCGGGCTGCAACGAGGTGCTGAAGCTCCTGCTCGCCCTGATGCTGCGCTACGGCGATCAGCTGCACCCCCGCAAGCCCGCCGCCCGCCGTGCCGGCTTGCAGTGGCTGGCCACCGACCGCTTCGCCGACCCGCTGGACGCCGCGGCGCAGGACGCCGACGACACCGCGCTGCGCTGCCTGCACGCGCTGGCGCAGGCGCTTGGCCACGCCGCGCAGGCCTGGCCCCCCGATGCGCGCCCCGACCTCGGCAGCCTGCAGCGGCGGACGCAGCGTTACCTCGATCAGCACGCCGCGCACGCGCTGCGGCGGGCGCCCGCCCCGGCGGCGCCCGTGCCCCCGCCGGTCGCCGACGCAGCCCCGGAGCCGGCCACCACCGAGGAAGCCTGGGCCGCCATCCGGCGCGCCGGCACGGTGCTGCGCGCCGACCCGCTCGCCGCGGCGGCAGGCCGGGCGGTGCAGCGCGGGGCGCGCTGGCAGTCGCTGGCCGCTGCGCCGCCGGCCGAGGCCGGGCGCACCCGCTTGCCGCCGCCGCGCAGGGAGACGGTCCAGTCGCTCGACGCCCTCTTCCGCCAGGCCGAATGGCAGGGGCTCATCGACGCCTGCGCCCAGGCCTTCAACGAGGGCCACAACCACCTGTGGCTGGACCTGGCGCACCGCAGCGCGCAGGCCCATGCCCAGCTGGGCGTCGAGCACGAGCTGCCGCGCCTCGAGCTGGAGCTGCAGGTGCGCATGCTGCACCGGCGCCTGCCGGCGCTGGCCGGCCTCGCCTTCGACGACGGCACCCCGTTCGCCAGCGAGCCCACCCGCCGCTGGATCGACGCGCTGGCGGCGGGCGCGGCGCCCGCACCGGCGAAGCCCGGCGCCGCCAGGCCACCCCGGGTGGCCGATGTGCGCACACTGATCGACCGCGCGCGGGCGGCGCTGCGCACCGGCTCGCTGCAGGAAGCGCTGGCCGGGCTGCAGGCCCAGGCGCGCCAGGCCGGCTCGCTGCGCGAGCGCTTCGTGCTGCACCGTGCGATGGCCGAGCTGGCGCAGGAACGCGGCCAGGCCGAGCTCGCCTGGGGCGTGCTCGCCGACCTCGCCGTGCAGATCGACACCCACCGCCTCGGCCAATGGGAGCCGGAGCTGGCGTTCGACACCCTCCACGCGCTGCACCGGCTGGCGCTGCGCGGCAGCGACGCCACGGCACGCGGCCGTGCGCAGGACCTCCACGCCCGCCTCTGCGCCATCGATCCGGTGCGCGCCGCGGCGATCTCCCACCCCGCATGAACAGGACCACGCGCATGACGGCGCCAGCACCTCCCCTCCCGCGGCACGGCCCGGCCCCTTCGGCGATCGGCCGGCGCCGCTGGCTGCTCGGTGCGTGCGGCGCCGGCGCAACGCTCGCCGGATGCGGTGCCTACCAGGGCGCCAAGCAGCTGGCCAAGGCAGCGCTGTACCCGAGCGTCGAGGTGCTGAAGATCGACGTGCACGCCGACGCCATCATCAACCCCGACGACCGCGGCGGCGCCCTGCCCGTCACGGTGCGCATCTACCAGCTGGGCGCCCGCGAGGAGATCGAGCGCGCGGGCTACGCCGACCTGGTCGGGCAGGACCGCACCGTGCTCGGCGCCACCCTGCTGCAGCGCTACGAGTTCGTCGCGTACCCGGGCGAGTCCGCGGCGCACGCGTTCCCGATCAAGCCCGAGGTGCGCTTCATCGCGCTGCTGGCGGTGATGCGCAAGCCGCCGGCGCCGGCGTACCTGCTGCTCGACGCGATGTCGTTCGGCACCCGCGGCATCACGTTGGCCTTCGACCGCGACCGGATGGTGCTGGCCGCCGGGCCGAAGCCCCTCGAGCGGCCGCGGCGCTGACGAAGCGCCATGGCCCAGCGCCCCATCGCCTGCATCGGCGACACGACCAGCCACGGCGGGCGGGTCGTGTCGGGCAGCCCGCATTCACGGATCCTCGGGCGGCCGGTGGCGCGCCTCGGCGACACCGTGACCTGCCCGCGCTGCAGGCCCCACCGCTTCGCCATCGTGGAAGGCAGCGAGACGCACCGCGTCGACGGCCGGCCGGTTGCACGCGATGGCGACCGCGCCGCCTGCGGCGCCGTGCTGATCGCCGCGCGCAGCGCCACCACGCAGTGAGCCGGCGCCCGCACGGCGGAAATCCGCTTGACCGGCGCAGACCCCCTGTGCAACCTGGGCTGCGACCGTGCTGCACCCGCCGTCGCAACAAGGTTGCATTTCCCCGCCAGCAGTCCTTTCGCCCACCCCTTCGCTCAGGAGATTTCCCATGGCCATTCCCGCCTATGCATGGATCAAGGATGACGGCGGCGCCGACATCAAGGGCTCGGTCGACGTCGAGGGCCGCACCGGCTCGGTCGAGGTCGTGGAGTTCAACCACGAGGTGCGCATCCCGACCGATGCCAACACCGGCAAGCTCACCGGCACGCGGGTGCACGAGCCCATGATCCTCGTCAAGCAGTTCGATGCCTCGTCGCCGTACCTCTACAAGGCCGTGACCAACGGCCAGACGCTCAACGAAGTGCTGATCCGCTGGTACCGCATCAGCGCGGCCGGCCGCGAGGAGGAGTACTTCAGCCACAGGCTGGAGAAGGTGAAGGTCATCGCGGTGCGCCCGGTGATGCACAACATCAAGGAGCCCTCGAAGGAGCGCTACAACCACCTCGAGGCCGTGGAACTGCGCTACGAGAAGATCACCTGGACCTACGCCGACGGCAACATCATCCACAGCGACAGCTGGGTGGAGGGCCGCTGACCGGCGCCGAACGCCCGGGGCGGCACCAAAGCAAAGGGCCACCCAAAGGTGGCCCTTGTCGCTACCGGGCACCGCAGCGCTGCTGCGGTGACGGGGTCTTGGCGCCGGTGACGGGTTCCGGGATTCCGCCCAATCTGCGGTCGGTTGTTCGCCTCGTTCAAGTAGCCATTGTGCGCAGGCGGGCGCGGCCCGATCGGCCGAACAGCGGGCGCCCTGCCACCCAGTTCGGGCCATGCCGGCGCGGCCGGGGTAGGACAAGCGCTACAGCGGCCAGGGCCGCCGTCCGGCATCGACGACCCGGGCGGCTTGCGACGATGCAGGCAGGTTCGATGTTGGACTGCACACCGAAGGAGCACCACCATGACGCAGCATGCCGAGATCGTTGGCGAGGTGTTCTACCGCGAGGGCGACGGCCCGCAGATGGTCATCCGGCCCGGCCCGGTGGAGATCGAGCTGACCGAGCGCGACGCCACGCTGAGCTGGGAGGACGGCGAAGCGCGCGGGCTGGCCGCGATGCCGCTGGCCGACTACAAGCGCTACGTCGCCGAAGGCGCCATCCGCACGATCGTGCAGGCGGAGCCGGCCGGGTCCTAGCCCCGCCCCTCCCTTGCTCGGGCGCAGGTAAGCTCCGGCCGGTTCCGGCCGGCTGCCTGCGCCCTTGCTGTTTTTGCATCGCAGACGCCGGCTGCCCGATCCCCCACCGCAGGAGTCTTCGATGCGCTTTGCTTCCCTCGTGTGTGCCTTGCTGGCGGCCGCCGGGTCACCGGCCCAGGCGGCCGACACTGTCAAGGTCGGCCTGATCAGCACACTCTCGGGCCCCGGCGCGGCGCTCGGCATCGACATCCGCGATGCGTTCAACCTGGCGCTGAAGCACACCGGCGGCAAGCTGGGCGGCCTGCCGGCCGAGGTGATCGTCGCCGACGACCAGGCCAGCCCCGACGTGGGCCGCCAGGCGGCCGACCGCATGGTCAAGCGCGACAAGGTCGACTTCATGACCGGCATCGTCTTCAGCAACGTGATGCTGGCGGTGGGCGCGCCCACCTTCGCGGCCAAGACCTTCTACCTCAGCGCGAACGCCGGCCCGTCGCAGTACGCCGGCGAGCAGTGCAACCCGTACTTCTTCAGCGTCTCGTACCAGAACGACAACCAGCACGAGGCGGTCGGCAAGACGGTGCAGGACAAGGGCTTCAAGAAGGTGGCCCTGCTGGCGCCGAACTACCCCGCCGGCAAGGACGCGCTCACCGGCTTCAAGCGTTTCTACAAGGGCGAGGTGGTGCAGGAGATCTACACCAAGCTCGGCCAGCTCGACTACGCGGCCGAGCTGGCGCAGGTGCGCGCCGCCAAGCCCGACGCGATGTACATCTTCCTGCCGGGCGGCATGGGCATCAACTTCGTCAAGCAGTACGTGGCGGCCGGCATGTCCAAGGACGCGACGCTGTTCGGCCCCGGCTTCTCGGCCGACGAGGACGTGATCGGCGCGGTGGGCGAGCCGATGCTGGGCATGTTCAACACCTCGCAGTGGGCCCATGACCTCGACAACGCCGCCAACAAGCGCTTCGTCGCCGATTTCCAGAAGGCCTACGGCCGCCTGCCCACGCTGTACGCCTCGCAGGGCTACGACGCCGCGATGCTGATGGACGCGGCGGTGCGCGACGCCAAGGGCAAGCTCGACGACAAGGAGGCCGTGCGCAGGGCGCTGAAGGCCGCCAGGTTCGACTCGGTGCGCGGTGCGTTCAAGTTCAACGCCAACCAGTACCCGATCCAGGACTACTACCTGCGCGTGGTGACCAAGGACGCCCAGGGCCGCATCACCAACCGCACGCTCAGCACGGTGTTCAAGGCCCACACCGACGCCTACGCCGGCGCCTGCAAGATGGCGTCGTGACCGCGGCGCTGTTCGCCGAGCAGGCCCTGAACGGCCTGCAGTTCGGGCTGATGCTGTTCCTGCTGGCGGCCGGCCTGACGCTGGTGTTCGGCATCATGGACATGATCAACCTGGCCCATGGCTCGCTCTACATGGTGGGGGCCTACCTCACCGCGGCGGCCACGCAGGCGTCGGGTTCGTTCCTCGCCGGGCTGGGCGCCGGCATCGTCGGCACCGCGGCCTTCGGCATGGCACTGGAGGTGGCGGTGCTGCGCCGGCTCTACCAGCGCGACCACCTGTCGCAGGTGCTGGGCACCTTCGCCATCCTGCTGATGTGCAACGAAGCCGTCCGCATGGTGTGGGGCTCGCAGCCGCTGATGCTGAACCTGCCGGCCGCGGTGGCGGGCCCGGTCACGCTGACGCCGGGCTTCGTGTACCCGGCGTTCCGGCTGGTCATCATCGGCGTGGGCATCGCGGTGGCGCTGGCGCTGTACCTGCTGATCACGCGCACGCGCGTCGGCATGCAGGTGCGCGCGGGCGCCTCCAACCGCGAGATGGCGCAGGCCATGGGTGGCAACGTACGGTGGCTCTTCACGCTGGTGTTCGGCGCCGGCGCGGCGCTGTGCGCGCTGGCCGGCGGCCTGCTGGGCCCGCTGCTGGCGGTGCAGGTGGGCATGGGCGAAAGCATCCTGATCCTCGCCTTCGTCGTGGTGGTGATCGGCGGCATCGGCTCGGTGCGCGGCGCGCTGGTGGGGGCGCTGCTGGTGGGGCTGGTCGACACCGTGGGCCGCACGGCCGTGCCCTGGGCGCTGGGCGGGCTGCTGGGGCCGGCGGCGGCCTCGGGCGCCGGCCCGGCGATCGCGTCGATCCTGATCTACGTGCTGATGGCAGGGGTGCTGTTCTGGCGGCCCGAAGGGCTGTTCCCAGCGCGCGGCTGACCGGCCGGCGGGCGGCGTCGCCGGCTGCGCATATATTCGCGCGGCCTTGGGCAGCCGCCGAAGGTGCGAACCTTCCTTTGCTGTTGCCCGATGACCGGACCCCTGCGCTCCCCTTCCCCCCTGCCCACCCACCGTTCCGGCCGTCCGCCGACCGCTGCCCGAGCCCGCTCGCCGAAGCTGGCCCTCGCCGCGCTGGCCGCCGCAGCGGCATCGCCCGCCTGGGCCCAACCCGCCGGGGACGGCGACGCCGCGGCGCACCGCCGGCCGGCCGCGATCAGCATCGGCTTCGAGCGCATCACCCTGCCGAAGAACGAAGGGCTCGGCCTCGTCGGCACCAGCTACCTCCTGCACCTGACGCCGAACCTGGTGATCGGCCCGGCCGCCTACGGCGCCCTCACCGGCGAGCGCGGCGGGCTCTTCACCATCGGCGGCGAGGTGGCCTGGCACCAGCCGCTGGGCGGCCGGTGGTCGGCCAATGCCGGTTTCTACGCGGGCGGGGGCGGCGGCGGCGTGGCCCCGGTGGGCAGCGGGCTGATGCTGCGGCCGCACGTCGACCTGCTGGCGCGCTTCGGCCCCTTCCGCGGCGGCCTGTCGTGGTCGCGCGTGTCGTTCCCCAGCGGCGACATCGGCAGCACGCAGCTCGGCTTCGTGCTGCTGGCCGACACGGGCTTCGGTTCGTGGCCCGGCGGTGCCACCCCGGCCTCGCGCCATGCCGACGGCGTGGGGCTCGACCGTGTGGTGGCGGTGGCCGGCGTGTACCGCCCCTCACGCAGCAGCACGCGCGTCAGCGGCACGCCGATGGAGCGCAGCGTCGGCTACGTGGGCGCGCGCTTCGAGCGCGAGTTCTCGCCCGGCCTGCTGGCCGGCCTGGAAACCAACGGCGCGGCCAGCGGCGGCGCGGGCGGTTATGCCGAATACCTCGGCACGCTGGCGGCCGAGACCGGCCTGCAGGGCGGCCTCTTCACCGCCGGTGCGCGCCTGGGCCTGGGCATGAGCGGCGGTGGCGACGTGTCGACCGGCGGCGGCTTCCTCGCCAAGGCGGCCGTCTACGGCAACGTGCGGCTGTCGCCTTCGGTGTCGCTGGGCCTGGAAGGCGGCCTGGCGCGTGCGCCCGATGGCCGGTTCAAGGCCAGCTTCGGCGCCGTCAACCTGAACTGGCAGATCGACGGCCGTGCACAGCCGCGGCAGGCGGCTGCGGGCCCGGCGCCCGCCACGCGCATGGAATGGGTGGCCGGCGTCGAGCGCTACCAGGCGGCGCGCCGCGATGGCAGCACGCGCCCGCTGGAGAACGTGGTGCTGAAGGCCAACCGCTTCGTCGGCGACACGGTCTACCTCACGGCGCAGGTGCACAGCGCCTACGGCGGCGGCGCGGGCGGCTACACGGTCGGCCTGATCGGCGCGGGCGTGCAGAGCCCGGCGTGGGCCGGCTGGCGGGCCGGCGGCGAGTTCATCGTCGGCGCGGGCGGCGGCGGCGGAGTGGACACGGAGGGCGGCGCGCTGCTGCAGCCCACGGTCTACGTCGACCGGGCGCTCGGCCGCGCGACCTCGGCGCGCCTCAGCGTGGGCCGCATCGATTCGGCCAGGGGGCGGCTGGGTGCGTCGGTGGCCGAGCTGTCGTTCGTTTATACGTTCGGCGTGGCCGGCGCGCGCTGACCGCGTCCGCCATGCAACAAGCCGGGCTGCGCGGCCGTCAGGCCGCCGCTTCCGCCGGCGCGCCGCCCTGCCGGCTCGCCAGCCACTTGCCGGCCAGCACCACCGCCACGGCGCCCACGGCGGGCACCACGGTGTGCAGCAGGTGGTGGTGCTCGGCGAAGTTGGTGATGGCGGGGTCGCCGATGGCCATCTCGCCGGCCACCCAGCCCAGCAGGGCCGCGCCGGCGGTGATGATCAGCGGGAAGCGCTCCATCAGCTTCAGCAGCACGGTCGAGCCGAAGATGATCAGCGGGATGCTGATGACCAGGCCCAGCACCAGCAGCGGCACGTTGCCCTTGGCCGCGGCGGCGACGCCGACCACGTTGTCCAGGCTCATGACCAGGTCCGCGACCACGATGGTCTTGATGGCGGCGGCCAGGCTCGAATGGCCGGCCAGTTCCTCGTCGCCGTCGTCACCCTTCAACAGGCCGATGCCGATCCAGAACAGCAGCCCGGCACCGATCAGCTTGAGGTAGGGCAGCGTCAGCAGGTAGACCGCGAAAAAGGTGAGGATCACGCGCAGCACGATCGCGCCGATGCTGCCGAAGAGGATGGCCTTCTTCTGCTGAGAAGGCGCCAGCGAGCGCGAGGCCATCGCGATGACGACGGCGTTGTCACCGCTCAGCACGATGTTGATGAGGACGATCTGCGTGAGCGCGATCCAGAAATCGGAACTGGAAAAAAACGACATGGGGTCTCCTGGGTGACGCCGCGGAACTGCGGTCGGTTCCGGACCCCCCGAGACTACGGACCGGGCCTGTCACCCTTCTGCCGGGCTGCTGTCAGGAGGCTGTCTGAAAACTGTCAGGAAGCTGACAGCCCCGGCGACGGCCCCGCGCCCCGCAGCGGGAAGAACACGCTGAAGGTGTTGCCCACGCCGTCGGTGTCTTCCTCCAGCGTGATGCGCGCGCCGTGCAGCGTCGCGATCTCGCTGACGATGGCCAGGCCCAGGCCGCTGCCGTCTTCCTGCGTGCCGAGCAGGCGGTGGAAGCGCTCGAAGATGCGCGCGCGCTCCGGCACCGGGATGCCGGGGCCGTCGTCGCTGATGGCGAGGCGGCATTCGTTGCTGCCCCCCACGTTCACCCGCACCGTCACCCGGCCGCCCGACTGGCTGTAGCGGATCGCGTTGTCGATCAGGTTGTTGATCAGCTCGCGCAGCCGGTCGGGGTCGGCGTCGATCATCAGAGGCCGGTCGGCGCCCTCGAAGCCGAGGTCGATGCGCCGCTTGATGGCCTGCGGCACCCACTCCATGCTCACTTCCAGCGCATAGGCGTTCAGGTCGAGCGGGCGCAGCTGCATCGAGGCCAGCGCGCCCGGCTCGTTGCGTGCCAGCGAGAGGAGCTGCCGCACCAGCCGCGACAGCCGGTCGGCGCTGATGTAGAGCTGCGCCAGCGAATGGCGCACGCGCTCGGGGTCGGTCTCGCGCTGGGCCAGCTCGATCTGCGCCTTCAGGCCGCTGACCGGTGTCTTGAGCTGGTGCGCCGCATCGGCGACGAAGCGGTTCTGGAAGTCGAAGGTCTGCCCCAGGCGCGCCATCAGGTCGTTCACCTCGTTGACCAGCGGCCGCACTTCGCCGGGCACGTCGTGGGTGTCGATCGGGCTGAGGTCGAGGTGCGAGCGGTCGGACACCGCGCGGCGCAGCCGCTGCAGCGGCTGCAGCCCGCGCGACACGCCGAACCACACCACCGCGGTGGCCATCACCATCAGCAGCAGCTGCGGCAGCACGATGTTGGCCACCATCTCCCACGCGAAGCGTGTGCGCTTGTGGAGCGTCTCGGCCACCTGCACCTGGACCAGCGGCGTGCCGGGCCCCGTGCCCGTGCCGGCCCGCATGCGCGCAACCATCATGCGCACCGGCGCGTCGCCTACGTCATCGCGGTAGAAGCGCGGCGCGAGCGCCTCGGTGCCGGTGGCCCGCGGCGCCTCGCGCGGCGGCGGCATGTCGGCATCGCCGCCCAGCACCGTGCCGTCGGCACCGGTGACGCGGTAGAAGAGCAGGTCGTCCGGGTCGAGCAGCAGGATGTTGCCGGCGGCTTCCGACAGCTCCAGCCGCGGCTGGCCGCCATCGAGCTTGACGTGCAGCACGATCTCGCGGCCGATCTCGTGCAATGCGCGGTCGTAGGCCAGGTCGGAGAAACGCACCGAGTTCCAGTAGGCCGCCGCGGTGTCGATCACCAGCAGCACGGCCAGCGGCCCCAGCAGCCACGCCAGCAGCTTGCGCTGCAGGCGCGGCTCAACCGGCTTCATCGCCGCGGTCCATCAGGTAGCCCATGCCGCGCACGGTGCGGATCTCGCAGCCCAGCGGTTCGAGCTTCTTGCGCAGCCGGTACACGTTGACCTCGATCGCGTTGTCGCCCACCACGTCGCCCCAGCCGTAGAGGTGGTTGACGAGCTGCTCCTTGCTCACCACGCGGCCGGCGCGCATCAGCAGCAGCTCCAGCATGGCCAGCTCGCGCGGCGACAGCTCCAGCGGCCGCTTGTCGTAGAACACGCGCCGGCCCACGGTGTCGAAGCGCAGCAGGCCGTGCTCGAGGTCGGGCGTGGCGTTGTGGCTGCGGCGCAGCAGCGCGCGCACCCGCGCTTCCAGCTCGGGCAGGTCGAAGGGCTTGGCGAGGTAGTCGTCGGCGCCGAGGTCGAGGCCGCGCACACGGTCTTCCACGCTGTCGAGCGCGGTGAGCAGCAGCACGGGAAGGGTCGACTTGCGCCCCCGCAGCCGGCGCAGCACGTCGAGCCCGCTCAGGCCGGGCAGGCCGATGTCGAGGATGGCGAGGTCGTGCACGCCCAGGCCCAGCGCGTGGTCGGCCTCCTCGCCGGTGGCCACGATGTCGACCGCGTGCGCAGCCTGCACCAGCGTGCGCGAGAGCGCATCCGCCAGCACCTTGTCGTCCTCTACAAGCAATATGCGCATCGCATCGCCAGGCTGTCCATCCACCGCCACGGTCCGTCGAGCCGGCACTGTAGACCGGTTCGGCGCATAGACTCGGCCATCGCCCTGTTGCGCCGGGCGGGAGTCGCGACTCGATGAAGCTGCCCTTCGCCCAGCTGCACGGCCCCCTGTTCGTCACCACGGTCTTCGGCACGCTGGTGCTCGCCCGGCTGCTGGCGCTGGCCATCCCGACGGACTTCTACTTCACCTTCCAGTCGCTGTTCTCGGACCGCACGCCGCAGAGCATCCTGGTCTCGCTGATCGGCAAGATGGCGGCGCCGCTGGCGGTGGGGCTGGCCCTCGGGCTGTGGTGCATCGCGGCCTGGCAGCGGGCCGCGCGCACCCGCGGCGGGGCCCGCCACGGCTTCGCCCGGCGCGTGCGCTTCGTGTTCGGCCCCACCGCGTTCGCCGGCGGCTTCTTCGCGGCCTTCGTCGCGGCCTGGCCGGCGATGATCTACTGGGACCTGATGGCCAACCCCGCGCTGGCCCACCTGAAGCTCGCGTTCTTCGGGCTCTACGTGCTCTACATGCTGGGCTTCGGCTACGTCACGCTGCTGGGCCTGCTGCTCGCGGTGTACCTGCGCGAGCACTGGCAGCAGGGCCCGCCGGGCAGCGAATCGGTGTCGATGCGCGAGCTGTCGCGCGTGGGGGCGCTGTGGCTGCTCAACTCGGGCCTGGCCGCCGCGGCGATGAAGGTGCTGACGGAGTGAGGCGGTGAAGCTGCTGCACAAGCGCGCCGCGCCCGCCACGCCGCCCCCTGCGCCGCTCGGCGGCGAGGCGCGGCGCGGGCTGTGGGCCCCGCTGGTGCTGGGCTGCCTGGCGCTGGTGGCCGCGCTGTGCCTGCCGGCGCCGCAGTACATGGGGCTGCAGTCGTCGGCCGATGCGCCGCCGCAGGCCCGCGTGCTGCCCGTGCCCGTGCGCGAGCTGGAGCAGCGGGGGCGCCTCGCCGAGGGGGTCGACCCGGAGCAGGCGATGGCGACGCAGCGCCGCGTCGCGGCCAACCTGCTGCTGCAGTCGGGCTACCTGCTGGAGGCCAGCGTGCAGGACGACCCCACGACGAACCGGCCGCTGTACACGATGGTGCTGCGGCCGGAGGTGGGCGAGTGCGCCTCGTCGCCGATGGAGACGGCCGGCGCCGGCCAGGCGGGCGGCCCACCGCCGATGCAGGCCGACGAAGCACGGCTGCTGGCCATCGCCGCGGTGGCCGTCGAGAAGTTCCACCGCAGCGCGCTGCAGCGGCGCGCCGAGTGGCTCTACGCGCAGGCGATGCTGGCCGCCACCGGCCGGCTGCCCGACCTGTCGCTCGGCCCCGCGCAGATCCGGCCCTCCACCGTGCGGCGCCTGCTGGGCAGCGGCGCGCCGGTCGACGCGTCGTGGCAGCGCCTGGCGACCGACGACCGGGCGATGGCCAGCGCCCTGATGGACGAGTGCCGCTCGCTGGGGCTGGCTGCGGCCGTGCTCCAGCGGGCCGCCTGCAGCGGCTGCGACGACCCGGCAGGCCACGCCCTGCGCTCGTACGCCGGGCAGCGGCGGCAGACAGGCGCGGTGGTCGACTACGCGCCGGTGGTCCAGGCGATGGCGTTGATGCTGCAGTAGGCCGTGCCCGGCGCGGGCCCGGTCA
Source organism: Aquincola agrisoli (assembly GCF_036621135.1). Classification (NCBI taxonomy): domain Bacteria; kingdom Pseudomonadati; phylum Pseudomonadota; class Betaproteobacteria; order Burkholderiales; family Sphaerotilaceae; genus Aquincola; species Aquincola agrisoli. The sequence goes on from NZ_JAZIBG010000009.1 coordinate 279,293, forward strand.
ATACACCAGGATCTCCGAGCCGCCCGCGGCGATGCGGTCCGGCCCGTTCCAGGCCGGGGCCTGCGTCGCGGCCGGCCCCGTCCACCAGCCGTTGATGGCCAGGCGCTTGCCCTGCGCAAACGGCGACACGTGCGTCACGAAGTGGGTCGAGGCCGGCGTCACGTTGAAAAGAAACAGCGTGTTGAAGGCCGCCGGCACGTAGCTGCCCTTCGCGCACCAGAACAACGCGCCGCCCCACTCCGGCCGCCAGTCCTTGGCCAGGTGCCACACGAAGGCGACCTGCCGATGGAGTTCCGGCCCGCTGGCGGCCACGTCGTTGTGTGGCAGGGAGTGGTCGCCCGGCAGGTACCAGCTCGCGCCCACCTCGGCCGGTCCGGGGCAGGCGCGGCCGGACAGGCGCCCGACCCAGGCCTTCGTGCCCGGCGAGTCGAAGAGCCCCGAGCACCAGGCCATGTCCTGCGGATACTCCTCGGAGCGGTAGAGGTTGTGGTGGTGGTAGTGGAAGTCGGCCTCGTGGCCCTCGTACACACGCCAGGCGGCGCACTGGTCGAGGCTGCGGAACATCCGCTCGGCGAAGTCCGGCTCGAAGGCATCCCGTATCGCGATCAGTTCGCCGGCCGCCAGCCGCGGGCCGACCTCCGCCAGTGCCGAACCCGCACCGCGCAGCGCGGGGCGCAGATAGGCTTCGATGGAGTCGGTGTCGGCCGGCACGCCACCGCCGCCCAGCGCGACCTCGTCCACGCTGGTGACGTTGCGCCGCACCTGTTCCATCTCGAGTGCCCGCACCGCGCCCAGCACCTTGTCCAGCGCTTCGGGCGGCGGTGTGCCGCCTCTGGCGTACACGATGATGTTGTGGCGGAAGATGACCGACGTCGGCACCGAGTGCACGTCGAACTGTGCCGCGATGGCCGGCTGGGCCTCGGCATCGACCGTCGCGAACAGGACATCGGGGTGCCGGGACGAAGCGGCTGCAAAAGCCTGCACGAGCGCGCGGCTGCTCGCGAGCGACGGCGCCCAGAAGCCGACCACGGCGAGCGGGTGGCCGTCGATGGCGGACGCGAAGTTCCGCTCGGTGAGTTCGATCACGCCGGCGGGCTTGTGCGCCTTCTGCTTGTGCTTCTTCATGCCGGCGCCTACTTGAAGGGCGGCCCCGAGAGCCAGCTCACCAACGAGTAGCGCACCCCGGTCTGCACCGGGCGGACGTCATGGCACATGAACGACGGGAACACCGTCATCGAGCCCCGGTCCTTGGCCGCGACGAACTCCGGATAGATGACCAGTTCGCCCCCGGTGTAGTCGGCGGGATCGGACAGCTGCACCGTCATGCTCAGCTTGCGCTCCGTCAGCCTGCCGGGGCCGATGTCGAAGTGCGGGCCGTAATACTCGCCCACCTCGTACCGGGTGAACTGGAAGCCTTCCCTGAACTGGCCCAGGTCGAAACCATAGACCGCGTCGTTGATCTCGCGCGCGAAGCGGCCCAGGCGCTTGAAGACCCAGTTCGTCGACTCGCTCGGCGGGATGAACACCGCGGAGGACTTGCGGATGCTCTGCGATTCGGCCACGTCCAAGGTTTCCACCCAGGCGGGCTGGAGAAGCGGCGTGAAATCGGCAATCAGCTGAGCGCATTCCTCCGGTGTGAAGGCCCTCTCGAAGGCGGCCAGGCGAGTCTGGTCTTTCTGCTTCTGCTTCTTCATTGGGGTTGGGATCTAGAGTTCCGTTAAACGGAATATTGTTCTGAATTTTGCGGGCGGCACCCAGGCTGTCAAGCGGGTTAGCCCCGCACGGCCGCACGGCCCGTGCCGCCTGAGCGCCGCTCGGCGCGAACCCGATGGTCATCGCGTCGCCGGACATGATTCAAATCGATTTGTTGCAAGGTCCGGCGAGTTAGGGAGTGACGGGGGACGGTGGGCGCCACACCATCCGCGGCCGGTGGGTCAAGGAAGGACTGCCATGCCCTCTCGCAAACATGCCGACGGCGCGCCGCCCGCGCCGCAGGAGCAGGCGCAGGAAACCGGGCTGCTGGCCGCGTTGAAGTCGTACGAGAACGCGGCGCTGCAGTACCAGTTCGAGCTGCAGCGCCACCAGGCGCGCGCCGCCGCCGTGGTGGAGCGGGTGCGCCAGGAGTGCGAAGCCGAAGCGCAGCGGCGCTGGCTGGAGGCCTACCGCAGCTACAGCGAGGCGCTGACCGACCTCTACGCCAGCGGCCCCGACGTGCAGGGAGCGCGTCAGGCCGCCCAGCGCTGGGCCGAGGCGCTGCATGCGTTGTACGACGTGCAACCGGGGTTGCGCGCCACGCAGGAGGCCGGCCAGTCGGCCTTGCAGCGCCTGGCGGAAGCGGGCAGCGCCGAAGGCGACGCGGCCGAGCGCACGCGCCAGGTCTACGACGACTACGTGACGCAGCTGGCGTCGATCTGGGACCGCCGAGGCGCGCTTGACGCGGCGCAGCGCGCGCAGCAGGACTACAACGACAAGCTGCGCGCCGCCCTGGAAGCCGCCGGCCGCCGCGCCACCGCCGCGCAGCAGGCCTACCTCGCCGAGGTCGACAAGATCCTGAAGGACGACACGCTGTGGCGGCGCCTGCAGGACGAGCTGGCGCCGATCCAGGAAGCGATGGCCTCCGCGCTGGCGCAGGCGCGGGACCTGGGCATCGACGCCACGATCGACGGCCTGCGCGCTTACAAGGCACCTGCCGGCGCGGCGCCGGAGGGCGCCGCCGCCTGAGAGGCCCCGGCCCGTGGCGCTCGTGCTCACCTCGGTGCGGCTGCACCACGATGCCGACGCGCGCCACGGTGCGCTGGCGCTTCGCATCGACGCCACGCACCCCATCGAGCCGCCGGAATGGCGCCTCGACGCCGCGGGCCGGGTGCACAGCGCGCCGGCCGCCTACGCGCGGCGCGACGCCGCCGGCCAGCCGCTGCGCCTGGACGCCACGTTCGAGCGCACAGGCGCGCTGCCCGACGAGGTGGAGGTGCGCGCGATCGACTTCCCCGCCAGCGCCTGGAGCGCGCCCAACCTGCTGGGCGACGTGAGCCCGCAGCGCGTGCGCCTGGGCGCCGCGGCGCGCAGCGGCGCGGTGCGCTTCACGCTCGAAGGCTCGCGCATCGGCAGCCGCGGCGTCGGCCGCTACGCGGTGCACTGGCGCTGGCAGTACCGCGCCACGCCCGCCGCGGCCTGGACCGACTTCGCCTGGACGTCACACACCGTCTACCTGCTGCTGGGCGTGCCCACCGACCCCTGGCAGCAGGCGCCGGAGCAGGGCGACGACACCCAGCTCCCCTGGGCCGCCGTGCTGGACCACGCCTGCACCTGGGCCGCCGGCGCCACCACGCCCGACGCCGCGGCGGCCGCCGTCACGGCCCAGGTCTACACGCTCGGCCTGCTCGGCGTCATCCGTTACGGCTGCCCGGTGTGGGCGATGGAGATGTACGCGCGCTCGTTCGCGCCCTGGAACCACTTCGACCTCACGGCCTGGCTGGAGCGGCTGGCAGGCGGCTGGGGCAACGGCCCGTATGTGAACTGCACCGACTGCGCCACCGCCGTCTCCACCTTCGCCAACGCGCTGGGCTGCGACCTCTGGCAGTCGCGCATGGGGCGCTACCTGCCGCAGTTCGAGACCTTCCCCATCCTGGCCGTCGGCGCCGCGCAGTGGCAGATCCCGTGCGGCATCTGGCCTGCGTTCAGCTTCCACGAGGTGGCGTGGACGGGCGCATGCGGCGACGACGACACGGTGTACGACGCCTGCCTGCTGCTCGACGTCGACGCCATGCCGTGGCTCGCGCCGCGCCAGGCCGTGCTGCCGGTGGCGGCGCGCTTCGGGCGCGCCGGCGAAGGCGGCTACCGCGACCGCCTGGCCACGCCGGCCGGCCGCCTGGACTGCGTGCCGCGCGCTGCCGAGCGCCGCCGGCGCGCGGTCTTCTAGGGGCCGGCGGTGGAAGCGGCGCACAGCGCATGGAAGCGTCTGTACCGCTTCGACGAGTGGAGCCGGCCGGCGGCCGCTGCCGCGGCCGCGAAGCACGCTGCCGCCGACGCCTGGCCGCTGCCGCAGGCGCTGGCCGACGGCGCCACGTGCCAGGCCGAGCTGCGCTTGGAGGCGCCCGGGCATGCGCGCTGCACGCAGGCCGTGTGGCGGCTGCCGGCCGCGCACGGCGGCGGGCTCGTGCGCACCGACGTGCACGAGGCGGCTTCGGCGCGCCGGGCGCGAGAGATGCTGCTCGCGCTGCTCGCCCAGGCGCAGGTGCCGCTGGAGCGCTGGCAGGGCGCGGGGGCGCCGGGCGAGGTGGCCTTCGCGGCGCCCCACGGCGGCTGCGTCGCCTTCGTGCGCGACAACCTGGTGGCAATGGCGGTCGTGCTGGGGCCGGCCAGCCGCGGCCTCGCCGGCTGGGCTGCCCAGCAGCTGGATGCCGCGCTCACCGCGCGCGGCGACGCCGCGCCCATCGCTGCGATCGCTGCGCAGCGGGCCGCCGACATGCCGGCGCCTGCGGTGCGCCAGGTGACCCTGCGGCCGCAGGCCGACCCGGCGGCCCCCGGCGAGGAGGCAGCGCCCGATGGCCGATGACGCGTACATGTTCCCGGTCTCGTTCGCGCAGCGGCGGCTGTGGTTCATCGACCAGCTCGTGCCCGGCAACGCGTTCTACAACCTGCATGCGGCGGTGCCGCTGAAGGGACCGGTCGACGCCGCGGTGCTGGCGCGGGCGCTGAACGCGCTGGTCGAACGCCACGAGGCGCTGCGCACCACCTTCGTCGTCGCCGGCGACGAGCCCATGCAGCGCGTCGCCGAGTCGCTGCACATCGAGCTGCCGGCCGAGGACCTGGCCGCGCTTGCGCTCGATGCGCGCGCGCGCCGCGTCGCCGAGGCCGCGCAAGACGAGGCGCAGCGCCCCTTCGACCTGGCGGCCGGGCCGCTGCTGCGCGCGCGGCTGCTGCGGCGCGCGCCGGGCGACCAGGTGCTGCTGGTCACGCTGCACCACATCGTCAGCGACGGCTGGTCGATGAACGTCTTCTGGCAGGAGCTGACCGCGCTCTACAACGCCTTCCTGCTCGGCCGGCCCTCGCCGCTGCCCGAGCTGCCGATCCAGTACGCCGACTATGCGGTCTGGCAGAACGAATGGTTGCAGGGCCAGGCGCTGCAGGCGCAGCTGGACTACTGGCGCGAGCGGCTGCAGGGCGCACCCGCACTCGATCTGCCCACCGACCGCCCGCGCCCGCCGGTGGCCAGCTACCGCGGGGCGCAACAGCCGGTGCGGCTGCGCGCGCCGCTGGCGGCGCAGTTGCGCGCCCTGGGCCAGCGCCAGGGCACGACGCTGTTCATGACGCTGCTCGCCGCCTTCGCCACGCTGCTGGCGCGCAGCAGCGGCCAGACCGACGTCGTCGTCGGCGTGCCCACCGCGGGCCGCACGCGCGCCGAGCTGGAAGGGCTGATCGGCTTCTTCGTCAACACGCTGGTGATGCGCTGCGACCTCGCCGGCGACCCGCCCTTCGACGCGCTGATGCAGCGCGTGCGCCAGGTCGCGCTGGGCGCCTACGCGAACCAGGACCTGCCGTTCGAGAAGCTGGTCGAGGCGCTGCAGCCCGACCGCGACCTGAGCCGCAACCCGCTGTTCCAGGTGACCTTCCAGTTGCTGTCCACCGCCCCCGCGGCGGTGGCTGCCGCGGCGGGCGAGCCGCAGGCGCAGCGCGGCAGCGCGGCCTTCGACCTGTCGCTCAACCTGTGGGACGGCGGCGGCGAGGTGGCGGGCCACTTCGAGTACGCGGCCGACCTGTTCGACGCCACCACCGTCGAGCGCATGGCGCGCCGTTTCGAGACGCTGCTCGAAGACATCGTCGCCGCACCGCAGCAACCGATCGGCAGGCTGGCGCTGATGGACGCCGCCGAGCGCCGGCGCGTGCTGGTGGACTGGAACCGCACCGCGGCCGACGTGCCGGCGGCGACGATCGACGCCCTCTTCGCCGCGCAGGCCGACCGCGCGCCTGAACGGCTGGCGCTGGCCGCCGGCGGCCGGCAGCTCGGCTACGGCGCGCTCGAGCGCCAGGCCGGCGCGATCGCCCGGGCCTTGCGCAGCCGGGGCGTGGGCCGCGGCGACGCGGTGGCGCTGTGCCTGCCGCGCGGCATCGAGCTGGTCGCCGCGATGCTGGGCACGATGAAGGCCGGCGCCGCCTACGTGCCGCTGGACGCCTGCGCGCCCGACGAGCGCCTGCACCTGCTGCTCGACCGCTGCGAGGCGCGCGCGCTCCTCGTCGACGCCGCAGCGGCGCGGCGGCTGGCCGGAAGGCGCGAGCCGATGCTCGACAGCGCCGCGCTTGCGTTCTCCGAAGCCGACGCAGCCCCGCCGCCGTCCGCCGGCACCGGCCCGGACGACATCGCCTGCGTCATCTTCACCTCGGGCTCCACCGGCGTGCCCAAGGGCGTGGAGGTGCGGCACGGCGGCCTGGCCAACCTCGTGCACTGGCACCTGCGCGCCTTCGGCCTGCACGCCGACGACCGCACGAGCCAGGTCGCCGGCCCGGCCTTCGACGCCTTCGGCTGGGAGGTCTGGCCCAGCCTGTGCGCCGGCGCCAGCGTGCACTTCGCCGACGACGAACTGCGCGCCGCGCCGCGCGAGCTGCTGGCCTGGCTGGCGCGCGAGCGCATCAGCGTCGGCTTCGTGCCCACGCCGGTGGCCGAGCCCATGCTTGCCGAGCGCATGCCTGCCGGGCTGGCGCTGCGCGCGCTGCTGACCGGTGGCGACCGGCTGCACCGCGCGCCCGCGCCGGGGCTGCCCTTCGTCGTGCACAACAACTACGGGCCGACCGAATGCACGGTGGTCGCGACGTCGATGCCGCTGGCGCCCCAGGGCGACGACCTGCCGCCGCCGATCGGCCGCGCGATCGCCAACACCCGGCTCTACGTGCTCGACGCACAGCACCGGCCGGTGCCGGTGGGCGTGTGGGGCGAGCTTCACATCGGCGGCGCCGGCGTCGCGCGCGGCTACCGCGGCGACGCGGCGCAGACCTCCGAACGCTTCGTCGACTGGCACGGCGAGCGCGTGTACGCCAGCGGCGACGTCGTACGCTGGCGCGACGACGGCACGCTCGAATTCCGCGGCCGTTCGGATCGCCAGGTGAAGGTGCGTGGCCACCGCATCGAGCTGGGCGAGATCGAGAGCGCGCTGCGGCGCGACGAGCGCGTGCGCGAGGCCGCGGTGGTGCTGCGCGACGACGGCCGGCTGGCCGCCTACGTGGTGGCGCAGGACGGCGCGCAGACCGATGACGAGGCCGTGTTCGCGAAGGGCGTGCGCGAAGCGCTGGCGCGGCGCGTGCCCGAGCACGAGCTGCCGGCAGCGGTGGTCGTGCTGCCGGCGCTGCCGCTCACCGCCAACGGCAAGGTCGACCTGCGCTCGCTGCCCGCGCCGGCCGCCGCGGCCGGCGGCAGCGACGAGCCGCGCGGCCCGGTGGAAGGGACGCTCGCGGCGCTGATGTGCGAGGTGCTCGGCCGCGCACGCGTGGGCCGCCATGACCACTTCTTCGCCGACCTGGGCGGGCACTCGCTGCTCGCCACGCAGCTGGTGTCGCGGGTGCGCGGCGCGTTCGACGTCGAGCTGCCGCTGCGCGACTTCTTCGGCGCCCCCACCGTCGCCGCGCTCGCCGAGGCGGTGGAAGAGGCGCTGGTGGCGCAAATCGACGCGCTGTCGAACGAAGACGCGGCGCGCCTCGCGGCGCAGGCCTAGGGCCGGTGGACGCGATGGGCCCGACGGACGCGCGCCGCGCCGGCCTCAGCACCGAGAAGCAGGCGCTGCTGCAGCGACGCCTGGCGGCAGCGGCCGACCGCGCCGGCACGGCCCCGGGGGCGATTCCGCGCCGCCAGGGCAGCGGGCCGGCGCGGCTGTCGTTCGCGCAGCGCAGGCTGTGGTTCCTGGACCAGCTCGCACCCGGCAACCCCTACTACAACATCGCCTTCGCGCTGCGCTGGCGCGGCGTGGCGGTCAACACCGCGGCGTTGCGCAGGGCCGTCGCCACCGTCGTCGCCCGCCACGAGGCGCTGCGCACCACCTTCGTCGCCGTGCACGGCGAGCCGCGCCAGGTCGTCTGGCCCGAGGTGCGCTTCGACTTCGGCCTCACCGATGTGCGCGAGGCCGACGCCGCCGGCCGCGACCAGGCCGCGCTGGACGCCGCCACCGAAGAAGCGCGGCGCCCCTTCGACCTGGCGCGCGGCCCGCTGCTGCGCGTGCACCTGGTCCGCCTGGCCGACGATGACCACCTGTTCGTGCTGTGCATGCACCACATCGTTTCCGACGGCTGGTCGATGGGGGTGTTCGCGCGCGAGTTCAACGCCGCCTATGCGGCGGCGCTGACCGGCCGTGCGCCGGCGCTGCCGCCGCTGCCCATCCAGTACGCCGACTTCGCCGAGTGGCAGCAGGGCTGGCTGGCCGGCCCGCGGCTGCAGGCGCAGCTGGACTACTGGCGCCGGCGCCTCGCCGACCTGCCCCCGCTGCGCCTGCCCACCGACCGCCCACGGCCCCAGGCCAAGGCCTACCGCGGCGCGCAGCACGCGTTCGCGCTGCCCGCCGCCACCTGTGCGCGCCTGCGGGCCTTCGCCGACGCCGAAGCGGCGACGCCGTTCATGGTGCTGGCCGCCGCCTTCGCCGCGCTGCTCGCGCGCTACAGCGGCGACGACGACATCGTCATCGGCGCGCCCGTGGCCAACCGCAACCACGCCGAGATCGAGCCGCTGATCGGCTTCTTCGTCAACTCCGTCGTGCTGCGCATCGACACCGGCGGCGGCGCCGGCCTGCGGGATCTGCTCGCGCGCACGCGCCAGGTCACGCTCGAGGCCTACCAGCACCAGGACGTGCCCTTCGAGCACCTGGTCGAGGTGCTGCAGCCCGAGCGCGACCCCGGCCGCAACCCGTTGTTCCAGGTGACGCTGCAGCTGCTCAACACGCCCGGCGCCGGCATCGATGCCAGCACGGTGACGATCGACCGCCGCACCGCGATCTTCGACCTGGCGTGCACGCTCGTGGAACAGGGCGACACGCTGGCCGGCGGCTTCGAATACGACACCGAGCTGTTCGACACCACGACGATGGCGCGCATGGGGCAGCACTACGTCGCCCTGCTCGGCGCCGCATTGCAGGACCCCGATCGCCCGCTGGCGCGCGTGCCGCTGCTGACCGACGGCGAGCGCCGCGCGATCGCGGACTGGAACGCGACCGCGGTGGCCTTCCCGCAGGACCGGGGGCTGCACCGCATCGTCGAGGCGCAGGCGCGGGTCACGCCCGGCGCGCCCGCGGTCCGCGATGCCGAGGGCGCCGAGATCACGTACCAGGCGCTGGACGTACGCGCCAACCGGCTGGCGCGCCACCTCGCGGCGGTGGCGCCCGACGCCGGGCGGCCGATCGCGGTGGTGCTGGAGCGCGGGATCGACCTCGTCGTCGCGCTGCTCGCGGTGCTGAAGAGCGGGCGCGCCTACCTGCCCCTTGAGCCCGGCGAGCCGGCGCCGCGCCTCGGGTCGATGCTGCACGGCACGGGCGCCGGCCTCGTCGTCACCCGCGCCGCGCACCGCGCCCGCTTCGACGCGTGGCGCTGCGTGCTGCTCGATGCCGACCGCGCCCTGATCGACGCGCAGGCGGACGCGGCCCCGGCCGTCGACGTCGACCCCGAAGCGCCCGCCTACCTGCTGCACACCTCCGGCTCCACCGGCCGGCCGCACGCCGTGCGCGTGCCGCACCGTGCGCTGTGCAACCACATGCGCTGGATGCAGCAGGCCTTCCCGATAGGGCCCGGGCATCGCGTGCTGCAACGCACGCCGGTGGGCTTCGACGCCTCGGTGTGGGAGTTCTGGGCCCCGCTCGTAGCCGGCGCCACGCTGGTGATGCACGCGAGCGAGCCGCACTTCGACGCCGCGGCGCTGGCGCAGGCGATCCGCCGCCAGCGCATCGGCACCGTGCAGCTCGTGCCTTCGCTGCTGCGGCTGCTGCTGCAGGAGCCCGCGCTTGCCGGTGCGGCGCAGCTGCAGCGCGTGTTCTGCGGCGGCGAGCCGCTGACGTCGGACCTCGTGGAGCGCTTCCGGTCGCGCCTGGACGCCACGCTCGTCAACCTCTACGGCCCCACCGAGACCTGCATCGACGCCACCTGCTGGGTGCTGCCGCCGGGCACCGACGACGACCCGGTGCCGATCGGCCGGCCGATCGCCAACGTGCACGTCGCGATCGAGCGCGACGGCCTGGCGGTTCCGCTGGGCGTGGCCGGCGAGCTGGTGATCGGCGGCGCCGGCGTGGCGCTGGGGTACGAGGGCGAAAGCGGGCTGACGGCACGGCGCTTCGAGCCCGACCCCGAGCACCCGGGCCGGCTGCGCTACCACAGCGGAGACCTGGCGCGCTGGCGCGCCGACGGGGTGCTGGAATGCCTGGGCCGCATCGACCAGCAGCTGAAGTGGCACGGCGTGCGCATCGAGCCGGGCGAGATCGAGGCGCTGCTGCGCGAACACCCCGAGGTCGACCAGGCGCTGGTGATGCTGCGCGCCGTCGGCGACGGGGCGCCGCAACGGCTGGTCGCCCACGTCACGCTGCGCGCCGAGGCCGCCGCCGCGCGCCAGGTCGCGGCCTGGAACCGCGTCTACGACGAGGTCGTCTACCGCGACCTGCACGGCGACGCGCGCGAACCCGACTTCACCGGCTGGCACCGCAGCGACACCGGTGCGCCGATCGACAGCGGCGCGATGCAGGACTGGCTGGATGCGACGCTCGCACGGCTGCGCGCCGCCGGCCACAGCGCGCCGCGGCGCGTGCTGGAGATCGGCTGCGGCACCGGGCTGGTCGCACTGGCGCTGGCGCCGGACTGCGAGCACTACGCCGGCATCGACTTCTCCGCCCGCGCCGTGCAGGCCCTCGCCTCAAAGGTGCAGGCCTGCGGCCTCGCGCCGCGCGTGCGGCTGCTGCAGCGGCGTGCCGATGCGCTGGCCGAGCTGGCCGACGGCTCCTACGACCTCGTCGTGCTCAACTCCGTCGTCCAGTACTTCCCCGGCGAGGCGCATCTGCTCGCCGTGCTCGAACAGGCGGTGCGCGCGGCGCGGCCGGGCGGCACGGTCTTCATCGGCGACGTGCGCATGCTCTCGCTGCGGGCGCCGTTCCACGCCACGCTGGAAGCCGCCGCGGCGCCGCACGACGGCGCCGGCGCGGTGCTCGAACGCGTGCGCCGGCGTGGCCGGCGCGAAGAGGAACTGCTGCTCGGCGAAGCCTTCTTCACCGCGCTGCCGCGCCGGCTGGCGCGTGTCGGCTGGGTGGAGCTGCAGCCCAAGCGGGGCGCGGTCGCCAACGAGCTGAGCTGCTTCCGCTTCGACGCCACGCTGCACCTCGATACCGCCGCGCCGGCGGCGCCTCAGGAACAGCTCGGCTGGCAAGGCCTGCGCACGCTGACGGACAGGCTGAGCGGCACCCGCAGCGCATTCGTGCTGCGCGACGTGCCGAACGCGCGCACGCTGCCGCCGCTGCGGCTGTTCGAAGCGCTGGAGCGGGCCGACGCGTTGGCCCCGGCCGGCGGCCTGGCCGCCGACGCGCCCGCCGGCGACCCGATGTGCGACGTCGAAGCCGCCGCCGCGGCCGCCGGCTGGCGCTGCGTGTTCCACGCCACCGCCGACCCGGGCCGCGCCGATGCGCTGCTCTTGCCGCCTGGCGATCCCAGGCCGGCGCGCCTGGCCTACGCCCCTGCGGGCCTGGCTGCCGACGCGCCCACCGCCAACCAGCCCTGGCACGCCGCCGCCGAGGCGCGTGTCGCCGCCGAGCTGGCCGAGCGGCTGCGCGAGCGCCTGCCCGAACACATGCTGCCGCAGCACGTGTGCGTGCTCGACCGCTTCCCGCTCAAGCCCAACGGCAAGATCGACCGCCGCGCGCTGCCGCCGCTGGAAGGCGACGCCGACGCGGCGCGCCGCAGCGCCTTCGTCGCCCCGGCCGCCGGGCTGGAGAGCGAACTCGCCGCGCTGTGGCAGCGCCTGCTCGGCGTGGCGCGCGTCGGCGCCGACGACAGCTTCTTCGACCTGGGCGGCCACTCGCTGCTCGCCGCGCAGCTGGCGGCACGCGTGCGCGAGCGCTTCAACGTCGAGTTCGCGCTGCGCACCGTGTTCGACGCACCCCGCCTGGCGGCGATGGCGCGCGCGCTCGCCGCCGCGGGCGCGCGCGCCAGCGCCGGGCCCGGCCAAGACCTCGACCTCGATCTCGAAGCGCTGGCCGCCGAGCTGGCCCGCCTGCCGCAGGGGGCTGCCGCCGAACTCCTTGCCACTCACCCAGGTACCCCATGAGCGACCACCTCGCGCAACAGATCGAACGCCTGTCGCCCGAGAAGCGCGCGCTGCTCGCGCAGCGGCTGCGCGCGCGCAGCCAGGGCACCGAAGGCGGCGCGCCGCGCATCACGCCGCGGCCGCGCAGCGGGGACGAGCGCTTCCGGCTGTCGCATGCCCAGGAGCGGCTGTGGTTCCTGGACCAGATGAACCCCGGCAACGCGTTCTACAACATCCCCGCCGCGATCCCGCTGCGCTTCGCCGTCAACGCGGCGGCGCTCGAACGTGCACTCAACGAGCTGGTCAGGCGCCACGAGTCGCTGCGCACCACCTTCGAGTCGCCCGACGGCCAGCCGCGCCAGGTGGTGCAGCCGTACCAGCCGCGCGCGCTGCCGCAGACCGACCTGCGCGAGCGCCCTGCCGCCGAGCGCGCGGCGCTCGCCGACCGCCTGGCCGCCGAGGAGGCGGCGCGCCCCTTCGACCTGGAGCGCGGCCCGCTCTTTCGCGCCGGCCTGGTGCGGCGCGCCGACAGCGACCACCTGCTGCTGCTCACGCTGCACCACATCGTCGCCGACGGCTGGTCGATGGGCGTGCTGTTCGACGAGCTGACGCGGCTGTACACCGCGTTCACGATGGGCCTGCCTTCGCCGCTGGCGCCGCTGCCGGTGCAGTACGCCGACTACGCCGAGTGGCAGCGCGACTGGCTGCAGGGCGACGCGCTGGAGCGCCAGCTCGCGTACTGGCGCAGCCAGCTCGCCGAGCTGACGCCGCTGCAGTTGCCGGCCGACCGGCCGCGCCCGCCGCAGCAGAGCTACCGCGGCGACCACGTTCCGTACGCGATGACGCCGCGCCTCACCGAAGCCGTGAAGGCGCTCGCCGCGGCGCACGGCGCGACGCCGTTCATGGTGATGCTGGCCGCCTTCGACGCGCTGCTGGCGCGCTGCACCGGCGAGGACGACATCGCCGTCGGCACCTACATCGCCAACCGCAACCAGCGGGAGATCGAAGGGCTGATCGGCTTCTTCATCAACACGCTGGTGCTGCGCGTCAGCACCGCCGGCGAGCCGACCGGCCGCGAGCTGCTGGGCCGCGTGCAGTCCGCCTGCCTGGACGCCTACGCCCACCAGGACGTGCCCTTCGCGAAGCTGGTGTACGAGCTGCAGCCCGAACGCGACCTCGCGCGCAACCCGCTGTTCCAGGTGGTGTTCCACCTCTTCAACGCGCCCAACGCGGTGCCGCAGGCCGCGGCCCCCGGCGAAGCCGCCCCGGCGGCCGAGCACCGCAGCGCGATCTTCGACCTGGTGTTCGAACTGAGCGAAGAACAGGGCCGCTACACCGGCGGCGTGGTCTACGGCACCGACCTCTTCGACCGCGCGACGGTGGAGCGGCTGCTGCGCCACTACACGCTGCTGCTCGAAGGGCTGGTGGAAGACCCCGACCGGCCGGTGTCGCGGCTGCCGCTGCTCGACGCAGCGCAGTGGCGCCGGATCATGCAGTGGAGCGCGAAGCCCGAGCCGGGCGGGTTGCGCGCCGGCGTGCCCGCGCTGTTCGACGCCCAGGCGGCGGCCACGCCCGACGCGCCCGCCTTCTTCTGCGGCGAGGCCGTGCTCTGCTATGCCGAACTGCGCAGGCGCGCCGACGTGCTGGCGGCGGTGCTGGCGGCACGAGGCGCCGGCCCCGAGGCGCTGGTGGCGGTGGCGCTGGAACGCTCGTTCGACGCCGTGGTCGCGCTGCTGGCGGTCTTCAAGTGCGGCGCCGCCTTCCTGCCGCTGGACGTGGCCTACCCGGCCGAGCGACTGCAGTTCATGCTGGACGACGCCGGGGCGCGCATCGTCGTCACGCGCAGCGCGTGGCGCGACACGTACGCGCGCGCCGGCGTTGCCGCGGTGTGCATCGACGGCGAGTTGCCGCACGCGCCGGCGCCGTTCCCCGCACCGGCCTTCGACCCCGATCGCCTGGCCTACGTGCTCTACACCTCGGGCTCCACGGGCCGGCCCAAGGGCGTGGCGAACACGCACCGCCAGTTGATGAACCGGCTCGAATGGATGTGGCGCGCCTACCCCTTCGCCGCTGGCGAAGTGGGCTGCCAGAAGACGGCGCTGAACTTCATCGACGCGCTGTGGGAGCTGTTCGGCGGGCTGCTGCGCGGCGTGCCGGCGGCGATCGTGCCCGACGCCGCGCTGCGCGACCCGGCGGCGCTGGTCGACGCGCTGGCCCGCCACCGCGTCACGCGGCTCTGGCTCGTGCCTTCGCTGCTGCGCGTGCTGCTGGAGACACAGCCCGACCTCGCCGAGCGCGCCCCCGCCCTGCGCTTCTGGGTCGCCAGTGGCGAGGTGCTGCCGGCCGACCTCTATGCGCTCTTCAGCCGCCGCTGCCCCGGCGCTGCGCTCCACAACCTGTACGGCACCTCCGAGGTGTGGGACGCCACCTGGTACGACCCCGCCGAAGGCGCCGACGCCTCATGGCGCGTGCCCATCGGCCGCCCCATCGGCAACGTCGAATGCCACGTGCTCGACCGCCACCTGCAGCCGGTACCCATCGGCGTGCCCGGCGAACTGCTGGTGGGCGGCGCCGGGCTGCCGCGCGGCTACCTGAACCGGCCCGAGCTGAGCGCCGAGCGCATCGTCGCCCACCCCTTCAGCGACGCCCCCGGCGCGCAGCTGTACCGCACCGGCGACCTGGTGCGCTGGCGCCCCGACGGCCTGCTCGAATTCATCGGCCGACGCGACCAGCAGCTGAAGATCCGCGGCTTCCGTGTCGAGCCCGGCGAGGTGGAGACGGTGCTGCTCAGCCACCCCGGCGTGCGCGAGGCCGCGGTCGTGCCCTGCGACGACGCCGCCGGCCAGCCGATGCTCGTGGCCTACGTCGTGCAGGCCGCCGGCTACCGGGGGGGCGAGGCGGACGGGGAGGGCGACGCCGAGGGGCAAGAAGGCTGGAGCGCGCAGAAGGTGGCGCAATGGCAGTCGGTCTGGGACGACGCGTACCGGCGCGGCTCGCCCGACGATGGCAGCGGCTTTGACACCAGCGGCTTCGTCAGCAGCAGCACCGGCCAAGCGATCCCCCGCCCCGAGATCGAGCAGTGGGTGGCGCAGGCGGTGCGCAAGCTGCTGCAGCGCCGCCCGCGGCGGGTGCTGGAGATCGGCTGCGGCGGCGGGCTGCTGGCGCTGCGCGTCGCCCCCCACTGCGAGCGTTATGTCGGCACCGACTTCTCGGCCGCCGCGCTGGGCAAGCTGCGCGCGCTGGCCGAACGCCGCGCGCTGGCGCAGCTGACGCTGCTGGAACGCGCCGCCGACGACTTCTCGGGCATCGACGAGGGCGCCTTCGACGCCGTGGTGATCCACTCGGTGGCGCAGTACCTGCCCGATGCCGAGCACCTGGCGCGTGTGCTCGAAGGGGCGGTACGCGCCACGGCGGGCGGCGGCTTCGTCTACGTGGGCGACCTGCGCGTGCTCGGCCTGCTGGAGCCCTTCCACGCCGCGCTGGCGCTGGAACGCGCGGCGCCGTCGACGTCGGCCGCCGCGCTGCGCGACGGCGTGCACCGCCGCCTGGCGCGCGAGCAGGAACTGGCCGTCGACCCGCTGTACTTCCACGCGCTGCAGCCTCGCCTGCCGCGCGTGGCTGGCGTGCGCATCGAATGGAAGCGCGGCACGATCCAGGACGAGTTCTGCCGCTACCGCGCCGACGTCTTCCTGCACGTGGGCGCGGCGGCCGCGGCCCCGGCCGTCACGCGCATCGACTGGGAAGCGCAGAAGCTCACGCCTGCCGACCTGCCCGGCGTGCTGGCGCAGGCGCAAGGCAGGCCGCTGCTGCTGCGCGGCGTGCCGAACGCGCGCGTCGAGGAGGCGGTGGCGCTGGCCGCGCTGCTGGCCACGCCGGCTGCCGACGCGCCGCGCGACGCTGGCGAGCTGCGCGCCTGGCTCGCCGCCCGCCCCCGGCACGGCGTCGACCCCGAAGCGCTGGCGCAGGCGGCGCAGCAGGCGGGCTGGAGCGCCGAGCTGCTGTGGAGCGGCCCCGGCAGCGACGACCGCTTCGACGCCCTGCTCCTGCACGGGGGCGCCGCCGCGAGCGACGCCGAGGTCGCCGCGCTGCAGCGCCTGGGCGGGCTGCGCGCGCGCGCGCTCGCCGAGCACACGAACAACCCCCTGCAGGGGCTGTTCACGCAACGGCTCGTGCCCGTGCTGCGCCGCCACCTGGCGGCGCGGCTGCCCGAGTACATGGTGCCGGCGCACTTCTTCCTCGTCGACGCGCTGCCGCACACGCCCAGCGGCAAGCTCGACCGCCGCACGCTGCCCATGCCCGGCCAGGACGAAGGCCGCAGCGCGCGTCCCTTCGTCGCCCCGCGCACGCCGCTGGAGACGCAGCTCGCGCGCCTGTGGAGCGAGCTGCTGGGCCTGGCGCACATCAGCGTGCACGATCACTTCTTCTCGGACCTGGGCGGCCACTCGCTGCTGGCCACGCAGCTGGTCTCGCGCGTGCGCCAGACGCTGGGGCGCGACCTGACGCTGCGCGGGTTCTTCGAGGCGCCGACGGTGGCGGCGCTCGCCACCATGCTGGCGGCAAGCCCGGCGCGCGCCGCCGACGCCGCGCCGATCGGACGCTTGGCGCGCGAGCGCTACCGCGACACCGCCGCGCGCTGAGGGGGCGAGATCGAGTGCAACCCGCTGCCCCGGTGCCCGCTGCAGGCGCCTACGGAGCCCCGCGGCGGTAGAACGCCAGCGAGCCCGCGAGGGCCAGCAGCGCGGCGCCGCAGCTGCGGTCGAGCCACAGCACCGCGCGCCGGCGCAGCAGCCGCACGGCGCGCGCGCCGATCAGCGCATAGCCCAGCATCACGACGAAGTCGAGGCCGGCGAACACCAGGCCGATCGCCACGTACTGCGGCCACTGGGGGGCCGAGGCGTCGATGAACTGCGGCAGCAGCGCCGAGCAGAACAGGTAGCCCTTGGGGTTGGTGACCGCCACCAGGAACGACTTGGCGAAGAGGCGCCCGGGCGCCGCGCCGGCCTGGGCCGTGCCCGTCTCGGACAGGTCGAGGCTGCCCTGCGAACGCAGCAGCTTCAGCCCCAGCCAGGCCAGGTAGGCGGCGCCAATCCACTTGACGACCGAGAACCAGAACTCGGAGGCCGCGAGCAGGGCGCCGAGGCCCAGCGCCACGGCGCCCACCAGCACGAAGTCGGACAGCACCGCGCCGAACATGCCGGGCACCGACGCGCGCACGCCATGGCGCGAGCCGTTGGCCAGCGCGAGCAGCACGGTGGGGCCGGGCGTCGCGATGGCCACCAGCGCGACCATCGCAAAAAGCGTCAGCGTGGTCAGGTCGAGGGCCTGCAGAAGCGGTTCGGGCGGCATGGGCGTCTCCTTCTCGGGGCCGCCGAGTGTCCGGCGGCTGCCCACACGACACAATGGGGCGGTGCAGTACCTCGGTTTCGACCCCAGCGAAGGCGCCGACGGCGTCACCACCCTGGAGGCCATGGCCTCCACGCCGGCGGAACAGCACGCGGCCGTGATGGCCGAGGTGCAGCAGGTCCTCGAGTGGGCGTGGCGCCGCTTCCCGCACACGCACGGGCCGGCCGACGACGGCATGGACTGGGACCACGACCTGCAGGTGCAGGTGGAGGACGGCGGCTGGCACACCGTGACGCTGACCCTGACGGCCTCGCCGCGTTTTGCGCAGGCCTTCGTCGAAGCCTTCGCCGATGCGCTGCCGGGCGACTGACGGGCCGCCCGCGGGGCGCCGCCGCGCAAGCGCCCTGCCCCGTGCCGGCCGCTGCTGGCGGTGGGCCGTCGCGGCCCTGCTGGGCGCGCTGGCCGCCCTGGCGTGGAACGCGGCCCGCGCGGCCGACGACGCGCCGCTGCGCATCGGCTCCAAGCGCTTCACCGAGGCCTACGTGCTGGCGCAGGTGCTGGCGCAGACGGCCGCGCCGCACGCGCGCACGGAGGTGCTGTCCGGCCTGGGCAACACCGCCATCGTCTACGAGGCGCTGCGCTCGGGCCGCATCGACCTCTACCCGGAGTACCTGGGCACCATCGACCAGGAGATCCTGAAGAACCCGCAGCCCAGCACGCCCGACGCGATGGCGCGGCAGCTCGCGGCGCTGGGCTTCGGGGTCGGCATCCCACTCGGCTTCAATGACGGCTATGCGCTGGCGATGCGCGAGGGGGACGCCGCGCGGCTGGGCATCCGGCGCATCTCCGACCTGGCGGCGCACGCGGGCCTGAAGTTCGGGCTCTCCAACGAATTCATCGGCCGCCAGGACGGCTGGCCCGGCCTCGCCCGGGCCTACGGCCTGGCGCAGCGGCCCGGCGGCATCGACCACGGCCTGGCCTACGACGCGCTGGCCCGCGGCCAGATCGACGTGATGGACATCTACACCACCGACGCGAAGATCGGCCACCTGGGCCTGCGTGTGCTGGAGGACGACCGCGCGTACTTCCCGCGCTACGACGCGGTGGTGCTGTACCGGCTCGACGTGCCACAGCGCTTTCCGGCCGCATGGCAGGCCCTGCAGCAGCTGGCCGGCAGCATCGACGAGCGCCGCATGATCGCGATGAACGCCCGCGCCGAACTCGACGGCGTGCCGTTCGAGACCATCGCGCGCGACCATCTTGCCGGCCGCGACGCCGCGGCCGCCGGCGGCCCGGCACCGCGCGGCTTCGCCGGCAAGCTGCTGGGCGCCGACCTGGCGCGGCTCACCGCCCAGCACGTCGGGCTGGTGGCCGCCTCCGTCGTGCTGGCGGTGCTGCTCGGCGTGCCGCTGGGCATCGCGGTGGCGTCCCGGCCGGTGTGGCGCGCCTGGGTGCTGGGCGTGACGGGCGTGTTCCAGACCGTGCCGTCGCTCGCGATGCTGGCGGTGCTGATCTGGGCCTTCGGGCGCATCGGCACCCTGCCGGCGCTGGCGGCGCTCACGCTCTACGCGCTGCTGCCCATCGTGCGCAACACCTGCACCGGGCTGGCCGGCGTGCCCGCGGGGCTGAAAGCCGCCGCGATGGCGCTGGGCCTGCGGCGCGGCGCGGTGCTGCGCCACATCGAGCTGCCGCTGGCGCTGCCCACCGTGGTGGCCGGCGTGCGCACGGCCACGGTGATCTGCGTGGGGACCGCGACGCTGGCCGCCTTCATCGGCGCGGGCGGCTACGGGGAGCGCATCGTCACCGGCCTCGCGCTGAACGACAACGCGCTGATGCTGGCCGGCGCGCTGCCGGCGGCGCTGCTGGCGCTGGCCTGCGAAGCGGCGTTCGAGCTGCTGGAGCGGGCCGTGCTGCGGCGGCCTTGACGCCGGACAAGCCGCCCCGCCGAGCCCGGGGGCAACATCGGTCGATGTCCGCGCCCCCTGCCCCCGCCGACCTGTCGGCCGCCGCCGCCCGCGCCGAGTCGCTGCGGGCCTGGCTCGCCGCGCGCGAGGGCGGGCCGGTGGCGCTGGTCGAGACGCACATCTCGTGGGTGCTGCTCACGCCGTCGCATGCGTACAAGCTGAAGAAGCCGCTGCGGCTGCCGTTCATCGACTGCGCCACGCTGGCCCGGCGCCGGCAGTGCTGCGAGGAGGAGCTGCGCCTGAACCGCCGGCTCGCGCCCACGCTGTACCTCGGCGTCGACGAGGTGCACGAGACCCCTGCGGGCCCGGCGCTCGGGGACGGCCCCGGCCCGGTGGTGGACGTGGCCGTGCGAATGCGGCGCTTTGCGCCCGACGCGCTGTGGACGGCGCGCATCGCCGCCGGCACGCTGGGGCCGGCGCACGCCGACCGGCTGGCGCAGCGCCTCGCCGATTTCCACGACGCGGCCGCCGCGGCGCCGGCCGGCGGGCCGTACGGCACGCCGGCGGTGCTGTCGGCGGTGGCCGGCCGCGTGGCCGATGCGCTCGACGCGTGGCAGGCCGCCCTGCCCGACGACCGGCGGGCCGACGCCGCGGCCTGGCCCGCCGTCCGCGGCTGGCTGCAGCGCGAGCTCGCCGCGCTGGCGCCGGTGTTCGAACAGCGCCTGCGCTCGGGCCGGGTGCGCGAGGGCCATGGCGACCTGCACCTCGCGAACCTCATCGTGGTGGACGGGGACGGCGCATCGACCGCCTTCGACGGCATCGACTTCGATCCCGCGCTGCGCTGGATCGACGTGCTGCACGACATCGCCTTCGTCGTGATGGACCTGATGGCGCACGGCGCCGACGCGCTGGCCTTCCGCTTCCTCAACGCCTACCTCGACGCGAGCGGCGACCACGAGGGCCTGCCCGTGCTGCGCTGCTACCTGGTGGCGCGTGCGCTGGTGCGCGCCCAGGTCGCCGCGATGGCACCGGCCGGCGGCATCGCCGCGCCCGGGCCGGGGCCGGCCCGCTACCTGGCGCTGGCCCTGCGCATCCTGCAGAGCGCCGATGCGCGGCTGGCGATCACCCACGGGCTGCCGGGCTCGGGCAAGAGCTTCGTCGCACAGGGCATGCTCGAAGCCGCCGGTGCGGTGCGGCTGCGCTCCGACGTCGAGCGCAAGCGGCTGCACGGCCTGCACGCGCTGGCGTCGTCGCAGGGCCGGGCGCCGGGCATCTACTGCAGCGCGAGCAACACCCGCACCTACGAGCGGCTGCTGGCGCTGGCGCGCATCGGCCTGCAGGCGGGCTGGCCGGTGATCGTGGATGCCGCGTTCCTGCGCGCCGCCGAACGCGACGCCTTCGCCTCGCTGGCCGCCGCGCTGGGGGTGCCCCTGGCCATCGTCGATTGCGATGCGCCCACCGGCGTGCTGCGGCAGCGCCTGCGCGAGCGGCAGGCGCGCGGGGGCGATGCCTCGGAAGCCGACGAAACCGTGCTCGCCCGGCTGGCCGCCATCGCCGAGCCGCTGACGCCGGCCGAGCACGGCCGCGCGCTCGAAGTGCCCGGCGTCCGTCCCCCCGCCCCCGGCGACCTGGCCGTGCGCTGGCGGGCGCTGGCCCGTTGAGGTGCCGCCGCGCGATGGAACGAAGGCCATGCCGGCAGGTCACAAGAGCCCCCCGCGGCGTCCGCTGCGGGCCTACAGTGCGGATCTGGGGCCCGGCCCCGCCCGCACCGACACACCAGGAGTCGACATGACCGAAATTTCCAAGGAACACGCCATCCAGGACCGCATCACCGAGGGCCTGCGCCATGCGGTCGACGAAGCGGATGCGCTGCTGAAATCCGGGCTGAAGCAAGGCGACGCCGAGGTGCAGGCGCTGCGCGACCGGCTGGCCTCCCGCCTGCGCCGCACCCGCGTGCAGCTCGATGAACTGGAAGAGGCCGCCATCCACCGCGCCCGCCATGCGGCGCGTGCCATCGACGACCAGGTGCACAGCCATCCGTACGCCGCCATCGGCGTGGCGGCGGCCGTGGGCGCGGTGGCGGGCCTGCTGGTGGCGCTGTCGCGCAACCGCTGAAGACGCCGCACGCCCGGCGTCGTGGCGCCTCAAGCCGGGGCGCGGGTGCGCCGATAGCCTACGCATCGTGCACTCCCACCCCCTGCCCGCCCCTTCCGCGCTCCCGCGCGCGGGAGCCCGGCGTTGAAGCCGCTGATCGACGCGCTCGAGCGCCGCCTGGCCATCGAGCGCGCGGCGCGCAAACAGGCCGAGCAGGCGCTGGAGGCCGCGCAGGCGCAGCTGGAGCGCCTGGCGGCCGAGCGTGAGCAGGCCATCGGCGAGCGCACGCAGGAGCTTCGCGCCGCGCGCGACCTGGCCTTGTCGGCCAGCAACGCGAAGAGCGCCTTCCTGGCCAACATGAGCCACGAGATCCGCACGCCGCTGACCTCCATCATCGGCTTTGCGGAACTGCTGATGCAGCCGGGGGCCGGGCCGGTCGACCGCAACGAGGCGCTGCAGACCATCATCCGCAACGGCCGCCACCTGCTCGAGGTCATCAACGACATCCTCGACCTGGCCAAGATCGAGACGCAGCAGGTCGACGTCGAACGCATCGACGTGCCGCTGCCGGTGCTGCTGCGCGACCTGAACGCGCTGGCCGCGGGCCGCGCCGCGGAGCGCTCGCTGGAGTTCAGCGTGGTGCCCCGGCTGCCGCTGCCGCCGACGCTGCGCACCGACCCGGTCCGGCTGAAGCAGATCCTGCTCAACTTCCTGAGCAACGCCATCAAGTTCACGCAGCGCGGCAGCGTCACCCTGGAGCTGGAATACCTGCCCGAGGTGCCTGCGGTGCGCTTCACCGTGGTCGACACCGGCATCGGCATGAACGCCGCCCAGCTGGCGCGGCTGTTCCAGCCGTTCACGCAGGCGGACGTGACGACCACGCGCAAGTTCGGCGGCACCGGTCTGGGGCTCTACATCTCCCAGCAGCTGGCGGCGCTGCTGGGCGCCAGCATCCACGTGGAGAGCGAGCCGCACCGGGGCAGCCGCTTCCACCTGGTGCTGCCGCTGCCGGCCGCCCCGCCGCGTGCGCAGCTGCTGACGCTGGAAGGCGACCTGCTCGACTACGGGCGCGGCGATTTCGCGCTGACGACGACGGCCGTGCCCGACCTGGCCGGCCGCATCCTGTTGGCCGAGGACGGGCCCGACAACCAGCGCCTGCTGACGGCCTTCCTGCGCCAGGCGGGCCTGGCCGTCACCGTCGTGGGCAACGGCAGCGAGGCGGTGGATGCGGCGCTGCGCCAGGAATTCGACCTGATCCTGATGGACATGCAGATGCCCGTGATGGACGGGGAGGCCGCCACCCGCCGGCTGCGGGCGGCCCATTGCCGCACACCTATCGTCGCCCTGACCGCCAACGTGATGAAGGCCGACGTGCAGCGCTACCGCGAGGCAGGCTGCAGCGACGTGCTGGCCAAGCCGGTCGACCGCGAGCGCTTCTACGACGTGGTGTCGCGCCACCTGGGCGCCGCCGTCGGCGACGGCGGCGAGGCCGACGACTTCGAGCAGGAGATGGCCCAGCTCACGGCCGCCTTCCGCGCCGGGCTGCCGGCGCAGATCGAGGCGATCCGCGCGGCGCTGCGCAGCGACGACTGGCACACCCTCGGCCGCGTCGCCCACACGCTGCACGGCACGGCGGGCTCGTTCGGCCAGCCGCGGCTCGGCGAGATGGCGGCGCAGGTGGAGGCGGAGCTGAAGGCCCAGCGCCCGCGGCGCGCGGCCGTGTTGTGCGAAGGCCTGCTGCTGGCGCTGCAGGGCGTGCTGCGCCGTTCAACCTGAGACGGGCAGCTCGAAGCGCTGGTCGGGCAGGCCGCGCAGCCAGTCGAGCGCCCGGCCGGCCGGCATCGGCCGCGACACGAGGTAGCCCTGCACCTCGGTGCAGCCGGCGTCGCGGATCCACTGCAGTTCCTCCAGCGTCTCCACGCCCTCGGCGACGACGTGCAGGCCCAGCGACGCACCCAGCATGGCGCAGGCCTTCACGATGCCCTGCTTGCCGCGGTCGGCCGCGATGCCGGTGACGAACGCCCGTTCGATCTTCAACTCCGAGAAGGGGATGCGCGACAGCTGGAACAGGCTGGAATAGGCGGTGCCGAAATCGTCGATCGCGAGGTTGAAGCCGAGCATGCGGATGCGCCCGGTGTTCTCGATCACCGAGGCCAGGTCGGCCATCGCATCCGTCTCGGTGATCTCGATGGTGATCCAGCTCGGATCGACCCCCGCCTGGTCGACGGCCGCAGCCAGCTCCTGGCAGAACGAGAAGTTCGACAGCGACTGCATCGAGACGTTGATCGAGGCGCTGATCGCCATCCCTTCGGCCAGGCAGCTGGCGACAAAGTCGACCGTGCGGCGCGCCATGTGCAGCGTCGCCTCGTCGAGCAGCTGGTGGCGGCCCAGCGCGGCGACCAGCCGGTCGGGCATCACCAGGCGGCCTTCGGCGTCGTGTGCCCGCATCAGCGCCTCGAAGCCGACGATCTCGCCGGTCGCCAGCCGCCATTTCGGCTGCATCCAGGGCTGCAGCACATCGCGGTCGAAGAGCGACAGCAGTTCGTCCCGCGACAGCTCCGGCCGCACCGGCGGCGCGGGCCGCTGCACGTCGGGCCGGTACGCAAGCACGCTGCGCACGATGGCATCGGCCTGCGCGGGCAGCTCCGCGGCGCCGGCCAGCGGCAGCCCGCAGCTTTCGGCAAGGCTGCTGGCCGTCTTGATGACCGCCCGCTGCTGCCGGCTCAGGATGAAGACCGCCGGGGCGCGGGCGCGGCGGGCCAGCAGCCGCATCAGCTGGAAGCCATCGCCGTCGGCGAAGCGCAGGCCCATCACCAGCAGCGCCGGCGGCGCGCGCTGCGCCAGCAGGCGCTGCACGCCGGCCACGTCGTGCACGACGGCCGCCGGCGGCCGGCCGGCATCGGCCAGCGCACGGGCCACGTCGCCGGCCACCTCGGGCTCGCTGACCGCGACCCAGACCACCGCCGCGTCGGCCGCGTCGGGGGCCGCGGGCGGGCCGGCGTCAGAGTCCATGGCAGAGCTGCCGGACGTCCTGGAACGAGATCGGCTTGATCAGCAGCCCGTTGAAGCCGGCCGCGAGGATGCGCTCGCGCTCCTCGGGCATGCTGTGGGCGGTGTAGGCGACGACGGGCAGCGCCGCCAGGGCCGGGGTCTCCCGGATGCGGCGGCACACCTGCTCGCCGCCCATCTGGGGCATGCGCAGGTCCAGCAGCACCAGGTCGTAGGCGCGCTGCGCGAGCCGGGCGAGCGCGGCCTGGCCGGCATCGACGATGTCGGCCTGCCAGCCGAGCCGGCGCAGGAACATGGCCACGAGCTGGCTGTTGAGCTGGTTGTCGTCGACGACCAGGGCGTGTCGGGGGTCATTCATGCAAAAGCTCTTCCTTCGGGGGGAGCGAACGTGCGGCCGGGGCCGCGGCGGGCAGGCACAGCGTCGCGGTCGTGCCCTGCCCCGGTTGGGATCGCAGGGTCAGCGTGCCGCCCAGCAGGCGCGCCAGCGCCTGCGCCAGCGGCAGGCCGAGGCCGGCGCCCTGCAGCGCGTGCTGGAACGAGCCCATCGCCGAGTCGAACGGCTCGAAGATCGTGGCCAGCTTGCCGGGGGGAATGCCGGGGCCGGTGTCGCCCACCTCGATGACCAGCGCGCCGGCGGCGTCGCCGCGCGCGAGGATCGACACCTCGCCTTCGCCGGTGAACTTGACGGCGTTGTCCACCAGCCGCTCCAGCACCTGGCGCAGGTGGCGCGCGTCGGTCTGCAGCATGGCCGGGCAGCCCGGCTGCAGCGCGAGCCACAGCCGCAGGCCGCGCGCCTGCGCTTCGGCGGCCTGCGCCCCGTGCACGCTGCGCAGCAGCTCCTCGACCCGGACGGCCCCGGGCACGACCGTCATGCGCCCGGTCTCGATCTTCACGAGGTCGAGGATGGTGTCGACCAGCCGGTGCAGCTGGGCCGCGCTGCGGTGGATCGCCCCGCCGAACTCGCGGGCCTCGGGATCGCCGCCGGTGTCGCGCAGGGTCTCTGCAAAACCCAGGATGCCGTTGAGCGGGGTGCGCAGCTCGTGCGAGACGGAGGCGAGGAAGCGCGTCTTGATCCGGCTGGCGGCCTGGGCGGCCTCGCGGCCCGCATCGAGCGCGGCCATCAGCCCCAGCTGCTCCCGGGTGCGCCGCACCAGCAGCACGAGGAAGCCCAGCACGATGGCGGTGACCAGCGCGGCGGCGAGCAGCATGTTGCCGCGCAGGGCCTGCACGCCCGCGAGCGCGTCCTCGGCGCCGGTGCCGGCCATCACGATCAGCCCGTAGGGATCGAGCCGCCGGAACGCCCACAAGCGGTCGACGCCGTCGATCGGGCTGACGGCCCGCAGGGTGCCGCTGCCGCGGGCCAGCGCGTCGCGGAACAGCGGGCTCGAGGAGACATCGCGGAAGTCCGCCGGCCCGTCGGGCCCGGCGCTCGCGCGCACGACGCCGTCGGTGCCGACCAGCGCGATGGCGCCCTGGCCGCCCAGGTCGACGCTGCCGTAGAAGCGCGCCAGGTAGTCGGGCGACAGCGACAGCACGACCACGCCGTCGAAGTGGCCGCCGGGGCCCTCGATCCTGCGCGTGAGCTGGATCGACCACTTGCCGGACACGCGGCCGAGCACCGGCTTGCTGACGAAGAGGCGGTCCTCGCTGGATTGCCGGTGCACGCGGAAATGGTCACGGTCGCTCAGGTCGACCTGCTGGAAGGGCTGCGTGGAGTGGACAACGCGGCCGTCCGGCCCGGCCACCGACAGCAGGTGGTACTCGGGGCCGACGATGTTGCGCGCCTGGAATGCCCCGATGTCGAAGGCGGGCCCCTGCGCGAGCGCCTCGGCTCGCGTGTAGCGCAGCGCCATGTCGGCTCCCTCGAGCGTCTTGGCCGTGTGCTCGGAGAAGGCCCGCGTCAGGTTGGCGAGACTGCGCTCGGTGCGTTCGACCGTCTCGCGTTCATCGCGCCGAAGCTCGTAGGCCACCGCGACCCAGAGCGTCGCCAGCACGAAGCCCGACAGGCCAATCGCCGCCGCCGACTGGCGGGTGGCGGCCAGCCAGTGCAGTGCCGGCCGCGGTCGCGGCGCCGGTGCGGAGGGAAAAGGCATGGGGGTCCTGCGAGGGGTCCGCCCGGCCAACCAGCGGCCGGGGGACGATGACCCTGTATCGACCGCGCCGCCGCGGGACTTGAGCGCAGCGGGCCGCGCTGAGCCGCGCCCGGCGGCGTGCGCCGTCCGCTCAGCGCTGCGCCGGTCCGTCGCCCAGCTGCGCGGCGATGGCCAGCAGCTGCTCGGTCGTCGGCCGGTCCCAGTCGTCGCCGATGGCGCCCACCGCATAGAACCGGATCATCTCCGCCACCACCAGGGCGTGCTGCCAGCCGCTGGTCTGCAGCCGCTTGCGGATCGACGGATGCACCTGGCGGGCCTCCATGTCCTCCAGCAGCGCGTGCGACAGCCGGGACTGCTCCTCGGGCGAGAGCGCGGCGATGTCGCGCACGATGTGCTCGCGGCGCTGGCGCATCCACGCCTCGGTCCAGCGGGCTTCGCGCCGGGCCTGCGCGGCGCGGTCCTCGTCGCTGCGGGCGGGGGCCGGCGCGTCGGGCGGCGGATCGTGGCGTTCGGCCGCAGCCTTCGCGGCGCGGGTGGTGGCTTCGCCCGACAGCAGCGCCTTCAGGTAGCGGAACGGGTCGCGCAGCGGTTCGGGGAAGGCCGTCTCCAGCCGCTTGCGCAAGGCTTCCAGGCCGGCCATGAAGGACGGCATGCCGTAGGCCTCGATCAGCTCCTCGGCCCGCGCGTCGTCGATGCCCAGCGCCCGCGCCTGCGTGACGGCGCCGAGGTCCACCGGCTCGGGCGGCTGGCGCGCCGGCATCACCGCACGCGCCTTCGGGTGGATCAGGAACTGCAGTTCGGACACGAAGCGGCCCGCCTTGTGCTCGACCAGCTCGACGTCGATGTCGGTGATCGCGCACACCTCGGCGATCGCAGGCTTCAGCGTGTCGCGCTTGAAGATGCGGTACTCGAGCTTGGCGGTCTTCTCGCTCTCCGGGCGTCCGCTGAGCACGGGGCGCCACCAGGCCCAGGCTTGGCGCGAGGTGCGGCCGATGTCCTTGTAGCGCGAGCAGATCTCGTAGAGCGCGATGCCGGCGTGCGAGCGCAGCTGCGAGATGATCTCCAGCGACAGGCGCGCGAACACCGTGGGCTGCAGCAGCTCCTGCTTCAGGTTGACCGCGTACGACCACTCGACCCACACCTGCCCGCGCACCTTGCTGAGCCGCGCGTGGGCGAGCAGGCCGCTGACGTTCCAGCTCATGCCCTCGCCGGTGGTGGGCGACTGCCATTCGACCGTCGTGGACACCATCGCGCGCAGGTGCTTCTTGATCAGCTCCTGGTCGTTGGAGTCGAAATCGACGCCGCGGATGATGCGTTCGAGGGGGGCGCTGAAGACGTCCTTGTCGAGCCCCTGCGACTGGGCCTCGAAGAGCAGCACGTTGTAGCTCTTGCGCCCGAGCGAGGTGATGCGCTGCGACTTCGGCACGATGGCGAGCGTGTTGACCGGCTTGCGCAGCGGCACGGCGATGTCGGCGACGGCCGGCGAGCGCGCACGCAGGGCCCGCCGGGGCGGCGGGGTGGCCGGGCTTTCCGGCATGCCCTCGGCGGCCGGCGCCGGCGAGGTCAGGAGGAGCTCGGACGTCATGCCCGCCACTTTAGCGGAGACGCGCTGATGTGAGTACGGCACCTCACATCAAAGCCGCAGCAGCCTCAAGCGCCTGCTTCCTGAAAACCCTCACATGAACCCTTGGCCGCCAGTGGCCAAGCGCCCCGAAAAGTCTCACCTGTGCCGCGCCCTGCGGCATGCGGCGGAGGGTTTTCGGGGCTTTGCACGCCCTTACTGCGGTGTCCGAAGGGCTGCGGGACCCTGCAAAGGAGCCTCTGCGCCGTCCTCCCGTAGCCCCTCCGGGCGCTCCTGAAAACGCTCCGCAGGCCTCCTGTTCACCCTGCCGCCGTGTCCCGAAAAGTCTCCGCATGCTACCGAATCCACTCACCTGGACATGACCAAGCTATTGTTTTTAAAGGATATTTTCGGCGCTAAAGAATTAAAGGAGTTGAAGGGTAAGGAATCTGTTAAACCCCCGGGGCGCCGGTGGAACTTGCCCCCAGTCCAGGGCGAATGAGACCATCGGGCATCTTTTGCTTTCCAAGCGGCTCCCTCGTTGACAGAATCGGTTCCTGAAACGAACTATCGTCAAGCTAGCCAAGTTCGTGAAACCAGGAGCGTTCTGTTGGACCACATGACTATCAAGCCCCCCCGGCCTATTCCGTTGGATGGCATCCGAGACCAGGCGGACCGCGCCGTGGCGATGATGGGGGAGATCCGCACTGCGATGCTCGCGCCCACCGCGCGGAAGTCGCCCCCCGTGTTCAACCTGAGCCAGCTGGCGGCGATGGTGGGTATCGAGAAGGGGT
This sequence comes from Aquincola agrisoli, assembly GCF_036621135.1. NCBI lineage: Bacteria > Pseudomonadati > Pseudomonadota > Betaproteobacteria > Burkholderiales > Sphaerotilaceae > Aquincola > Aquincola agrisoli. Next base: position 308,338 of record NZ_JAZIBG010000009.1, read on the forward strand.
CGCTCAGCCACCGCATCACCCGGGGGGACCTGCCCGCCGGCCGGCTCAACGATGCGGGCAGCCGCCGGGAGTTCAGCCTCGCCGAGGCGCGGACTTGGATCCGCGAGTACCGCAAGGAGTGGTTGCGCCCGGCCGGTGGCGAGGCGGTGACGATCGCCATCGGCAACTTCAAGGGCGGCGTGTCCAAGACCACCACCGCGGTGACCCTGGCACAGGGCCTGACGCTGCTCGGCCACAAGGTGCTGGTGATCGACACGGATCCGCAGGGGTCGTTGACCACGCTGTTCGGCATCCTGCCGGATACCGAGGTGGAAGAGGACGACACCATCCTGCCGCTGACGATGGGCTCGGAGACCTCGATCCGCTATGCGATCCGGCCGACCTACTGGGACGGGATCGACCTCGTCGCCGCGGCGCCGATGCTGTTCGGTGCCGAGTTCGCGCTGCCGGCGCGGCAGACGCAAGAGCCGGGCTTCGAGTTCTGGCGGGTACTCGACCTCGGCATCGACGATGTGCGGGGCGATTACGACGTAATCGTGATCGACACGCCGCCCGCGCTGTCCTACACCACGATCAACGCCTTCATGGCTTCGAACGGCATCATCATGCCGCTGCCGCCCAACGCGCTGGATTTTGCGTCGGCATCGCAGTTCTGGAGCCTGTTCGCGGACCTGACATCCGAGCTGCTCACCAAGCGGGGTTTGACGAAGGAATTCGACTTCATCCACGTGCTGCTGGCGCGGGTCGATTCGTCGGACGCCGCCAGCAACATCGTGCGCCAGTGGATCGGACAAACCTACGCCGAGAAGCTGCTGCCGGTGGAGATTCCCAAGACGGCCGTGGCGGCCACCACCAGCGCGGAGTTCGGCACGGTGTACGACATCGCGCGCTACGACGGGAGCGCGAAGACCTTCAAACGCGCCCGCGACGCGTACGACACCTTCGTGTCGCACATCGAGCGCTCCGTCTGGGGGGTATGGCGGCGCCAGGTGGCTGAACAGACAGGCGTCGGCGTGCCGACGGGTGCAGGAGTGCGGTGATGGCGAAGAAGCTGTTCGAAAAGGCAGGGTTGATCCAGATGCCGATGGCGGCGCCGAAGGAGCCGGCGCCGAAGCCTACCGAGGATGTGCGCGCGAAAACCGCGCCCGGCTCGATGCTCCATTTCATGACCGCGCAGTCGACCGCCATCAAGGAGGCGGAGACTTTGCGGGAAGAACTTTCGCGCTATGAGGGGGCGTTGCCGGTGCGGTCGCTGGACCCTCGGTTGATCCGCCCTTCGGCCTGGGCCAACCGGCACGCGGCGTCTTTCGAGGGGCCGGATTTCGCTGCGCTGAAGGAAGAAATCTCTGCGGCCGGCGGCAATGTGCAGCCGATCAAGGTGAGGCCGATCGAAACGCCGCGGCGCGCGGCCGAGGGGGTTGGACCGTCCAACCCCCCCAGCGATGCGGGCGAGCCGCTGTATGAGATCGTCTTCGGACACCGCCGCCACCGGGCGTGTTTGGAACTGGGCCTTCCCGTGTTGTCGATGGTCGAGGCGGTCGACGAGCAGGCACTGTTCGTTGCAATGGAGCGCGAGAACCGCGCGCGCAAGGATCTGTCCGCCTGGGAGCAGGGAATGATGTATGCCCGGGCCCTGGACGCCGGCCTGTATGCATCGAACCGCCAACTGGCGGCGGCCATCGGGCGAGACCTCGGCGATGTGGGCAAGGCCTTGTCTCTGGCGCGCCTGCCGAAGGCGGTCGTCGACGCATTCGCTTCGCCGCTCGATCTGCAGTTCCGCTGGGCAAAGCTGTTGAACGATGCGCAGCAGAAAGATCCGGACGGACTGCTGGCGCGTGCCAAGGCGCTGGCGGCCCGTACCGAAGCCCTCGGGGCCAAGCAGGTGCTGGCCCGCTTGCTGGACCAGGACGACGCCCGTCCCGTTGCACAAGCGGAAGACATTGCTGTGCACAACGCGCTGGGCGGCAGGGTGGCCGTCATCACCACCGACGAACAAGGCCGGACGGTAGTGCGTTTTGAGCGCCCGCTGGATCCACAGCAGCGGGCGGCGTTGGCTTCGGCGCTGGCGGAGTTCCTTGGTGTGCCGCGTGCTTCCTGATTCGCTGCTGGAGGCTTTTCCCTGTACCTGACGTTGCTCGCAACGCAGGCGAACCGCAGGCAAAGGGGGTTGGACGGTCCAACCCCCTTTTTTTGTCCAGGCGTCACCAAAGCGTCAAGCGGCCTCCTGAAAAGTCTCCGCTTGCAGCGGCACTTCGCCCGATGGGCCTATGCGGAGCTTGATAGGCTGGACCCCCGGCAGTAGGGCGCAGTGCAGGCCTGGCTTGGGCGAGCAGGGCTGTGTCGCCGCTGAGCACGCCTGCCGTGTGCATTTGAGTGTTCGAACGGCCCGTTGGCGCCGGCAGTGACACCCGATGTCGCCCCCAGGTGCCCGTAGTGCCGCAATTCCCAACACATCGACCCTGGCTACGGGGGGCGCAAGGCTTGGGCGGGCCGATGTGCCGGCCGAACGTGCGGAGGTCCGTCCAACTTTAAACAGACACGGCACGCGTCGCCGGCCGCCGATGTTCCTGCCAGACGCTGAACCGGCGAGAAGTCGGTTCCTGAAAACTCTCCACGGGAGACTGACTCCGGCTTGGCCCAGCGTGACGCCTGCCCCGGCCTCGGCGTGCGCGGCGCAGCAGCCGGGCCCGCTCCGAATGTGCTCAAGCGGTGCGGCCATGGCTCTGCCGACCACCGCGAGGCTGCGTGTGCGCGCTGGGTGCTGGGGTGATGGGCATGATCGGCGTCGCTCGCGCCACGCATACCTCCGATGGCGCCGTAGGCCGGCTACCCGCACCGTCCTCCACACCGTGCAGCTCGACCGTCCCAGCTCTGCGGCGCCCACGCGCAGCCCGCTGGACGAGCTGAACGCTGCCTCGAAGCTCGCCTAGAATCCAAATTCAGTAATCAACCACCAAAAATCACGGCGACAAAACTGCCGATTTGCAGGCTGCATGCCTTCTTCTTTCTTTTCCCCCTCTGCCGACGCCTCTTCGCGCCCCACGCCCTCACTGCGGCCGCTGCAGCTGGGTGCGAGCCACTTCGCGTTCATGCGCGCGCTGGTGCAGGGCGTGCCGCTGCGGGAGAGCTGGCTGCGCTACCTGCACCCGCAGGAAGCGGGCGGTGCGCTCGCAGATCAGGCGGGTATGCGGGCCACGGTGCAATGGATCCGGGACGCCTTTGCCGCCGCCGCGCGCCGCGAGCGGCGTCACGGTATCGCGCGCCTGGTGCTGGTCGATCTCAGCCGGGTTCCCGACGATGACGCCAGCCTGCCGAGCCTGGAAGCCTTTGCGGCAGAGCGGGGCCTGGAAGACTTCTCCGAGGCCGAACAGGTCGAGGCCTACGAGGCTGCCCACGGCCGCGCCGCCGCGCGGCAGGGGCGGCGGGCCAGGCTGGTCGAGCGGCAGCTCGAGGCGTTGCGCTGGCTCGAAACCCTGGCCGCGCAGCCGCCGCGCCCGGCCGACGCCGTCGAAGCCTGGCTGCCCCCGCAGATCGCTGCGCGCCTGGCCTCGGCGGGGCTGACGACCCTGCTGCGGCTGGTCGACCGGATCAACGGCGCGCCGGGGCGCTGGTGGTCGTCCGTCAGGGGGGTCGGCCGCGTCAAGGCCCGGCGCGTCGAGGCCTGGCTGCGCGAGCACGAAGCCGTGCTCGGGCTGGCGCTGCTGCGGCCCGCGCTCCAGGAAGCGGCCTTCCTGTCGCCGGCGGACGACGCGCCGCACGCGCAGGCCCCTGCCGGGCCAGGCCGGCGTGCCGCCCAGGCCGCGCTCGTCGTGCCGGCGACCGCGGTGCGGCCGCTCGAGAAGTTCGTCGTTCCCGCCGCCCTCGACGGGCGGCAGGGCCGCTTCCGCCGGCCGGCGGGCGAGTCCCGGCTCGGCGCCTTGGCCGACCGCGAGGCGCTGCAGGCCTGGCTGGCTGCCAAATCGCAGGCCTCGCCGCACACCCGCCGGGCCTACCGCAGAGAGGCGGAACGCTTCCTGCTCTGGGCGGTGCTCGAGCGCGGTGTCGCGCTGTCGTCGGTCGCGCAGGCCGATGCGGCGGCCTACCTCGCCTTCGTCGCCAATCCCCAGCCGCGCGACACCTGGTGCGGACCGCGGCACCATCCGCGCTGGTCGCCGCTGTGGCGGCCCTTCGAGGGGCCGCTGTCGCCCGCGGCGCGGCGGCAGACCGTCACCATCCTGCGCAACCTCTACGGTTTTCTCGAGGAGCAGGGGCACCTGGCGGGCAACCCCTGGCACGGCGCGGCCGCGGGCTGCGTGCGCCGGCCCGCGCTCGATGCGGCGCGCAGCCTGTCGCCTTCGCAGCGGCTGGCGATCGAGCACCGCCTGCACCTGCTGCCCGACAGCGCCGCGGCGCTGCGGCTGCGCCTGGCCTGGCTGCTGCTGCAGTCGACGGGCCTGCGGCTGGCCGAGGCAGTCGCAGTGCGCCTGCGCGATCTGCGCGCCGCGCAGGCGCCGGACACGTTGTGGCTGCACGTGGCCGGTCCGGGCCACCGGGGACGCGATCTGCTGCTGCCGCCCGCGCTGGGGGAGGTGCTGCGGCGCTCCCTCGTCCTGCGCGGGCTGCCGGCCGACCCGCTGCACCCCGGCAGCGCCGATGCCTACCTGCTCGGCCACGCCACCGACATGGAGGTGCGGGCCCCGGGCCTGGCCGCTGGCCGCAACATCGATCCCCGCCAGGGCATCGCCCCCCAGACGCTGTACGACCAGTTCAAGACGCTCTTCAGGCGGTGCGCACAGGCGTGCCGCGCCCGCGGCGACACCGCGGACGCCGACCGGCTGCGGCGCGCCAGCACCCACTGGCTGCGCCACACGCACGCGCTGCAGGCGCTGGCGCGCGGCGTGCCCCTCGGCACCACCCAGCACCGCCTCGGCCACGCCGCGCCGTCGACCACCGCGCTGTACGCCGCGGCATTGCGGCCCTGAACCTGCGGCGCGGCGGCAGCGGCCGGTTCAGGGCGGCCGCGCGCCGTTCGACGACACCAGCGCCACGCCGGCGCAGGTCACCGCGATGCCCAGCGCGCCCAGCGGCGTGGGCACCACCCCGAACAACGCCCACTCCAGCAGCACGGCGACGATCGGGGTGAGGAACAGCAGGCTCGTCACCTGCGTGGCATGGCCGCGCCGCATCAGCAGGTGCAGCGCATTGACCGCCAGGATCGACGCGAAGACCACGAGAAAGAGCACCGACCCCGCGAGCGCCCAGCTCCAGCGCACCACGAAGCCTTCGAGGCCCCAGGCCAGCGGCGTCAGCGCCGCCGCCGACAGCGCGAGCTGCACGAAGCTCGCGCTGCGCAGGTCGGCCTGCGGGCAGTAGCGCCGCTGGTAGAGCGTGCCGGCCGTGATGGCCGCCAGCGACACCAGCACCGCGGCGAACGCGCCGGTGGGCACCGCCTGCACGTCCACCTTGTGCCAGACCACGAGCGCCACCCCGAGCAGGGCGGCCAGCACGCCCAGCCACTGCCGACCGCCCAGCCGTTGCCGCATGAAGCGGTGGGCGATCAACGCGGTGAGCAGCGGCTGCGTGGCCAGCAGCAGCGCGGTGATGCCGGCCGACAGGCCGAGGTATTGCGCATGGTGGCTGCCGCCGAGGTTGACGGCGTGCATCAAGAGCCCGGCCACGCCGACATGGAACCACTCGGCACGGCCGCGCGGCCAGCGCGGCCGCGACAGCAGCAGCCACGGCAGCAGGCAGACGAGGCCGAACAGGAAGCGCAGTGCCAGGAACGTGAACGGCGCGGCGTACTGCAGGCCGATCTTGCTGGCCAGGTAGCCCGAGCCCCACACCAGCACGAAGAACCAGGCGAGGACCGGGTCGGCCCGACGCGGGCGGGCAGGGGAGGGCGGGACCATGCGGCCGTACTGTGCAGCAAGGCGGCGCAGGTGCGCACGCCCGCGGGCATGGGCATTGCCGCTCGGCTTCGTCCCTCCAGAAGCCGCGAGGCCGCACGCCATGGATACGCAAGCTGCCGGTACCGCGCCGCTGAGCGGCAAGGTGGTCATCGTCACCGGCGGCTCGCGGGGACTCGGGGCCGCGATCGCCGAGGTGCTCGGCCGCGACGGCGCGCGCGTCGTGATCGGCGACCTGTCGTTGGACCGGGCGCAGGAACGCGCGCTGCAGCTGCGCGCGCACGGCATCGATTGCGAGGCGCACCTGGTCGACGTCGGCGACGACGAGCAGGTGCAGGCGCTGATGGAGCACGTCGACGCCACCTTCGGCGGCATCGACATCGTCGTGAACAACGCGGCGGTCGACGTGCCGCTGCCGCTGCACGAACTCAGCGTGTCCGACTGGGACCGGGTGTTGCGGACCAACCTCTGCGGGCCCTTCCTCGTCGCCAAGCATGTGCTGCGGGTGATGGCGCGCGAAGGCCGCGGCGGCCACATCGTCAACGTGCTGTCCACGGCGTCCAAGCGCGCCTGGCCCAACGCCAGCGCCTACCAGGCCACGCAGTGGGGCCTGCTGGGCCTGTCGCATGCGCTGCATGCGGAACTGCGCCCGCAGGGCATCAAGGTGTGCGCGGTGTTGGCCGGCGGCATGCGCACGCCCTTCGCGCTCGACCGCGTGGCCCAGGCCGATCCCGACGGGCTGCAGGACCCGCTCCACGTCGCCCGGGCGGTGCGCTTCGTGCTGCTGCAGCCCGAGGGCACGGTGGTTCCCGAGATCATGGTGCTGCCGATGGGCGAGACCTCGTGGCCGTGACCGGCCGCCGTAGGACATGCCGCACGGCCGTTTGCGACCCTGGCCCGCTGTGCGGCGGGCCAGGGTCGTCGCACGATGGGCGCTCTGAAGGAGAAGCCCCCCATGAAGACCGAACGCCCCGTCCCGTTGACCCCCGCTCGCTCCGAGCCCCGCCCGCCGGACGCCGATGCGCGGCGTCCAGAAGACACGCCGCCGGGCCGTCCCCGCCAGAAGGACGACGACGGCGTGCTGGAGTCGCTGGGTAAGGCCGTGACCGATCCCCTGCGCACCGCCGCGGACGACGACGAACTGCAGACGCAGGATCGGCCCGCGCGTTGAGGCGCCGCGGCCCCGCCGTCAGCGCGCGGGGCCGGCGCTGCTGTCCGGCATCGACTGCGGGCCGGCCGGGCACATGCCCTCCAGCAGCAGCAGCGGGGCCGCCGTCCAGAGCACGGCCAGCAGTGCAAACGCCGCCCCCGCGGCCCGCGTGAGGGGCAGCAGCCCGCGTGGCGAGGCCCGCAGGCGCCGGCCTGCATGCACAGCCAGCGCGGTGGATGCAGCCAGCGCGGCCAAGGAAATGCCGCCCAGCACCCGGATCAGGCCCGCGGCATCCTCCGCCGGTCGGCCCGCCTCCGCATCGGTGCACACCATGCCGGTGATCAGGCAGCTCAGCGCGAACTGCAGCGCCCACACGCCAAAGGGCAGCAGCCCCGTGGCGAGGGCCTCGCCCCGGGCGCGCTCTTCGCCGCGGGGGGCGGTGTGGAGGTCTTCGGCGGAATGGATCATGGACGCACAGGCCAGTGCGAGCGTCGCCTGGGGCAGGGCGCCCCCGCCGCCCTGACCGGCGTCAGGACAACGGCGCGGACATGGACTGCAGCCGCAGCTGCTCGTGTTCCCAGTGCCATGCGTTGACGTTGGCGATCGCCTGCCGCAGCGCATCCGTCATCCATTCGTCCGCACCGGCCGGGGGCGCGGCGAGCAGCTCTTGCACGACAACAGGATGGGCCGCAGGGGAGGAGGGGGTGTGCAGGGTGTCCATGGAGAGTTCGGAGCAAGGGGGATGCCAATGGGTACGTCCAACCTAGGGGCCGTGGCGCTTGGCGGCCGTCACGGTGTTTCGATGCTGTCGCGCCCCGGTTCGGGCGGCGACTCGTCAGGCGCGTCCGCGACGGTGTCGTCATCGGGGTCGTCCTGCGTCTGCCGCTCGGGCACCGCGGTCTCGTCGTCGCGGCGCGGCGGCGGAGGGCCGGCGGGCGTGGGAGTCTGTTGCATGGCAGCCATCCGTTGAGAGGGCGCCGCCGGACCTGCGGCAAAACTTGCCGCACGCCGGCCAGGGCCCGGGTGGATCAGTTGTGCGAACCGCGCTTGGCCTCCTCGGCCTTGCCGCGGTGCGTGCTCGGGCGTTGGTGGGTCGGCAGGGCGGTGCCCGGCGCAGGCGCGGCGCCTGCGCCGGTGTCGTTCATGCGCTCTGCCATCCAGTCGTTGGCCGCCTTGTCGTCGGCGGGCGGCGGGGTTTGGGGGGTGCGGGGCATCTCAGGACCTCCGGCGGGTGGTGTAGCTGGCATTGCCGAGGCCGGTGCCGATGGTCAGCACGGCCCAGCGCTCGGCGTCGTCGAGGAAGGGCAACTCGCTCAGGCCCTGCACGACGGCGTCGTTGTGCATGACCACGGCGGTCTCGTGGCCGCCGATGACGGGAATGTTCTCCTGGAGCCGGCGCGGCAGGTGGAAGCTGGCGCGGTGCCAGTCGCCGGGCAGGTTGTGGGCGCCGCGCTCGATCGCGCCGTGCGAGAGGATCACGCCCGGGCAGGCCACGCTGATGAAGGGCGCCAACGCGATGCCCTCGCCCTCGGCATAGCGGATCAGGCGCTTGAGCATTCCGACGATGCCCTCGACCAGGTCGTTCTGCTGCGGGTCGTCGTCGGCATGGCGCCACTTCTCGCGTTCCACGACACGTGCCTTGGCCAGGTGGGCGCGTTCGGTGCCGTCGTACACCACCACGCCGCAGCGCACGTTGGTGCCGCCGATGTCCACGGCCAGCAGTCCGCCCGCATCGGCCTCGGCGAGGTGCGGGATCAGGTGCAGCCCGCCGACCAGCCCGGCGTCGTCGGCCGCATGGTGGATCGGCCGCATCCAGAGGTCGACACCCTCGTAGGCCAGCCGGTGCCCCGCCTGCCGGATCGCCAGGCGGCCGATGTCGCTTTCCTTGAATCCGCCGCCGACGACGATGCCCTCGACACCCTTCCAGCTCGGGTGCTGCCGCAGGCGCTGCACGACGTGGCTGAGCTGCTCCGAAAAATCGACCACCGCCAGCGAGATGGTGCGCACCGCCTCGGTGTCGCCTTCGCGCGCAAGGCGGTCGAGTTCGCTCTTGCTCATCTCCTCGCTCGGCGTCGGGCCCAGGGGATCCCGCCCCGCCTTCTCCAGCCGCTCCCGCCATTCGGTGAGCAGCTCGCGGAACGCTGTCTGGCTCGCCCGGTCGCCGACCTGGCCGTCTTCGTCCTCGATGTCGAGGCTGTACCCATCGATGCGGACGTCGGGCAGGTCGCAGCTGCCGTGCGTCAACGGGTCGCGGGTGGGGGCCGCCGCCGGGGTGGTGTCCATGGCAGCGTCAGGTGAACAGGGCGATCAGGATCACGATGGGCAGCGGCACGCCGAGCAGCAGCAGGAGCAGGGATCGCATGGGGAGTCTCCAGGTCGATGGGGGTGGGCGGCGGCGTCAGGGCAGGTCGCGGCGCCGTCCGCCGTAGGTCGCCATCAGGCTGGCGAAGAAGGCGCCGGCCAGCAGCGACACGAAGAACCACAACGCGGCGTAGGCCGAGGCGCGGCGGGCGTTGTCGGCGGCCTCCTTGGCGGCCGTGCGCACGCGCTCCCGGTCGGCCTGCAGCTGCGTGAAGGCGGCGGCCACGCGCTGGTCCGCGTCGGCCTGGGCCAGGCCGGTGCGCTGGGCGACCAGTTGGCCGAGATAGGTCCTGTCCGCGGGCGGCAGGGCGTCGCCGAGGGCGCCGCGCTGCAGGATCCTCGTCGCCTCCGACAGCGTGGCTTCCGCTTCCTGCGCAGCGGGCACCGGCGCCGGCGACGCCGGGTCGCGGCGGAACAGCGTGTCGGCGACGTAGCGCGCATCCTGCGCGCCGTCGTCCGGCGCATTGGCCGCGGCCGTGGCGGCACCGGCGGCGCCGGCACCCGCCAGCGCCGCGCCGGCCTGCGCGCCGCCGCTCAGGATCGATCCGATCACCGAGGTGAGCAGGGCCGCGGTGGCAAGCGACGCGACGGCCCAGGCCAGGAAGCCGTGGGCGGTGTCGCGGAAGTAGACCTCGTCGGCGGCGGTGTCCGTCCAGCGGGTGCGCAGGCGGCCTGCCAGGTAGCCGCCGATGCCCGAGGCGGCGAGCTGGGTGAATGCGAGCCACAGGATGGCGGAGGCGCCGATGCGCCCGGCCGAGGCGCCTTCGCCCGCCCATGGCGACACCGACGAGAGCCCCAGGCCCGTGCCGAGGATCAGCAGGATCATCGACAGCGCCGCGGCGCCCGCGGCACCCGCCAGCACGGCGCCCCAGGAGACGGCGGAGGCCGTGGGGGCCGCCACGGCCAGGGCCGGCGAAATGCCACTTCGTTGCACGATGGTGTCCTGCATGTCCTGTCTCCCTGTGAACAGGGCCATCTTCCGGGCCGCACACGCCACCCCTGGTCAGCCAGGGCCAACAGCGTGCGTAGGACGCTGCCGCGGTGCACGCCGCACCGATCCGCGGCGTACCGCGTATCAAGACGTTAATTTGGCGACAGCGCGGCAACACTGGCGGGTTATCCATGCTGCATCCTGGTGCGCCGGCCGGGATAGTCCGCAAAAACCTCAGGGAATGACATCCACGAACGAGGAGACATGACCATGGGAAGACGGTACGGCTGGATGGCCGGCGCGGCGGCCGCCGCATTGCTGGCGGGGTGTCCTTTCGACGGCGGCGACGACGGCCCGCCCAAGCCCCGCGCGGTGAGCGACCTGCGGGGGTCGACGAAGGACGTGACGATCGAGCTGCGCGAAGGCACCAACATGGCGGCGTACCCGTCGCCCGACGGCAGGCGCATCGTGTTCTCCGCACAGGGCGCGCTGTGGGTCATCGCGTCGAGCGGCGGTGATGCCCGGCGCATCACGCCGTGGACGGTGGAGCCCACCGCGCCGGTATGGTCGCCCGACGGCAAGACCATCGTGTTCCAGAACTACACGCCCGACGGCAACTACCACCTGTGGACGGTGGATCCCGACGGCGGCAACCTGAAGGAGCTGACGACCGGCTTCCACGATGACCGCGAACCGGCGTGGACCCCGGACGGCAGCGCGCTGGTGTTTTCTTCCGACCGCAGCAACGACGGCCAGTACAAGATCTGGCGCTACACGCTGGCCAGCGGCGCCTACCAGCAGGTGACCACCGGCGCCGGCGCCGAGAGCAACCCCGTCGTGTCACCCAACGGCCAGCAGATCGCCTTCGTCGACGCCAACAACCTCTACACCGTGCCGGCCACGGGCGGCACGCGCACGCTGGTGGGCCCGGGCATCGCGCCCAACTACACGCCCGATGGCGCGGCCCTGGTCTACCAGACGCCGGCACGCGTGCTGACGGTGGGCGGCAACCCCGTCTCCGGGACGGAGGACGTCTTCACCTTCCCGGTGCGCTGGATGCCCGACGGCCGCATGCTCTACACGGCCGACGGCAAGCTGGTGCTGCGCGACGCGGCCGGCGGCAGCCGCAGCGAGATCGGCTTCAGTGCCCAGCTCACGGTGCGGCGCCCGGTCTTCGACAAGAAGAAGGATCGCGGTTTCGACCGCCTCACGGCGCAGCCCGTGATGGGCATCAGCGCGCCGGCGCTGTCGCCGGACGGGCAGAGCATCGCCTTCGTGGCGCTGAACGACGTGTGGGTGATGCGCATCGGCCAGGCGCCGGTGCGGCTGACCGACGACCTCGACCGCGATGGCAGCCCGCAATGGACGCGCGACGGCACGGCGGTGTACTTCTCGTCCGAGAAGGGCAACGCCGGCGCGCTGGCGATCGACCGGGTCGAGGTGGCCACCAAGGCGCGCACGCGGCTGGGCGCGATCGCGGCGAAGTCGATGGTGACGCCGATGATGTCGCCCGACGGCACGCGCATCGCCTACACCACCGGCTCGGGCCAGCTCGAGCTGTGGGACATCGCCTCCAAGACCGCCGAGGTTGTGATCCCGCAGGTCAGCTCGCAGGTCAGCACGCCGTACTGGCTGCCGGCCGGCGACAAGATCGTGCTGGTCGACAACGAGCGCAAGAACAACCGCTTCCGCGAGGGCTACAACAAGCTGCGCGTGATCGACCTGGCCACCAAGACCGGCGCGTTCCACGCGGTGGCCGAGGAACCGCGGCAGATCTCCGACCGCGAGGAGGGCGCGGCGGCGGTGTCGCCCGACGGCACCAAGGTCGCGTTCATCATGGATTCGCTGCTGCACGTGATGCCGCTCGCGGCCGACGGCCGGCCCTCGGGCGCGCCGGTGGCGATCACCACCGAGGCGGCCGACCTGCCGTCGTGGTCGGGCGACTCGGGCACCCTGCTCTACAAGGCGGGCGCGAAGCTGAAGACGGTGAAAGCCGACGGCACCGGCGCGGCCGAGGTGCCGCTGACGCTGAACTGGCAGCAGGCCACCGGCCCGGCCACCACCATCGTGCGCGCCGGCCGCCTGTGGGACGGCAAGACCGAGACGCTGCAGACCGACGTCGACATCGTCATCAGCGGCAACCGCATCACCGCGATCCGGCCGCACCAGGCCGGCTCGGAGACCACGGCCGACCGCTACGTCGACGCGAGCGGGCTGACGGTGATGCCCGGCCTGTGGGATCCGCACATCCACCCGCTCACGCTCTACCAGGGCGGGCAGTTCGGCCAGATCTCGGCGCTGATGCTGGCCTACGGCATCACCAGCACGCAGTCGGTCGCGGGGCCGCTGCACCAGAGCATCGAGATCCGCGAATCGCTCGACGCCGGCCGGTTGGTGGGGCCGCGGGTGTTCGTCTCGCCGCCGCTGTGGGAAGGCAACCGCCTCTTCTACAGCTTCGCGCGCACGCTGCGCACCACCGAGGTGGCCGACCGCGAGATCGCCAAGGCCGTGGCGATGGGCACCGACTACATGAAGTCGTACGTGCGAGCGCCGATCCCGGTGATGAACCGCATCGCGCAGGCGGCGCTGGACTACGGCATCCCGACCGGCACGCACATGCTGGCGCCGGGTTCGGCCGCGGGCATCGCCGGCACCACCCACCTGTCGGCCACGCAGCGCATGGGCTACGGCTGGGCCAAGTCCCCGGGCGGCATCACCTACCAGGACGCGGCGGACCTGCACGCGAAGACGGACTTCCACGTCGTCGACACGCTGTTCTCGTCGATGGCGCTGGTCGGCCAGGATCCGGCCGTGCTGGCGGGCGACCGCTTCGCGCTGCTGGTGCCGCCGAACTTCGTCAACGGCCTGCTGACCACGCCGGCGCCGAGCGAGACGACGCTCGCGACGATCCGGCGTGACGCGCTGCAGTCGCAGAAGGTGGCGGATGCGGGTGGCCTGTTGGCGATCGGCACCGACTCGCCGCTGGTCGCGCCAGGCATCGGCCTGCACATGAACCTGCGCGGTTCGGGGATGGCGACGACGAACCACCGGGCGCTGCAGAACGTGACCATCAACGCCGCGCGCATGAGCTTCGTCGATGCCGACCTCGGCACGGTCGAGGTCGGCAAGCTGGCCGACCTGGTCGTCGTCAACGGCAACCCGCTGCAGGACCTGAAGGCCGCGGCCGACGTGCGCTACGTGATCAAGAACGGGGTGACGCGCACGGTCGACGACATCCTCGCGCCGTTCCGCACGCCGCAGGCGCTGGCGGCCCGGGCCGAGTCGCTGCGTGCCTGGCGCCGCATGTGCCTGTTCGGCGGCTTCGGGCAGCAGGACGAGGCCTGCCACATCACGATGCACGCGCATTGAGGCGGCGCGCGCCGGACACCCCGGCGCGCCGCCCGGTGCCGGCGGCCGCGCGCTCAGGCCTGCTTCTTCGCGGGGAACCTCGGCCTGCCGACGTAGACGCCGTCCTTGTTCACCTCGTCGCGGTGCACGAGTTCGACGGTGCTGTCGAGCACGGTGCCGTGGAACACGTACTGGATGGCTTCGCGCGTGGCCTTGCGCGCGGACAGGCGCTGGCGGGTGAGGTAGTTGTAGACCGCGATGAACTCCGGTGCAGCCATGGCGTCTCCTCCATCATGCCGTGCGCTGCGTCAGCCAGCTGCTCTCCAGCGTACGGGTGTCCGTCGCGCGGCTCCAGACCAGTCCGCAGGCCACGCAACGGTAGCGGAACACCACGCCGCGCGCCAGACCACCCGGGCGCTTTCGCGCGTCGGTGATCGTCAGGGCAGCATGGGCGGGCGAATGGGCTTCGCGCTCCAGGCCGTGGCAGGCACTGCACATGGGCATGGGGAACTCCGGCGCGTGGCAATGGCTTCCATCGTCCCGGCATTTTTTCTGCGTCGCATAGGACCGGGCTGCAGTTGCTTGTCGGAATTCGCCGATGGCCGCCGCTGCCGGCGCGTCTGCTTACGCATGCGGCGGCCGTCCGCGTCGATGATGCGTGCCGCCGATCGTCGTGTCGGCGGGGCGCTTCCCTTCGACACCGCTTGCAAGGAGACTGACGATGAACTACGTGGATGGATTCGTGGCGGCCGTGCCCACCGCCAACCGGGAGACCTACCGCCAGCGTGCCGAGCAGGCCGCGGTCGTGTTCAGGGAGCATGGCGCGCTCAGCGTCGTGGAATGCTGGGGCGACGACGTGCCCGAAGGCAAGCTCACCTCGTTCCCCATGGCGGTCAAGCGCGAGCCGGGCGAGACGGTGGTCTTCGCCTGGATCACCTGGCCGTCGCGCGCCGTGCGCGACGAGGGCATGAAGCTGGCGATGGCCGATCCGCGCCTGCAGGCCGGCACCGAGCCCAGGCCGTTCGACGCCCGGCGCATGATCTACGGCGGCTTCCAGATGATCGTCGACGCCTGAACGCTGCGCGCCGGGAACGGCGGTTGCCATCCCAGGGCTGGAAAACACAGTCTCCAAGGAGCATCCGCATGAACACCCCCAGCGATCCCCAAGCCACCGCCGAGCAGCAGCGGCAGATCCAGCGCCAGCAGGACCGCAAGGACGAGCGCCAGCCCGATGGCGATGGCAAGGCGCCTGGCGCCGTGCAGGCCGGCGCCCGGGAGCAGCCCGTCGACCTGCCGGCCCAGCACATCGACAAGCCCGGCAGCGAGGCCGAGCTCGACCTGGCGCCGCGGTTCACCGCGCCCGGCTACGAAGGCAGCAACAAGCTCAAGGGCCTGGTGGCGCTGGTGACCGGCGGCGACTCCGGCATCGGCCGTGCGGTGGCGGTGCTGTTCGCGCGGGAGGGGGCCGACGTGGCCGTGGCCTACCTCGGCGCCGGCGAGGAGCAGGACGCGCAGGAGACCCGGCGCTGCATCGAGGCGGAGGGCCGCCGCTGCCTGCTGATCCCGGGCGACGTGAAGGACAGCGCCTATTGCCGGCAGGCCGTGCAGCGGACCGTGGACGAACTGGGCGGCCTGGACGTGCTGGTGAACAACGCCGCCTTCCAGGAGCATGCGCAGTCGATCGAGGACATCACCGACGAGCGGCTCGACGAGACGCTGGACACCAACATCGGCGGCTACTTCCGGATGACGCGCGCCGCGGTGCCGCACCTGAAGAAGGGCGCGTCGATCATCAACACCGGCTCGGTGGTTGGCCTGCGCGGCAGCGCCCACCTGCTCGACTATGCGGCCACGAAGGGGGCGATCCATGCCTTCACCAAGTCGCTCGCCAGCAACCTGCTGGACAAGGGCATCCGGGTCAACGCGGTGGCGCCCGGCCCGGTGTGGACACCGCTCAATCCCGCCGATGCGCCGGCCGAGGACGTCGCCAAGTTCGGCCAGCAGTCCGACATGAAGCGTGCGGCCCAGCCCGAGGAGCTGTCGCCCGCCTATGTGTTTCTCGCCTCGCCGGTGATGTCGGGCTACGTCACCGGCATCGTGCTGCCGGTGACTGGCAGCGTCGGCGCCATCTGAGCGGCCGGCGGGGCCGGCTTAGCGCGGCTGGCTCTCGTCGGCGGCGCTGCCCGGGTCCTCCTCCCCGACCTGGGACGCCGCTGCATCCGGCGCCGGCGTAACGCCGTGCGTCGCGGCGGCGCGCGCCGCCCGCTGGGCGCGGCGCGCCTGCCACAGGGCGTAGTCCGGGTCGTCGGGCGCGATGTCCGGCGGCACGCAGGGCTCGGGCGGCTCGGGGGGATGAGACAGCACACGGGGCGGCACGTAGTCGCCGTAGTTGCTGCCGCCGGTGGTGCGTTGGCCCTCGTCGTGCGGGGCCGCCGGGCCGGGCTGCGCCGGGCCGGCGGGGGGCGGGGTGGTCATGCAGGTCTCCTGGCCGACGGGCGCCGGCATCGTGCCGGTGCAGCAAACGCCATTCCCGCGCGGCGCCGTGACAATGCGCCGCCGGGAAGGAGGAGGTGCTGTGGGACGTCTGGCCATCGTGTGCGGGGTGCTGCTGGGGCTGGCGGGCTGTGCCGGCACCTTGCCCGTGGCGCCGACCACCGTGCCGGCCGGGCAGGTCGAGGCCCTGGTGCGTGCGGCCGAGGCGGAGTGGCTGCGCTGGGGCAGGCAGGAAGTGCGCTTCGTGCCCGGCGGCGGCACCTGCGCGGTGATCGCCGATGGCAGCTGCCGTCCCATCGACGATGGCTGCGGCCGGGAGCAGAGCGCGGCGCTCTGCCCGGTGGTGGACGATTACTGGCGCGCGCTCGGGCCGCTGCGGGAGTACCACGACTGCCGGCGCACCGACGTGTGCGAGGCCGAATGGCCCGCGGACCAGGGCCCGCCGGACTTCACGCCCGCCTGGTCGGCGGCGTTTGTCAGCGCGCTGATGAAGGCGGCGGGCTTCAGCCGGTCGGAGTTCCGCTTCGCCGCCGCCCATGCGCAGTACGTCGCGGCCGCGCGGGACGGCCACGCCTCGGCATTCGAAGTCGTCCCCACGCCGGCCGCGGCCGATGTCGGCGACCTGGTCTGCCTGCCTCGTGCGATGGCCGGCGACAGCGGCCGGCCGCTCGGCGTCGACGAGGTCCGCGGCCGCGACGGCATCACGCCGATGCACTGCGACATCGTCGTGCGGCGCGACCTGGAGGCCCGGACCCTCGACGTCATCGGCGGCAATGTGCAGCAGGCGGTGTCGCGCAGCATCGTCCCGCTGGGCGCCGATGGCCTGCTGCACCGCTGGCCGGAGCCCGAGCGGGCCTGGATGCTCGTGATGAAGCCCCGGCGCGCCCCCGCCCCCTTGCCCTGAAGGCCTGCCTGCAGCCCGGGGTCACAGGGTTAGTTCGTAGGTCAGTCGAAGCACAAGCAACGCGGCCGGCACGCCCTATTGCCACGCTCTGGGCGCGCTTCTAGAGTCGACGGACAAGCGAGGTGACCATGCCCAGCCCTACATATGCCGGCGATGCCCCACGAGGCGCGCCGCACCCCGAGACAACGGCCATCGACGTGGTCGCCATCCGCGAACTGGCCGCGCGGTTCGAGCACACGCCCGGCGGCCTGCTGCCGGCGCTGCATGCGGTGCAGGACCGCTACGGCCACATCCCGCGCGACGCGGTGCCGGCGATCGCGGAGGTGTTCAACCTCTCGCGCGCCGAGGTGCACGGCGTCGTCACCTACTACCACCACTTCCGCAGCGAGCCGGCGGCGCGCCACGTGGTGCAGGTGTGCCGGGCGGAGGCCTGCCAGTCGATGGGCGGCAACGCGCTGATGGCGCATGCGCGGCTGCGCCTGGGCTGCGCGGCGGACGGGCACCACGGCCGCTCGGCCGACGGCCGGGTCACGCTGGAGCCGGTGTTCTGCCTGGGCCTGTGCGCCTCGTCGCCCGCGATGTCGATCGACGGTGAACTGCATGCGCGGATGACGCCGGCCCGCTTCGATGCGCTGCTCGCCGAGACGGTCGCCGCCACGGAGGCGGTCCGATGAGTGCCGTCACCCTCTACGTTCCGCGCGACTCGGCCGCGCTGGCGGTCGGTGCCGACCGCGTCGCCAAGGCCATCGCCGCCGAGGCCGAACGCCGCGGCCTGGCCGTGAACATCGTGCGCAACGGTTCGCGCGGCCTCTTCTGGCTGGAGCCGCTGGTCGAGGTGGCCACGCCGCAGGGCCGCGTGGCCTACGGCCCGGTGGAGCCGGGCGACGTGCCGGCCCTCTTCGACGCCGGCTTCCTGCAGGGCGGCGCGCACGCGCTGGCGCATGGCCTGACCGATGCGGTCCCCTACCTGCAGAAGCAGGAGCGCCTGACCTTCGCCCGCATGGGCCTCACCGATCCGCTGTCGCTGGCCGACTACGAGGCGCACGAGGGCTACGCCGGCCTGCGCAACGCCATCGCGATGGCGCCGGCCGAGGTGGTGCAGGCGGTGCTCGACAGCGGCCTGCGCGGGCGCGGCGGCGCGGCCTTCCCGGCCGGCATCAAGTGGAAGACGGTGGCGGCCACGCCGGGTGCGGTGAAGCACATCGTCTGCAACGCCGACGAGGGCGACTCGGGCACCTTCTCCGACCGCATGACGATGGAGGGCGACCCGTTCGTGCTGATCGAGGGCATGACGATCGCCGGCCTGGCCGTGGGCGCCACGCAGGGCTGGATCTACGTGCGCTCGGAGTACCCGCACGCGATCGCCGTGCTCGAGGCCGCCATCGCCATCGCGCGGCAGGCGGGGTACCTCGGCAGCAACGTGATGGGCTCGGGCCGCGCGTTCGAGCTGGTGGTGCGCAAGGCCGCCGGCGCCTACGTGTGCGGCGAAGAGACGGCGCTGCTCGAAAGCCTGGAAGGCAAGCGCGGCATCGTGCGCGCCAAGCCGCCGCTGCCGGCGATCCAAGGCCTGTTCGGCCAGCCGACGGTGATCAACAACGTGATCACGCTGGCGACGGTGCCCATCATCCTGGCGCGCGGCGCGGCCTTCTACAAGGACTACGGCATGGGCCGCTCGCGCGGCACGCTGCCCTTCCAATTGGCCGGCAACATCAAGCACGGCGGCCTGGTGGAAAAAGCCTTCGGCCTGACGCTGCGCGAGCTGCTGTACGACTTCGGCGGCGGCAGCGCCAGCGGCCGGCCGATCAAGGCGGTGCAGGTGGGCGGGCCCCTGGGCGCCTACGTGCCCGAATCGCAGTGGGATCTGCCGCTCGACTACGAGGCCTACGCCGCGGTGGGCGCGGTGGTGGGCCACGGCGGCATCGTGGTGCACGACGACACGGCCGACATGTCGGCGCTGGCGCGCTACGCGATGGAGTTCTGCGCGATCGAATCGTGCGGCAAGTGCACGCCGTGCCGCATCGGCTCCACGCGCGGCGTGGAGGTGATCGACCGCATCACGCTGCACCGTGATCACCCGGGCCAGCGCGAGCAGCAGGCCACCTTGCTGCGCGACCTGTGCGACACCATGCTGTACGGCTCCCTCTGCGCGATGGGCGGCATGACGCCGTACCCGGTGCTGTCCGCGCTGAACCACTACCCCGAAGATTTTGGTCTGGCCGGCCCGCAGCGCGAGGCCGCCTGACCCGGCGCAAGGAGACACCCATGCTCGACCACCACTCAGACATCGACCGCGGCACCCCCCTGCGCACGTCCACCGAAGAGGTCACGCTCGAGATCGACGGCCAGCAGGTCACCGTGCCCAAGGGCACGTCGCTGATGCGCGCGGCCGCCGACGCCGGCGTGATGGTGCCCAAGCTCTGCGCCACCGACAGCCTGGAGCCCTTCGGCTCCTGCCGGCTGTGCCTGGTCGAGATCGACGGCCGCAAGGGCTACCCGGCCTCGTGCACCACGCCGGCCGAGCCCGGCATGAAGGTGCGCACGCAGAGCCCCAAGCTGCAGGAACTGCGCAAGGGCGTGATGGAGCTCTACATCTCCGACCACCCGCTCGACTGCCTGACCTGCGCCGCCAACGGCGACTGCGAGCTGCAGGACATGGCCGGCGTGACCGGCCTGCGCGAGGTGCGCTACGGCGTGGGCGACCAGTACGGCGGGGCCCATCACCTGAAGAGCACGAAGGACGAGTCGAACCCGTACTTCACCTACGACGCCAGCAAGTGCATCGTCTGCAACCGCTGCGTGCGCGCCTGCGAGGAAACGCAGGGCACCTTCGCGCTCACCATCAGCGGCCGCGGCTTCGAATCGCGCGTGTCGGCCGGCATGGACGAGCCGTTCATGGAGAGCGAGTGCGTGAGCTGCGGCGCCTGCGTGGCCGCCTGCCCCACCGCCACGCTGCAGGAGAAGTCGGTCATCTGGATGGGACAGGGCGAGCACAGCGTGACCACCACCTGCGCCTACTGCGGGGTGGGCTGCGGCTTCAAGGCCGAGATGAAGGGCAACGAGGTCGTGCGCATGGTGCCCTGGAAGGACGGCGCCGCCAACGAGGGCCATGCCTGCGTGAAGGGCCGCTTCGCCTGGGGCTACGCCACCCACAAGGACCGCATCACCACGCCGATGATCCGCAAGAAGATCACCGACCCGTGGCAGGAGGTGAGCTGGGACGAGGCGATTGGCTACGCGGCCAGCGAGTTCCGCCGCATCCAGGCCGAGCACGGGCGCGATGCCATCGGTGGCATCACCTCGTCGCGCTGCACGAACGAAGAGACTTACCTGGTGCAGAAGCTGGTGCGCGCGGCCTTTGGCAACAACAACGTCGACACCTGTGCCCGCGTGTGCCATTCGCCCACCGGCTACGGCCTGAAGCAGACGCTGGGCGAGTCGGCCGGCACGCAGACCTTCAAGTCGGTCGAGCAGGCCGACGTGGTCATGGTCATCGGCGCCAACCCGACCGACGGCCACCCGGTGTTCGGCTCGCGGTTGAAGAAGCGGCTGCGCGAAGGCGCCCAGCTGATCGTCGTCGACCCGCGCCGCATCGACCTGGTGAAGTCGCCGCACGTGCGCGCCGCGCACCACCTGCAGCTCAAGCCCGGCACCAACGTGGCGGTGCTGACGGCGCTGGCGCACGTGGTCGTCACCGAGGGCCTGCTGGCGCAGGACTACATCGCCGAGCGCTGCGAGCCCAAGGCCTTCGACGAATGGAAGGCCTTCGTCGCGCGCCCCGAGCATTCGCCCGAGGCCACCGAGGCGGTCACCGGCGTGCCCGCGGCCGAGCTGCGCGGCGCCGCGCGGCTCTTCGCCACCGGCGACAGCCAGGGCACCGCGGCCACGCTGAACGACGGCCGGCGCCACAACGGTGCCATCTACTACGGCCTGGGCGTCACCGAGCACAGCCAGGGTTCGACGGCCGTGATGGCCATCGCCAACCTCGCCATGGCCACCGGCAACGTCGGCCGCGAAGGCGTGGGCGTGAACCCGCTGCGCGGCCAGAACAACGTGCAGGGCTCGTGCGACATGGGCTCGTTCCCGCACGAGCTGCCGGGCTACCGCCACGTGTCCGACGGCACCACGCGCCACCTCTTCGAGCAGGCCTGGGGCGTGCCCATCCAGCCCGAGCCGGGGCTGCGCATCCCCAACATGTTCGAGGCCGCGCTGTCGGGCAGCTTCAAGGGCCTGTACTGCGAGGGCGAGGACATCGTGCAGTCCGACCCCAACACGCAGCACGTGGCCGCGGCCATGATGGCGATGGAGTGCATCGTCGTGCAGGACCTGTTCCTGAACGAGACGGCCAAGTACGCGCACGTGTTCCTGCCGGGTTCCTCGTTCCTGGAGAAGGACGGCACCTTCACCAACGCCGAGCGCCGCATCTCGCGGGTGCGCAAGGTGATGCCGCCGAAGGCCGGCTATTCGGACTGGGAGGTGACGGCCAAGCTCTCGAACGCACTGGGCTACCCGATGAATTACGCGCATCCCGAGGAGATCATGGCCGAGATCGCCGCGCTGACGCCCACGTTCCGCGGGGTCAGCTACCGCAAGATCGACGAACTCGGCAGCGTGCAGTGGCCCTGCAACGACGACGCGCCCGAGGGCACGCCGATCATGCACATCGACCACTTCGTGCGCGGCAAGGGCAGGTTCATCATCACCAAGTACGTCGCGTCCGACGAGAAGGTGACGCGCCGCTTCCCGCTGCTGCTGACCACCGGCCGCATCCTGTCGCAGTACAACGTGGGTGCCCAGACGCGCCGCACCGACAACAACCGGTGGCACAGCGAGGACCGGCTGGAGATCCACCCGGTCGACGCCGAGGACCGCGGCGTGAAGGACGGCGACTGGGTCGGCATCCAGAGCCGGGCCGGCGAGACCGTGCTGCGCGCGGTGGTGAGCGAGCGCATGCAGCCGGGGGTCGTCTATACGACTTTCCACTTCCCCGAGTCGGGCGCCAACGTGATCACCACCGACAGCTCCGACTGGGCCACCAACTGCCCCGAGTACAAGGTGACGGCGGTGCAGGTGATGCCGGTGGCGCAGCCCTCGGAATGGCAGCAGGCCTACTCGCGCTTCAACGAAGTGCAGAACGACCTGCTGCAGCAGCGCCATGCCGCTGCGGAAGTGGTGGGCAAATGAGCGGCGGCATGCCGGCGGCCGGCGGCACGACGATGCCGGCCGACAACCTCGTGCGCATGGCCAACCGCATCGGGCAGTTCTTCGACGCGATGCCCGACCGGGCCGAGGCGCTGGAAGGCGTGGCCCAGCACATCCAGAAGTTCTGGGAACCGCGCATGCGGCGGGCGCTGCAGGCCCACATCGACGACCCGGCCGCGCTGGCGGCCGTGCCGCTCGATCCGTTCGTGTTGGAAGCCCTGCGGGCGCACCCGCAGGTGCTGGCGGCCACGGCCGCCGCAGCGGCGGCCGGCTGAGTCCGAGCGGGCGGCGCGGCCATGGCGGGCCGCGCCTGCGGCGCCGCGGGCCGCTGGCTAAACTGCCGCGCCCCCGCACAAGAAGAACTCTGTGGCCGTCCCTTCTCCCTCGTCGCCGCCGGCCCAAGCCGCTTCCAGCGTCTACCGCCACACCGGTTTCACCGCCTTCCTCGTCGCCAGGATGCTGTCCGTCGTCGCCAGCCAGGTGCAGGCGGTCGTGGTCGCGTGGCAGGTGTACGACCTCACCCGCGAGCCGCTCGCGCTGGCCTACGTCGGGCTTGCGCAGTTCCTGCCGATGCTGGCGCTGCTGCTGCCGGCCGGCGACCTGATCGACCGCTTCAGCCGCAAGCCGATCCTCGCGATGGCCTGGGCGGCGAGCGCGGTGTGCAGCGGCCTGCTGTGGTGGCTGTCGGGGCACGGGGCATCGGGTGTCAACGGCATCTACGCGGTGCTCGTGCTCTTCGGTTGCGCGCGGGCGTTCTCCGGCCCCGCGCTGCAAAGCCTGCTGCCGCAGATCGTGCCGCGCGAGCAGCTCGCGCAGGCCATTGCCGCCAACAGCATGCTGATGCGCGGCGCCGCGATCGGCGGCCCGCTCATCGGCGGCCTGCTGTATGCGGCCGGCGGCGGCGAGCTGACCTACCTCGTGTGCCTCGCGTGCTTCGGGCTCGGCACGCTGCTGCTCGCCCGCGTGTCGGTCGCCCACGCCGGGCCGCGCGGGCTGGCGCAGGGCACGATCTGGCAGCGCTTCGGCGCCGGCATCCACTTCATCCGTTCGCGCCCCATCATCCTCGGCACGATCTCGCTCGACCTGTTCGCGGTGCTGCTGGGCGGCGTGGTCGCGCTGCTGCCCATCTATGCACACGAGGTGCTGCACGTGGGGCCGCAGGGCCTGGGAGCGCTGCGCAGCGCGATGGCCATCGGCGAGGTGGGGGCCGGCTTCTACCTCAGCGCGCGGCCCTTCAAGCGCCACGTGGGGTCGCGCATGTTCATCGCGGTCGCGGTGTTCGGGGTGGCCAACCTGGTGTTCTCGCTGTCGACGCTGTTCTGGCTGTCGTTCGCGGCGCTGATGGTGGCGGGCGCCGCCGACATGGTGAGCGTGTACGTGCGCGGCGCGCTGGTGCAGTTCTCGACGCCCGACGACATGCGCGGCCGCGTCAACGCGGTCAACATGCTGTTCATCGGCTCGTCGAACGAGCTGGGCGAGTTCCGCGCCGGCAGCAGCGCCGCGTGGCTGGGCGCGGTGCCCGCGGCGGTGGCGGGGGCGGTGTGCACGCTGGCGGTCGTCGGCACCTGGGCGGTGGCGTTCAAGCCGCTGCGCCAGGTCGACCGCTTCGAGGAAGCGGCAGGCGGCCCGGCGCGGTAGGGGCGCCCGGCGGTGCTGTCGCTCCGGCAAGACAGACCGCGCCGTCAGAAGCAACAGCGTGCTAAAGCGCTTGTGATGGCGCGAAGCGCCATGAAAGACTGATCCTTCGGGGTCGGTGGCGGGCAGCTCGTGTCCGGCGCCAGCGGTGTGGCACCGAGACGCACTTTCAACGCGAGACCGATGACACCGTCCACCTTTTTTCCTGCCCCGCGGCGGGCCGCTGCGCTGGCGTTGCTGGCCTGCGCCGCGGCTCCGGCGTTCGGCGCCGCCACCCTGACCCTGCGCGCCTGGGCCGACCTGGCCGCCGACGTGGGCGCGCAAATGCAACTGCGTGTCGACGGCCAGGTGATCGGCACGGTCGAGGTGCGCAGCACCGCGGCGTCGGACTACCGCTTCACGGTGCCGGCGCTGCAGGCCGGCTCGAAGGTCGAGGTTGTGTTCCTCAACGACGGCGGCGGCAACGGACAGGACCGCAACCTCCATGTCGGCTCGCTGGCCAGCGGCAGCCAGACGGTGACGCCGCAGGCCGCCGGTGCGGTGTTCGACCGCGGCGGCGGCGCCCTGGCCTTCGACGGGCTTGACCTGTTGCCTGCGCAGAGCGGGCTGTACTGGTCCGGCGCGCTGCGGCTCACGTGGCCCGCCGCCCCGGTCGACCCGGCGGTGGCTGCCAAGCAGGCCGCGGCGCGGCTGCTGATGCAGGGCAGCTTCGGGCCCACGATGGCGGAGCTCACGCGCGTGAGCCAGATGACGCCGGCCGCGTGGATCGCCGAGCAGATGGCGCTGCCCTTCACGCCGAGCTACGTCGACCACGTACAGGGCCGGTACGCGCGGGGCGACGCGTGGCGCCCCGGCGGCGCCAACTACGACCCCACCTGGATCGGCCAGCACTTCTGGGCCAACGCCGCCAAGGCGCCCGACCAGCTGCGCCACCGCGTCGGCTGGGCGCTGCACCAGGTGCTGACGGTGTCGCAAGCCGATCCCAACCTGTGGGCGCACACCCGTGCCTACGCCGGCTACCTCGACACGCTGAACCGGCATGCCTTCGGCAACTACCGCGCGCTGCTGGAGGCGGTGGCGCTGAGCCCGGCCACGGGCCTCTACCTGAGCCACCTGCGCAACCGCAAGGAAGACGCCGCCACCGGCCGCGTGCCGGACGAGAACTTCGCTCGCGAGCTGATGCAGCTCTTCACGATCGGCCTGCACGAGCTGAACATCGACGGCACACCCAGGCGCGATGCCGCAGGCCGGCCGATCGAGACCTATGGCAATGCCGACGTGTCGGCGCTGGCCAGGGTGTTCACCGGCTGGAGCTGGGGCTTCGCCGACAACCAGCTGACCGATGCCAACTTCCGCTGGCGCGAGCCCGAGCTCAGCGCCGCCCGCGACGACCAGGCCGACCTGCAGCGCATGAAGGCCTACCCCGGCCAGCATTCCGGCGCGGAGAAGCGGCTCTTCGCGGGCAAGCCGCACGCGGTCGTGCTCGCCGCGGGCAACACCGCCCAGGAGGACGTGCGCCTGGCGCTGGACGCGCTGTTCAGGCACCCCAACGTCGGCCCGTTCATCGGTCGGCAGCTCATCCAGCGGCTGGTGAAGAGCCACCCGAGCCCGGGCTACGTGGGACGTGTCGCCGGCGTGTTCAACAACAACGGGCAGGGGGTGCGCGGCGACCTCGGCGCCGTGGTCAAGGCCATCCTGCTCGACGCCGAGGCACGCACGCCGGGCGCCGGCCCCGCCGAAGGCAAGCTGCGCGAGCCGGTGCTGCGCGTCGCGCATTGGATGCGCGCGCTCGGCGCCCGCTCGGTCACCGGCGAGTACCTGCTGTCGTGGGAGCTGGAGCCGAGCGGCCAGCACCCGATGTTCCCGCCCTCGGTGTTCGGCTACTACCGGCCGGGCTACGTGCCCCCGCTGCCGGGCTTCGCCGCCGGCGGGGTGACGGCGCCGGAGCTGCAGATCGTCAACGAGGTCAGCGCCGCGGCCTGGGTGGACCTGGCGTTATCAATGAGCTGGGACGGCCTGGGCTGGACAGGCGCCGGTCGCGACATCGTGCCCGACGTCGCGCCGCTGGCGGCCCTGGCCCGCGCGGGCAACGTGGGCGGCCTGGTCGACCGGCTGGACCTGCTGCTGTTCGCCGGGCGCATGTCGGCCGGCCTGCGGCAGGCGGTGGTGGACACGGTCCTCGGCGTCGGCGGCACGACCGAGGAGAGCCACCTGCACCGCGCCCGCGCCGCGCTGCTGGTGGCGCTGGCCTCCAACGAATTCCAAGTGCAACGCTGACAAGGTTTCGCCCGATGAACGCATCCCGACGCGAGTTCCTGCGGGCCGGCAGCGGCCTGCTCGCCGCCGCCAGCCGCCCCGGCCTGGGCTTCCATGCCCCCATGGCGCTGGGCCTGGCCGGCCTTGGGGCGATGGCCGCGCAGAGCGCGCACGCGGCCGACACCAGCGGCTACAAGGCGCTGGTGTGTCTCTTCATGGCCGGCGGCAGCGACCAGCACAACTGGATCGTGCCGACCGACGCCACTGGCTACGCGGATTACGCCCGCGTGCGCCAGGAGCTGGCCTGGCCGCGCGGCCAGTTGCTGCCGATCACCAGCAGCCACCAGGGCAGCGGCCGCAGCTTCGGCATGCCGCTGGAACTGCAGCCGCTGCAGGCGCTGTACGAGGCGGGGCAGTGCGCGGTGGTGGCCAACGTGGGCCCGCTGGAGCAGCCGCTGACGCAGGCCCAGTACCTGGCCGGCGGCGCGGGCCTGCCGAGCAAGCTCTTCAGCCACAACGACCAGCAGTCGATGTGGCAGGCGCTGGCGCCGGAGGGCGCTCCGTCGGGCTGGGGCGGCCGCATGGGCGACCTGCTGGCCTCGGCCAACCCGCACCCGGTGTTCACCGCGGTGTCGGCGGCCGGCAATGCGGTGTTCCTCAGCGGCAGCAGCGTGATCCCGTACCGCGTGGGTTTGGACGGGCCGCTCGCCATCCGGGGGCTCGGCGAGCCCTGGCTGCATGGCAGCAGCACGGCCGCCGCCGCGCTGGCCCGGGTGTTGAAGATGGAGGGCGACACGCTGTACCAGGCCGAGGTCCGCCGCACCGTGCAGCGCTCGCTCGAGACCGCGGCCGCGCTGCAGGCGGCGCTGCAGGCGAGCCCGGTCCCGGCGCTGCCCACCGCGCCGCTCACGCTGCCCGGCGGGGCCCGCATCGTGCTCGCCGGCGATCCGCTGGCGAAGCAGTTGCGGGTGGTCGCGCAGATGATCGCGGCCGCCCCGCGCATGGGCATGCGGCGCCAGGTGTTCATGGTGCAACTGGGCGGCTTCGACAGCCACAGCCACCAGATGCACGACCAGCCGCTGCTGATGGCGCGGGTGGCGCAGTCCGCCGCCTGGTTCCACGGCACGCTCGCCGGCCTGGGCATGGGCAGCAACGTCACTCTCTTCACCGCCAGCGACTTCGGCCGCACGCTGGTGAGCAACGGCGACGGCAGCGACCACGGCTGGGGCTCGCACCACCTGGTGCTGGGCGGCGCGGTGAGGGGCCGCACGATCCAGGGCCGCTTCCCGGTCACCGCGCTGGGCACGGCCGACGACGTCGGCTCGGGCCGCCTGCTGCCCACCACCAGCGTGACGCAGCTCGCCGCCAGCCTCGGCGCCTGGATAGGCCTGGGCACCGACGAGCTGCGCACGGTGCTGCCCACGCTGGGCCGGTTCGGCGCGGGGCCGGTGCTGTTCTGACCCGGCGGCTGGCGCGGACAAGGCCTCGGGGGCACGATCGCACCCTGGGCTTCAGGAGACGACCATGAGCGCTTGGCGCAAGACCTCGGCGGGCGAGACCTACACCGACGAGGAGATCCAGGCCCGCCTGCAGGCGGAACTGCCCCGCTGGTATGTCGAGGACGGCTGGCTGCGCCGCAAGTACAAGACCAGCGGCTGGAAGGCCACGCTGATGGTCGTCAACACCGTCGGCCACCTGGCGGAGGCGGCCTGGCACCACCCCGACCTGACCGTGTCGTACGCGTTCGTGGTCGTGAAGCTGGTGACGCACTCGGCCAAGGGCATCACCGACAAGGACTTCGCACTGGCCGCGAAGATCGAGGAGGTGGTGATGTGGCAGCCGGGCGCCGCGGAGCCCCGGGTGCTCGAAGGCACGCCGGACGATCCGCGCTTCAAGTACCTCAAGTACGACTGACCGCGGCGGGCGGATCGCCGATTTCAACGGCTGGGTCTGGCTGACTCGGCGCAGTCCTCGGGTGAGGTCTAAGACGTCGTGCACCGGGGCATGCGCCAGAGCCTGGCCTGGCGCGCGGTATGGGCGCAAGTCGGCACGTCAGCTGGCCATCGGCCGGGCCTGCGGATGATCGAGTCGGCGGGGATGGACTGGCCCTAGGGCGCCGCAGTAGTTGATTTTGCGCGCCAGCGCCGACAAGCACGTAGCGAGGCCTGCGCCGGTCAGTGCTTGCAGGTCCTGCACCAGTTTCTTCGCCTGGGGGCTTTGGCGGCAAAGTTGTTGCCCTGAACGCGCAGATTCCAGGGAGATCAAATTGCCAGGCAGCCGCCGCTCCTTTGGGTCGCGTACCGGCCAGTTGCGGACGCTCGCGAGCGACGGGTGTCGAGCATGCTGGCGCCTTCCACCGTAGCCCGCCTCTGACGGCCGATGCCGCGAACGTACCGGCGGACTTCAATCCGATGACCTCGGCCAGTTTGGCCATGACGAGAAACGTCTGGTGGCACTTCCAGTGCACGCGCGCGTTCAGGTAGCAAAGGTCGAGGGCTGCAGCGTGCATGTTGGCATCCAACTTTCGCTCGATGGCTGCACCGTATGCCGACCCGGAGATGCGTCGGCGCTGGACGATGGGGATGGGAACGTCATAGCAGACAATGCGCGGTGAGAAGCGCACTTCAATGACGTCTCGTAAGGGCAAAGGCACCGACAAGCCAAAGGCGAAGAAGCTGTCGAACCCGGCATCCACTGGGGGAGGTGGCTCGTCCTTTGAAAGCCGCGTTCAAGCCTCTCGCCTGCTTGCGATGTGCCTCGGCGCACTGGTGCCTGGCGTCGATGACGGGCGCATCGTCGAACTGCGGTTCCAAGCGCGAATCCACGGGCACCACACGGACGACCTAGTCTGCAGCATTGAGCGAAGCGACGGCCAGCGGTTTCGAACGCTGCTGCAGATGAAACGCTCGCTGAGCGCACGCGAGAAGGATGCGGCGTTCAAGGAGTCAATCGGTGCGGCTTGGACCGACTACAACTCCACGGAGTTCGTTCGCGGCCAGGACTCCATTTTCCTCGTCTATGACACGGCCAGCGCGGCCGCGATGAAGGGGGCATCAACCGTCTGCGACTGGGCCCGCTACTCGGCAACGCCGGCCGAGTTTCTCAAGAAGGTAGACGAACCGAACTTCAGCAACCCAGCAAACCGCAACGCGCTGGCGGCAATCAAGAAGATTGCCGAGGCCTACGCCGGCAGGGACGTCGAAGCTCGCGAGCTCTATGACTTCGTCAAGCATCTGAACTGCTTGGCACATGACCTCGACCAAGACGGCACTGCTGAGCATGTCTTTCAGCTGAACTCGATACGGCATGCGGCTGCGTTGGTCGGGGAAGTGGCCCACCCGCAGGAAATTTGGTCCGCACTGGTGACCGCCTGCATGTCGGCTAACGGCGCGGCAGGCACTGTCACGTTCGACAACCTGGACGTTGCTATCGGCAAACGTCTCAACGGCCTCTTCGCCGGTGCGCGAAGCTTTCTCGCTTCGCCCTACGCAGTGGCCCCGTTGGCGAAGCAAGGGCCAAGGAGCCCATCACCCGAAGCGGTTGCTGCGGAACTGGCGCGCCTGTCGGGGTTGGTCGAGTCCATCAAGGAGAGCAGTCTCCAGTCCGCACTTCGAGACCAACTACCTGCGGCGCGTGACGATTCTGTCAACAAGCTGATTTCCGGGCAGCTTGACGCAGTGCACTCGCGCATCAAGGAGCTTCGGTATCGGAACGCGCTAGAGGACTTGGTCAGGGTGGGCGAGTCCCATGACCAGTTCGACGCGCACCAAAAGGCACGTTGGCATCTGTTGCGTGGCACGTGCAAGTGGCACATTGAAGGTGGGAACGCGGCCGCACCCGACTTCATTCGCGCTGCGGAACTCTACAAGGGCGAGGACAAGTTTGCCGCGGCAGGAGTCCGCGGGCTTCTGCTGCAGGGAGATGCCGCTGCGGCTGCGTCGGCAGGCGCTGAGGCCTTGAAGACCTTCCCGGATTCGCTCGCGGTGTGGCAGGCGACTGCGAATGCGCGACTGAACCTCGGCGCGCAGCTGACCCTTGAGGACATTCCACCAGCGTTGAGGACCGAGGCGGATGCCCTGCAGATGCTCGCGTGGAGCCGCCACAGGCACGGCGACAAAGTCGGAGCAGCGCAGGCCGCGCTTCAGGCGCTTGACGCGGCTACTCCAAGCTTCTTCACACGCGACACTGCTCTGACTCTGTGCTTGGACCAAGCTGCTGGCGACGGAGTTTCGGCGACGTTTCGCGTGTTTGGTACGGATGAGAGGCTCGCACTTGAGCGCTGCGCCTGTGAGTTCACGCCGCGTGAGGAGCGTCTGTGGCAAGTCCAGAGCCCCGAGACGGTTGCCGCGGCCGCTGCAAATCTTGCGACGGCGCATCTTCTACTCGGACAGCCAGACGTCGCATTGACGGTGCTGCAAGAGGCGCGCGCTCACGGCATCTCTTCCCCCGCCTTCCTGCGAGTCGAGTTCGAAGGCTTGACGGCGACGGGCAACAGGGAAGGCGCAATCGCGGTTGGCAAGCCTCAGATCGATGCCCTGCCGAAGGAGGCACTTGCGACGTTTGCGCAGCTGGCCGGCGAGGCCGACGACCTTGATGCAGTCGACAAGGCTCTCGAGGCGGCAACGCGGCTTGACCCGCCGCAGCCGGCCTTGGTGCGGAACATCACCGGAATGCGGTGGACCGTGCTGGCCAGGTCAAATCAGCCGGCTGCGCTTGAAGCCGTGCGTGTCGCCGATTGGGCCGCGTCCCACTCGGTGCCTGAATTGGTGGCGGGAGCGCAAGTCCTGCGAAACGCAGGGTTTCCTGACGAGGCAGCGGAGCGTCTCAAGCGGGCGCTGGAGTCGCTCAAGGACGACAGCGAATCTGGCGACCGGTACCTTGTCGCGCAGGCCCTGCTGTTCGCGCGGGAGTACGGACAGGCTGCCGCAGTCTTTGAACAGCTCGCGCCTCCGGGCAAGCATAGCCAGCTACACGCTGACCTTCTGTTCTGCTATCTCAGGACCGGCCGACGCGCAAAGGCAAAGGAACTCATAGAGGCGTTCCCTGCAGGCTGGGAGTCGCATGCCGACACGCGCCATATGGCCATGGAGCTTGGGCAGCTCGCTGGCGACTGGTCGTTGCTCGCCCAGCTAGTCCCGGCCGAGTTCAGCCAGGCGCCGGGAGAGGTTCGGAGCTGGCTTCTGAGAGTCATGGTCGCAACCCGGACCTCCTCTGAGGAAGTTGGCAACGTTCTGCGGGAAGCACCTCTCGAGCTGTCCGGGAGCATCCAAGAGGTGACTCAGCTCGCCACTCTCGAACTACGGCACGGGTACAAGGAGCGGGCACTTCGCCGTCTCTACGTCATGCGGCGAGCGCGGCTGGACAGCACGGAAGCCGCTGCCGCGCACGTCGTCGCGCATTTGGCAGTCACGGATGAGCTACCTCACATGGAGGAAGAGCTTCCCGTCGTGGCTGCGGGCACCTGCGTGACGGTGGTGGACAAGGAGGGCAGAAACCAGGTCTTCACCATCGACCCGGGCAATCTTCCGGAGCTTCCAGCGACTTCGGAGTTCTTACGAGCTGGGTCGAAAGAGGCTGCTGTCATTGTCGACCTCAGCATTGGCGCCAACATTTCAATACCGGATGGGGAAGGCGAGCCGAGGGTACTGACGGTTCGACGTATCTACTCGGCGTATCGGCGTTTGCTTGAGCTCTCGCAACTTGCTCTCAACGCACCTCTGACGCCGTCGCCCGTAGCGCGCATGGTGTCGATTCACGACGAGGAGACCGGGGAACCTGACTTCAGTGGTCTCACCCGACAGCTCAAGCGATTCAGCGACCATGCCGCGAAGTCCATCGACGCATACGTGTCCGCCCCGATTACTTTGGGCGGGCTTGCCAAGCTGCTTGGGCGCGATGTGCTCGATGTCGTGCGTGGCTGGCGGTTGGATGGGCCAGCTATGCAGGTCAGTGGGGGCAGCCCGGAAGAGCGCGGACAGGTCATTGCAGGCCTCGAGTCAGGCAAGGGCCCGTACCTCATCGACGCGGCGACACTTGTGGAACTCGGCACGTTGGAGTGTCTTGATGTCTTGACCGTCGTGCCTGGCCTCCTCGTTACATCCCATACGAGAGACGCCTTGGAGGCGAAGCTCGCGGAAGCGCGGACCGAGAGGACCGAGGGCCGGGCTTTTGAGCAGGACGGAAAGCTGGGCTTCGTCGAAGTGACTGCGGAGCAGCGCCAGCAAGAGATTCGCTTCCTGCAAGGTGTCGTCGATGCCATGCGGATGCACTGTCGGGTAGTTCCGGCCTACGGCACCGATGCGTTGGCTCCAATCGCAAGTCAGCTAGAACGGGCTATTTCAGGCGAGGAGCTCTCGGCTGTCCTCGCCGCTGCCGAGCACGGAGCAACGTTGATTTCGCTGGATGCCCGTCTGCGCTTCTTGGCTGCTCATCTGGGCATTCCGGGCGTGTGGCCACAGGTGCTACTGATGTACGCGCGCGACCTAGGTAAGCTCCCGCGTTCGGCTTACTCCTTAGCCACGATTCGCCAGATGTTCGCGAACAGAACGTTCATCTCGGTGGCAGCCGAAGACCTCGCGCTTATGGCGTACCAAGGAACCGACTGGCTCAAGTTCGGCATGTCCCGCTTCGCGAAGCACTTGGCGTTGCCCGAAACTGAGTTCAATTCCGCTCTCAGGGTGGCGGTTGAGTTCTTGCAGCGGCTAGCGACTGGAGGCCCGTGCCATTTCGGAGCGGCAAGTCGAATTCTTCAGCGACTCGCGGAAGCACTGTTTCGGCACAAGGACGCCCCGAGCGATCTCGAACGCAAGCTGTTGGATGCTGTCCTGCGAGCATTGCCAATCGGCGACGACGCAACGGTGCGCAAACAACTACTGCGCGCGGCCATTCAAGAGGGGCGACAGGCCGCTCAGAAGACCGACGCAGGGGAGCTTAAGGAAGTGCGAGTGCTCATGTGCAGCGAGCCACCATGGATTGCCTACGCAGCTGAGCGGCACAACGGCGCCACTGGCGAGGTTCGTTTGCAGGCCGCGGCGGGGGAGGCATCCAAGCCTGGCGATGATGCAAGCCCGACAGCTGCGTCCGGCGCCGCGGACAACCCGTTCAGATGAGACGTCGCTCGGTCGCTGCAACGCGATGGGCCAGCACAACATGGACTGCCGATTCCACGGCTGCCAGCTTGCGGCGGGCGGAAGCACCGCGGCGCTTACTCTTAGAGGCGCGGCCAGAAGCCGTGGCCCAAGCCCGAGATTGCAAAGCAATAGGCCATCTGCTTCGTACCACCCGCCCGTAGTGGCGGGGAGCGCCATCCGGCGCCTGCAGCCGTGCGCGCGCAGTTGCGGGACCTCCTACGGGCCTCCGCACGAACTCGAGCGGCCGCTTCGGGGCGGCCAATCCAGGGCCGCGGATGTCGGCCGAGGGTCGACAGCGGGCGACCGCCGCGCAGGCTTGACCGCCCCGAAGCGGCCCATCGCAGCCGCGGCGCCAGGGAGATGCAGGAGGCGCACCCTCGGGGAGGTGGCGCTCGGCCAGCACCTGCACTCTCTCAACGCTGGTTCGCGACGGCGGCGACGCGTAACACGCTTGTCAACAGACCCCTCGCGCCTCGGGCAGTGGGCCAGTCGCAACGAATCCAGCGCCCCGCGGGCGCCTGGTTCCGCGTGCCGCATTTCCGGGAACCCACGCCCGGCGGCTACCGCTGGCTGCACGCGTTGCACGCGGGCGGCGATGCAACGATCAACCTCAACGACCGTGATCCGCGCCCGATCGTGATCGACGCGACCACGTCGCCCGGGGCTGACGGCAGGCAGAGCACCGTCCCGTGGACGATCAACGCAAGGCCATGACACAGTGTCCTGAACCCGGCACATCCGCCGGCCCGCAGCGGCTGCCGGCGCGCGCTGGAGCGGGGGAACGGTGCTTGCTTGAAGCGACCCCATGTACTCCTGCGATGCCGCCATCGTCCGCCCCCCGGCCGTCCCGCGCGAGGCGGTGACGCTGCGCGCCCCCGGGCGCCTGCACCTGGGCTTCCTCGACCCCACCGCCACGCTCGGCCGTGCCTTCGGCAGTTTTGGCCTGGTGATCGACGGGTTCGAGACGGCGGTCGAGCTGAGCGCGGCGCCGGCCGACGTGCTGGAAGCCGCCACGCCGGCCGCGCAGGGGGAGTTGGCCCGCGCCGCCCGGCACCTCGAGGTGCTGCGCGAGCGCAGCGGCCTGCGCACGCCGCTGCGGCTGCGGCTGCTCGACGTGCTGCCCGCCCACGCCGGCCTGGGCTCGGGCACCCAGCTCGCGTTGGCGGTGGGCCGGGCGTTTGCGCAGTGGCACCGGCTCGACGTCGACACGCCGACGCTCGCGCACTGGCTGGGCCGCGGCTTGCGCTCGGGCGTGGGCATCGCCGGCTTCGACCAGGGCGGCCTGCTGGTCGATGGCGGTCCCGGGGCCGACGGCCGGCCGGCACCGCTGCTGGCCCGGCTCACGCTGCCCGCCGCCTGGCGCGTGCTGGTCGTGCAGGACCACAGCCTGCACGGCCTGTCGGGCCAGCGCGAGAAGCAGGCCCTGGCCGTGCTGCCGCCGCTGCCGCGGCCGCTCGCCGCCGACATCTGCCACCAGGTGCTGATGCGGGTGCTGCCCGGCGCCGCCGGCGGCGAGTTCGCGCCCTTCGCCGCCGGCGTCAGCCACGTGCAGCAGGTGCTGGGCGACCACTTCGCGCCGGCGCAGGGCGGCCGCTACACCAGCCCGGCCGTGGGCCGCCTGCTCGACGGGATCGCCGAGGCCGCCCGCGGCCCCGGTGGCGCGCCGGGCGCCGCGGTCGGCCAGAGCTCCTGGGGCCCGACGGGCTTCGCGATCCTGCCGTCCGAGGCCCAGGCCGCGGCGCTGGTCGCCGAAGCCCAGGCGGCCGGGCGGGTCGCGCCGGGCCTGTCGCTGCGCATCGTCACGGCGCGCGACCACGGCGCCTGCCTGCTCGACGCCCGCGGCCACCGCATGCCCTGAGGCCCCGTGACCGGCACGCCCAACGGCTGCAGCCTTCTCCTCCCAGAACACCACCGAGACAACGCCATGGAACGCCCCTACATCCTCCACATGTTCACGCCCGGCCGGCAGATGAGCCCGTTCGACATCAACATGGCCGCCGACGCCGGCTACCAGCTCGTGGTGCCCTATGCCGACGTCGGGCTCGACGCCATCCGCGGCCTGACGCAGGACACCATCTTCTCCCGCGGCCCCAAGGGCGTGGCCCGCACCGGCATCTTCATCGGCGGACGCGACGCGGTGCTGGCAGCCGACATGCTGGAGCGGGCGCGCGACTCGATGGTCAAGCCCTTCATCGTGTCGCTGATGGCCGACCCCAGCGGGGCCTACACCACCGCCGCCGCGATGGTGGCCTGCGTGGAGGGCGCGCTGCGGAAGCACCATGGCCTCGGGCTCGACGGGCGGCGGGTGGTGGTGCTGGGCGGCACCGGCCCGGTGGGCCGCATTGCCGGCGTGATCGCGGCGCAGGCCGGTGCCGAGGTGCACCTGTCCAGCCGCAACGGCATCGACGTGGCGGAGGAGGCCGCGCAGCAGACGGCCCGGCGCTTCGGCGTCGTGCTGCACGGCGTGTCCGGCGGCGACCGCGCCGCGGTGCGCAGCTCGGTGGCCGAGGCCGACGTGGTGCTGGCCTGCGCCGCGGCCGGCGTGCAGGTGCTGTCGGCCGAGGACCTGGGCTTGGCCACATCGCTCAAGGTGGCGGCCGACGTCAACGCCGTGCCGCCCGAGGGCATCGCCGGCGTCGGCGTGATGGACGATGGCAAGCCGCTGCCCGCCGGCGCGGCGGGGGCCGTGGGCATCGGGGCGCTGGCGGTTGGCAACGTCAAGTACCAGACCCAGCACCGCCTGCTGGTGCAGATGGTCGAGGGCAACCAGGCGGTGGTGCTGGGCTTTGCCGAGGCCTTTGCCAAGGCGCGCGAGATCGTGGCCGGCCAGGCAGGCTGACGTGGCCCCGACGTTGGCCGTGGCGGGCGTGTCGGCGCGCGCGATGGCCGAGGCGGCCGCGCGCGACGGCTTCGGCGTGGTCGCGCTCGATCTGTTCGGCGACGTCGACACCTGCCGCGCCGCATCGCGCTGGCTGCCGCTGGGCGAGCCGGGCGCGCTGCGCATCGACCCGGGCTGCACGCGGGCGGCGCTGCGCCTGCTCGCGCAGCATGGCGACGTGGCCGGCTGGGTGCCCGGCCCCGGCTTCGAAGGCCTGCCGTCGCTGCTGGAGGACGATGACGGCCCGGCCGGGCTGCCGCTGATCGGCAACCCGGCGGACGTGGTGCGTGCCGTGCGCGATCCGCAAGGCTTCTTCGCGACGCTCGCGGCGCTGGGTGTGCCGCATCCCCCGGTGTCGCCCGTGTCGCCGCCCGACCCGAGCGGCTGGCTGCTGAAGGACCTGGGCGGGTGCGGCGGCTGGCAGGTCCGGCCGGCGCACGGCGCACCGGCGGGCCGGCCCGCGCCGCCGCGGCACGTCTACCAGCAACTGGC
Source organism: Aquincola agrisoli (assembly GCF_036621135.1). Lineage (NCBI taxonomy): Bacteria > Pseudomonadati > Pseudomonadota > Betaproteobacteria > Burkholderiales > Sphaerotilaceae > Aquincola > Aquincola agrisoli. The sequence goes on from NZ_JAZIBG010000009.1 coordinate 345,000, forward strand.
CCACGGCAGGCCGATGTCGGCCACGTTCATCGCCGACGCCCGGGGTGCGGCGGTGCTGGGCTTCAACGCGCAGATCGTGCAGCCGATGGGGGAGCGCCGCTGGGTGTTCGCCGGGCTGGTGGGGCCGGTGCCGCTGCCGGGCGAGGTGGCCGGCGCGGTGGCCGATGCGGTCGACCGGCTGGCCGGCGCCTTCGGCCTGCGCGGCCTGGGCAGCCTGGATTTCCTGCTCGACGGCCGCCGCTGGCAGGTGCTGGAGATCAACCCCCGGCCGCCCGCCAGCCTGGCCTGTTATGCCGATGCCGCCCCGATGGCCGCCCACGTGCAGGCCTGTGCGCAGGGCACGCTGCCCGCCGGCCTGCCGCGGCGGCCGGATGCGCCGCGCCACGTCGAAGGCCATCGCATCGTCTTCGCGCCCCGTGCGCTGCGGCTCGGCGCCGAGCTGGCGGGCACGCTGGCCGACCGCGCCGACACACACGACCTGCCCTGCGCCGGCGCCCGCTTCGCGGCCGGCGAGCCGGTGTGCAGCGTCAGCGCCGGCGGCGCCGATGCCGCCGGCGTGCGCCAGCGCCTGGCGGCCGCCCACACCCACCTGCTGGACTTGCTGGAGACTGCATCATGACCACCCCCCGACCTGCGGCGCTGCCCGCCCTGAGCGTGAACACGCTCGCCCGGCCACTGGTCGCGCGCCTGCTCGCCGAGGCCGACGCGTTGGGCGTGGCGGTGCACCGCGACGAGCGCGGCCTGTGCATCGTCGATGCCGGCGTCGAGGCCCCCGGCAGCGTGGCGGCCGGCCTGCTGGTGGGCGAGATCTGCATGGGCGGCCTGGGCCGCGTCAGGCTGCGCGCCGGCGGCGCCGATTGGCCCACGTGGCTCGACGTGCGCAGCTCGCAGCCGGTGCTGGCCTGCCTGGGCAGCCAGTACGCCGGCTGGAGCCTGGCGGCGAGCAAGGAGGAAACCGGCGGCAAGAAGTTCTTCGCGCTCGGCTCGGGTCCGGCGCGGGCGCTGGCGGCCAAGGAGAAGCTCTTCGGCGAGCTGGGCTGGCGCGACGAAAGCGACGCCGGCGTGCTGGTGCTCGAGGTCGACCGCCCGCCGCCGTCGGTGGTCGTCGACAAGGTGCTGCGGGACTGCCGGCTCGCCCCCGACGGGCTCACCCTCGTGCTGACGCCCACCAGCAGCCGCGCCGGCACCACCCAGGTGGTGGCGCGGGTGCTGGAGGTGGCGATGCACAAGGCGCACGAGCTGGGCTTCGCGCTGGCGGACATCGTCGACGGCGCCGGCACCGCCCCGCTGCCGGCGCCCAGCCCGGAGGGGGTGGAAGCCATGGGCCGCACCAACGACGCCATCCTCTACGGCGGGCGCGTGCAGCTCACCGTGCGCGGCAGCGACGAGGCGGCGCGTGCGCTCGCGCAGCGGCTGCCTTCGGGCAACTCCCGCGACCACGGCCGCTCGTTCGCGGAGATCTTCAAGGAAGTGGCGTACGACTTCTACAAGATCGACCCGGCCCTGTTCGCGCCGGCCGAGGTATGGGTGAGCAACGTCGACAGCGGCAACACCTGGCATGCCGGGGCCGTCGACATGGACCTGCTGCGCAGGCTCTGGCTGCGGGAGGCGCAGGCGTGACGGCGCGGGGCCTGCGCGTCGCGATCTTCGCGGACGAGGCCGGCTGGCATACGAGGCAGCTGCAGGCCGCGCTGCGCCTGCGCGGCGCGGTGGGCCGCTGCGTCGACCTCGCCGACTGCCACGTCGACACCACGGCCGCCTGGCACGGCCTGGTGATCCCCGGCTTCGGCCGTGAGCTGCCCGACGCGGCCATCGTGCGTGGCATCGCTGCCGGCAGCTTCGAGCAGGTGACCAAGCGCCTGGGCGTGCTGCATGCGCTGCGCGAGCTGGGCGTGCCGGTCTACAACGATGCGCGGGCCATCGAGCGCAGCGTCGACAAGTCGATGACCAGCCTGCTGCTGCAGGCCGCACGCGTGCCGGCGCCGCCCACCTGGGCCACCGAGTCGGCCGCGCAGGCGCAGCGCATCGTGATGCGCGAGAGCGCCGCCGGCCATGCGCTGGTGCTCAAGCCGCTGTTCGGCTCGCAGGGCAAGGGGCTGCAGCGCATCGGCTGCATCGACGGCACGCACCATCCGCTGCCGCCGCTGCAGCAGGTCGACGGCCGCCTGGCCTACCTGCAGCGCTTCGTGCCGCCGCAGGGCGTGCCGGGCTTCGACTGGCGGGTGCTGGTGGTCGGCGGCCGCGCCGCCACCGCGATGCGGCGCGTCAGCGAGCACTGGGTGCACAACGTGGCCCAGGGCGCGCGCTGCGTGGCCGCCCCGCTCACCCCCGCGCTGGCGCAGGCCGCCGAGGCCGCCGCGGCTGCGCTGGGCATGGACTACGCCGGCGTGGACCTGATGCCGTCGGCACAGGGCATCGTGGTGCTGGAGGTCAACGGCGTCGCCGCGTGGCGCGGGCTGCAGCGGGTGACGTCCTTCAACATCGCGCAGGCGCTGGTGGCCGACCTGATCGACCGCCGGCTCGCACAGGCCGTCGTGCGACGGGCATGACGACGCCGCGGTCCTTCGCCGAGGCGGCCTTCGTGCGCGCCTGCACGCTCGACGTGGCCGTGCGCAAGCCCGGCAACGTGAGCCGCGTGTCGCCGGGCCACGGCATGCAGGCCGCGCAGTTCATCGCCAGTGCCGAAGCCGCGGCCGGGCCGCTGTTCCGCACCGGGGCCCGCGTGGGCGAGCGCATCGAGGCGGCGGTGCAGGCGAGCTGGGCGGCCGCCGGCTGCAACACCAACCTGGGCATCGTGCTGCTGTGCGCGCCCATCGCCGCGGCCTGGGAGTCGGTGCAGGCGCCCGGCTGCGCCGTCACGGCGGCGGGCCTGCACGCCGGCCTGCGGCGGGTGCTGGAAGGGCTCGACGTGCAGGACGCCGCCGCAGCGTTCCGCGCCATCGCCCGCGCCAACCCGGGAGGCCTGGGCGAGGCACCGCAGCAGGACGTGCATGCGCCGCCCAGCATGGGCCTGCGCGAGGCGATGGCGCTGGCCGCCGGGCGTGATCGCATCGCCCGCCAGTACCGAGACGGCTTCGACGACCTGTTCGGCCTGGCGCTGGCGGCCTGGCCGGCAGCGCTTTCGCCGATGGCGGCGTCCGATTCCGCGTCCACCGCCGCGGCCGTGCAGGCGCTGTACGTGACGCTGCTGGCGGCTTGGCCCGATTCACACATTGTTCGCAAGCACGGCGAGGCGCTGGCACACAGTGTCATGACCGCGGCGCAGGGCTGGGCGCCGCGGGAAGCGGCGCGATGGGAGGCCGATCCCGCGTTCGCGGCATGGGACGAAGCGCTGAAGGGCGCCCGCATCAACCCCGGTACGACGGCGGACCTGACGGTGGCCACGCTGCTGCTCGCGGCCCTGTGCGTACCGGCCCCGGCGCTGGGGCCCGCATGGCACGGAACGTGATACCGAAGGTGTCACGCCGGCCCTGCTGCCGGTGTCGTGCTCACCCGAAAGACTAGACAGGAGAACCCCAAGCCATGGCAAAGATTGATCGCATGCTGGTCGGCGAATCGCTCGTCGGCGACGGCAACGAAGTGGCGCACATCGACCTCATCATCGGCCCCCGCGGCAGCCCGGCCGAGTCGGCGTTCGCCAATGCACTCACCAACAACAAGGACGGCTTCACCTCGCTGCTGGCCGTCGTCGCGCCGAACCTGCTCACCAAGCCGGCCACGGTGATGTTCAACAAGGTCACCATCAAGGGCGCCAAGCAGGCGGTGCAGATGTTCGGCCCGGCGCAGCGCGCCGTCGCGATGGCCGTGGCCGATTCGGTCGAGGACGGCACCATCCCCGCCGACGAGGCCGACAACCTGTTCATCTGCGTCGGTGTCTTCATCCACTGGCTGGCCGAGGACGACAAGAAGATCCAGGACTACAACTACCAGGCCGTGCGCGAGTCGATCCAGCGCGCCGTGGCCGGCACGCCGACGGCGGCCGAGGTGGTGGCCAAGAAGGGCTCCGCGGCCCATCCGTTCGCTGCCCACCAATAGCACGACGGCCCGGCGGACACAGCCGCCCGGGCCGCGAGGCCCGGGGCGGCCCTCATGCCGCGCCCTGGGCGCGGCGCGTGTCCCTTCATTCCTTGCGCGGCGCCGGCGCCAAGCCGCTGCCGAGCAGCTGGATCACCGTGGCATCGCGGTTCGGCGGGGCGGGCAGGTCGGACGCATCGCGCTCGATCTGCACGCCCACGGCCTGCAGGTCGTCGAACTTGCGCGGCTTGGCCACCCTGACGCGCACCCAGCGCGCCCCGAACTCCAGCAGCAGGATGTCCGCGATCGCCTCGGCCAGCGCCTCCAGCAGCTGCAGGCGGTGCTCGGCGAGCAGGCGCAGCAGCCGTTCGCGCACCACGCTGTAGTCGATCGTGTCGCCGATGCGGTCGGTGTCGCAGGCGCGTGCGCGCGCCACGCCCGCGTGCACGTCGATCACCACCGGCTGCGTGGCGTGCAGCTCGCTGTCGTGGATGCCGATCACCGTGTGGCCGACGAAGCCTTCGATGAAGATGATGTCCATGCGGGCGGGCGCACGCGAAGGCAGGGCCGGCGGCAGGGCGCTGGGGGTCGGGCTCAAGGCTTGTCTCCGTTCGTATCCGCGCTGGGGTGCGCACGCCTCGAGGTGCAAAATGCGAGCCAGTGCCTTCGGCGCTTTCGACACGGTGTTTCACCCGGTACCGTCGACGGTGGTTGGGCACAGAATGGTCGTCCCGCCCAGGCCGATGGGCCAGATGCTGAGGAAGTCCCGATGACATTGGTGCTGCAAGGCCACGATCGACACGCCGACCGCATTCTCGATGTCGTCCGCAACGGGCTGCAGGACCCGGGCAACGAGGTGGTCACGCGGTCGTGGATGCGCTGCCTCAACGAGTACCAGCTGCATCCCGAGCATCCGCGCGAGCCGGCCATCATCTCGAGCGCCGCGATGCAGAGCCGCTTCGAGCGCCAGGCCGACGTCATCGAGTGCGCCCGCTACGAGATGACCACGCTGTACCAGCAGCTCGGCGATGCCGAATCGGCCGTGGTGCTCACCGACACCGACGGCGCCATCGTGCACATGGTCTCGTCGCCCGAGTTCGCGGCCGAGTCCGCGCCGCTGGGCCTGCGCGTGGGCGCGGTCTGGAGTGAACGCGAGGCCGGCACCAACGGCATGGGCACCTGCCTGGCCTCGGCCAGCCCGGTGTCGATCCGGCGCGAGGACCACTTCTTCAGCCAGTTCACCGGCCTCACCTGCTCGGCCGTGCCGGTGTTCGACCCGTCCGGCGAGATCGCCGCGGTGCTCGACGTCACCAGCCGCTCCAGCCTGATGCAGCAGCACCTGCTCGTGCTGCTGGGCATGACGGCGCGCATGATCGAGAACCGCCTGATCGACCGCCGCTTCAGCAACGCGCACCCGCTGCACTTCCACAGCCGGCCCGAGTTCGTCTACACGCTGCACGAAGGCAAGCTGGCCGTCGACGGCGACGGGCGGGTGCTGGCCGCCAACCGCAGCGCGCTGTTCCAGCTCGGCCTGCAGTCGATGGACGAGGTGCGCTCGCGCCGCATCGAAGACCTGTTCCAGACCTCGCTCGAAGACATGCTGCAGCGCAGCAGCTCGTCGTCGTTCCACCCCGTCGTCACCTACCGCACCAACGCCGCGCTGCGCTTCTTCGCGGTCGCGCGGCGCCCGGCCTCCGATGCCGCGCCGCTGCGTGCGCTGTCGACGCCCGCGGCCGGCGGCGGCGTCTCGGCCTCGTCGCTGGCCGGCCGCAGTGCCGCCGCGCGCGCGGCGCGGCCGGCGCCCGCCGGCGCCACGTTCAAGGACGTGCGCCTGGCCGCGCACCTCGAGACCGCGCGCCGCGTCATCACGCGGCAGACCCCGGTGCTGCTGCGCGGCGAGACGGGCTCCGGCAAGGAAGTGTTCGCCCGAGCGGTGCACGACGGCAGCCCGCACGCACACGGCAACTTCGTCGCCGTCAACTGCGCGAGCCTGCCCGAGACGCTGATCGAGTCCGAACTCTTCGGCTACCGCGCCGGCGCCTTCACCGGCGCGCAGCGCACCGGCCGGCGCGGCAAGATCCTGCAGGCCGACGGCGGCACGCTGTTCCTCGACGAGATCGCCGACATGCCGCTGGAGCTGCAGGCGCGGCTGCTGCGCGTGCTCGACGAGCGGCAGGTCACGCCGCTGGGCACCGAGGAGACGCACCCGGTCGACTTCCAGCTCATCAGCGCGAGCCACGGCCACCTGCCTGACCTCGTGCGCGAGGGCCGCTTCCGCGAAGACCTGTACTACCGGCTCGCCGGCATCGAGCTCACGCTGCCGCCGCTGCGCGAGCGCAGCGACAAGCGTGAGCTGATCCACGGCCTGCTGGCCTCGGAATCGGGCGGCGACGGCGTGCTGAGCCCGGAGGCCGAGCGCCTGCTGCTCGAATACGCCTGGCCGGGCAACATCCGGCAGCTGCGCCACGTGCTGCGCAGCGCGGCCGCGCTGGCCGACGGCAAGCCGATCGGACGGGAGCACCTGCCTTCGCTGTTCGCTGACGGCGGCCCGGCCGTGCCGCGCCCCCAGGCCGCGCTGCCGCCGGCGGGCCCCGCGGTGCTGCCGGCCGAGGCGGTGGCCGACGGCGGCGAAGCGCCCGAGCCCGCGCCGCTGCCCAAGCTCAACCCGATCCAGGCCAACGAGCGGCAGGTGCTGCTGCAGATGCTCGAACAGCACCGCTGGAACGTCAGCAACGTCGCCAAGGCGCTCGATGTCAGCCGCAACACCCTCTACCGCAAGCTCCACAAGCTCCACATCGAGATCAGCCACCCCTGATGGAGCCCCCAAGCTCGCTGACGCTCGCTACCCCCCGGGGGGGCCGCCCGCCAGCGGACCGGCGGAGCCGGATCCGTGGCGGGGAGCTGGATCAACACATGCGCCGCTGCCCTTGACTGCTGGGGAGGGCGACGACGCGCTGGCCGTGGTACCTGCAACGCCGCGCTCGCGCTTCGCGTGGTGCGTGACGGGCTCGGGCCACTACCTCGAGGAATCGATGGCGCTGGCGGCGCGTCTGCCCGACGTCGATCTGTTCCTCTCGGCGGCCGGCGAAGAGGTGCTGCCGCTCTACAAGCTGGGCCTGGAAGCACTGCGCAAGCGCTTCCGCGTGCTGCGCGACAAGAGCGCGAGCGGCGTGCCGGTGGGCATGCTGTACGACGACGTCTACCACACCGTGGTGGTGGCGCCGGCCACCAGCAACACGGTGGCCAAGTGCGCGTTCGGCATCAGCGATTCGCTGCCGACCAACATGTTCGCGCAGGCCGGCAAGCTCGGCATTCCCGGCATCGTGTTTGCATGCGATACGGAGCCGGTGGTGGTGACGAAGTCGCCGCACGACTGGGTCACGCTGCGGCCGCGGCGCATCGAGCTGGAGAACGTCGAGCGGCTGATGCAGATCGACTTCTGCCAGGTCGTCAGCTCCCCGGCCGAACTCGAAGCGGCGCTCGACACGCGCCTGAAGGAACTGTCACTCGCATGGAACACATCGTCTTCCTGACCGGCCGCCTCGCGCAACCGAGTCTGGAGCGTGTGCTGCGGTCCATGGCGGCCGCACCGTTCACCTGGGAGGTCCGCGAGATCGGCCTGCAGGTGGCCGGCCTGATGACGGCCGAGATGGTCCGCCGCCGCGTGCCCGCGCCGGTGCAGGCCGACCGCATCATCCTGCCCGGCCGCTGCCGGGGCGACGTCGAGGCGCTGGCGGCACACTACGGCATGCCCGTGCAGCGCGGGCCCGAGGAGCTGAAGGACCTGCCGCGCTTCTTCAACCGCGCCGCGAAGGCGGTCGACCTGAGCGAGTACGAGGTGGCGATCTTTGCCGAGATCGTCGATGCCCCGCGGCTCGCGGTGCCGCAGATCGTCGAGCGCGCCCGCATGCTGGCCGCCGATGGTGCCAACGTCATCGACCTGGGCAGCCTGCCCGAAACGGCTTTCGATCACCTGGAGGACAGCGTGCGCGCGCTGAAGGCCGAGGGCTTCCAGGTCAGTGTCGATTCGAGCGACCCGCAGGAGCTGCTGCGCGGTGCGCAAGCGGGCGCCGACTACCTGCTGAGCCTGACACTCGACACGCTGTGGGTGGCCGACGAGGTGGCCGCCGTGCCGGTGCTGATCCCGCGCACGCCGGCCGACGAGGCCTCGCTGCACGAGGCCGTCGAGCGCCTGCTCGACCGCGGCAAGCCCTTCCTGGCCGACGCGATCCTCGACCCGATCCCGTTCGGCTTCACCGCGTCGGTGGTGCGCTACCACCGGCTGCGCGAGCGCTTCCCCGAGATCCCGATCATGGTGGGCGTGGGCAACGTCACCGAACTGACCGAGGCCGACACCAGCGGCATCAACGCCGTGCTGTTCGGCATCTGCGCCGAGCTGGATGCCGCCGCCGTGCTCACCACGCAGGTCAGCGCCCATGCACGCCGCGCGGTGCGCGAGGCCGACTGGGCGCGCCGCATCATGCATGCCGCGCGCAGCCGCAACACGCTGCCCAAGGGCATGAGCGACGCGCTGATGACGGTGCACGACAAGCACCCGTTCCCCGATTCGCCGCAGGAGATCGCCGACACCGCGGCGCAGGTGCGCGACCCGAACTTCCGCGTGCAGGTGTCGGCGCAGGGCCTGCACGTCTACAACCGCGACGGCCTGCGGCTGGGGCAGGGCGCCTTCGAACTGTGGCCGCAGCTGCAGCTCGAGCACGACGCCGCGCATGCCTTCTACATGGGGGTGGAACTGGCGCACGCCGAGATCGCCTGGCGCCTGGGCAAGCGCTACGTGCAGGACCAGCCGCTGGCCTGGGGCTGCGCGGCCGAGGCGACGGTGCAGGACCTGGCCGGCTGGTGTGCGCCGGGCACGACGATGCCGGCTGGCCGCGCGCGCGGTGATGTCCGCGCACCGGCCGGCACCACCGAGGCGCCGGCCGGCAAGGCCTGACGAGGGGTGGCCCGCGGCCGCGCCCGCCGGGCCCGGCGGCGGTCGGATTCACGCCTGCCCCGCCGCCGTTTCGGCCGGATTTCCGACCGCCGTGCGTTCGGGCAGGCGCGCGACGCCCGGACGGCGGCCGCTGCCCGCCCCGGCGCGGAATTTGCAGACGTTGCGGTGCAAGGCGGTCCGGCGGAGGCCGGGCGCCAGGGCAGCGGCTGCACAGCCGGCACGGGTGGCACAGAGTGCGCAGGATTCGAACAGTCCCCTCGCGATGAATGACGTGATCTTCGAGACCGTGGTCACCACCGTGTCCCCCGACGGCGCGCCGCACGTGGCCCCCATGGGCGTGCGCTACCGCGAGTCGGCCGCCGGCGGCGGGCCGGACGTGATCCTGATGCCCTTCAAGCCGTCGGCCACGCACGACAACGTCGTCGCGACCGGCCACGCCGTGCTCAACCTGCTGACCGACGTGCGGGTCTTCGCCGGCTGCGTCACCGGCCGCAGGCAGTGGCCCACGCGTCCGGCCGAGCGGGTGCCCGGCGTGCGCCTGGCCTGCGCGCTCGGCCACGTCGAGCTGAAGCTCGCCGAGCGGCAGGACGACGCGCAGCGCCCGGTGCTGCGGATGGCGCGGGTGCACGAGGCCCAGCATGCGCCGTTCATCGGCTTCAACCGCGCGCAGGCGGCGGTGCTCGAAGGCGCGGTGCTGGTCAGCCGGCTGCGGATGCTGCCGCCGCAGAAGGTGGACGACGAGATGGCCTACCTGCAGATCGCCATCGACAAGACGGCCGGCCCCGGCGAACTGGAAGCCTGGGGCTGGCTCCACGAGGCCGTTGCGGCCCACCGCGCGCAGCGGGCGAAGGAGATGGCGTGATGGCCGTGCAGTTGCTGGTGAGCGTGAGGACCGCCGACGAGGCGCTGGCCGCCCTGAGGGGCGGCGCCGACTTCATCGACCTGAAGGAGCCGCGCACGGGGGCGCTCGGCGGGCTGCCGCGCGCGATCATCCGCGGCATCGTCGCAGCGCTGCGCGAAGCCGGGAGCACCCTGCCGGTGAGCGCGACCATCGGCGACGTGCCGCTCGGCGACCTCAACGGCATCCTCGACTGCGTGGGGGCCGTCGGCTCCTGCGGCGTCGACATCGTCAAGGTGGGCATCGAACGCGGGCCGCAGGCCTTCGCAGTGCTCGATGCGCTGGCCGCCTGCAGCCACGACGTCGTGCCGGTGTTCCTGGCCGACCAGGGGCTGGATTTCGCCGCCGTCGCGCACGCGGCGGGCCTGCCACTGGCGGGCGTGATGGTCGACACCGCCGACAAGCGGGCCGGCAGCCTGTTCGACGCCTTGCCGGCGGCCGACCTGCAGCGGTTCGTCGATACCGTTCGCGCGGCCGGACAGCGGGTGGGGGTGGCCGGCGCGCTGCGCGTGCACCACCTGCCTGCGGTGCACGCGCTGGCGCCGGACTTCGCCGGCTTCCGCTCGGCGGTGTGCAACGGCAGCCGCGGCTCGGCGCTCGATGCGGCGCGCCTGCAGGCGCTGGTGGCCGTCGCGCGGGCCTCCGCCGTCCCGACGGTCGCGCGCTTCATGGGCGGGCTGCGGGTGCCCGCCGTCGCCGGCTTGCCGGCATAGCGCCGGGCCGGCGTTCAGTCGGCGCGGATGCCGCGCTCCGCGATGATGCGGCCCCACTTGGCCATTTCCGCCTCCAGGTGGGCGGCGAGCTGCTTCGGGCTGCCGCCGACCGCCTCGGCGCCGATGGCCGCGAACCGCGCCTTCACCTCGGGCAGCCGCATCGCGGCCAGCAGCGCGCCGTTCAGCTTGTCGATCACGGGCGCCGGCGTGCCGGCGGGCACGTACACCGCGAACCACGGCGACAGCTCGTAGCCCGGCAGGCCGGCCTCGGCGATCGTGGGCACGTCGGGCAGCGCGCTGGAGCGGGCCGCGGTGGTCACGCCCAGCGCCCGCAGCCGGCCCGATTCGATGTGCGGCCGTGCCGAGGTGATGCTGTCGAACATCATGTCGACCTGGCCGCCGATCAGGTCGGTCACCGCCGGGCCGCTGCCCTTGTAGGGCACGTGCAGCACGTCGAGCCGGGCCATCGACGCAAACAGCTCGCCCGCCAGGTGGATGGAGGTGCCGTTGCCGGCGGACGCATAGGTGAACCGGCCCGGCTCCGCCTTGGCCAGCCGGATCACGTCGGCCACGGTGCGTGCCGGATGGGCCGCGGGCACCACCAGCACGTTGGGCACCACCGCCACCAGCGAGACGGGCGCGAAGTCCTTCACCGGGTCGTAGGCCAGCCTGGTGTACAGGTAGCGGTTCACCGCCATGCCGTTGGCCACGATCATCATCGTGTAGCCGTCGGCCGGCGAGCGCGCGACGTCCTGGCTGCCGATGTTGCCGCCGGCGCCGGGGCGGTTCTCGATCACGAAGGTCTGGCCGAGCTGGCGGCCCATCTGCTCGCCCAGCGTGCGGGCGATCACGTCCATCGCGCCAGCAGGCGGGAAGGGCACGACCCAGCGCACGGGCTTGGCGGGGTAGGTGCCTTGGGCGTGGGCGATGCCGGCCAGAGGCGCGGCGGCGAGGCCGGCGGTGGCCGCCAGCAGGGTGCGTCGTTGCATGTCGGTCGGGTCCGTGGTTCAGGCGTGGTCGAGGGCGTGCGCGCGTTCGAGCCGTTGGCCGAAAGAGAATTCGTTCATGGGTTTGTCTCCTCGGGGTGCCTGGGTGGGTCGAAGGGGTCAGCGGTCGTCCTCGTGCACGGACGAGGGGTGGCGGCACAGCGGCTGCACCTCGACGTCCATGTACGGGAAGAGCGGCAGCTTCATCAGCGTGTCGTGCAGCGCGGCGTTGTCGGCCACGTCGAAGATGCTGACGTTGGCGTAGCGCCCGGCCACGCGCCAGAGGTGGCGCCAGGTGCCGGCGCGCTGCAGTTCCTGGGCGAGCGCCTTCTCGCGCGCCTTCAGCGCATCGGCCTCGGCGGCGGGCATGTCGTGCGGCAGGCGCACGGTCATCGTGACGTGGAACAGCATGGCAGGGCCTTTCAGGCGGTCATCGCGACGGGGCGCGGGCCGCGGTCGCGGCGGTAGAAGGCGAGCTTGTCGGCGTCGAGGTCAACGCCCAGGCCGGGGCCGCCGGGCACCTGCAGCTCGAAGTCGCGGTAGACGGGGCGCGCCTGCACCACGTCGTCGGTCAGCAGCAGCGGGCCGAACAGCTCGCTGCCCCAGCGCAGCTGCGGGCAGGCGGCGAACACGTGGGCCGCGGCGATGCTGCCCACCGTGCCCTCGAGCATGGTGCCGCCATACAGGCCGACGCCGGCCGCATCGGCCACCGCCGCGGCGCGCAGCGTGGGCCACAGCCCGCCGGCCTGCGAGATCTTCAACGCATAGACGTCGGCGGCCGCTTCGGCCGCGAGGTCGAACGCATCGACGGCGTCGTGCACCGCCTCGTCCGCCATGATGGGCACGTCGAAGCGGGCGGCCAGGCGGCCGAGTGCGCGGTGCTGTCGCCGGTCGATCGGCTGCTCGACCAAGCCCACGCCCATGTCCTGCAGCGCCGCGATGCCGCGCACGGCGGTGGACTCGTCCCAGGCCTGGTTGACGTCCACGGTCAGCATCACCTCGTCGCCCAGCCCGCGGCGGATGGCCTGCACGTGGCGCAGGTCGTCGGCCAGCGAGCGGCGCCCGATCTTCAGCTTGAACACCTTGTGGCGGCGTGCCTCGATCAGCGACAGGCCTTCCTCCACGTCGCGCGCGGCATCGCCGCTCGCCAGCGTCCACAGCACGGGCAGGGCGGTGCGCTGCGCGCCGCCCAGCAGCGCGTGCACCGGCAGCCCGGTGCGGCGGCCCTGGGCGTCGAGCAGCGCCGTTTCCACGGCCGACTTGGCGTACGAGTTGCCCTGCACGTGCCGGTGCACACGCGCCATCGCGGCGCCCGGGTTGGCGGCGTCCGCGCCGGCCAGCAGCGGCGCGATGTAGGTGGCCACCGCGAGCTGGATGCCCTCGGGGCTCTGCTCGCCGTAGGCCAGGCCGCCGATGGTGGTGGCCTCGCCGATGCCGGTGATGCCGTCGCTGCACGCCACGCGCACGATCACCAGCGACTGCTTCGTCATCGTGGTCATCGCCAGCTGGTGGGCGCGGATGGTGGGCAGGTCGACGATCAGCGCCTCGACGGCGTCGACGCGGAGGGAGGCGGGAGCGGTTTGCATGGCCGCCATCGTCGCCCGGGGGCGTGCATGGCGTCCAATATCGTTTGGGTCGCTCTCCATACCCACCAGGTATAGACATGGAACTGAGGCACTTGCGCTACTTCGTCGCCGTGGCCGGCGAACTCAACTTCAGCCGCGCCGCGCTGCGGCTGCACATCGCCCAGCCGCCGCTGAGCCGGCAGATCCGCCAGCTCGAGGACGAGCTCGGCGCGGCGCTGTTCGACCGCGGTGCCCGGCCCCTTCGCCTCACGCCCGCGGGGCACTTCTTCCATACCCAGGCGGTTCAGCTGCTGGAGCGCGTGGGCGAGCTGCAGGAGGCCACGCGCCGCATCGCGCAAGGCCAGCGCGCATGGCTGGGCATCGGCTTCGTGCCGTCCACGCTCTACGGCGTGCTGCCGGAGGTGCTGCGCCGCTTCCGGGCGCTGCATCCCGAGGTGGAGGTCGGGCTGGCCGAGCTGACGACGGTGCAGCAGATCGAGGCGCTGAAGGCCGGGCGCATCGACGTGGGCTTCGGCCGGCTGACGCTGGGCGACCCGAAGGTGGCCGGCGTGGTGGTGGCCGAGGAGCCGCTGGTCGCCGCGCTGCCGGCCGGCCACCCGCTGGCGCGCCGGCGCCGCGTGGGCCTGAAGGCGCTGGCCCAGGAGCCGCTGCTGCTCTACCCGGCCAAGCCGCGGCCGAGCTATGCCGACCAGGTGCTCGCGGTGTTCGAGGGCCGGGGCCTGCAGCCGCGCATCGCGCTGGAGGCCAACGAGCTGCAGACGGCGGTGGGGCTGATCACCGCCGGCATCGGCTACGCGCTGGTGCCGTCGTCGGTGCAGGCGATGCACCGCGAGGGCGTGACCTACGTGCCGCTGCAGGAGCCGGGCGTGGTGTCGCCGGTGATCATGAACCGGCGCAGCGACGACGTCTCGGCGCTGGTGCTCGAGTTCGGCGGTCTGGTGCGGGCCGTGTCGCTCGACGTCGACGCGGCCTACGCGCGCAGGTAGCCGCCCACGCCGCCGAGCAGCATCGCGCGCATTTGCGCCAGATCGGCCTTGTGCAGCACCTCGATCGGGAAGGCCGCGTTGCGCGCCAGCGCGGCCAGCGGCTGGTCGATCACGCCGGCCTGGCCCAGGTCGTCCAGCGTGTGCTGCGGATCGATCTCGCAGGACTTGATCATCACCAGCCGCTCGGCATTGAGGCCCTGCGCGAGGTCGAAGGCGATGGTGTCGGACGTGGCTTCCCAGTGCGTGCGGTCATCGGCCTCGTGGCGCTGCAGCTCCAGCGGCAGCCACAGCGCGGTGCGGCCGGCGTGCAGCACGCGGTGGATGTCGGCGCGCCGCGTGGCCAGCAGCAGCGCGGGGTTGAGGGCCTGCAGCTGGTAGGCGGTCTGCGCCATCGCGAGCACCGCCATGTTGTGGGCCGCGAGGTCGTCGAACTGCCACTGCGCCTGTGCGCGGCGCACCTCGTCGGCGAAGCGCCCGCCGCCCGGCACCACCGTGACGCGCCCGCCGCCCAGTTCGGCCAGCAGGGCGAGCCACTGCGGCAGCAGGGGGTCGGTGCAGACGCTGCCGCCGAGCTTGACGATCCACATCTAGCGCCACTCCTTGTCGTAGAGCGCGGCCACGGCCACGCAGGGCGCGCAGACCTGCGCCCAGCCGGCCAGCCCTGGCTCGGCACGCGCCACCGCGGTGCCGTAGGGCAGGCAGCGGTGCGGCCGGCCGGCATGCGCCAGCACGTCGGGCACGAGGAAATCGCCGCAGCCGGCGCTGACCGCCACCGCCGCCTCCGACAGGCCGTGCAGCGCCGCCACGCGCTGCAACTGCCCGCCCAGCTCGGCCACCTGCGCGGCGCGCCAGGCGTGTGCCATCGACAGCCAGTCGGCCGGCGTGCCGTCGCGCGCATCGAGGCCGATCATGCGGGCCATGCGCCGGCGGGTGCCTTGCATGTCCTTGGCGCCGCCGTCGGCCGCCGGATGAAGGTCGTGCGCGAGGTCGAGCTCGCCGGTCAGCCGGTACACGTCGGCCGTGGTCGCGAAGAACTCGTTCATCACGTTCAGCGGCTCGCCGCGCCAGGCGATGCGCGGCCCCAGCGCGCACAGCGGGGTGCGCACCACGCCGTGGTAGACCAGCTCCCCGGTGGCCAGGCGCCCCGCGTCGCTGCGCCCGCGGGCGAGCACGCGGCCCTTGCGGAAGGCGATGAGGTCGGTCGTCGTGCTGCCGATGTCGACCAGCACGCCCTCGTCGACGCATTGCGCGGCATGGCGCGCGGTGGCCAGCCAGTTGGCCGACGCGATCTGCGCCCAGTGGGCGCCGGCCTCGTGCACGTCGATCCAGCCGCCGTCGCCGGCGAAGCACCTCACCTGGCCGAGCCGGCGCGCCGCCAGCGCGGCGATGCGCTGCACGCCTTCTTCGCGGTGGGCGAAGAGGTCGACCATCTCACCGGTCATCGTCAACGCGTGGGGGGCGCCGGTCATCTCCGGCCAGCGCGCCTGGGCCGCTGCCAGCACCTGCTCCAGGTGCTCCAGGCCCTGCCACAGCGGGCACGCCCACTGCGCGACGTCGAGCACGCGGCCGTCCACCATCAGGCAGGCCTTGGCGTGGGCGCCGCCGATGTCCCAGCCGACGACGAGGCCCTCACGCACAGGCCGGCTCCCGGACATGCGCGGCCAGCACTTCGGCGGCGATGCTGCGGTCGAGCGCGGCCGACAGGCCTTCGTAGGCGCAGGTCACGCGCGGGTTGACCTCGATCACGACCGGGCCGCGCAGCCGGTGCCAGACCAGGTCGATGCCGACGAAGCCGCGCAGCCCCGGCAGCGCCCGCGCCACCGCGTCCGCGATGCGCACCAGCGATTCGGCGCCCGGCAGCGCGTTGATGCGCACGCCGTCGAACGACACCCGTCCCGCCACGTCGACGTCGACCTGCTGGCAGTTCACGCTCAACAGGTCGGCCCGGCCGGGCTCGCACAGCAGCGAGAGGCTGAGCGCCTCGCCCTCCACCCAGGGCTCGAGGGTCGACGGCTGGCCGGCGCGCAGGCGGCGGGCATGGTCCTGCTCGGCGGCGCCCACGTGGCCGTGCACACGCGTGTCGACGGTGCCCGCGCCGTCGTCGGGCTTGACCACCCAGCGCCGCGCCTCGTCGCCAAAGGCCAGCGGCGTGGCGATGCCGGCCTGCGCGAGCCGCTGCAGCGTCGCGCGCTTGGACGAGGCCACCTCGATCGCGGCGGTGTCGCAGCCCAGCCAGCGCGCGGGGTCGACCCGGCGGCTGAGCTGGGCGAGCAGCCCGCCGGTCTCGGGCGCGATCACCCAGGCCAGGTCGTGCGCGGCGGCCTCGCGGGCGACGAAGGCCGCGGCCGATTCACCGGGCCGGGCCCAGGCGGAGGCGGCCCCCGGCGGCAGCCGCGCGGCCTGCTCGCACACCGCCGCCGACACCTGCACGCCGGGCACCTCGAGCAGGTCCGCCACCACGGCATCGCGCATCGCGCGGCCTTGCTGCAGCAGCGCCTCGCCCGCCTCGGCCATGCCGGCATCGCCCCCCCCGGTGAGATACTCGAACACGAAAACGCGCTTCATCCTTGCTCCTGCATGACCGCCGACACCTCGCTGATTCCCGTGATGGACCTGCTCGGCGGCCAGGTGGTTCGGGGCGTGCGCGGCGACCGGCAGGCATACCGCCCGATCGAGTCGGCGCTGTGCCGCAGCAGCGATCCGGCCACCGTCGCCCAGGTGCTCTGCACGCACTGCGCCGCCACGCGGCTGTACGTGGCCGACCTCGATGCGCTGATGGGCGGCCCGGCCCAGTTCGGGGTGCTGCACACGCTGCTGGAGGCCGTGCCGGGCATCGAGCTGTGGCTGGACGCCGGCTTTGCCGATGCGGCCGCGGCCGCGGCGCTGATGACGCGGCTGGGCAACATGTCGGCACCGCACGTGGTGCCGGTGTACGGCAGCGAATCGCTGCGCTCGCGCGAGGCCATGGCGCAGGCGTTCGACCGCAGCGACGAGCTCGGTGCCCGCGCGGCGCTGTCGCTCGACCGCCGCGACGGCCGGCCCCTTGATCCCGCCGGCTGCTGGGAGGCGCCGGAGCTGTGGCCGCAGCGGGTCATCGTGATGACGCTGGAGCGTGTGGGCACCGGCGCCGGCCCCGACCTGGAGACGCTGCGCTCGGTGCGCCAGCGTGCGCCGGCCGCGACGGTGATCGGCGCCGGCGGCATCCGCGGCCCGGAGGACTTGGCGCCTGCACGCCAGGCCGGGGCCGACGCCTGGCTCGTCGCCAGTGCGTTGCACGACCTGCAGCTGCCACCCGCCGCGCGTGCCGCGTCCTGACGCCCTGCGGCAGCCATCCGGCAAAACCCTGGCAAGCGCCGACGAGCGCACACAGACACCGATCACCTCCTCGCCCTGTCACGGGCGGTGCCTGCATCACGATTCGTGCCACCGGCCCGCGCGGCGCTGCGCGGGCTGCCGGCCGCCAAAAGCGGAACACTGTGTGGCACATCTGGCCTCGGCACCGGGTGGGCGCACACCGACCGCCCGGGCCGCACCGCAGGCTGCGCGTGGCACATCGCTTGCGTTGCCGAGCCTGCATGACCGATTCATGGACGTCCCCGTGGACCTGCCCCTTCTGCCCGCTGCTGTGCAGCACGGCCGGGGTGCGGCCCGGCCCGCAGCTCGCGCCCGCAGGGGGCAGCTGCCGCCGCGCGGCCGGCGGCCTGGCCCGCTTCGCTGACACCCCCTCGGCCGCCACGCCGCGGGTGGCCGGCCGCGCCGCCACGCTCGACGAGGCGGTGGCCGAGGCCGCCCGGCTGCTCGCGGCCGCCGGCCAGCCGCTCTTCGGCGGGCTGGGCACCGACGTGGCCGGCGCCCGCGCCCTCTACCCGCTGGCCTGTGCCACCGGCGCCATCTGCGACGCGGCCGGCGGCGCCGTGCTGTTCGAGGGCGTGCGCGCGCAGCAGGACCGCGGCGGCTTCACCACCACGATCGCCGAGGTGGCGACACGCGCCGACCTGCTGCTGCGCATCACGCCCGACACCGACGCGTCCCCCGCCGACGATGTGCGCGACCTGCTCGACCGCTGCGGCGAGCCCGGCCCCGAGCTGCTCGCGTTGCCGGTCGAAGCCGGCGACCTGTTCGACACGCTGGCGCTGCTGGCCGCGCTGGCCGAGGGCCGCGGTGCCGTGCGGGCGCGTGCGCCGGCCGCCCTGGTCGAGGTGGCCGACCGGCTGCGTGCCGCGCGTTACGCGGTTCTGGTCTACGAAACCAGGCGCCTGCCGGCCCACGGCGGCCTGGCCATCGAGGCGCTGCAGCGCACGGTGGCGGCGCTGAACCGCAGCACGCGCGCGGCCGCGCTGGGCCTGGGCGGCGGCGATGGCGCCTACACGGTGAACCAGGTGTTCACCTGGCTGTCGGGCCTGCCGCTGCGCTCGCGCGCCGGCCCGGCGGGGCTGGAGCACGAGCCGCTGCGCTTCGATGCGCGGCGCCTGCTGGCCGACGGCGCGGCCGACGTGCTGCTGTGGCTGTCGAGCTTCGGCGTGCTGCCGGTGCCGGCCGAGGCCGCGGGCGTGCCGCGCATCGTGATCGGCCATCCCGAGCAGGCCGCCAGCGATGCGGATGACGGCGACGCGGTCTTCATCCCCGTCTCCACCCCCGGCATCGGCTCGGCCGGCCACCTCTTTCGCGCCGACGGCTCGGTGGTGCTCCCGCTGCGCCCGCTCTACGACGACACGCTCCCCACCGCGGCCGACGTGCTCCGCCGCATCACGCAGGCGCTTCCGCAGGGGCATTCATGACCAAGACCACCGTGCTGCGCGGCGGCCGGGTGATCGACCCCACCCACGGCACCGACGACGTCCGCGATCTGTACCTGCGCGACGGCCGCGTGGTGGCGCCCGACGCCGCATCCACCCACGGCGCCGAGGTGATCGACGCCATCGGCTGCGTGGTGATGGCCGGCGGCATCGACCTGCACACCCACATCGGCGGCGGCAAGGTCAACCTCGCGCGGCTGCTGCTGCCCGAGGACCACCGCGGCCCCGGCGGCTCGCCGATCGCGCTGCCCGGCAACGCGCTGGAGCTGGCCTCGTGCGGCACCTGCACGCCGGGCACGCTGGCCACCGGCTACCGCTACGTGGAGATGGGCTACACCGCCGCGTTCGAGCCGGCGATGATGGCCTGCAACGCCCGCCACACCCACATGGAGATGGGCGACACGCCCATCCTCGACCACGGCGCCTACGTGATGCTCGGCAACGACGAGCTGTTCCTCGAGATGCTGGCGCGCGGCGAGGACTTCGAGCGCATCCGCGACTACGCCGGCTGGACGATCAACGCCGCCAAGGCCATGGGTATCAAGGTGGTGAACCCGGCCGGCATCTCGGCCTTCAAGTTCAACCAGCGCAAGCTCGACGTGGACGAGGCCCACGTGCACTGGCAGGTCACGCCGCGGCAGGTGGTGCACACGCTGGCGCGCGCGCTGCGCGAGCTGGGCGTGCCGCACCCGCTGCACATCCACGGCAGCAACCTGGGCGTGGCGGGCAACATCGAATCGACGCTGCAGACCATCCAGGCGCTCGACGGTCTGCCGGCGCACCTCACGCACATCCAGTTCCACGCCTACGGCAAGGAAGGGCCGAAGAAGTTCTCATCGGCCGCGCTGCAACTGGTGGAAGCGGTGAACGCCAACCCCAACGTCAGCATCGACGTGGGCCAGATCATGTTCGGCCAGACCGTCACCGCCTCGGGCGACACGATGCGGCAGCACGCCCAGTCGGGCTTCGCGCACCCGCGCAAGTGGATCGGCGCCGACATCGAATGCGAGGCCGGCTGCGGCGTGGTGCCGTTCCGCTACCGAGAGCAGAGCTATGTGAACGCGCTGCAGTGGGTCATCGGGCTAGAGATCTTCCTGATGGTGAAGGACCCTTGGCGCGTGGTGCTCACCACCGACCACCCCAACGGCGGCCCGTTCACCAGCTACCCGCACCTCATCCGGCTGCTGATGGACCGCGGCTTCCGCGAGGAGCAGCTCGCCAAGCTGCACCCCGAGGTGGCGCAGCAGTCGGCGCTGAAGTCCATCACCCGCGAGCTGAGCTTGAGCGAGATCGCCATCATGACCCGCGCTGCGCCCGCAAGATTGCTGGGCCTGAAGGACCGCGGCCACCTGGGCGTGGGCGCGGGCGCCGACGTGGCGGTGTACCGCGACGGGCCCGACCGCGAGGCCATGTTCCGCCAGCCCGAGCAGGTGTTCAAGGACGGCGTGCTCGTTGCCCAGGCCGGCCGCGTGATGGCGGTGCCCACCGGCGGCACGCACTTCGTTGAGCCCGCGTTCGACAAGGGCATCGAGAAGACGCTGCGCAAGCACTTCGACCGGCTGGGCTCGGTGCCCTTCGATTCGGCCGCCATCAGCCACGACGAGCTGTGCAGCTGCTGCAACGGCGGGCGCCTGCTGCCGGTGGAGTGCCTCGCGGGTGAAGGGGCGGCGCCGTGAGTGGCGGCGTGAGCGGGGGCGCCTCCCAGGTGCTCAACGGCGTCGCCATCGACGACGGCTTCGCCGAAGCCTTCCCGATGAAGGCCACGCGCATCCTGATCACCGCGCACACGCGGCAATGGGCGCTGAACGCCGCCACCAGCGCCACCGGCTTCGCCACCTCGGTGATCGCCTGCGGCTGCGAAGCGGGCATCGAGCGCGAGCTGGGGGCCGATGAAACGCCCGACGGCCGGCCGGGCGTCAGCGTGCTGATCTTTTCGATGAGCGGCAAGGAGCTGGCCAAGCAGCTCGAGCGGCGTGTCGGCCAATGTGTGCTGACGTGCCCGACCACCGCGGTGTACGCGGGTCTTCCTGTCGGCCCCCGGGTCGGCGGGTACGCCGCCCCGCCCCCCGAGGGGGCGCAGGCCGGCTTGGGGCGGCCCGGCGCCGGCCTGCCCGAAGGCGAGGCGGTGGCGCTCGGCAGGAACCTGCGCTTCTTCGGCGACGGCTGGCAGATCTCCAAGGTGATCGACGGCATCCGCTACTGGCGCGTGCCGGTGATGGACGGCGAGTTCGTCGCGCAGGAAACCACCGCCATCACCAAGGCCGTGGGCGGCGGCAACCTGCTGTTCATGGCGCGTGATGTCGACGCCGCGCTGGCCGTGGCCGAAGCCGCGGTGGCCGCGATGAAGAAGCTGCCCAACGTGGTGATGCCCTTCCCCGGCGGCGTGGTGCGCTCGGGCTCCAAGGTCGGCAGCAAGTACGCGTCGCTCGGCGCCTCGACCAACGACGCGTTCTGCCCCACCTTGTACGGCCTGGTCGAGCGCAGCGAGATCACGCCCGACACGCGCTGCGTGATGGAGGTGGTGATCGACGGCCTGGCCGAGGCCGACGTGGCTGCCGCGATGCGCGCCGGCATCGCCGCGGGCGTGGCCATCGGCGCGGCGGGCGGGCTGCTGCGCATCTCGGCCGGCAACTACGGGGGCAAGCTCGGGCCCTTCCATTTCCACCTGCACCAGCTGCTGCCGGAGGTGGGGGCATGACCGGCGTGCGCATCGAACTTTCCTTGAAGCAGGCGCCCGCGCTGCGTGTGGACCTGCGCGGCCTGCTGCCTTCGGCGCTGGCGGGCCTGTCGGTCGGCGAGATCGAGCGCCTGCCCTTCGGCCACGGCAACCGGCGCGTGCCGCTGGCCGAATGGTTCGGCGTGCAGCGCGCCGATACGCAGGGCGAGGGCGCTGAGCTGCGCCTGTCGGGCGACTGCAGCCGCTTCGACCGCATCGGCACGCAGATGCTGGAAGGCCGCCTCGTCGTCGACGGCCCGGTGGGCGACTACGCCGGCGCCGGGCTGGCCGGCGGCGAGATGCGAGTAGCGGGTGACGCGGGCCTGCTGGCGGCTTGCGAGATGGCCGGCGGCACCTTGCGCATCGACGGCAACGTCGGCGACTTCGCCGCGGCGGCCTTGCCCGGCAGCATGGATGGCATGCGCGGCGGCCTCTTCATCGTGCAGGGCCATGCCGGCCAGCGCTTCGGCGACCGCATGCGCCGCGGCACCGCGCTGGTGTTCGGCAACGCGGGCGATTTCCTTGCATCGCGGCTGGTGGCCGGCACCATCGGCCTCGGCGGCCGGGCCGGCGCCCACGTGGGCTACGGCATGCGGCGCGGCAGCGTGGTGCTCGCGGCTGCGCGCTGCGACGTCTCGCCCACCTTCGTGCCCGCCATTGCCGACGTGCCGGTGGCCTGGCAGTTGCTCGCCCGCAGCCTGGCCCGCCACGGCGGCCCGTTCGCGATGCTGGCCACGCGGCGCATCGTTCGCCACCTCGGCGACTTGTCTGCACAAGGCAAGGGCGAACTCATCTTCGTAGAACCCGATTGACCACGGAACCATCCATGACGCAGACATACCTGTTCCACGCCGGCGAGGCCACCGTGCTGGCCAAGGACGGCCAGTTCACCGACGCGATGCCGGAGATCCTGATCGGCCGCACCGACGGCCCGGTGGGCCAGGCCTTCGCCAACATGATGGCCCAGAGCAAGGGCCACACCGCGATGTTCGCGATCCGTGCCTGCAACCAGCTCGTGCGGCCGGCGACCATCATGGTGCCCAAGGTCACGCTGAAGGACACCGCCAACATCGACCTCTTCGGCGGGGTGGTGCAGAGCGCCACGGCCGATGCGGTGGTCGATTGCCTGGTCGAAGGCATCATCCCGAAGGACCTGGCCAACGAGCTGTGCATCATCAGCCTGGTGTGGATCGACCCGCGCTGCGCGAAGGATCCGAACCTGGACAAGCGGGACATGTACCGCACCAACTACGAGGCCACCAAGCTGGCCCTGAAGCGGGCGCTGAATAACGAGCCGACGGTCGAGGAGCTGATCGCGAACCGGCACAGGATCAAGCACGACATGAATGATTGGAGCTGATTGAGCCCCCAAGACGCCTGGCGGCGTCGCCCCCCCGAGGGGGAGCACACCGTAGGACCGGCGGAGCCGGATCCTCGGTGTGGGGCTTGGTCAAGAGGTAGGCTGCGCCGTCGTTGGCGGGTGGGCTGGGTTATCTTCCCGGTGATGAACGATTGCTTTGCACTGCTCGACGATCGCGATGCGACGTCCTTGCGGCCGACGAGTCGGCTGTACGAGGACTTCTCGCACGAGCGGCGCTGCGTCGATCCGGCGACGTTGGATGCGGTGTGGGCTGATGTCGAAGCCGATCAGCGGGCGGGCCTGCATGCGGTGCTGCTGGCCGACTACGAGTGGGGCGCCAAGCTGCTGAAGGCAGGGCACGCCGGGCTTGCGGCGGACGACGCTTCGGCGCTGCGGGTGCTGATGTTCCGCCGGCTGTCACGGCTGTCGCGCGACGAGGTGGATGCGTGGCTGGCGGCGCAGGAAGGCGCCGCGGAACCGGCCGCGGCGGGCGTGGGGGCGCTGCAGGCGAGCGTCGGGCACGATGCGTTCGTCGACGCCATCGGCCGCGTGCACGAGGCCATCCGCGCGGGCGAGACCTACCAGATCAACTACACGTACCGGCTCACCGGGCAGGCCTACGGCAGCCCGCTGGCGCTGTACCGGCGGCTGCGGGCGCGGCAGCCGGTGTCGTACGGGGCCTTGATCGTAGCGGGCGAGGAGGCGGTGCTGTCGTGTTCGCCCGAGCTCTTCCTGCGGCACGAGCGCGGGCTGCTCACCGCGCGGCCCATGAAGGGCACGGCGCCGCGCATCGTCGCGCCGCTGGGCGGCCCCGAGGGCGACAGCGAGACCGCGCGGCTGCTGTCCATCGACACCAAGAACCGCGCCGAGAACCTGATGATCGTCGACCTGCTGCGCAACGACCTCGGCCGCCTCGCGCGCACGGGCACGGTGCGCGTGCCGGCGCTGTTCTCGATCGAGCCGTACACCACGCTGTTCCAGATGACCTCGACCGTGCAGGCGCAGCCGCGGGCCGACGTGGGCTTCGCCGAGCTGCTGCGCGCCGTGTTCCCCTGCGGCTCGATCACCGGTGCGCCCAAGCACCACACGATGGAACTGATCGCGGGCCTGGAGACCACGCCGCGCGGCCTCTACTGCGGCGCCATCGGCTGGATCGACGCGCCGCCGCAGGGCAGCCGGCTCGGCGACTTCTGCCTGTCGGTGGCCATCCGCACGCTGACGCTGGGTGCCGAAGACGAGGGCGGCCTGCGCCCCGCGCGCCTGGGCATCGGCGCCGGCATCGTGCTCGACAGCGTGCCCGAGGACGAATACGAGGAATGCCGGTTGAAGGCCCGCTTCCTCACCGGGCTGAACCCCGGCTTCGAGCTGTTCGAGACGATGCGGTGGCAGCCCGGCGCCGGCTTGGTGCATGTCGACCGTCACCTTGGCCGCCTCGGCCGCAGCGCCCACGCGCTGGGCTTCGCGTGGGACGAGGCGGCCGCGCGCGCGGCGCTGCACGACTGGGCGGCGCGCGAGGCGCCGGCCGTCACCTCGCGCGTGCGGCTGGCCCTGGCGCACGACGGCCAGCTGTCGCTCACGCACGCCGCGCTGCCGCCGCTGGCCGCCACGCCGGTGGGCCTGCTGATCGCGCCGCAGCGCCTGCCGGTGCGCCAAGCGCTCGCCATGCACAAGACCACGCAACGTGCCGTGTACGACGCGGGCGTGCAGGCCGCCGAGCGCGCCGGCGGCTTCGACAGCCTCTTCTTCGCCGAGGACGGCCGCCTGCTCGAAGGTGGGCGCAGCTCGGTCTTCGTCCAGCTCGACGGCCGCTGGTACACGCCGCCGGTGGCCGACGGCGTGCTGCCCGGCACGCTGCGCGGCCTGGTGCTCGAAGACCCGGCCTGGGCCGCCGCCGAACGCACGCTGACGCTGGCCGACGTGGAGCGTGCGCAAGGCCTGATGGTGTGCAACGCCCTGCGCGGCACGCTGCCCGCGCGCCTGTTGTCGCCCGCCGCGCAACGGCCGGCCGAGGCTCCGGGCCATCGCGCCGCGGCCTGACGGCCCGCCGCCCGCACCGCATGCGCCTGGCGCTGTTCGACCTCGACCTCACGCTGATCCCGTTCGACAGCGGCATGGCGTGGACGCGCTTCCTCGCCGCCGAAGGCGCGCTGCCCGCCGATGCGGAAAGCGCCTACCTGGCGCTGTGCCACCGCTACGTGGCCAGCGAGCTGGACATCCGTGAGATGCACCGCATCACCGTCGCGCCGCTGGCCGCGTTCACGCGGGTGCAGCTCGATGACTGGGCCCGCCGTTTCGAGCTGGCGATGGCCCCGCGCCTTCCTGCCGACATGCAGGCGCTGGTGCGGCGCCACCGCGAGGCTGGCGACCTGTGCGCCATCGTCACCGCCACCACGCGCTTCATCGCCGAGCCCTTCGGCCGGCTGTTCGGCATCCCGCACGTGCTGGCGACCGAGCCGGCGCTCGACGCACGCGGCGTGCCCACCGGTGCCATCGTCGGCGAACCCTGCCACCGCGAGCACAAGCTCGGCCACGTCGATGCCTGGCTGGCGCGGCAGGGCCTGGCGCTGTCCGGCTTCGCCGAAAGCCATTTCTATTCGGACGCCGCAGGCGACCTGCCGCTGTTGAGCGCCGTCACGCACCCGGTCGCGGTGGCGCCCGATGCGGCGTTGCAGGCACATGCGTTGCAACGCGGTTGGCCCATCGTCGGGCAACGGCCTGCCCTGGAACCTCCCGTTTGACATCCTCATCATCGCCTGCGGCACCCGCCACCCCCGCCCGCGCCGCACGCGAGCTGTACGGCGCGCTGTGGCACTACGCGCAAGGCGCGCGCGGCCAGCTCGTGGGCGCGCTGTCGCTGCTGGGCGGCTCGCAGCTCATCCGGCTGACGATGCCCTGGCTGGCGGCACAGGCCATCAACGCGCTGCAGCGCGGGCAGATGGAGGCGTCGGCCAAGTGGATCGGCGGGCTGATGCTGGTGTACCTCGTCTCGTGGCTGATGCATGGCCCCGGCCGCGTGCTGGAGCGCAACGTGGGTGTGCGCGTGCGCGAGGCGCTGGCCGACCGGCTCTACGGCCGCATCGCCGGCGCGCCGCTCGCCTGGCACGGCGGGCACCACTCGGGCGAGCTGCAGCACCGCGTGCACCAGGCCAGCCGGGCGCTGTCCGACTTCGCGCAGAACCAGTTCGTGTACCTGCAGAACATCGTCAACTTCGTCGGGCCGCTGGTGGCGCTGTCGTTGCTGTCGCTCGGCAGCGGCCTGCTGGCGCTGGGCGGCTACGTGTGCATCGCGCTGGTGATCCTGCGCTTCGACCGCGCGCTGATGCTGCTGGTGCGCCAGGAGAACGATGCCGACCGCCGCTACGTGGCCGCGCTGCTCGACTTCATCGGCAACGCCTCCACCGTCATCGGGCTGCGGCTGGCCTCGGCGTCGCGGCTGCTGATGCGCCGGCGCATGCAGGCGGTGTCCGGGCCGTTGAAGCGCGCGGTCGTCGTCAACGAGAGCAAGTGGTTCGCAGTCGACATCATGGGCCTGGGGCTCACCTGGGGCCTGGTGGTGATGTACGTGTGGCAGACGCGCACGCCCGGCGAGGCGGTGATGCTGGGCGGCGTGTTCATGATCTACCAGTACGCGCAGCAGACGGCCGGCGTGATCGGCTCGATGGCGGGCAACTTCCAGAGCTTCGCGCGCATGCACACCGATTTCCGCAGCGCGCAGCCCATCCTCGATGCGCCGGCGCGGCCCGACGAGGGGGCCGAGGCGCTGCGGGCGGACGCGGGCTGGCAGCGGCTCGACGTGCAAGGCCTCGGCTGGGCCTATGCCGACAGCGCGCGCGGCGGCGGCCTGCGCGACGTGGCGCTCGCGCTGCGGCGCGGCCAGCGCGTGGCGCTGGTGGGCCCCAGCGGCGGCGGCAAGAGCACGCTGCTGCGGCTGCTGGCGGGCCTGTACGTGCCGACGCAGGGCACGGTCGCGCTCGATGGCCAGGTGCAGCCTTGGCCGGTGCTGCGCACGCTGGCCACGCTGATCCCGCAGGAGACCGAGGTGTTCGAGGCCAGCGTGCGCGAGAACCTGGGCTTCGGCCAGCCGAAGCCCGAACCCGACCTGCAGGCCGCGGTGCACGCCAGTGCGTTCGACGAGGTGTTGGCCGCGATGCACGGCGACCTCGACACGCCGCTCACCGAGCGCGGCTTCAACCTCTCGGGCGGCCAGCGCCAGCGGCTGTGCCTGGCGCGCGGCGTGCTCGCCTCGCAGGGCAGCTCGCTGCTGCTGCTCGACGAGCCGACCAGCGCGCTCGATGCGGCGACCGAGGCCAAGGTGCTCGACCGCATCGCCGAGCGTTTTCCCCAGGCGTGCCTGATCGCGTCGATCCACCGCCTGAGCCTGCTGTCGCACTTCGACACGGTGGTGTTGATGGAAGCCGGCCAGGTGCGCGACGCCGGCCCGCGCGAGGAGGTGCTGCGGCGCCAGCCGCAACTGCGGCAGACGGGCGAGCGGGCCTGACTAGAGCCAGGTGCCCGAGCCCTGCGGCATCTGGATCTGCATCGCCGGATCGCTGCCGCTGACGAAGGCGCCGATCAGCAGGCTGAGCACCGAGACGAACAGGCTCGCGAACAGCGCCGTCCAGAAGCCCGAGACGCGGAAGCCCTTCACAAGGGCCGCGACGAGCAGGATCATCAGCGCGTTGATGACGAGCAGGAAGAGCCCGAAGCTCAGCAGCGTCAGCGGCAGCGTCAGCACGATCAGCAGCGGCTTGACGATGGCGTTGGCGAAGCCCAGCAGCAGCGCCGAGACGACGAGCGCCCCGGTGCTGTCGAACCGGAGGCCCTTGAAGATGTGGCTGGCCACCCAGAGCGACAGCGCCGTGATGGCCCAGTGGACGAGGAAGGGCGTGATCTGTTCGAACATGCGGGGCATGCTAGCAGCCGGGCCGGCAGCCACTTCGTCACGTCGCCGCCGGTCTGTGTGGTGCGGCAGCATCGAAGCGGCGGCCCTGTGGGGAATTGTTCACAGCCTGCAAGCTATGCTGCCGGCTGGCGGGCGACCTGGTGATCGCACGCCGTTCATGCACCTGCTCCCTGGCGCCCCCGCGCGGCCCCGAAGCAGTCCCGGCAGGTGCGTGCGATTTGACAGAGGAAACGGGAACAAGGGATGACGGAGTCACTGCTGGCGGCGCCACACGGGCGCAACGCCTTCCTGGCGGCAGTTGACGCGCTATTGCTGGTGAACAGCGTCGAGGAACTGGTCGACTGCCTGCGCCGCGAGGTGCAGGCGCTGCTGCCCTATGGCTGCGTGGTGGGGGGCCTGGGCCGTGTGTCGGGCGGCCGCGTCGTGCCGGAGATGCTCGTCACCGACGACTTTCCTGCCGAGTACCTCGAGACCATCCGGGGGCCGTCGGCCAGCCTGCGCAGCGCGGTGCTGGCCCGCTGGCTGCGCAGCGGCAAGCCGGTGTGCATGGAGCTCGGCCGCAGCAACGCGGAGCTGTCGGCGCAGGAGCTCCATCTGGCGCGCCGCTTCGAGTTCCGCAACGTGCTGGCCCATGGGCACTTCATGCCGCGCGAAGGGCTGCTGACCTACTTCAGCTTCCACCGCTTCGCGGCCTCGGTCACCGAGGACCAGCGCCGGCTGGTGGCGCGGCTGATGCCGCATCTGCACTGCGCGGCCACGCGGGTGCGCATGCAGGGCCTGCCGGACCGGGAGGCCCCGGCGGCGCTGACCTCCCGGCAGCAGGACATCGTCGAATGGCTGCTGCTCGGCAAGACCAACTGGGAGATCGCCCAGATCGTCGGCACCAGCGTTGCCAACATCAAGTACCACGTCAGCAGGCTGATGCGCATGCACCAGGTGTCGTCGCGGGCCTCGCTCGTGTTCAGCCTGGTCACGCACCCTGCCGATCCGGCGCGCACGCGGCCTGGATGCGCGACAGCAGCCGCCGGCGTATCCACCCGCTGAAGGGGCGGACCAGCAGCCAGTAGGGCAGGAAGCGCCTGCGGGCGGCGGCGTCGCAGCAGTGCACCGCGGTCACGGTCTCCAGGTCGCTGCCGCGGCCGCTCGCCGCGGCGCGCGCCCCGAAGGCCAGCACCAGCTTGGCCGCGCCGGGCTCGCCGAACCGCCGGAAGGCCTGCCCGTCGGCGAGGGGCACCAGGCCGAAGTCGGCCTGCCAGAAACGGCCTGCCAGCCCGTAGACGATGCGGGCCGGCGTCGATTCCAGCACCACGAACTGCGCGAGCCCGAACCGCGGCCGCTCGGCAGGAATGCGGCGGCGGGCGCCGGCCGGCAGCAGGTGCCGCGCCGGCCATTCCCGCAGCCACAGCAGGCCGTTGAGCAGCGGGTCGCTGCGGTCGTCGAAGCCGCGCACCGCGGCGATCAGCGCCTCCGGTGTGCAAGGCACGCCGCGCCGGCCGTGCCGCTCATGAAAGTGCACCGCCGGCAGCCAGTCCATGCCGGGCGGGTCCGCCGGGCCGGCCTCAGGCCGGGGTCTCATCGGCCCGCTGGAAGATGGCGTTCAGCGAGTCGATCACGAACCGCTCATGCTCGCCTTCCGGATCGATGCCGGGGCGCAGCACGTGCTGGAGCATCCGGCGCGTGCCCTCGACGATGTCGGCCTCGGTGGCCAGCATGGCGCGGTAGAAGCAGTAGGGCGAGCGGTAGATCCCGCCGGTGTAGGCCGCCGTCTGCTGGAAGGGCCGCAACATCTCGTCGACGGTGAACTGGTTGTGCCCGCCCGCCCGGTAGCCGTCTTCCGTGCTGCCGACCGAGGTGCTCACCATCCACTCCTTGCCACGCAGCCGGGTGCCGCCCACCGCGTAGGCGAAGCCGGGCTGCAGCACCGCGTCGATCCACGACTTGAGGATCGGCGGGCTGGAGTACCAGTACAGCGGGAACTGCAGCACGTAGCGGTCGTGCGCGAGCAGCAGCGCCTGCTCCTCGAGGATGTCGATCGCATGGTCGGGGTACTTCGCGGCGAGGTCCACGACGGTGACGCCGGGCTGCCGGCGCAGCGCCCGGGCCCAGGCCTTGTTGATGCGGGAGGTTTCCAGGTTGGGGTGGGCGACGAGCACCAGGGTCTTCATGCGGTTTCCTTGCAAGGGGCCGGTGCGCACGCGGCGGCCTGGAACCAGGGCGCCTCCTTCAGCGTGCGGACTTCGGCGAACTCGCCGCTGGGCAGGTGCTCGCGCAGGCCTGCGACCAGCAGCCGGTGGATGTCGTCCGCGCGCTGCGCGGCGGTGGCGAGGTAGCCCGCCTGCGCGCCGCGCCGGCGCAGGCCTTCGAGGTCCGGGAACGTGCCTTCCAGCGGCAGTGCGCCGATGCGCCGGGCCAGCTCGGTATCGACGTTGCACAGGCCCAGCAGCGCGAAGTAGGTGGCGGGCTGCTCGAGTGCATACAGGCGCACCAGCATGTTGAGCGCCGCCTTCGAGATGGCATAGCCGCTGTTGCCGCCGCGGGCGCGCACGCCGGCGATCGACGAGGAGACGACGCAGGCCTCGATGCCCACGCCGTGCTGGAGCAGGGCATCGAGCAGCAGCTTGTTGGCCCAGACGTTCAGGTCCATCAGCGCCTGCAGCTCGGCCAGCGGCACCTGCGCCACATCCGCGATGCGCGGGCTGAACTGCCCGGCGTTGAGGAAGAGCCGCGACAGGCGCGTGAGGCCGTGCGGGCGGATCAGCTTGCCGCGCAGCGCATCGCCCAGGCCGTCGCAGCGGGCGAGGTCCAGCGTCACGTGGACGTAGCCGGCGTGGCCGGCCAGCGAGGGCGGCACCGTGCGGCTCAGGCCGAACACGCGGTGCCCGCGCTCCAGGTGCTGCCGCGCCAGCGCCAGGCCGATGCCGCGGCTCGCGCCGGTGACCAGCACGTCGCCGGGCACGCTGTCCGGCGGCGCTTCAGAACTTGCCTGCACGGGCGCCTCCGTCGACCGGGATGACCGCGCCCGTCATGTAGCTGCCGCCGTCGCTCAGCAGCCAGAGCACCGCGGACGCCACCTCCTCGGGCTGCCCCAGCCGCTGCATGGCGGTGGCGGCGATCTTGCGGCGGGTGTGCTCGGGGTGGGCGGCCAGGTTCTCGGAGGAGTTCATGCCGCCGGCGATCGGCCCGGGCGCGATGACGTTGACCCGCACCGCCGCGCGTTCACCGGTCGCCACCGCGTATTCCAGCGCCGCGGCCTGCGACAGGCCGACCACGCCGAACTTGCTGGCCACATAGGCGCACTGGCCCGCGATCGCCGTGATGCCCGCCAGCGAGCTGTTGTTGACGATCGCCCCGCCGCCGGCCGCGGCCATGTACTTCAGCTGGCTGCGCAGGCAGTAGTACATGCCGTTCAGGTTGATGCCGACGACGTGCTGCCAGTCGTCCAGCGAGGACTCGCCCACCAGCGCGCGCTTCGACGTCACGCCGGCGTTGTTGAAGACGGTGTCCAGGCCGCCGAGCCAGTCGGCCGCGCCCTCCACCATCGATGCCACCTCCTCGGGGCGGGCGATGTCGCAGGGCCAGAACCGCACCCGGCCGCCGTGGGCGGCGAGCTGCCGTTCGGCGGCGGCGCCCTTGCCGCGGTCGCGGCCGCAGACCACCAGCGATGCGCCCTCGCGCGCCAGGTGCTCGGCCACCACCAGGCCCATGCCGTCGGTGCCGCCGGTGACCAGCGCGTGGCGCCCCTCGAAGCGTCTTGTCGTCATCTCGATGTCCTCCGATGCGCGGCGGGCGCTCAGGCCGGCCGCAGGTACTTGGGGTTGACGCAGCAATACACCCGGTCGAAGCGCGGGTTGTATTTGTCCTTGAAGCACTTGCCGTCCCACAGGCAGCGGTGGATTTCGTGCTCGCGGCCTTCCACGGTCTTCAGGATCAGGTCGTTGTCGGCGAAGAGGGCGCGTGCCATGCCCGCCATGTCGGCCACGCCGGCCGCGAGCACCGACTCGGCGTGCGGCAGCCCGTCCACGTAGCCCGCGAAGCCCAGCGGCACGCGGCAGCGGCGGCGCACCGCGGCGACCTGGCCGTGCAGCCGGGCGATCGCCTCCGGCGTGCGGGCCGCCAGCTGGCCGAAGGTGTCGGCGATGTAGAACGAGGCCTCGAAGAGGTCGGCACCCGCCTGCTCCAGCGCCGGCAGCGCTTCGTTCAGGTCGTCGGGCACCAGGCCCTCAGGGCCCAGGCCGTCGTCGATGCCGATGCGCACGCCCAGCACGATCTCGTCGCCGAGCGCGCGGCGCACGGCCGCGACCGTCTCCACCAGCATGCGGTTGCGCGCCGGCTGGCTGCCGCCGTAGCCGTCGGTGCGGCGGTTGGTGTGGCGCGACATGAAGCTGCCCAGCAGGTA
Source organism: Aquincola agrisoli (assembly GCF_036621135.1). Classification (NCBI taxonomy): domain Bacteria; kingdom Pseudomonadati; phylum Pseudomonadota; class Betaproteobacteria; order Burkholderiales; family Sphaerotilaceae; genus Aquincola; species Aquincola agrisoli. The sequence goes on from NZ_JAZIBG010000009.1 coordinate 377,308, forward strand.
GCCGTTGGACGCCTGCAGCTGCACCATGCGCGCGCCCGCGCCGCGACACAGCGCCGCGGCGGCGGCGAACTGCTGCTGCACGGCGTGGATCTCGTCGACCGACATGGCCTTCGTGCGGTACCGGGGATCCAGCTTCGCCACGGCCTTGGAGCCGATGCCGCTCGGCGTCCACAGCGGCTGCCCCCGGGTGAAGGTGGTGGTGCCCTGGCCGCCGTAGTGCTGCAGCTGGACGCCGGCGACGACGCCGGCGCGTTCGGCGCGCTGCAGGAACGGCCGCATCGCATCGGCATGCGCCGCGGTGACCATGCGCAGGCCCTTGGGCTGCAGGATCGAATCGCGCGACACCGAGGCGTTGCTCAGCACCAGCGCGCCGCAGCCGCTGCCAAGCAGGCCGTCGAGGAAGCCGTCGAGCGCCTCCGACATCCCGCCGGCATGGTCGGCCAGGTCCACGCCCATCGCCGCGAAGAAGAGCCGGTTGGCAAACGTCACGCCGCGCACCTGCAGCGGCGCCAGTGCCAGCGGGTAGCGGTCGCGGCCCGCCGCGGCCCGGGCGACCGGGGCGTCGGGCGCCAGGCCCGGGGTGCCGGTGCTCACAGCTCGCCCCGGCGGGTGTTCACGAAGGTGAAGTTCTTGATCGCCTCGCGCAGCCGCTGCACCGAGGTGAGGTCGATGTCCACGATCTGGAAGCCGACGCCGGTGCGGCCGTGCTCGTCCTGGGTCCAGCGCACGGCCAGGGTGGCGTGCACGAAGCCCATGCCTTCGACGAGCATCGAGAAGCGGGCCTGGCTGCCGGGCTCGATGACCGGCGCGCCGTCGAAGAGCGCCTTCACGCCACCGGCCGACAGGTCCTGGATGCGGCCGTCCAGCGCCGGGCTGCCCGGCCAGGTGAAGACCCCCTGCGGCGCGATGTTCTTGGTCGGGATGAAGCGGGCCTTGGCCGGCGGCTTGATGTTGCGCAGGCGCTTGAACAGGCTCATCCGGATCGGGTTGGCGCGCATCGTCGCCTTCATCACCACGCGGCCCAGCTGCGAGAACGTCGCCAGCCGCTCCTCCGTCGGGGTGGCGGCGATCTGCTCGGGCGTGCGCACGTCCTCGACCTGGATCCGCACGGGATAGTTGGCGTTGACGAAGCCCAGGAAGTCGACCGACAGGTTCTCGATCGTCAGCGAGACCTCGCCGCGCGCGAGCGCCGCGTAGCGGTAGTACTGGGCGTACATCGCCTGGCGCACCACCTCGATCAGCATGATGCCGGGCACGTGCTCGTGGTGCTTGCGGTAGAAGAAGTAGTTCTGCGTGTCCATCACCATGCTGAAGCACGCCACCTTCGGGCGCACGAGGCCGGGGATGCCGTCGAGCGCGGCGGAGATCACGTAGCGGTCGACGTCGGAAAGGTGGGCCGAGCGGTCGGCGAGGTGGCTCATCAGCACCACCTGGTCGAGTTCGTCGACGTACTCGGACGCCAGCCACCAGCGGCCGTGCTCCGCGCGGTAGTGGCGGCGCACGGCCTCGCGCGTCTCCTCGGCGAGCGGTGCGATCCGGCGCTCCTCCAGCACCGCCGGCAGCGTGCGCAGGCCCAGCAGGCGTTCGCCCGGCGTCGGGCCGGGCCGCTCGACGCAGTAGGCCGCGCGCAGCGCCTCGCGGTGCACCTCGGCCAGCCCTGGCGCCGCGAGCACGTGCGGGCCGATCCACGACGGGATCAGTCCGCGCATGTTCGCCACCAGCACGTCCTCGTCGAACTCCTTGTGGACGACCGTCGTCGGCACCTTCTCGGATCCGGCTTCGCCGATCTTCATCACGTATCCCTGCTGCAGTGGTCTGGGTCGCGCGGCGGGCTGCCGATCGCGGGCGGCCATTGCAACCGCGCCGCCGCCGCCGGACCACTGGCCAGGTAGCCAGTGGCTTTGGCGGCGGGTTGTTCCTAGAGTCGTGCCCCCCGACGCCTGTCGTCGAAGCCACAAGGAACCGCCATGCTGTTCGTCAAGAATCTCCCCGCCTGGGAGCGTGTGCTCCGCCTCGTCGCCGGCGCGGCCGGCGTCTGGGCCTGCCTGCACTGGCTGCCCGGCCTGCTGGGCGCCATCGCGGCCGCCTGCGCGGCCGGCACGGCGGTCTCGGGCCTGGTGGGCTATTGCCCGATGCGCGCGCTGGCCTGCCGCGCCACCGGCGCCAAGGCCCGGTGAGGGCGCCAAGCTTCCGGCCGGCCGGTGCGCGGCCGCGCCCTGCCGCCGCCGCGCTCGCGGCCTGCCTGGCCGCCGCGGCGGTGGCGGCCCACGCGCAAGGGGCCGGTGCGGCCGGCGGCCTGCGCATCCACGGCGAGCTGGACGCCGGCTTCGGCACCTTCAAGCCGCCCGGCGGCGAGCGGGTCGGCCGGGTCGAAAGCGGGCTGTGGTCGCCGAGCTACCTGGCCTTCTCCGGCGCCGAGCCGCTGGGCGGCTCGCTGCGCGCGGTGTTTTCGCTGGAGACCTACGTCGCGCTGGACAACGGCGTGGCCTACAGCGCCTTCTACCCGGACGATCCGTTTTGGGGGCGCGCGGCCTACGTGGGCCTCGAAGGCCGCCTGGGCGCGCTGACGCTCGGGCGCAACCGCAACCCGTTCTACTACGCGGCCACCGCGGGCAACGCGTTCGGCGAGTCCTACTTCTCGCCGGCGCTCACGGTCGGTGCGTTCCGCCGCGGGCACGTGATCGGCCGGGCGCACGACAACTCGGTGCGCTACACCTCGCCCACGTGGGGCGGTGCGCATTTCTCGGTGCTGTGGGCGCCCAAGGAGGAGAAGTCCAACGGCAACGACGTGGCGGCCACGGCCGAATACGCCGGCGGCCCCTGGCACGCCACGCTGGGCTTGGCCCAGGCCAAGACCGGGCTGGACGAAGGGCGCAGCTCGCGCATCGGCCTCGCGGCGCTGAGCCACGACTTCGGCGTGGCGAAGCTCTTCGTCGCCTACGCGACGCAGCGCGACACGCAGGTGCGGGCCAAGTCGCGCGCCTGGGACCTGGGCGCCACCGTGCCGCTGGGACGCACCACGCTGAAGGTGTCCGTCGCGCGGATCCGCCAGACCGACCTGGACGGCGGGAGCGCGGCATCGGAGCGGGTGGTGTCGCTGGGCGCCGACCACCGGCTGGCGCCGGACTGCTGGCTCTACGCCGCGGTCAAGTCCGACCGCATCGACGGCCTGTCGCGCGGCACCTCGGTGGCTACCGGGATGCGCTGGCTGTTCTGAGGGGCGGGCGCCCTCAGCCGACCACCACCTCGCTGATCTGGATCACCGGCTGCAGGTCGGTGTAGTTCGGGATGTCGCCGAGGATCTCCTTGGCCTGCGGGCCGAAGGCCGTCTGGAAGGCCTCGACCGAATCGAAGAAGAGCGTGCACATGCCGACGTAGGTGGGCGGCGAGCCGGGCGCGCCGCCGGCCAGGCCCTTGTCGACGGTGTACGACCGGCAGGCCGGGCCCAGGCGCTCCTGCACCATGGGCATGTGGCGGTCGCGGTAGTAGTCGTGGTCGAAGCGTGCGCCCGGGGTGTTCGGGTACATCACGGATACCTTGATCATGCGTGTCTCCTGGGGTGTGGGCCGCGTCGGCCGCGGGTGCGGCGTGCAGGGCACGGTAGGCGAAACACGCGGGCGGCGCAACGGCATCGGCGCCGTCATGCATCCCAGTACGGCGGATCGCCGAAGGCCTCGCGCAGGCACTGCACGAAGGCGCGCAGCTTGGCCGAGGACCGGCGCCCTTCGGGGTGGGCGACGTAGACGGCTTCGGCCGCCGGCTGCATGCCGAGGTCGATGGCGCGCAGCGCACCCGAGCGGATCGCCTCGCCTGCGATGAAGGTGGGCAGCAGCGCGATGCCCAGGCCCGCGACCGCGGCGTCCCGCAGCATGTCGCCGTTGTTCACCCGCAGCGCCACCGGCGCCCGCACAACCACGGCGCCCGCCGGGCCCTGGAAGCGCCAGTCGGCCACGCCGCGGTTCATGTAGAAGAGGCCGCGGTGCTGCTGCAGCGCGTCGGTCGACGCGGGCGTGCCGTGCCGCGCGAGGTAGGCCGGCGACGCCACCAGCACCCGCCGGCTCGGCGCGAGCTGCCAGGCCACGAGCCGCGAGTCGTCGAGCGCGCCGTGCCGCACCACGGCGTCGTAGCTGTCGGCCGCGGCGTCGACGCGGCGGTCGTCCAGGTCCAGCGTCAGCTCGAGCTGCGGGTGCTGCGCGAGGAAGGGGTAGAGCGCCGGGCCCAGGTGCATGCGGCCGAAGGTCACGGGCGCCGAGACGCGCAGGGGCCCGGTCAAGGTGCCGCGCCGCTCCGCCATGTCGGCCGTGGCGTCGGCCACCTCGCGCACGATGCGCGACGCCCGCTCCAGGAAGGCCGCGCCGTCTTCGGTCAGGCTGACCTTGCGCGTCGTGCGGTGCAGCAGGCGGCTGCCCAGCGCGCGCTCCACCTCGGCCAGCCGTTCGCTCACGACGGACTTGGACAGGTGCAGCCGCCGCGCCGCCTCGCTGATGGAGCCGCTGTCGGCCACGGAGACGAAGGCCGCGATGCCGTCGAGCTTCAGCATTGTTCGGTGATTCCGGAAGGCAGATCCATGAGCTGCACTCTACCGAGAACGACGGCCGGCTTCCACACTGCCTCCATGCCCGCGAATACCCGCAGGCGCCCACCCGGAGAACCCCATGGACCGTCTTTCAGGAAAAACAGCCCTCATCACCGGCGCCAGCGCCGGCATCGGCCGCGCCACCGCGCGGCTGTTCGCGGCCGAAGGGGCCCGGCTCGACGTCGCCTTCAACAACGCGGGCACGCTGGGCGAGGGCGGCCCGAGCACCGGCGTGTCGCAGGCGGGCTGGGACGACACGCTCGCGATCAACCTGACCGGCGCCTTCCTGGGGGCCAAGCACCAGATCGCGCAGATGCTCGAGAACGGCGGCGGCTCGGTGATCTTCACCTCCACCTTCATCGGCCACACCTCCGCGTTCCCCGGCATGGCGGCCTATGCGGCCAGCAAGTCGGGGCTGATCGGCCTGACCCAGGCCCTCGCCGCCGAATACGGTCCGCAGCGCGTGCGCGTGAACGCCGTGCTGCCCGGCGCGGTGGATACCGACATGTACCGCGCGAAGAACGGCACCGCGGAATCACAGGCCTTCGTCGCCGGCCTGCATGCGCTCAAGCGCGTGGGCCGGCCCGAGGAGCTGGCGCGCGCGGTGCTCTACCTCGCGTCGGACGACGCGTCCTTCGTGACCGGCACGGCCTCGCTCGTCGACGGCGGCGTGTCGATCGCGCGCGGCTGACGCGAAGCTCAGGCTTCGATCAAGCCCCAGCGCAGCGCCACCAGCGTCAGCTCCGACTGGTTGCTGGCGCCGAGCTTCTGCTTGACGTGGTAGAGGTGGGTGCCGACGGTGCTGGGCGAGAGCTTCAGGTTCTCGGCGATCTGCGCCACGCTGAGGCCGCGGGCCAGCTGCACGAAGACGCTGAACTCGCGCTCGCTCAGCCCTTCGGCGGGGCTGGTCTCGCCGGTCACGGTGGCCAGGGCCAGCACCTGGGCCGTGGCCGCATCGACATAGGGCCGGCCGGCACCGACGGCGGTGACGGCGGCGATCAGCGCATCGGGCGCGCTGCGCTTGCCCAGGTAGCCGAGCGCGCCGGCCTTGAGCGCGCGGCGCGGGTGCGCCGTGTCCTCGTGGGCCGAGAGCACCAGCACGCGGGCCTTCGGGTCCTGCGCCAGCAGGCGGCGCAGCGCCTCCAGGCCGCCCATGCCGGGCATGGAGAGGTCGAGCACCACCACATCGGGCTGGGCCTGCGCGTAGGCCGCGCAGGCGTCCTCGCCCGTGCCGGCCTCGGCCACCACGTCGATCTGCGCATCGGCCAGCAGCATGCGGAAGCCCATGCGGACCAGCGCGTGGTCGTCGACCAGCATCACGCGCAGCGGGGAGGTGGAGGGGGGGCTCATCGGGGATCCTGCGGTACCGGCGGCAGCTTAACTTCGAGGCAGGCGCCGCCGCCCGGCGCGGGGGCCAGGCCGAAGTGCCCGCCCAGGCCCTCGACCCGCTCGGCCAGCCAGCGCAGGCCGTGGTGGCCGGGGCCGCCGAGCCGTGCCGCCGCATCGGCCGGCAGGCCCCTGCCGTCGTCGGTGACGGCGAGCCGCAGCTCTGGGGCGCCGCCCGTCAGCTCGATGCGGACGTTGCGGGCCTGCCCGTGGCGCAACGCGTTGGTCATGCCCTCCTGTGCGGCGCGGTAGAGCGCGAGCGCGGTGTCGGGCGCCACGTCGATGTTGTCCATGTCGACGTGCAGGGCCACGTGCACGCCGGGCTGTGCGCGGCGCGTGCGCTCGACCAGGTCGGCCAGCGCCTCCCCGAGGCCGAACTGGTCGAGCACCAGCGGCGCGAGGCGGGGGATCATGCCGTGCATCGCGTCGTAGAGGCGCGAGCATTCCTCGGCGATCAGCCGCGCCGCCTGCTCGGCCTGCGGGTCCTGCGCCTTCATGCGCTGCGCGACCGACACCGCCATGCTGCGCATCGCGGTGACCGACTGGCCCAGCTCGTCGTGCAGCTCGCGGGCGATCAGCCGGCGCTCCTGCTCGATGTGCTGCTCCAGCCAGCGCGCCAGCTCGCGGCTGTCGGAGAGCTGCATCTCCGCCCGCACAGCGCGGCGCTCGGTCTCGATGTGGTCCTCCAGCTGCAGCACCATGCGGTTGAAGGCCGCGCCGATCGCGCCGGCCTCGATGCCCGGCAGCCGCGGCAGCGTGACGCCGAAGCGCCCCGCCTCGACCTCGCCCAGCGCGTCGACGATGCGCCCGAACGGCCGTACCGCGCGGCCGACGAGCCAGAACACGACGAGGTTCACCGCCGCCAGCAGCCCGAGCGCGGAGCCCATCAGCACGGTGGCGTCGTCCCAGGCGTCGATGATGGCCCGCGACGCATCGGCCCGCACGACCATGCGGCCGCCGGGGAAGTCGATGAACTGCTCGCTGGGCGGCGGGGAGATCATCTGCTCGAACCAGTCGGGCGCGTCGCGCCCCGCCTTGTAGGGCGAGGGCGGCGAGTGGTACAGCTCCGCCCCATGCACGTTGACCAGCGAGATGTCGGTGGAGCGCACGCGCCCCATGCCCTCGAGGAAGCTGAGCAGCGCGCCGGTGCCCTGCGAGGCGTAGACCCAGGCCGTGCGTTTCAGGATCTGCGAGGCCACGCGGTTGGCCGCGACCACCTCCTCGCGCACCGATTCGCGCATGTTCTGCAGCTGCAGCGCCATCACGCCGCTGAGGAACAGCAGCGTCAGCACGCTGACCAGCAGGTTGATCTTGAGCCTCAAGCTCACACCGGCCCCCCGGTGATGTCCAGGGCGCCGTGCGTGGCGTAGCGGTCGAGCGCGCCCACCATGGCCGAGACCATCGCGGGATGTGTCGGATCGTGCCCCGCGCCTGCCACCCAGTGCAGCGCGGCCTGCGGCAGCGCGGCGTGCAGCGCCGCGGCGCCTTCGGGCGGGCACACGCGGTCCTCGGTGCCGTGCAGGAGCAGCGTGGGCACCGCCGGCACGCCGGCACAGCGAGCCAGCAGCGGCGGCGACTGCAGCCAGCAGCCGGCACGCAGGTAGTGGCTCTGCACGCGGTAGCGCTGCACCAGGGCATCGAGCGCGGCGCCCTCCGGGGCCTCGCCCGGCGCCTCGCCGGCCAGGCGCGATTCGGCCTGCCGCCAGGCCAGCGCCAAGGCGCGGACGTGGTCGCCGTCGCTCTCGCGGGCGGCGTCGAAGGCCTGGGCCAGCGCGGCCGGCAGCCCGGCCGCCGGCAATGCCGCGCCGCCCGGCAGCAGCGCGCGCAGCGGCGCCCAGGCGGCGGCCCGTTCGCCGCCGTCGAAGAAGCCGGTGATGTCTTGCGGCCGCGCGAGGAACACCGCGCGCAGCAGCAGCGCGGCCACGGCCTGCGGCTCGGCCGCGGCGTAGGCCAGTGCCAGCGTCGCGCCCCACGAGCCGCCCGCCACCAGCCAGCGCGGCCAGCGCAGGTGCCGGCGCAACTGGGCGAGGTCGGCGACCAGGTGCCCGGTGGTGTTGTGCACGATGCCGCCCGCGGGCCGGCTGCGGCCGGCGCCGCGCTGGTCGACGCACACCACGTGGTAGCGGGCCGGGTCGAAGAAGCGGCGCAGCAGCGGCGAGCAGCCCGAGCCGGGCCCGCCATGCAGCACCAGCGCCGGCAGGCCCGAGGACGAGCCCCATTGCTCGACGTGCAGCACATGCCCGTTCGACACGGGCAGCATGAAGCGGTGGAACGGCGGAACGTCGGGGTACAGGGATACAGCGGGCACGGCCGATCCTATCGGCCCGAACCCGCAATCCGGTTCATGGAAATCATGAACCGCGATTCATGCTCACCCGGCTGGGCCCGGGCCGCGCTTGCAGCGACCATGGGCCACGGAACACAAGCCGTTCCCGCAGCCGCCAGCCGGCGCTGTGCAACCCGAGAAAGGAGACTCTTATGAACATGCAATGGCAAACCCCGGCGGCCATCGACTGGCGTTTCGGTTTCGAGATCAGCCTGTACGTCGCGAACCGCTGACGGTGCCCGGCCACCGGCAAACCACTCCGGTGGCCCCTTCCTCCTCTTTCTTCTGACCTGACGGGTTCCCATGCGCATCACCGTGCTCGGGTCGGCTGCCGGCGGCGGCTTCCCGCAATGGAACTGCAACTGCCGCAACTGCGCCGGCCTGCGCGCCGGCACGCTGCGCACGAAGGCGCGCACGCAGTCGTCGATCTTCATCCGGCCTGACGGCGGCGCCGACGGCGTGCTGTTCAACGCCTCGCCCGACATCCTGGCGCAGATCCGCGCCAACCCCGAGCTGCAGCCCGGCCGCGCGCTGCGCGACTCGGCCATCGCCGGCGTGGTGCTGATGGACGGCCAGATCGACCACGTCACCGGCCTCTTCATGCTGCGCGAACGCTCGCGCCCGGCGCCCGAGCGGCCCGGCGGGCGTGCGCCCGATCCGCTGCCGCTGTGGTGCACCGACGCCGTGGCGGAAGACCTCACCACCGGCCACCCGGTCTTCCGGGTGCTGGGCCACTACTGCGGCGTCGACCGCCACGCCATCGCGCTCGACGGCACACCGTTCGAGGTGCCGGGCGTGCCCGACCTGCTGTTCCGCGCGATGCCGCTCGACAGCAAGGCCGCGCCCTATTCGCCGCACCGCGAGCGCGGCGAGCCCGGCGACAACCTCGGCATCACCGTGACCGACCGCCGCAGCGGCGGCCGGCTCTTCTACGCGCCGGGCCTGGCGGCCGTCACGCCCGCGGTGTTCGATGCGATGTCGAACGCCGACGCGGTGATGGTCGACGGCACCTTCTGGACCGACGACGAGATGATCACCACCGGCGCCGGCCCGCAGCGCGCCCGTGCCATCGGCCACCTGCCGCAATCGGGCGAAGGCGGCATGCTGGAGGTGATGGCCCGCCTGCCCGCGGCCACGCGCAAGCTGCTGATCCACATCAACAACACCAATCCGATCCTCGACGAGGACTCGGCCCCGCGTGCCGAAGTGGCGCGTGCCGGCGTCGAAGTCTGCGAGGACGGCATGCACATCGAGCTGTGAGACAAACGCGATGACCGAGCCTGCCTGGACCCGTGAGGAATTCGAGGTGCAGCTGCGCGCCAAGGGCCGCGCGTACCACATCCACCACCCGTTCAACGTGATGCTGAACACCGGCCATGCGACGCCCGAGCAGGTGCGCGGCTGGGTGGCCAACCGGTTCTATTACCAGATCGCGATCCCCATCAAGGACGCGGCGGTCATGTCGAACTGCCCCGACCGCGAGGTGCGCCGGGGCTGGGTGCAGCGCATCCTCGACCACGACGGCTTCGAGCTGAACGGCGTGCGCGACCCCGGCGGCATAGAGGCCTGGCTGCGGCTGGCCGAGGCCGTGGGCCTGCGGCGCGACGAGGTGGAAGACCTGCGCCACGTGGTGCCGGCGGTGCGCTTCGCGGTGGATGCCTACGTCAATTTCGCGCGGCGCGCGCCGTGGCAGGAAGCGGTGTGCTCGTCGCTCACCGAGCTGTTTGCGCCCGAGATCCACAAGCAGCGCCTGGCCACCTGGCCGCAGCACTACACGTGGATCGAGCCCGAGGGCCTGAGCTACTTCCGCAATCGCGTGAGCCAGGCGCGGCGCGACGTGGAGCAGGGGTTGGCGATCACGCTCGACCACTTCACCACGCGGCCGCTGCAGCAGCGTGCGCTGGAGGTGCTGCAGCTGAAGCTCGACATCCTGTGGGCGATGAACGACGCGATGGCCACTCGCTACGGCGTGCAGGGCGTTGATGAGGTGAAGGCGTGACCGCGGCCGTGACCCCCACCACGCGCCCGCGCATCGGCGCCGGCTTCCGCCTGCAATGGGAGCCCGCGCAGGATTGCCACGTGCTGCTGTACCCCGAAGGCATGGTCAAGCTGAACCAGAGCGCGGGCGAGATCCTGAAGCGCTGCGACGGCGAGCGCGACATCGAGGCGATCGTCGTCGACCTGGAGACCGCGTTCAACGCGCAAGGCCTGCAGCCCGACGTGGTGGCCTTCGTGGAGATGGCGGGCAAGCAGCGCTGGCTGGCGTGGGAATGAAGGGGCGGCCATGAGCACGATCGGCCCCCCGCTGTGGCTGCTGGCGGAGCTGACCTACCGCTGCCCGCTGCACTGCGTGTTTTGCTACAACCCCGTCGACTACGCGACGCAGCCGGACGAGCTCGACACCGAAGGCTGGCTGCGCGTGCTGCGCCAGGGCCGCGAGATGGGGGCCGTGCAATGCGGCTTTTCAGGCGGCGAGCCGTTGCTGCGCGACGACCTGGAAGTGCTGGTGGCCGAAGCGCGCCGGCTGGGCTACTACACCAACCTGCTCACCTCCGGCGTCGGCCTCACGGCCGACCGCGCGGCTGCGCTGAAGGCCGCGGGGCTCGACCACGTGCAGCTCTCGTTCCAGGATTCGACGCGCGAGGTCAACGACTTCTTGTCGCACACCAAGACCTTCGAGCTGAAGAACAAGGTCGCCAGGATCATCAAGGACAACGGCTGGCCGATGGTGATGAACGTGGTGATCCACCGCCTCAACATCGACCACGTCGACCGCATCATCGGCATGGCCGCCGAGCTGGGCGCCGAGTACCTGGAGCTGGCCAACACGCAGTACTACTCGTGGGCGCTGGAGAACCGCGCGCACCTGCTGCCCACGGCCGAGCAACTGCGCCGGGCCGAGGCCGTGACCGCCGAGTGGCGCGAGAAGCTGGGCGAGCGCATGCGGCTCTTCTTCGTGGCGCCCGACTACCACGACGGCAAGCCGAAGAAGTGCGTCAACGGCTGGGGCAGCATGTTCCTCACCATCACGCCCGACGGCACCGCGCTGCCGTGCCACACCGCGAAGATGCTGCCGGGCCTGGCCTTCCCCAACGTGCGCGAGCACTGGCTGCGCGAGATCTGGTACGAGTCGGAAGGCTTCAACCGCTACCGCGGCACGGGGTGGATGAAGGAGCCTTGCAGCAGTTGCGACCAGCGCGAGGTCGATCTGGGCGGGTGCCGGTGCCAGGCGTACATGCTGGCGCAGGACCCGGCGGCGGCCGACCCGGTGTGCCCGAAGAGCCCGAAGCATGGCGTGGTGGCGGCGGCCTTGGCGCAGGCGGAGAGCGGTGGCGTCACAGTGGTGGAAAGGCCGCTGGTGTTTCGGGATCCGGCCAACTCGCGGCGGTTGGCTGCGCTGGCCGTGTCGCAGGCGTTGCCGTAGACCAGGCCGCTGTTGAACGCCTAAGAGCTGCGCTCGCCATAGTGCTGCGAGTAGCAAGGTGCTTGGCGTTGAGATGGAACTATCACCGCCCCTGTCCTTTGCGTCAACCTGTGCGGGCCTCCGTGACTGGTTGGCCGGGCGTTCGGTGCCCTTGCTGACGCGGTCACTTGCCTCCACTACGGATCGCTATACAGGAAGAGCACTGCAGGCTCTCAGTCGTTGGCTAACATCGCCGGTCAGAAGAGCGCCGGCTGCTTGCGGGGTAGCTTGTAGAGAATTGCGATCTCCCGTAGGAAATCTGCTTGGCCACCGTAGCTTGGGTGGCGAACCTTGATCACTGGTACCTTAGAAAGGTCCAAGCGTTCGGCAGCCTGCGCAGCGTTGTTGCCGATCGCAACCACCCTGCGCGGTTTAAGCAGATCAACAAGCACACTCAGGAGTTCCTGACCCGCCCGCCGCTCCCTGGCGTTATGGGTGCGGTTGGTGAATGGATCCCCAGCCTCATGGGGATGCAGTGGGAAGACGTTCCACAGAAAGACTCGATCCTCGATTAGGTCGAGCACGTCCCAGATCACCGAGGCGGTACGTTCGGCCACGGCGTCCCCTTTTGTTGGCTTCTCGAGCGGCACATCCCAACGCTGCCCGTGGCGCAGCATGTGGACGTCGTCAGTGAGCGCCAGCCCCGTCCTTCGACCACCCCGGTAGCCCAGGTCACGGCCGATCCAAATCGCATCGACTGGGGCAAGGGTAGCCTTTTCGATCAATGCGGAGAGCATTGCAGCACGACGATGCGGTGCGTCGGGCACGTCGTGCACCTTGCAGCGATCAATGTAAGGGTTGAAGCAGTTTTCGAACCGAAGAGCGGCGACGGCATCAACAAAGGGGTGGCACTTCAGCTTCACATAGGTCTCCACTCAGGTGGCTTGTAAGTCACAGTCCGCTCCTCTCGATTGCCAACGATCCAACCACCTTCGGCCTTACGGATATTCCGAAACACTTCATAACCCTGAAGTATGGACCTCTCCCATAGCTTAAGGGGGCACGTATCGACCTCGAAGCCTTTCACGAAGTCGCCGATTGACTTGAGGAGACCTAGGGACACGCTCTTCTGATTATCAAAGAAGTCTAGTTCCTTGGCCTGGCTGAAGATCCAGGCTGTCACGCCCTCTTCGACGACGATCGCGCGCCCTCCATCCTGGGCCTCGTCGTAACTGGGCTTGCTCTTACGCTTGTGCTTGATAAGCGCACGCATAACAGGTGACCAATGTAGAACGGCGGCGTTTGCAAGATGGAACACATCGTGGAATCGATAACCATCGGGATCGCCGATGTTGTCGGTTAGTGGGTCGCCTACGAAGACGCCGTTCCACTGTAAGTAAGTCTTGCCGCTTGGCCGCTGGCTAACGCGAATCGCGAATGCGCGAGGCAACTGTTCCTCAGAGTCAAAATCTGCATCGAAGTCTCTGAGTTGAGTGGAATTCGGCTCCAGAAATGCACCCCTAGCCTTTGCTAGGTTGAAACGAACAACATTGGCGAATGAGAGGCCGGTTCCATGAAGAGCCTCTAGGTAGTCGCTCGCAAGCCCAACAAGCATCGTTCGTTCAGGTTTACTGACAAGCAGGGCAGCAGCCGAACGCCCCAACTTGAAGAGCCTAGCGTCCAGATCTGCAGTGGATGTCGGGAGAAAGGCACTTGCGCAGGCGCCTCCCGCGAGATCACTCGCAATGCTGACTAAACGGTACCCGTCACCCGATGACGCCTCCGCAAAGAGACCTTCCAAGTCGATCGAAAGGCGTCGGCACAGCGCTGCCAAGTACCAAAGCGCATCACCAAACTCCTCGCGTGCCGCGCGCTCATAGCCAGGAAAACTGGCTGGGTCACGCTTGTGCTTTTTGGCGGCCGACATAATTCCGCCTACTTCTCCGTAGAGGCCCAGCAGAACAGGGCGAAGATCTGTCGGGTCGAGAATATCAGTGGGGGCGATTTCTCTTGCGTACGCTGACAGCGCTATGGATTCAGTCACCATATGATTCTTTTGGTCGCAAACTGAGCCATTCATACGGTACACCTTTGAACCCGGTCATTCGCAGGGAATGTAGCCATGCGACGAATGAGTCGATTAGCTGCGGGTCTTGAAACTTCGAGTGACCGATCCCTATTTTGCAGAGCGGACGTCCCCTCGCATCACGGATATCTGGGATCGCGGGCCCCTCACCACCGAGATAGAGATACTGCTGACTCACGAGGACCCGGTCAACGCCAGTGTCGATACCCAAGTGCTTTGCATCAATGCTGCCGTCAGAGTAGCTGTGGAAAGAGTCGCGTTGCTGCCAAGGAGCCGTGGGGCTTTTCCGGAAGTAGATGTTGTCGCCGCAAGTCAGCTTCCTGCTTCCGCGCCGGAAGGGCCGCTTCCTGATAAATCGAGGATCCGCGCTGTACTGATCCCATGACAGCACTTCCTCGACACGCATGGCATACACCAGTCGGCCCGCCTGACCCGGATCGGCCGACGTGCTTCCGCTGCCGAGGATCCAATCCCCGACCTTGGCGGCAGCCCGGATCTTGGGTTTGCATGTGGCCAGCGTGCAGTAGTCAAAGAAGGGGTTTGGCGCAAATCCACTGTCGTAGCGGACTACGTATGAGTGCAGGGCGGTTGCCATCAGCAGGGGTGTCGCTTGATCGGAACGACCGCACAGGGGCCACCATCGGGAGTCTCAAACTGGTCTTTGCCGTTGATGGCATCCACGATCGCGCCACTGTTCCATCCAACGAGCGCATCGGCATGCTCCTTCAACGCCGCCGGTAGCTCGCACTCCTTTTCGCCATGCGCCCAGATGCCGACGATCCGCTTGCCCTGTTTCGCCGCGTACTCAATTTCCCAGTTGACCCAATCGCTGCTTTTGGTCTTTGGGGATACGTAGCAGATGAATACGCCAGCCCAATTAATAGCGGGAGCAAGGATTTGCGTCTTTATGTAGGCGGGATCTTTTGCATTGTTGAATTTTCCAGTGTGTATAGAAGAGTCACGGATCTCAACGCCCTGAGGCTTGAGAAGATTTTTCAGCTTTCCTAGTCCATGATCATCCGCATGTACATGGCTAATAAAAACATTCTTTTGCTTGGTCATATTTCAATCTCATCCTTGATCCGGGTTTTTATCTCAGGACGAACGTTAGAGCGACCATGAAAGTCACCAGCATGCCGTAATAAATCAGCAGCGTTCTGGAAAACATCGCGCCAATCCACGTATTCCGATATTCGCGCTTGAACGGTCTGGTATCCATTGAAAAATCAATTTGATCCTCCGGCAGCTTGCGGACTTCGTCGTACAACGCGCGAAAGCGCCTCTCCTGAGAGAGAAAGTAGCCGTCCAGAATCCAGAAGACCAGCGCGGGGAAAAACGCTACGAGCACATACGCCGCGTTGGCATCCTTGGCTGAGAGTGCGAAGAGGCCTGCTATTAGCGTGATGGTCCAGCCCTTGAGTAGAAATAAGTTGCTCGCCATTCTGTTGACGGCCCCTTGGAGGAACTCCAGGTGCTTGAGCTTGTTTTCCATGACGCTCTATCGACCTGCAACGGTAGCGGCCGCTGTAGTCCAAGACGACATCTACTAGATGACCAACAAAGATGACGGCGCACTTACGGCCGAACATCTGAGACTTGATTCAACGATAGCGGATAAGCCTCCACATATAATTGCTTCAGAGTCGTTGTCATTTGCTGAAGAAATATTATCTGTGTCACTGACCTGATAGGTCTGACTAGTAAAAATGCAATCAGATAAGTGCTGATGGTTATGGGAAAATTTTCTGAGTCTGGATGTCTCTGAGTGTTCCATAGCTGTCTGTTACAACTAATTCAACCAAGTGGTGAAGCGTTCATAGCCATTATGTTCAACCCAGTCGTGCAGCTTGAAAAAGCGCGATAGCTTGAAGCCTTTGCCTTTGTGCTCGGGTCGCACATTGACACTGAAGTTTGCTGAGCCATCGATCTTCTCGTACTTGACCCACTCCCCTTTAATCACCTCGTGGAGGGTGCCTACTTGGCCGTCTTCGGAAATGGATTGGGGCCAAGGGCTTTGAGTTTCTGATCCTTGCCCTTTATGCAATTGATATGGACGCCTAGAAGATGGTTGCCGCGAGTAAAGCTCTTCATGATTTCGTAGCGGACCCAGGGTCTCAGATAGGTCTGCGAGCCGACGAGCACACAGGTGTTGCTCGTGTTGTATAGGGCTCCGTTAATAAGCCGCTTGAGTGCCTGGTCGCCCTTCTTTTCGGATTCTTCCCACACGGATGCGTCGAAGAACCCAGCCTCTTCGCGGTCCGACTTTGTCATCCAGTGGTTGCGAACTGTGTTCGCCCGAAAGTCGATGACGTCCTGATAGTGGAAACTGAAGAAAACTCGTTTGGCCATCAGATGCAGGATAAAAAACTCGCACTAACCGGCTTAACTGTGCCGCTTGTCGAGGGGTGAAATGTCGAGTTCGCGGTAAAGGAGGCTTATGAAATCAAGCGGTCCGATGTCCGCCGGGACTGTGTAGTTGAGCGATGCTGCCAAACTCCGGGCTGCTCCCCCAGTGTTTCCGATGACAATGCATCTGGCATTGGCATGCATCTGACTGAATAGAGCGTGCTCGTCGATGATGCCGTCCATGCCGCCGATGAAAACCGCGGCATCAAACTTGGTCGACTGAAGCATTGCCACGCGCATGGCCAGCAGGCTCTTCGTGCAGTCGCCGTCGACCGCCTCGACGTACGTCACATTCGCGAAGTGTTTGTTCTCTTCTGGGAAGTCCTCTGTGGGAATGAACTTTGTCTGGAAGAGGCGAACGGCGGTGGCGTATTGCACGCCCAGGTCTTGAGCAGAAGCCCAGAGCATCGGGGTGATTGCGGGGTGTCCGCCCCATACGAGAGTCTTGCGACCGAGCGCGACGGTCGCCAAGGCGCTGACGGCCGACTGGATCATCTGTGGCTCGCAGTCTTGGTCGAAGGGAGCGCGCCCTGGAAGAGGCACGCTGGCCGACATGAAGATTGCTCCCATGTCAGATGCCTTCGAGCTCAGACAGGTCCCAGCCTGCTTGACGGCTCCTAATCCACTTCACAGGCTTGAAGTTGGTGCCAAGCCATTCGAGATGGGTCATCCAGTCATCGGATAGGCCGACGTGGTCATAGACGACGACTGCGGGCCGTTCGTCCCCCTCGCGGACGGCTTCATGCAACGTGACGGCCGTCGGCACGCCCACGCTGGGATGCGCAACAAGAGGCGCACCAGAGGGCATGTTGAGCAAGATTGTTCGCCGCTGGCCAACACCTTCCACTTTGCCGCCCAGGCGCTCGATGGAGCTGCGTAGATGCCCAGCTATGTTGGCGTGGCGCACGGCCACGCTCTTGCTTCGGAGAACCTCAACTCGCAGTGCGATAGCTTCGACGACGGCGTCGGTGAAGCATTTGTCAACCAGATCGTCTTCGTCAAGCTGCAGGGGCGTGGCCAGGGCGCTGAAGCGCGATGGCTTGTGTCCTGGCCAAAGCACCTGCAGCATAGAGATGTGCTTGTCCGTGGCTCTACCCCACTCGGCGCGAGTCCAGCGGCTGTCAAAGAAGCCAGGGGTGTCGAGCATCACGACTACGTCGGAGTCGCATAGGCGGTGCCACAGCATGGCCTGAAAGTTCTTGGCAACACCGACAGAATGGGTGTCGAGGAATACGTCGAACTGCCTGGCGGACAGCTCTTCAAATAGCTGAACAGCGGCGTCGCGAGAATCGCTGCGCCGATAGCTTACAAAGACACGACGCTGAGCAGGCAGCAGGCCGAGGCACTGGAGCGCCGAACCGGCGGGTTTGACCAAGTTGCTATCGCCTGTATTCAAGGCGAGGGCATTGATGGGCCAGAGGCATTCCGGGAGCTCAGCGCTGACGTTGTGCAGGTGGCTTACCAGGGGAATGACCGGGATGCTTAGCCGAAGAAGGTTGGCGTGCTCAGGGAACGTGGCACCAGGGGCACCGAAGAACAGTGCTACGGCCGGCGTCGTTTCGACGAAGTGATCGCCATATCCATCAGTGATGGTGAAGTGATCGCCAAGCTTGAGGCCGAAGTCCTCCATCGACTTCATGATGGTGGCGTTCAGGGCTTCGAACTGCTGCAGTGTCGGCTTGCCGAAGATCAGACACTGGTAGAGAGGTACTGGCATGGCGCAAGTCAGATGCTGCTGACGCGATAGCCGGACTTGGTGTTGGGGTTGAATATGCTGAGGCCTCCAACGCTGTCCGTTTCAATCGTTCGATAGAGCTGCAGGTATTCGTTACCGTGAGTCTTCTGACTATCGCGGGTCGGCACGATGACGATTTTCTCGTTGGGCATCTTGCCGTCGGCGTAGCCGAGCTCCCATGGGCACCAGCGTGACGCTGTAGAGTTGGCCGTTGCGAGGAATAGGAACCACTCGGAGTTCATGATGCGCCGACGCAGTTGTTTCGCAGTTTCGGCGTTTGGCTCAGGCGGCATGGTCGAGTCTTGCCAGTCAATGTAGAGATCTAGTCCTTGTTGACGAAGGAGGGCTTGTAGACCTAACGCAAGCTCGTGGTCATGGTGGCTGTGGCAGAGAAATGCCGTCCTCTGGTCGGCCCTTTTTGCGACTCTCGTTTGAGCGCCTGCTTGGTTCGCTGCGTTGCGAAGGTCTGCCTGAGAAATTGGCATGGGGTATATGTCCGCGAGTCGTTTAAGAAGACCGGAGCTGCACACGCAGGCAGTGCCATGTTTCTATCAGTTACCGGCCGCGGCGGCATCTCTGATGTCAATATTTGCATGAAGTCGGATCGGTTCTCAGACCGGATCGATCTCTATTTAGGCTTAGCCTTGGTCGCTTATCGCCTCCAGAAGGCTCTCTCACGCCGCAGACCGAGTCGCAGCCGCAATCCTCCTAAGCGCCCCAACTGTTGCGACGCTGGTATAGCCGCTGTTGCCGAGATCTGCCAGCTTGCCTGTGTGCTGGTGCTGATGGGATTTTCCTCATCGCCGCGCCGTCACTAAGCGCTTAGCCGATCGTCTCCTGCGAGGTGGTCGATGCTGGTCAAGCCGACGCTGTCAATGGGCCGAGCAGCGCCAGATGGCACAGAGCCTGCTAGCCGCTCCTTTGGGAGCCAGCCACCAGGAGACGTCCGCATGAACAAGCCCAACACCCTGTCCCGCCGCGAGGCGATGCGCTGGATCGGCTCCTTGGCCGCCGCCAGCACCTTGCCCGCCGCGCTGCCCGCGTGGGCCCAAGCCAAATACCCCGACCAACTCACCAAGCTCATCGTCGCCCTGCCCGCCGGCGGCAGCGTCGACATGATCGCCCGCGCCCTCGCGCAGCGCCTGCAGACCGCCAGCGGCCAGCCCTGGATCGTCGACAACCGCGGCGGCGGCTCCGGGCAGATCGGCATGCCGGCGGTCGCGCGTGCCGCGCCCGACGGCTACACGCTCACGGTGTCGCCGGCGTCGTTCCTGACGACCAACAAGAGCGTCTTCAAGAAGCTGCCCTACGACCCGGAAGCCGACTTCGCGCCCATCTCGCGCCTGGTGAACCAGCCGATGGTGCTGGTCGTGAAGGACCGCCAGAAATTCCCGACCGTTGCCGCACTGGTGTCCGCGGCCCGCGCCGCGCCGGGCACCGTCACCTACGCCTCGTCGGGCGACGGCAGCCCGCAGCACCTGGCCGGCCTGATGTTCGAGTCGCGCACCCAGACCAAGCTGCTGCACGTGCCGTACCGCGGCGGCTCGCTGGCCATCAACGACACGATCGGCGGGCAGGTGGACGTGATGTTCGCGGTGATGCCCGAGGCGGTCTCGTTCGTGCAGACGGGCCGGTTGCAGGCGCTCGGCGTGATGAGCCCGAAGCGCTCCCCCACCTTGCCCCAGGTGCCCACCATGGCCGAGGCCGGCGTGGCCGACCTCCACCTCTCCGCGTGGATGGCGCTGCTGGCCCCGGCCAAGACGCCGCGCGCCATCATCGACCAGCTCAACCGGGCCGTGTCCACGGCGTTCGATGCCGAACTCCGCGCCAAGCTGGCCGAGAGCGGCATCGAGGTGGCCACGAGCACGCCCGAGGAGCTGCAGCAACTGATCGCGCACGACATCAAGCTGCACGCCGAACTGGTGAAGGCCGCGGGCCTGGTGCCGCAATAGGGGTCGGCGCCCAGCCCGCACATCCACTTGCCGACCCCATGTGCGTCGGCATGGCCACTTCGTGCCGGGCGCTCAATCGTTCCAATGGATCGACGGGCCCAGCCGCCGCTCGGCCAGGAACACGGCTTCGCGCAGAGACAGCGCAGCGCCGCCGTCGTGCCAGTCGGCAGGCTGGCGTGGGGCATGCGGCAGGTCGTAGCGCACGTAGAAGCAGTCCATCATCCGATCGAGCGCCAGCTCGGGCGGGTCGTCGGCGTCGTGGCTGCCGTGCAGCATCTGGTCGCGCACGATGCGCACATGGCAACAGGTGACGCCGCCGTAGAACCACAGGCCTTGCTTGATGCAGGGCAGTCGGTCGAGATCGTCCATGTCGCCTCCTGTCGCGATGCCGCTGGGTCGACGGCGCCGATAGTGCACCGCGGTGTGCGTCACGGAACCGGTGTGAACCCGAATCGCGCGGTGGATGCATCGACCCGGCGCGTGGTGCAACAGCTTGCCCGCCCCCGCGCATATACGGCGCCAATGACGGACATGAAGAACTTCAATAGCGGTCGGTCTCCGCTTACGCATGATGACTGTGTCGGTATGGGTCCCGACGCCCTGCCGCTCGCAGGCCGATCTCGAACGGCGCTTGGCGTTTCGACGTGAACGAGCGCGTGCAGGCGGCCCGAGAAGACAGTGCGACGACCGTCGCGGCTTCGAGACATTAACTGAGGAGATCGATGATGGACGCAAAGACGGGAACCTTGGGCGGTTGCCCCATGCAGCATGGTGATACGAGGTCGCTGCTGGGCCGCACCAACAAGGACTGGTGGCCGGAGATGCTGCCCACCGAGATCCTCAACCCGAATGGTGCGAGCAACCCATTGGGCGCGGATTTCGACTACGCGGCGGCGTTCAATGCGCTCGACTACCCTGCGCTGAAGGCCGACCTCAAGGCCTTGATGACCGACAGCCAGCCGTGGTGGCCGGCGGACTACGGGCACTACGGCGGCTTCTTCATCCGCATGGCCTGGCACGCAGCGGGCACCTACCGCACAGCCGACGGCCGCGGCGGCGCCAACAGCGGGCAGCAGCGCTTCGCCCCGCTGGACAGCTGGCCGGACAATGGCAACCTCGACAAGGCGCGCCGCCTGCTGTGGCCGATCAAGCAGAAGTACGGCCAGAACATCTCGTGGGCCGACCTGATGATCCTGGCGGGCAACGTCGCGATCGAAAGCATGGGCGGGCCCACCTTCGGCTTCGGCGGCGGCCGGCCCGACGTCTTCGAGCCCGAGCGAGACATCTACTGGGGTTCTGAGGACAAGTGGGTCAACCAGGGCGTCCAGACCCGCATCTCGCCCGAACACGGCATGCAGCAGATCGAGGGCCCGCTGGCCGCGATCCAGATGGGCCTGATCTACGTGAATCCGGAGGGCCCGCAGGGCAACCCACACGACGACGCCGGCATGGCGCGCGACATGAAGGAGACCTTCAAGCGCATGGCGATGGACGACGAGGAAACCGTCGCGCTGACCGCCGGCGGGCACACCTTCGGCAAGTGCCACGGCAATGGCGACCCGTCCACGCTGGGCCAGGCGCCGGCGGGTGGTGACATCGCCGCGCTGGGCTTCGGCTGGGTCTCGAACCAGGACCATGGCGGCATCGGCGAGCACACGGTCACCAGCGGCCTCGAAGGCTCGTGGACCAACACGCCCAACCGCTGGAGCGAGAACTACTTCCGGCTGCTGCTGGACTACGACTACGAGCTGGTCAAGAGCCCGGCGGGCGCGCACCAGTGGACCCCGATCAACCCGAAGGAAGAAGACTTGGCCCCGGCGGCCTGGGACCCGTCGAAGAAGGTCCCGACGATGATGACCACCGCCGACATGCAGCTCAAGCGCGACCCGGCCTACCGCAAGATCTCTGAAAAGTTTCGCAACGATCACGCCGCCTTCAAGGACGCGTTCGCACGGGCCTGGTTCAAGCTGACGCACCGCGACATGGGCCCCAAGATCCGCTACCTCGGGCCGGAGGTGCCGAAGGAAGACCTGATCTGGCAGGACCCGATTCCCGCCGGCAAGCAACCTTCGGAAAGCGAGGTCGCCGCGGTCAAGGCGAAGATCGCCGCCAGCGGCCTGACGGTCAGCCAGCTCGTCAAGACCGCCTGGGCCTCGGCCTCGACCTACCGCAAGTCCGATTTCCGCGGCGGCGCCAACGGTGCGCGCGTGGCGCTGGCCCCGCAGAAGGACTGGGAGGTCAACGAGCCCGCGATGCTCGCCAAGGTGATCGGCACGCTCGACGGTCTGCGGGGCTCGATGAGCCTGGCCGATGCGATCGTCCTGGGCGGCGTGGTCGCCCTCGAGAAGGCGATCACGGACGCCGGCCAGTCGTGCGAGGTGCCCTTCACCGGCGGCCGCGGCGACGCCACGCAGGAGCAGACCGACGCCGCGAGCTTCGACGTGATGGAGCCCGAGGCCGACGCTTTCCGCAACTACGTCGGCAAGAAGAAGCTGGCGGTGAAGGTCGAGGAGATCATGCTCGACCGGGCCAGCCTGCTGGGCCTGTCGCTGCCCGAGATGACGGTGCTGATCGGCGGCCTGCGCGTGCTCGGCGCCAACCACGGCGAGCGCGGCCACGGCCACTTCACCAAGCGCGCGGGCCAGCTGACCAATGACTTCTTCGTCAACCTGCTCGACATGACCAACGTCTGGAAGGCGAGCCAGGACAACGACTGGGAGTTCGTCGCCAGCGACCGCAAGGAAGGCAAGGAAACCTGGCGCGCGACGCGCGCCGATCTCGTCTTCGGCTCCAATGCCGAGCTGCGCGCGGTCGCCGAGGTCTACGCACAAAAGGGCGGCGAGCAGAAGTTCGTCCAGGACTTCGTCGCCGCATGGACCAAGGTCATGAATGCAGACCGGTTCGACTTGAGCTACGCGAAGTATCACGCGTAGCGCTGCCTGCGCTGGCCCCTCACCGCCCAAACGCCTCCTGCTCCCGGCGCAAAAACAGCGTGGCCGCATTGCGCCGATGCAGGCCCGGGTAGCCATCCCACCCCGCGTAGCCCGGCAGCGCCGCGCGGTCGGCCACCTCGCTCAGCGGCGCATGCTCGTCGAGCAACACCTGCACGCGGTCTTCCAACTGCGACAGGTAGCTTTCCACCGCGTCGATCACCGCCGGCGTCGCCGGCGGCCCGTGGCCCGGCACCACCCCGCGCACGCCGGGCAGCGCCCGCAGCGCGGCCAGCGCGCCGTGCCAGCCGGGCAGGTCGGCGTCGTGCAGGTCGGGGATGCGGCGCTCGTCGAGCAGCCCGCCCGCAAACAGCACGCCCGTCGCCGGATCGAGCACAGCAACGTCGCCCGGCCCGCTGCTGTGGCCGAAGTACAGCACCTGCGCCGGCCGGCCGGTGCGGTCGAGCACGTGGGCCTGGTCGAAGAGTTCGTCGGGCACGAACAGCTCGGTGCCGGCCATCGCCGCTTCGCCCACGTCGCGCCGCAGCCGCTCCAGGCAGACGCGGCAGCGCGCCGCCATCAGCGCAGCGGCCTCGCGGTGCATCAGCACCGGAATGCCGGCCTCGCGGAAGGCCAGCGCGCCGAAGAGGAAGTCGGGCTTGGTCTGCGTCAGCAGCACCGCCCGCACCGGCAGCGGCGTGGTGCGGCGGATCGCGCGCAGCAGCGCCCGGCCGTGCAGCGTCGAGGTGCCCGCGTCGATGGCGAGCACGCCGTGGGGGCCGACGATGAAGCCGGCATTGCCGATGCGGCCCAGCGTGCGCCGGTCGGCCTCGCCGGGCACGCCCGGCAGCAGGTACACGCCCGGCGCCACCGGCACCGCCCGCAGCTCGGCGTCGATGCGCGGCGCGCCGCCCTGCGCGCAGCCCGCGAGCAGCAGCGCCAGCCCCAGCAGCCCGGCGGCGGCCGCGTGGGCGAGGCCGCCGCGCAGCTTCATGGCAAGGCGTGCCCGGTCATTTTGTTTCGGCGATCTGCTTCAGGTGCCGCAGCCCGGCCTGGTAGACGCCGGTGACGGCGGCCACGGCGGCTTCGTCGTTGCGGTCCGGCGGCGGATCGTTGTTGGGGTGCCCGCGGTAGAAGGCGCCGCGCCACTCGACGGTGGACTTCTGGTCGCCGGCTGCCGCCACGCTGATCGTCGAGGTGTAGTTGGTCACCGGCAGCGCGCCCCCGTCCTTGGCGCGGTAGCTGTATTTCTTTTGCGCCTCGTTGTAGGCCTCCAGCGTCTCGACGAGCTGGCCGCCGTCCTTGAGCTTCAGCGTGCGCACCGAGCCCGGCGTGTTGCCCCGGTCGGCCGGGCTCTCGGCCACCGCCGGGTGCCAGTCCTTCAGCGCGGCGAAGTCGCGGATGCGCGCCCACACGGCGTCGGCCGGGGCATCGATGGCGATGGTCTCGACCACCTTCTGGCGCGTGGGGCCGTGCGCCGCGGCGGGCAGGGCGGCCAGGCCCAGCAGGGCCGAGGCGGCGGCGAGCAGCGCACCGCGGCGCAGCGGGGGGGCGGGTGGGGTCATCGGCATGCGTCGGGTCTCCTTGGGGGTTGTCGTTGGGAAATCGGGAATCGGGGATCGGGCCGGGCTCAGGGCGCGGCCGGCGCGCCGATGAACGCGCCGAAGCCGCGCGGCCCCTGGCCGGTGGCGATGGTGTGCAGCGTGCGGCCGCTGCGGGCGTCCAGCACGCTGAGCCGGTCGTCCATCCAGTTGACGACGTAGACCCGGTCGCCGTGCGCGGCGATGCCCTCGGGGTAGCCGAAGCCGCCGAGCGTGCGCAGCGGCTGCAGCGTGGCGGCGTCGATCACGCTGACGCTGTCGGCATGCTGGTTGGTCACGTAGAGCAGCGCGCCGCCGTCGGCCAGCGCCGCGCCGTAGGGCGCCTTGCCGGTCTTCACCGTCGCCAGCACCTCGGGCGGGCGGGTGGCGGCGCCGCGGGTGTCGATCACGGTGAGGTCGTCGCTCTGCACGTTGAGTGCATAGAGCCGGTCGCGGGCCGCGTCGTGCAGCAGCGCGAAGGGATGGTCGCCCACCGCCACCCGCGCGCGCACCGCCAGCGTGGCCGCATCCACCAGCGCCACCGTGTTGTCGTCGCGCTCGGCGACGAACACCGTGCGCCCGTCCGCATGCACCGCCACGCCCGCCGGGGCGCGGCCCACGGCCACGCGGCCCACCAGGCGGCCGCTGCCGGCGTCGTAGGCCAGCAGCTGCTGCGCGAACCAGTCGGCCACGTAGAGCCGCGTGCCGTCGGGGGAGGCGTCGATGCCCACCGGCCCGCTGCCCGCCGGCAGCGTCGCGGCCACCCGGCGCGTGGCCATGTCGATCACCGAGACGGTCTGGCTGTCGGGGTTGCTGACGAAGACCTTGCCCGCGCGCACCGCCGCCACCACGCCGGCGGGTGAGCGGCCCACCGGCACCGTGTCGATCACGCGCTGCGTGGCCAAGTCGATCACCGAGACGTCGTGGCTGCCCTGGTTGGTGATCCACGCCAGCGGCGCGGCCGTGGCCGCTGCGCCGGGCAGGGCCAGCAGCAGCAGCGCGAGCCACCGCGCAGGCCCCGGTGCACGGCGCCTCACGATCCGCGCGCCGGCTGCAGCCGCAGGCTGCTCTCGAACTGCAGGTCGCGGTTGTCGACCACCTGGGCCTTCAGCTCGCCCCCCGCCTCCTGCGGAATGAACCAGAAGCGCAGGTTCGGGTTCTCGCTGATCGAGATGTCGAGGTCGGCCGAGAGCACCGGCCGGCCCGCGTAGCTGATGTCGATGCGCCGCACGAAGTGCGCGGGGACGTAGTGGCGCGTCAACTGGTCCATCGCCAGCCCCGAGCTGTTGGGGTGGCTCACCATCAGCTGCGCCAGCACCGGCCGGCCGGGGGCGGGCTCGCCCTCCACCCGCAGGCGCATCTTGCCCAGGCTGGCCTGCGCGGCCTGCGGGTCCTTGCCCGGCGGGGCGCTGCAGCCGCCCGAGGCCTTGACCCAGCGCGTGGCCATCAGCAGCCGGCCGTCGCTCATCTGCGCGATCGCGCGAACGTGGGTGTATTCGTCGATGCGCACGCGGGTCTCGATGTCGGCCTGCCCGCTGCCGGGCGTGAAGCTGAACACCGCGGCGATCGGCGAGGGGTTGTTGTCGATCACCAGGTAGAGCTTCTCGACGTACGGAGCCGCGCCCTGGGGCAGCCGGGTGCGCACGGCGATGGGCACCACGGCGGCGTCTTCCGCGCGCACCGGCATCTCGAGCGTCAGCAACTCGCTGCCGGCGGGGGTGATCTCCCGCTGGGCGAAGAGGCTGCTGCGGATCTTCAGCCAGTGGGGGCTGGCATCGGGCTGGCCCTCGACGGAGGTGGGGGCGGCCGCAGCGGCAGACGCGGCGAGCGCCAGCGCAACGGCGACGAGCAGGTGGTGCAGGCCGCGGTTCATTCTTCCCACTCCAGTTCGGCATAGGCCGCGGTGACGTTGCGGCGGTGGAAGGTGTCGACGAGCTGCCAGGGCGCCGCCGCATCGAGCCCGATGCGGTCGACCGCCTGCGACAGCGGCAGCCCCGCCTTGAGGGCCGCGCGTGTCTCGCTGCGCACCGCCTCCAGGTAGCGGCGCTGCGGCGCCAGCGCGGCGGGCCAGTCGGCCGTCGGCGCGCCGTGGCCGGGCACGGCGAGCGCCACGTCCAGCGCGGACAGCGCGTCCAGCGCCTTGAGCCAGCCGTTCAGGCTGCCGTCGATCACCGGCAGGTGGCCGATGAAGAGCAGGTCCGACAGGAACAGCGTGCGCGTGCGGCGGTCGTATACCGTGAGGTCGTTGTCGGTGTGCGCGGTGGGCCAGGCGTCGAGCTGCAGCACGCGGCCGCCGAGGTCGAGCTCCAGGCGGCCGGCCACCGGCAGGTCGGGGGGGACGATGTCCTCGGCCGGCATCGTGCGGCCGAAGGTGCGCTGCAGCGCCTGCCGGTAGTAGGGCTCGCGCGCCGCGAGCGAGGCGGCCAGGCGGGCGTGGCCGACGAAGCGCGCCCCCGCGCCGCGGAACGCGGCGTTGCCGAGCACGTGGTCCGGGTGCATGTGGGTGTTGATCACGTAGCACACCGGCAGCGGCGTGGCCTGCGCCACCGCGGCGCGCAGCGCCTCGCCCAGCGCCGGCGTGCCGCCGCTGTCGATCACCGCGACGCAGCGGCTGCCGACCACGAAGCCGAGGTTGGCCACGTCGCCCCCGTTGCGCGGCAGCCAGTCGTCGACCTGCCCGGCGTGCACGAAGACGCCCTGTGCCAGCTGCCGCACGGGCAGCGGCTCGACCGCGCCCGCGGCCTGCAGCGCGGCGAGCGCGCAGCCGGCCACGAGGGCCCGGGCGAGCGGTGCGGCGGCCTGCAGCGTCATGGCCGGTGCCGGCTCAGCGGGGCACGGCGGCCCCGAGGAAGCAGCCCTTCTCGGCCTTGGACTGCAGCTCGCGGTAGCGCCGGGCCTCCTTCTGCAGGGCCGGGGCCTCGCGGATGTAGCTGCCGCGCTCGCCGCCGATCGTGGTGGCCTTGCTCGCGGTGCTCAGCTCGACGTAGTCGTCGTACTTCAGCTCGCGCGCCAGCGCGTCGAGCGCGCAGGAGCACTTGCTGACCATCTCGTACTGCGGCCCCGGGTGCGTGGCCACGCATTCCTGCACGTAGAGCACCCGCTCGGCGGTGGGGTAGTCATTGGCCTGGGCCAGGCCGCTGGCGCCGCCGGCCAGGGCCGCCAGGAGCAGGGAGGGGAGGTGCTGCTTCATGTCTCGTTCTCGTGGGTCGTGCGGGGGTGGAAAACGCTAGGCCGGTGGCGGGGGCTCCGCGCCCTCCAGCGTGAGGGTGTCCTCGATCAGCGGCGTGCCGGCGGCGGCATCGGCCACGGTGGTGGACATCGCCGCCACACCGCCCGGCACCGCCTCGCTCAGCACGAAGCGGTAGCGCTTGCCGGCCAGGCGCTCGAAGCGCGCGCGGTGGGGGTCGTCGAGGTAGGGCGACACGGTGATCTCGCTGCCGCCGACGGCCTGGCCCCGGTAGCGCAGCGCGAGCTCGCGCACCTGCGCGTGGTCGGCCAGCGCGACGCGGATGCGCTTGCGGAAGTGGTTCTGCTGCCCGCGCGTCAGGCGCTGCATCTCGCGCACGTCGCGCTCGAGGAAGTACAGGATCACCGGGTTGCTGGTGGCCGAGGGCAGGTCGGGCAGCATCAGCGCGCGCGCGCCGGTGAGGAACTCGCCGCGGGCGCTGCAGCAGCGGCCGTCGGCCGCGGGGCCCAGCCGGATCGTCACCTGGTCCTCGAAGCCGGGCTCCATCGAGCCGCCGTGGCGGAAGTGGTAGCCGAGCGCCTGCCCCGGCCGCAGGCCGCTCAGGTGCGGCCGCACGAACAGGGCCTGCTCGGCGGGCGAGTACGCAGCGCTCGCCTGGCCGCGGGCCAGCGGCGCCGCGGCCGCGAGCGCCGCCAGGGCCAGCAGCCGGCGGCGGCCGGCATCGGCGCCGCGGCGGTCGGGCGGGTTCGGGCGTGGCATGGTGCGGGCCTGTCCTGCGGTGAGGGGCGAAGGCTCAGCGGCCCTCGATCGCACGGCCCAGTTCGGCCGCGAGTTCGGAGTGCAGGCGCTGCAGCCGCAGCAGCAGCGCCCGGGCGCTGTCGATGCGGCCCTGCGCCGCATGCAGCAGCCCCAGGCGCAGCAGCGCGCTGCGCGAGGCGGGTTCGATCGCCAGCGCCTGTTCGAGCGAGGCCTGCGCGGCGGGCCACCGGCCGAGCTCCTGCTGCGCCAGGCCGCGCACGACCCAGGGCTGCGCGTCGGTGGTGTCTTCCTCGGCCCAGGCGGTGGCGAGCGCGTCGAGGTCTTCCCAGCGCTGCTCGCGCTCGTAGACGGCGGCCTGCAGGAAGCGGGGCTGGTCGGGCAGCGGCTGCTCCCAGAACGGCGCCTCGCTGCCGGTGAGCGGCTGCACGCTGCGCAGCGCGCCGTCGTCCAGCAGCGGCTGCAGCCACTCGACGGAGGCCGCGTAGTAGTGGGCATGGCTGCCGCGCAGCCGGAAGGTGAGGATGCCCACCAGCCGCTGCGACCCGTCGAACAGGCCGCCGCCGCTGGCGCCGGAGTTGAACCAGTTGGTGCTCTGGATCACCTCCGCGCTGTCGAGGCGGTGCCGGGCCACCACCTTGCCGGCGCTGTGCTGCAGGCCCATGCCGCCGGTGAAGCCCACCGCGCTGACCCGCTCGCCCGGCTGCAGCGCATGGGTGTCGCCGAGCGGCACCGCGGGTGCCTCCAGCAGCGGCACCGAGAGCACGCACAGGTCGTGGTGCGGGTCGCTCGCCTGGCCGTCGGCGGGCCAGCGCTGCCCCCCGCGCACGACGTGGATCGTGCGCCCCTCGCGCGTGACGTGGCAGTTGGTCGCCACCTTGCCGGGCCCGACGACCACGCCGGAGCCCAGCGAGTAGCCGCCCTGCGCCCGCGCCGCCTCGACCCTGACCACGCTGGCGCTGAGCCGGATCAGCCCGGCCCGGTCGAGCGTGGAGGCCGGTGCCGCGGCCGGCAGCAGCGCCAGCGCGCAGGCCAGCATCCCGGCACGCCGGCGGGCGGCCGCGAGCGGGGCGCGCGGGCGCTCAGTTGCGCCGGTCGCCCGGGGCGGGATCGAGCAGCGGAACACCGAACTCCTTCAGGATGGCCTGGATGTCGGCCTGCTTGGCGGCGATGAGCCCTTCGATCTGCTGCTTCCATTCGCGTTCGCCGTAGCGCACGCCCATGGCCATCTCGTAGTCGAACTGCACGCCGTCCTCGGAGGCCAGCGGCAGCACCGCGAGCGCGGGCTGGCGCACGCGCTGCGCGTAGTAGCCGGCGATGGGGCCCCAGACGATGGCCGCGTCGATGGCCCCGGCGGCCAGCTCCTTCTCGATGATCTCGCCCGGGTACTGCGCCGGGTCGGCGTTCATCATCTTGTAGGGCACGCCCTGGTCGATCAGGCCGTGCTTCTTCAGCCACTCGGTGGCGGGCGAACGGTCGTAGATGCCGATGCGCAGCGACTTCAGCCGCTCGGGCGGCAGCTTGAGGAAGTCGTCCGCGGTCTGCACGGCGTCGAGCCCCTTGCCGCGCGGCAGCACCAGCGCGTAGGTGGAGCGGTAGTACGGCTTCGTGATGGAGACGCCCTGGTCGAAGCCGACCGGCACGCCCATCACGATGTCGCAGGGGTAATCCTGCCCCGGCACCTTCATGCGCAGCGTGTTGCGGATGAAGGCCATGCGGTTGGGGAACGAGTAGTAGGTGACCGGCAGCCCGAGCGAGCGGCCGAACAGCTCCGCGATGCGGTTCTCGATGCCTTCGCCCTTCGTGTTGGAGAAGGGCAGGTTGTTCGGGTCCTGGCACACGCGCAGCGCCTTGCGCGGCGCGGGCGCCTCGGCGGCGCCCGCCGGGGCCTGCTGCGCGCAGGCCGCCGAGCCGAGCACCGCCATCACGAGCGCGGCCAGGGCCGGGCGCAGCACGGGTGTGCGGTGGGTCATGCGGGGTGTCCTCAGGGAAGGGGGGAGACCTTGGCCTGCGTGATGGCGCCGTCGGAGCGGCCCTTGAGGTAGGCGTACAGGTTGTCGATGTTCTTCATGACCATCTCGTTGTTGCCGAAGCTCTGCATGCCCTTGTCGAGCCGGCCGTCGCGCACGGTCTTCACGAACTCGTCCTTGCTGAGCGTCTTCAGGCTGGCGATCAGCGAGGGCCCGACCATGCCTTCCTGGTTCGCGCCGTGGCAGCGGTCGCAGGCGGCGGCGCGCCAGGCCCGGAAGCCGTCCATCGTCTTCGCGTCGACCTTCGTGCCGTCGACCACCGTGTAGAGCTTGTCCTGCGCCGCGCCGACCACCGTGCCGCCCGCGCACGCCACCAGGGCCAGCAGCTGCTTCAACTTCAACTTCATGTCTTTTCCATCCCTAGGATCCGGAGAAAAAAAGAGGGGCGGACCCGCCGTTGGCCCGGCGGATACCGGCCCCCCCACCCATTCAAACTTCCGCAGTCGCTGTCGATCGATCAGTTGGGCAGCGCGAACACTGTCAGCGATCCGCCCAGTTCGGTGTACTGGGACAGTTCCCGGTAGCCGCCCACGGCGCCCAGGCCATCCTGGTCCTTCTCGAGGCCTGCCGCCATGCCGATGCCGGCCCAGCCGCCAATGCCCGAGAACACCCCGATGTACTGCTTGCCCTTGAACTCATACGAGAACACGTTGCCGATGATCCCGGAGGGCGTCTTGAACTTGAACAACTCCTTCTTGATGTCGTTCTTGTCGACGCACTTCAGGTAGCCCTCCAGCGTGCCGTAGCAGGACAGGCCGCCCGCGGTGTTGAGCGAGCCGCTCCACACCGAGAATTTCTCGGGCTTGCTCTGCACGATCTTGCCGGTGCCGGCGTTCCAGGTGATGAAGTTGCCCATGCCGCCGTGGCTGCCCGGCGCGGGGTACATCGACAGCGTCGCCCCCACGTACGGCTGGCCGGCCGTGTACTCGACCTTGAACGGCTCGTAGTCCATGCAGACGTGGTTGGTCGGCACGTAGAAGAGCTTGGTCTCGGGGTCGTACGAGGCGGGCTGCTGGTCCTTCGAGCCGAGCGCCGCCGGGCAGATGCCCTTGGTGTTGACGTCGGGCCCGTTCTGCGCGGTCGAGTACTTCGACACCACCTGCGGGCGGCCCGTCTTCATGTCGACGTGCGTGGCCCAGTTCACCTGCGGGTCGTACTTCTCGGCCACCAGCAGCGCGCCGGTCACCCGGTCCATCGTGTAGGCGAAGCCGTTGCGGTCGAAGTGCACCAGCGCCTTCGTCGGCTTGCCCTTGACGTCGATGTCCGCGAGGATCATCTCGTTGACGCCGTCGAAGTCCCATTCGTCGAACGGGGTCATCTGGTAGACCCACTTGGCCATGCCGGTGTCCAGGTCACGCGCGAAGATGGTCATCGACCACTTGTTGTCGCCCGGGCGCTGCGACGGGTTCCACGTCGACGGGTTGCCGGTCCCGTAGTACATCAGGTTGGTGGCCTTGTCGTAGCTGAACCAGCCCCAGGTGGTGCCGCCGCCGATCTTCCACTGGTCGCCCTGCCAGGTCTTGAGCGACGAATCCTTGCCCACCGGCGCCATCTTGCCGTCGGTCCAGGTCATGGTCTTCTCGGGGTCCATCAGCATCTCGGCGTCGGGGCCCACGCTGTAGCCCTTCCAGGCCAGCTTGCCGTCCGCGAGGTTGTACGCCGCGATGAAGCCGCGCACGCCCCACTCGCCGCCCGAGATGCCGGTGATGACCTTGTCCTTGAAGATGTGCGGCGCGTTGGTGTTCACCGCGCCCAGCTTCGGATCGCCGTTCTTGGTGCTCCACAGCAGCTTGCCGGTGTTCGCGTCCAGGGCCACCAGCATCGAGTCGGCCTGCTGCAGGATGATCTTGCCCTCGGCGTAGGCCAGGCCGCGGTTCACGGTGTCGCAGCACATCTGCGGGATCACGGCCGGATCCTGCTTGGGCTCGTACTTCCACTTGATCTTCTGCGTCTCGAGGTCGAGCGCGAAGACCTTGTTGGGGAACGGCGTGTGCAGGTACATCGTGCCGTCGATCACCAGCGGCGAGCCTTCGTGGCCGCGCAGCACGCCGGTGGAGAAGGTCCACGCGACCTGCATCTTGCCGACGTTGCCCTTGTTGATCTGGTTCAACTTGCTGTAGCGCTGGTTGAACATGTCACCCGCCTGCATCGCCCAGTTCTTGGAGTTGGCGATGTTCTTCTCCACGTCGGCGTTGGCAAAGGCCAAGGCCGGGAGAGCCAACAGCGCGAGCCCCAAGCGACGCGCAAGGCATACGCTTGATTGCCGGGAAAGCTTCATCGATGTCTCCTTCTCTGGAGGTGGTCTGTGTTTGTGCGAAGGTCCGCCACCGAGGCCCTTCGGTGCTGATACGCAGACAGCGCTGACCGCAACAACCATGCCCATCGATGCCGGCCGGCGGCGGCCGGCGTGCGGCCCGCGAGCCACTTTTCCTGGCAACGCCGCAGGAGGGTGCGGGCCATCAGGTGAAACCCTGTTAATTGGTCCTTGCATTGCCGCCGGTGGCGGCTAATTCAATTCGGTCGCGGCGGGCAACATCAGGGAAAGCACGGGGAGTTGCAGAGCGCTGGCGATGCCCGGATGGCATGGCGACCTGGGTGTCCGTCGATGCGATTCGCGACAGTCGCGATCCTTTTTTTGGCGCAGAGTGTTGCAGGATGAGCGCAGGCGCCCTGCTCATGCAGGGAGGTCTTCCCTCTGCGGGCCGGGCACCGTGCCCAGGGCGCGGAAGTTGCAGGCCACGATGCACCGAGAGACCCCCATCCAATGCTCCGAACCCACGGCCTCACCAAGCGCTACGGCAAGCACACGGCATTGCAATCGCTGTCGATGCAATTGCACGCCGGCCAATTCGTCGCGCTGCTGGGGCCCAACGGTGCGGGCAAGTCGACGCTGTTCCAGGTGCTCACCGGCCTGTTCGCCGCCGACGAGGGCGAGGCCGAAGTGGCCGGCCATTCGCTGCGCCATGCCGCGACGGCGGCGCTGCGGCACATCGGCGTGGTGTTCCAGCAGGTCTCGCTCGACCTCGACCTGAGCATCCGCCGCAACCTGCTGTTCCAGGCCGACCTGCACGGCCTGCCGCGGCGCCTGGCGCTGCAGCGCATCGAGGCCGGCTGCGCGCGGCTCAACCTGGAGCCGGACCTCGACCGCAAGGTGCGCGAGCTGTCGGGCGGCAACCGCCGCAAGGTCGAACTGGTGCGGGCCGGCCTGCACCAGCCTGCGGTGCTGCTGATGGACGAAGCGACCGTCGGGCTCGACCCGAAGTCGCGCCGCGACCTGCTGGCCGCGCTGCGCACCGACGTGCGCGAACGCGGCACCTGCGTGCTGTGGGCCACGCATTGGGTCGAGGAGGCCGAGGCCGCCGACCGCGTGCTGGTGCTGCACAAGGGTTCCCTGATCGCCGACGGCACGCCGGCGGCGGTCGCCCAGTCGCTCGGAGAAGCGACGCTCGAAGCCGGCTTCATCCGGCGCACGGCATGACAACGATGGAGACACGCCCATGCACTTTCCCACCCGACTGGCCGCGCTGGCCCTCCTGGCCGCCTGCGGCGGCGCCTTCGCCAACGGCACGGCCTACGTGTCGAGCGAGAAGGACGACGCGCTCACGCTGATCGACCTCGGCACGCTCGCCGTCAAGGGCACGGTGCCCACCTGCAAGCGCGGGCGGCACCTGCAGCTCACGCCCGACCGCAAGCTGCTGGTGGCCTGCACCGACAGCAACGCGGCCGACCTGATCGACCCGGCGACTAACAAGTCGCTGCGCCGCATCCCGCTGAGCGACGAGCCGGAGGCCTTCGACCTCTCGCCCGACGGCAAGACGATCTACGTCTCCAACGAGGACGACGGCGAGGCCAGCTTCATCGACTTCGCGACCGGCAAGGTGCTGCAGTCGGTCAAGGTCGGCGGCGAGCCGGAGGGCGTCAAGGTCAGCGCGGACGGCAAGACGCTCTACGTCACCTCCGAGGTCGCCAACCTCGTGCACGTGATCGACGTGGCCAGCGCCAAGGTGGTGAAGAACATCAAGGCCGGCAAGCGGCCGCGCCGCATGGCCTTCACGCCCGACGGCAAGGAGCTGTGGGTCACCAACGAGCTGGACGCCACCGTCAGCATCGTCTCCACCGTCGACCACAGCGTCGTGGGCACGCTGAAGTTCGAGGTCAAGGGCGCGCGCACCGAGGACATCACGCCCGTCGGCATCCAGCTGACGCGCGACGGCAAGCGCGCCTTCGTCGCGCTCGGCCGCGCCAACCACGTCGCGTTCGTCGACGTGGCGTCGCGCAAGGTGACGCAACTCGTGCTGGTCGGCAAGCGGGCCTGGAACGTCACGCTCGACAAGGCCGAGCAGCGGCTCTACGTCGTCAACGGGCTGAGCGACGACGTCACCGTCGTCGACGTGGCCGGCGCCAAGGCGCTCAAGAGCATCCCGGTGGGCCGCGTGCCCTACGGGCTGGTGATCGTCGAATGACCGGAGCACGGCCACCGAGGCGCGCGGCGTGCCTGGCGGCGCTGCTGGCGGCGGCCGCCGTGCCGGGGCTGGCAGCCGCCGCCACGCTCAAGGCCACGCTGATCGCGCCGCAGGACGACCCGCGCCTGGAGCGCAGCCGCGTCGAGCGGGCCTACCTGGGCCACCCCACCGGCCCCGCCTCCGACGGCGTGGGCGTGGCGCTGGAGGAGGGCCGCTTCGAGCTGGACGCGGCCGGCCACGAGGTGGCGCTCGACACCGCCGAGGCCGCGTCGCTCGAGGCCGCCCGCGCCGCCGCCCAGAAGGCGGAGCAGGCGGGCGCCGCCGTGCTGCTCACCGACCTGTCCGCCGCGTGGACGCTGGCGGTGGCCGATGCGGTGAAGCTGCCGGTGCTCAACATCGGCGCGGCCGACGACCGGCTGCGCCAGCAGGACTGCCGCGCCCGCCTGTACCACCTGCTGCCGAGCGAGCGCATGCGCACCGATGCGCTGGCGCAGCTGCTGGTGTCGCGCAAATGGAGCAAGGTGTTGCTGCTCGCGGGGCAGGGCGCGGCCGACCAGGCGCGGGCGGCCGCCGCGCAGGCATCGCTCAAGCGCTACGGGCTGCAGCTGGTGGCGAACAAGCCGTACAAGCTCTCGGCCGATCCGCGCGAGCGCGACCTCGCCAACCCGCTGCTGCTGACCGCCGGCAGCACCTACGACGTGGTGTGGGTGGTCGACAGCGACGGCGAATTCGCCCGCACGCTGCCGTACCGCACCGTGCTGCCGCGGCCGGTGGTGGGCGATGCAGGGCTGGTCGCGCTGGGCTGGCACGCCCAGTTCGAGCGCTACGGTGCGCCGCAGGTCGCCCGGCGCTTCGCCAAGGCGGCCAAGCGCCCGATGACCGCGAACGACTGGGCGGCGTGGATGGCCGGCAAGGCGCTGGTGGCGCTGGCGACCTCCGCGCCGCCGGGCAAGGCCGTGGCGGCGGCGGCCTGGACGCAGGCGCTGCCCGGGCTCTCGCTCGACGGCTCCAAGGGCACCCCGCTCGGCTTTCGGCCGTGGGACGGGCAGCTGCGCCAGACGCTGCTGCTGACCGACGGCCAGGGCGTGGTGGCGCAGGCGCCGGTGGAGGGGCTGCTGCATCCCACCAACACGCTCGACACCCTCGGCGCCGACGGGCCCGAGAAGCTGTGCAAGGCCGCGCGATGAGCGACGACCGCCGCCCCGCCCGCGACCTCGCCGAGCGCCCGCCGGGCGGGCTGGGCGCCGCCGGCGCGCCCGCCGCCACCGGCGCCCGCAGCGGCCCCGCCCACGCGCTGCAGGCGCTGCAGGCCATCGTGCTGCGCGAGCTGTTCAAGTTCTCGCAGCAGACCGGCCGGCTGGTGTCGGCGCTGGTGCGGCCGCTGCTGTGGCTGGCGGTGTTCGCCGCGGGCTTCCGCAACGTGTTCGGCGTGGCCATCGTCGAGCCCTACGACACCTACATCCCCTACGACGTCTACATCGCGCCGGGGCTGGTGGGCATGGTGCTGCTGTTCAACGGCATGCAGTCGTCGCTGGCGATGGTGTACGACCGCGAGATGGGCCTGATGCGGCTGCTGCTGACCGCGCCGCTGCCTCGGCCGTGGCTGCTGTTCTCCAAGCTGTGCGCGACGGCGCTGCTGTCGGTGCTGCAGGCGCTGGCCTTCGTGGCCGTCGCGGCGCTGGTCGGCACCACGCTGCCGGTGCTGTCGTGGGCGGGCCTGCATGCGCTGCTCGCGCTGCTGTGCGGTGCGCTGATGCTGGGCGCGCTGGGGCTGCTGCTGTCGGTGCACATCCGGCAGCTGGAGAACTTCGCCGGCACGATGAACTTCGTCATCTTCCCGATGTACTTCATGTCCACCGCGCTGTACCCGCTGTGGAAGCTGCAGGAGTCGGGCGCCGAATGGGTCTACCAGCTCGCCCGCGTCAACCCCTTCACCCATGCCATCGAGTGGATCCGCTTCGCGCTCTACGGCAAGGACCCGGGCCTCGCGCCCTACGTGGTGGTGGGCTGCCTGGTGGTGTTCTTCGTCGTCGCTTGCTGGGGCTACGACCCGCAGCGCGGCTTTGGCGGCCTGGCCAAGCGGGGATGATGAACCACCCCCGTTGCGCCTTCGGCACTCCCTCTCGAGGGGGTGCCACCAGCGGACCGGCGAAGCCGGATCCGCGGTGGCCGCTGGGTCCTGGCCTGGCGGGGAGCCGCTGAGATGGTCACGCGAAGGCAGCTCCTCGCGGGGACGGCGGCCTGGGCGGCCGGCGGCGCGGCGATGTCGGCGGTGCGGGCAGCCGGCCCGGCGTTTCCGACGCGGCCCGTCACGCTGTGGGTGCCCTGGGCCGCGGGCGGCGCGACCGACATCGCGCTGCGGCTGCTGGCCGAGCTGGCCTCGCACCACCTCGGCCAGCCGGTGGTCACCGAGAACCGCGGCGGCGGCGGCGGCACGCTGGTGATGCCCATCCTGCAGAGCGCCGCGCCCGACGGCTACACCATCGCGCAGATGCCCTTTCCGGTGTTCCGCATCGCCCACACGCAGAAGGTGCTGTGGGACCCGGTGCGCGACACCACGCCGATCCTGCAGGTCTCGGGCGTGACCTTCGGCGTGCTGGTGGCGGCGGGCAGCCCGTTCATGTCGCTCGACGACCTGTTCGCCTACGCGCGGGCGCACCCCGGCGAGCTGTCGATCGCGACCAACGGCGTCGGCACCACGCCGCACGTCGTGCTGGAGACGCTGTTCACCGCCCGCGGCATGCGCTACATCCACGTGCCCTACAAGGGCACGGGCGAGCAGCTCAACGCGATCTCCGCAGGGCAGGTGATGGCCGGCGTCAACTCCACGGGCTTCGGGCCGGCGGTCGATACCGGCCGGTTGCGGCTGCTGGCCACCTTCGCGGCGCATCGCTCGCGGCGCTGGCCGGAGGTGCCGACGCTGCGCGACCTGGGCTTCGACATCGTCGCGCAGTCGCCCTACGGCCTGGTCGGGCCGCGGGGCATGGCCTCGTCGGTGGTCGAGGTGCTGCACCAGGCCTTCCGCAAGGCACTGTTCGATCCGCGCTTCGTGCAGGAGATCGCGAAGTACGACCAGGACGTCGACTACCTCGGCCCGGCCGACTATGCAGCCGCGTGCCGGGCGCTGCACGCGCAGGAGCGCCTCAATGCCGAGCGTCTCGGCGTCGCCAGGGAGAGCACCGGTGGCTGACCCCGTCCCACTTCCGCCGTCGCCGCGCTGGCGTGGCGACCTGCTGCGCGTGCTGCTGGCCGCCGCGGCGTGTTACGTGGTCTCCGTGCGCATCGACCTGCACGAGCGCATGGTGCGCTGGTTCGGCCGCTACGAGCGCTGGCAGGTCGACGAGCTGCCGTTGACGGCGCTGGTGCTCGCCGTCGGGCTGGCCTGGTATGCGTGGCGCCGCATGGGCGAGGTGCGGGTCGAGCTGGGCCGGCGCCGCGCGGCCGAGGCGCACGCCGCTGCGCTGCTCGCGCACAACCGCGAGCTGGCGCAACAGCTCATCGGCGTGCAGGAGCGCGAGCGGCTGGCGCTGGCGCGCGAGCTGCACGACGAGCTGGGCCAGGGCTGCAGCGCCATCCGCGTCGAGACCGCCTGCCTGCGCCGCTGCGCGCCGGCCGGCGACACCGTGCTGCTCGCCGCGGCGGCCCGGGCCGACCTGGCGGCGCAGACGCTCTACCAGCAGGTGCGCGAGCTGCTGCGCCGGCTGCGCCCCGCCGACCTCGACGCACTCGGGCTGGTGGCGGCGGTGCAGACGCTGTGCGAGGCCTGGTCGCGGCGCACCGGCGTGGCCTGCAGCTTCGAGCAGGACGGGCTGGACGCACCGCTGCCCGACCTCGTCAACATCACCGTCTACCGCGTGGTGCAGGAGTCGCTGACCAATGTGCAGCGGCATGCGCAGGCGCGGGCGGTGCGTGTGCTGCTGCGGCTCGATGCCGCCCAGGGCCTGCAGCTGGCGGTGTGCGACGACGGCGTCGGCATGGACCCGCAGGCGGCCACGCGGGGGCTCGGGCTGCTGGGCTGCGTCGAGCGGGCCGCGGCCGTGGGCGGCACGCTGCAGGTGGTGAGCGCGCCCGGCGCGGGCTGCGCGATGCGCCTGGCCCTGCCGTGCACGGCGCTGGGTGCGGCCGCCACGGCGGCGGCGTCGGCGATGAAGGCGGCCGCATGATCCGCGTGCTGCTCGCCGACGACCACCCGGTGGTGCGCAGCGGCTACCAGCGCCTGCTCGGCATGGAGGCCGACCTGCGCGTGGTGGGCGAGGCCGCCAGCGGCGACGAGGCCTACGCCCTGCACCAGGCGCAGATGCCCGACGTGCTGGTGACCGACCTGTCGATGCCCGGCGGCGGGCTGGAGCTGATCCGCCGCGTGATGCGCCGCGACCCGCGGGCCCGGGTGCTGGTCTTCAGCATGCACGACAGCGCCTCGCTGGTGCGGCAGGCCTTCGAGGCCGGCGCCCGCGGCTTCCTCACCAAGGCCAGCCCGCCGGAGAGCCTGGTCGACGCCGTGCGGGCGCTGGCCGCCGGCCGCCGTTACCTGGGGCCGGAGCTGCCCGCCTCGCTGCTGGAGCCGGCGGCCGGCGCCGCCGGCGACGATGCGCTCTCGGCCCTGAGCCCGCGCGAGTTCGAGATCTTCCGGCTGCTGGCCGAGGGCCGCTCGTCGAGCGAATGCGCGCAGGCGCTCAAGCTGAGCCCGAAGACCGTGGCCAACCACCAGACGGTGATCAAGGACAAGCTGGGCGTGCACACCAGCGCGGCGCTGGCGCACCTGGCGCTGCTGCACGGGGTCATCGGGCTGCCGGCGGCGGTTTAGGACGGCTCTAGGTGTCGCAGGCGCATCGGCGAGCCGATACCCGGCTGCCGGGCCAGGTGATCAAACGTGGACTCCGCGTGGTGCAAGAAGCGTCCGGCCGTCTCCACGCTGGCGTGTTCCGCCAGGTAGACGAAGTGCTCCACCAGATCGCGCCTTGCGGCGTCGTGTTGATGAAGTGTGGGCATCAGCGCCTGGATCTGGGCGTGGCGATCCTGGAGAGCGCTTCCTTGCGGATGGAACTCCATTCCGCGGCCGTCAGCGCAGACTTGGGGCTCTGCAGCCCCTCCAGCAGCTTGGTTTCCAGTTCCTCCTCGGCTTTGCGCTTTTCGTCGGCCCGGATGAGTTCACGAATGTATTCGCTGACGCTGCTGTAGCGGCCTTGCGCAATCTGCCCGTCGACGAACTGCTTCAGCGGGTCGGGCAGGGAAATGTTCATGCTTTGCATCGCAGACTCCAGAGACGTCATATCCGCCCGTCAAGCCAGCACGGGTGGCAGGAAATGGCAATGAATGCCATGGGCGGTGGCACAGGATCGGGGTCAGTCCTCATCCCCGCCGGGAAGTTTTCCCTGTCGTCCGCCGGGCGGCCTTGTCAGCATGCGGCCATGCGCGCGCGACGCGCGAGCCGTTCGACAACACCACGCGAGGAGACCCCATGACGACGACCCGAAGCGCCGCGCAGCGGCCTGGCTGGCCCACCCTGCTGGCGCTGGCCGCCGCCGCGGCCTGTGCCCCGGCCTGGGCGCAGGCGCAGGCCGCCGATGCACCCTCCGCCGGCCAGGTCACGGTGATCGGCGTCACGCCGCTGCCGGGCCTGGGCGTGCCGCGCGACGAGGTGCCGGCCAACGTGCAGACCGGCCGCGCGGCCGACATGGATCGCCGCCATGCCCCCGACCTCACCAACTACATGAACCGCACGCTGGGCGGCGTGCACGTCAACGAGATCCAGAACAACCCCTTCCAGGCCGACGTCAACTTCCGCGGCTTCACCGCCTCGCCGCTGCTCGGCACCGGCCAGGGCCTGTCGGTGTACGTCGACGGCGTGCGCGTCAACCAGCCGTTCGGCGACGTGGTGAGCTGGGACCTCATCCCCCGCGC
Organism: Aquincola agrisoli; assembly: GCF_036621135.1. NCBI lineage: Bacteria > Pseudomonadati > Pseudomonadota > Betaproteobacteria > Burkholderiales > Sphaerotilaceae > Aquincola > Aquincola agrisoli. The sequence continues at coordinate 418,025 of NZ_JAZIBG010000009.1, forward strand.
GGCGATCTCGTCGATCACGCTGATGCCGGGCAGCAACCCGCTGTTCGGCCTCAACACGCTCGGCGGCGCGCTGTCGGTGCAGACCAAGGACGGCATCAGCCACCCGGGCACGTCGGTGGAGTTCCTCGTCGGCTCGCACCAGCGCCGGCAGCTCACCTTCGAGACCGGCGGCAACCAGGGCGCGACGGGGCTCGACTGGTACGTCACCGGCAACCGCTTCCGCGAGGACGGCTGGCGCGACGCCTCGCCCAGCGACGTGAGGCAGCTCTTCGGCAAGCTCGGCTTCCGCTCGGCCGACACGCGCATCGCGATCAGCGCCGCGGTGGCCGACAACGACCTCACCGGCAACGGCCTGCAGGAGCAACGCCTGCTCGACAGGGACTACAGCAGCATCTACACCAAGCCCGACGAGACGCACAACCGCGCGATGCTGCTGAACCTGGCGGCCACGCACCAGCTCGGCAACGGCTTCTCGCTGTCGGGCAACGCCTACTGGCGCCGGGTGCGCACCCACACGCTCAACGGCGACCTGAACGACGACTCGCTCACCGAGTCGCTCTACCAGCCCGGCGACGAGGAGCAGGAGGCGCTGGCCGAAGCGGGGTACACCGGCTTCCCGACCAGCGGCGAGAGCCCGGCCAACACCCCGTTCCCGAAGTGGCGCTGCATCGCCAACGCGCTGCTCGTCGACGAGCCGGCCGAGAAGTGCAACGGCCTGCTCAACACCACGCGCACCACGCAGCGCAACTGGGGCCTGTCGGGCCAGCTCAACTGGGACGGCCAGCTCGGCGGCCTGCGCAACCAGCTCGCGCTGGGCGCGGCGATGGACTGGAGCCGCGTGCATTTCCTGCAGGGCTCCGAGCTGGGCTACCTGACGCCCGACCGCGGCGTGGTCGGTGTCGGCGCGTTCGGCGACGGCGTGACCGGCGGCAACGAGGATGGCGAGCCCTACGACACCCGGGTCGACCTCTCGGCCCGCACCCGCACCTGGAGCCTGTTCGCAAGCGACACGCTGGCGCTGTCGCGCCGCACCCACCTGACGCTCGCCGGACGCTACAACCGCACGACGATCCGCAGCAGCGACGCGATCCTGCCGGGCGGCGGCCCCGGATCGCTCGACGGGCGCCACACCTTCAAGCGCTTCAACCCGGCGGTGGGGCTGACCTTCTCGCCGACCGATGCGCTCAACGCCTACGTGGGTTTCAACCAGGGCAGCCGCGCGCCGTCGGCGATCGAGCTGGGCTGCGCCGACCCGGCCAACCCCTGCAAGCTGCCGAACTCGATGGCGGGCGACCCGCCGCTCAAGCAGGTCGTCACCAGCACGCTGGAAGCCGGGCTGCGCGGCGGCGTGCCGGGGCGCTACGGCTGGAACGTCGGCGTCTTCCGGGCCGACAACAAGAACGACATCCTCTTCGTCGCCGACGACCAGGCCGGCTTCGGCTACTTCAAGAACTTCGGCAAGACACGCCGCCAGGGCCTGGAGGCCGGGCTGAACTTCGCCTTCTCGCGCGACCTGACGCTGGGCGTCAACTACACCTACCTCGACGCCACCTACCGCAGCGCCGAGGTGGTCGACGGCTCCAGCAACAGCAGCAACGAGGAGGCCGAGGAAGGCAACCCGGGCACCGAGGGCACGATCAACATCCGTTCGGGCGACCGCATCCCGCTGATCCCGCGCCACATGCTCAAGCTCTTCGCCGACTGGCGCGTGGGCGGCGGCTGGTCGCTGGGCGCGGACGTCACTGCGGTGGGCGGCTCCATCGCACGCGGCAACGAGAACGGCGAGCACGAGCCCGACGGCACCTACTACCTCGGCAAGGGCCGCAGCGGCGGCTACGCGGTGCTGAACCTGAGCGCCGACTACGAGCCCAACGCGAGCTGGCGCTTCTTCGTGCAGGTCAACAACGTGTTCGACCGCCAGTACGCCACGGCCGCGCAGCTTGGCGCCACGGGCTTCGACGCCAACGGCAACTTCCAGGCGCGGCCCTTCCCGGCCAATGCCGAAGGCGAGCGGCCGCTGCAGCACTCCACCTTCTACGCCCCGGGCGCGCCGCGCACGGTGTGGGCGGGGGTGAGGTACAGCTTCGGGAAGTGAGGGCAGGGGCCGAGGCGGCGCCGTTCGTGCAGCGTTTGCGGCTCATGGTGTGAGCCGCATTCGCCGATTTGCGGCTCAAGGCATCTTCGAAGGGATGAAAGCTGCCATGCCCCGCAGCTGGATCCAGACATCACGAGCCGGAGATCATTTCGCTGCCGGAATAAAGGCGTCGACGTTGCCGGAGCGAATGGCGTTTGCCATCTGCTTTGACAGCCGCTTCGCATTCTCATAAGTGTCTTCGCTCCCGCTGGCCATTTCTGCCAATGCACGGTCTTGGCGGGTTTGAAAACAAGTCTGGCCGGTGGCACATTGGAGCGCCAGTGCCAAGTCATTTTCGAGCGAACAGGCCAGCCCGAGCTCGCAAGGCAATAAGTATGCAGCCGTATGCACCACCTCCGACGCAACCGGATACTGATGGCCGTCGAAATGAAACGTCTTGGTCGATTGGAGGCCCGGGGTAAGGATCCGAACGCCTATCTGGTCCAGTTGGACCGGATCGGCGAGACCCAGGATCGACTTTATTGCGAGGCGAGCAGCTTCGATGTTTTTATTCTGCGTCTCCTTATAGAAGCTGGCAGAGGAGGCCTCCAAACTGTCTTGGTCAACCAGGGTGGCGGGGAAGTCGGCGCCGCTCAATTCTGCAGAGGTAAAGTCAGTGCACTTGTCCCTCAGGAACCGCAAAGCTTCCACTCGGCGGCGATGCGTATGACCGTCGTGTTCTTGCTCCGTTGCGGCCTGCAGATGTTGCAGTTGATCGTCCTGCGCACGGACAAGTCCGCACTGCCTTAGAAAGGCGCGTGAATAGAACATGCCCCCCCGTTCTGGATGCTGCATGGCGTATTGAACAAACGCCCTGCCGGATTTCGTTTCATAGAACGCCTTGAGCATCGGGTGGGCTGGCATGTCCCCGATGGCCTCTGACGGGGCCTGTGCCGGCTGGTTTGGTGTCGCTGCGGCGGGGGGATCGGATGGCGGACCAGCAGGCACCGCAACCCTGCTATGGGCTGTTCCAGCCCGCCCTGGTGCCTCTGCGCTGTGAAACGGCGCTATCAACAGCACCCCGACCCCGCCGGCCAAGACCATCGCGGCCAGGAGGAGCGTTTTGTATTGGCGTGACATCTGGGATCTCGGTCCATCGAAGCTGATATCGCCGCGTCGCGCAGTAATGTATGTGCATGGCTGTCAGCCATCCGGTTGTTTCGTCTGCCTGGGTCGTCGCAAGCGTCGGCCGCCCGCGGGTTTGCCCGGAAGGCGCAGCTCTTGCTCCCATTCCACGCGTCGACCGCCGCTGCCGCGCCTGTGCCACGGGCGTGACAGTGTGTGCCGCGCATCGGGCGCGGTGCGGCCGGCCGGCAGAGGCCGCCCGAGCGGCCCGGGAGCCTGCAATTGGAGCGAGACGACGCGTTGCTGAACGATTGGCGCCAGCGTGCACTGGCGCTGGAGGCCGAGGTGGCGCAGGCCGTGATCGGCCAGCGGCGGGTGATCCGGGCCGTCAGCACCGCGGTGTTCGCCCGCGGCCACGTGCTGCTGCAAGGCGACGTGGGCGTGGGCAAGACCACGCTGCTGCGCGCCTTCGCGCGGGTGCTGGGCGGCGCCTTCGCGCGCACCGAGGGCACGATCGACCTGATGCCCAACGACCTCGTCTACTACACCTACATCGGCGCCGACGGGCGGCCGGCGGTGGACCCGGGGCCGCTGATCGAGCACGGCGAGCACCTGGCGATCTTCTTCTTCAACGAGATCAACCGCGCCCGGCCGCAGGTGCACTCGCTGCTGCTGCGCGTGATGGCCGAGCGCAGCGTCTCGGCCTTCAACCGCGAGGTGCGCTTCCCGCACCTGCTGGTGTTCGCCGACCGGAACCGCGTGGAGCGGGAGGAGACCTTCGAGATCTCCTCCGCCGCGCGCGACCGCTTCATGATGGAGGTGACGATCGACGCACCGGCGACCGACGACGACCGCCGCCAGCTGATGTTCGATCCCCGCTTCCACGACACCGACCGCCTCGTCGGCGGGCTGCGCAGCGGCATGGTCCCGCATGCCGAGCTGAACGACGTGGCCGAGGCGATCCAGCACCACGTGCAGGCCTCGCCCGCGCTGCAGGACTACGCACTCGCGCTGTGGCGCGCCACGGCGGTGCCGGCGGAGTACGGCGTGCGCCTGTCGGACCTCGACACCGCGCGGCTCATGCTGGCCGGCGCCAGCCCGCGCGGCATGAGCATGCTGATGCGCGCGACGCGCGTGGCCGCCTGGCTGGACGGGCGCGGCTACGCAACGCCCGAGGACGTGCAGTCGGTGTTCGTCGACACGCTGGCGCACCGCCTGTGCTTCCAGCCGGTGTACGAGATGCGGCGCGGCGAGATCGCCGCGCCGCTGATGGCCGGCATCCTGGGCGCGGTGGCGGCGCCATGATCGAGGAGATCCACTACCGCGTCGGCGGGCCGGTGCGCGGGCACTTCCCCGGCCACCACCGCAGCACGCGCGGCGACAGCGGCTTCGAATTCCGCGGCCATGCCTCGTTGCTCGATGCGCCCGATCCGCGCCGGCTCGACCTGCACGCCAGCCTGCGTGACCCGTTCGGCGGCTGGCGGGTGCGGGTGCATGCGCAGCGCATGGCGGTGCCGGTGGCGATGGTGGTCGACCTGTCGGCCTCCATGGGCTTCGAGGGCACGCGCCGCAAGCTCGATGTGGTGGCCGACTTCGTCGACAGCCTGGCCTGGTCGGCCTGGCGCACGGGCGACAGCTTCGGCTTCGTCGGCTGCGAGGCGGTGGTGTGCGATGCGATGCTGCAGCCGCAGACCCGCAGCCGCGGCGCGGGCGGCATCGTCGCCCGGGCGCTGCGGCTGTACACGCCCACCGGCCGCAGCGCACACGGGCTGCTCGATGCCGTGCAGCACCTCTCGCGGCAGCGCTCGCTGGTCTTCCTCGTGTCCGACTTCCACCTGCCGCCCGCGCTGGTCGAGCAGGTGCTCGACAGCCTGGCCGCGCACGAGGTGGTGCCGGTGGTGCTGTGGGATCCGCTGGAATTCGGGCCCGCCGCCCGGCGCGGCCTGCTGCCGGTGGTCGACCCGGAGACCGGCCACCGCCGCCTGGTGTGGTGGCGCCCCGCGCTGCGCGCGCGCTGGCAGGCGGCGCGTGCCGCGCACCGCGAGCGGCTGCTGCAGGCGCTGCGGTCGCGGCGCCTGTCGCCGCTGGTCATCGAGGGCGGCTTCGAGGCCGAGGCCGTCACCCGCCACTTCCTCGCATGACGGGACGGCGATGACGACGCGCCCGGCCCTGCTGCTCGCCGCGATGGCGCTCGCCACCGGGCCCGCCGCCGCGCAGACGGTGCAGGCCGACGAGCCGCGCGCCTACGGTTACCTGGTCGGCGACACGGTGGCGCGCACGGTCACGCTCGACCTGCCCGCCGGCGTCAGGCTCGATGCGGCGTCGCTGCCCAGGCCGGGGCGCCGGGGCAGCGCGTTGGAGCTGCGCAGCGTCGCCTTCCGCCAGGGGCGCGAGCTGTGGCTGGAGTACCAGGTGCTGCTGTCGCCGCGCGCCCCGCGCGTGCTGGAGATGCCGGGCTTCGAACTGCGCTTCGAGGATGCCCGCGGCGCGGCCACCACGCTGCGGGTCGAGGCGTGGCCCGTCGCCGTTTCGCCGCTGGTGGCGGCCGAGGCGCCTGCACGCCGCGGCTTCGGCGAGCTGCAGCCCGACGTGCCGCCCCCGCCCATCGACGTCTCGGCGCCCCGGCTGCGGCTGCTGCTGTACGGCGCGGCCGGCCTCGTGCTGGCGGCCTACCTGTTCCATGTGTATGTCGGCTTTCCGTGGTGGGCGCGGCGGCGGCGGCCGTTCGGCGCCGCCTGGCAATGGCTGCAGTCGATGCCCTCGCAGCCCGACGGCGCGCAGCACCGCCTGGCCTGGGCCCGGGTGCACGGCGCGCTCAACTCCACCGCGGGCAGCACGCTGTTCGAGGCCGGCGTCGAGGGCTTCGTGGCCGCTCACCCGCGCTATGCGGCGCTGCGCGCCGAGCTGCATGCGTTCTTCGAGCGCTCGCGGCGTGCGTTCTTTGCCGGCAGCCCGGCGGACGACGACCTCGCCTGGCTGCGCGCCTTCTGCCGCCGCTGCCGCGACGCGGAGCGGGGCGCGGCATGACGGCGCTGCACTTCGACGCGCCGGGCTGGCTGTGGCTGCTGCCGCTGGCGGCGCTGCCGTGGCTGCTGCGCCGCCGCGAATCGCTCGCCAACACCTGGCTCGCGAGCCTGCCGCGCGACGGGCCCTCCGACGCGATCGGCCTGCTGCTCCACGCCGCGGCCGTGATGGCGCTGGCGGCGCTGGTGATCGCGCTGGCCGGCCCCTACCGGCCCGAGTACACCGTGGAGCGCGTGGGCCGCGGCGCCGAGATCGTGCTGGTGCTCGACCGCAGCCGCAGCATGGACCAGGGCTTCGCCGGCACGCGGGGCGCCGGCAACGGCATCCGCGGCACCGGCCCCGAGGCGCTGGACTACTACGCGCGCCTGCGCGCTTCCCAGAACCGCGAGTCGAAGGGCCAGGTGGCGCGCCAGCTGCTGGCCGATTTCGCGGCCCGCCGGCCGGAGGACCGCTTCGGCATGGTGCTGTTCAGCACGCTGCCGCTGCGGGTGCTGGAGTTCACGCAGAAGCCCGAGCCGATCCAGGCGGCGATCGCGGCGGGCAACGTGGGGCGGGGCCTGTCGGAGACCAACATCGGGCTCGCGCTGGAGAGCGCGCTGGGCTTCTTCGACGAACGGGCCTACACCGGCTCGCGCATCGTGATGCTGGTGTCCGACGGCGGCGACCGGCTCGACGCGGCCATCCGCGAGCGCATCGCGCAACTCGTGCGCAAGCACCGGGTGGCGGTGTACTGGATCTACCTGCGCTCGGCGATGAGCACCGGCCTCGTCGCCCCGCCGGGCGCCGAGGCCGCGGCCGAGAACGCCGAGGTCGCGCCCGAATACTTCCTGCACCGCTTCTTCGAGTCGCTCGGCACGCCGTACCGTGCCTACGAGGCCGACAACCCCGAAGCGATGCAGAAGGCCATCGAGGACGTGAACCGGCTGGAAAACCTGCCCATCGTCTACGAGGACGTGGTGCCGCGCCGCAGCCTCGCGCCCTGGGCGCTGGCGGCGGCGCTCGCGGCCGTGCTGCTGCTGCTGGCGGCCGACCTGGCGGAGATACGCCGATGGACGTGACGAAGCCCGCCTGGGCAACGCGCCGGCGCACCCGTGCCGTGCTGCTGCTGGCGGCGGGCCTGGCCGTGGCCGCGGCGCTCGACGGCAGCCTGCTGTGGCGGGACACGCAGCGCAACGCCGCGATCGCCGAGGTGGCGGCGGGGGCGGCGCCGCCGCAGGGCGCGGCCTCGCTGCCCGAGGGCGCGCTGCCGGAGCTGCGGTTTGCCGCGGCCTATGCCCAGGCCTTGCAGGCCGGGCAGCAGGCCTCGCGCACCGCGGCCGAGGCCGCGCTCAACCGCTACCGCCCGCTGCAGGGCGACACCCCGCTCGGCCAGGCGGCGCGCTTCAACAGCGCCAACCTGCTGATGCGCCAGGCGATGGCCGTGCGCGCCACGCAGCAGCCGGGGCAGGCCATCGCGCTGCTCGAACTGGCCAAGGAGGGCTACCGGGAGGTGCTGCGCCACGACCCGGGCTTCTGGCCCGCGCGCTACAACCTCGAGCGCGCGCAGCGCCTGCTGCCCGACGCGGAGGAGGAAGAGCTGCAGGCCGGCGAGCCGGCGCCCGAGAGCGAGCGCGCGGTGACCACCATGCGCGGGCATTCGCCGGGGTTGCCATGAGCGCCGCACGGCCGCCCGAAGGCGCTCACACCGCAGCCCGGCAGGGCGGAGGTCCTCGGTGAGCGCCGCACGGCCGCCCGAAGGCGCTCACACCGCAGCCCGGCAGGGCGGAGGTCCTCGGTGAGCGCCGCACGGCCGCCCGGCCGGCTGCAGGCGCTCGCGGTACGCGGCCTGCGCGGCCTGCGCGCCCACCGCGACGCGGCGCTGCTCGCGGCCGCGGCGCTGGCGCTGGCCGCCTGCTTCCTGCCGTGGCGCCTCACCGTCGAGCGCGCGCGCTTCGACCACGTGATCGTGCTCGACATCACCCAGAGCATGAACGTGCCCGACATGTCCGCCGCCGGCCGGCCGGTGGCGCGGCTCGCGTTCGCGAAGCAGGCCCTGCGGCAGGCGTTGAACGCGCTGCCCTGCGGCTCGCGCGTGGGCTGGGGCGTGTTCACCGAGTACCGCTCGCTGCTCGTGATGGCGCCGGTGGAGGTGTGCGCGAACCTGGGCGAACTGCGGACCACGCTGGCCAACCTGGACGGCCGCATGGCCTGGATCGGCGGCAGCGAGGTGGCCAAGGGCCTGCACAGCGGCATGGGCATCGTGCGCCAGCTGCCGGAGCGGCCTTCGCTGGTCTTCGTCACCGACGGCCACGAGGCGCCGCCGCTGCACCCCCGCCACCGGCCCCGGCTCGACGGCACGCCCGGCGAGGTGGCGGGCCTGATCGTCGGCGTGGGGCAGGCGCAGCCCTCGCCCATCCCCAAGCTCGACGCGCGGGGCCGTCCGCTGGGCACCTGGGGCCCCGACGAGGTGCTGCAGGCCGATCCGCGCAGCCGCGGGCGGGGCGGCAGCGTGGCCGGCGAGGCCTTGGCGGACGATGCGGCCGGGCCCGCCGCCGCCGTGGGCGCCACGCCGGGCACCGAGCACCTCTCGGGCTTGCGCGAGCCCTACCTGCGGCTGCTGGCCTCGGAAGACGGGCTGCGCTTCCACCGGCTCGGTGGCGCGCAGGATCTGGCGGCCGCGCTCACCGCCCCGGCCTTCGAGCGGCAGGTGCCGGTGGCGCTGGACCTGCGCGAACTGCTGGCGCCCGCCGCGCTGCTGCTGCTGCTGGTTCGGCTGCTGCTGCGCTGGCGCGATGCGCGCCCGGGCCGGCGCTTTCACGCGGCGCCGGGCGGCGTGCCGGTCAGCGGTGTGCGCCCCGGCGCCAGCGCCGGTGGCTGAGCAGGCCCAGCAGGCCCGCCGCCATCAGTCCCACCGTGCCGGGCTCGGGAATGGGGGCCGAGACGTCGGCGGTGAAGCCGATGTTCTGGAAGTCGACCTGGCGGTTGCTGCCGCTCACGAACGCCGTCACGTAGCGCACGTTCAGCGGTGCGGCCAGCAGGATGTCCTGTGCGCGGATGCCGGGGCTGCTGCCCAGCGCCGGCGTGACCTCCAGCGTGCCGACGAGGGCGTTGGCCTGGTTGAAGAACGAGAAGGCGATGTGGTCGACGTCGTAGTCCTCGCTCGTGTAGTTCCAGAAGTGCAGCGTGCCGATGTCGTAGGCCGTGCCGAAGTCGAACAGCAGTTCCAGCCCGCCGCCCGCCTGGTCGGCGGTAAACCAGATGTGCGTGGCCTGCGTGTGGAACTCCTCTGCCGCGGCGGACGGCGCGTCGATCACCTTGGCGATCGTGGCGCCGTTGGCGAACGTGTTGTTGAAGCTGCCGGGCGAGGTGCCCGGGCCGACCGACACGGTGATGTTCGTGCCGTTGAGGTACGTGGGGGCGGCTTGGGCCCCTGCCGTGCCCAGCAAGGACAGCAGGGCCAGGGACGCGGCGATGGGTGTGCTCATGGTCTGCATCGTCTCCTTCCGGTTGCCGGGTTTGCCGGCAGCACGATGCAGGACAAGCGCCGCCCCGTCATCCTTTGTTCCGACGGGACGGGCCTGGCGTTATAGGGATTGCCATCGGCGGCATCACGCCACCGTGATCACCACCTCCGCGTACTCGCTCGGCGCGACCAGGCCGCGCCCGCCGCCGATGTCCATCTCGTTCAGCAGCGCCGTGATCTCGCGCTCCAGCGAGGCTTGCCCGGCTGGGTCGAGCGCGGCGAAGGCCTTCAGCGTGGGGCCGTACCAGTCCCGGAACACCTGCACGAAGTGCGCGGCCGAGCGGTAGCGGAACGGGAAGGTCTTGCGCTCCACGCGCAGCTCGCGGGCCTGCGGGCCGAACAGCGCCGTCAGGTGCGGCTCGGTGCCCCAGAGGGCCGGCGACCGCAGCCCGGCGGGCGGCGGCACGTGGGCGCCGACGATCTTGAACAGCCGGCCGATGAGGCCGTCCGGCGTCCAGTTCGCCAGGCCGATGCGCCCGCCGGGGCGCACCACGCGCAGCAGCTCCCGCGCTGCGCGGGCCTGGTCGGGCGCGAACATCACGCCGAAGGTCGACAGCACGACGTCGAAGCTGGCCGCCTCGTAGGGCAGCGCCTCGGCGTCCGCGACCTCGAACTTCACGTCCAGCCCTTCCGCCTCGGCGCGCCGCCGGCCCTTGTCCAGCAGCGCCGGCACGTAGTCGGTCGAGGTCACCTCGGCAAAGCGGCGGGCCGCGGCCAGGGTGGCGTTGCCGTTGCCGGCGGCCACGTCGAGCACCCGCTCGCCGGCACGAACATCGGCCGCTTCGGCCAGCATCTCGCCGACAATCTGCAGCGTGGTGCCGACGATGGCGAAATCGCCGCTGGCCCAGGTGGCCTGCTGGCGCTGCTTGATCGCGGCATAGTCCGGCGTGGCGGCGGGGGTGGCTGTGATGGAGGTCATGGTGGATTCCTTGGCGATGAATGGGGGCCGACGCGGCAGCGTTCGGTGTGCCCATGATTCGCCCGCCGGCCGCGGCCCGCTTGACCCGCCGTCGCGCCTGTTTGCTCGGGCGTCCGCCGATCCGGCGGCTGCAGCACGATGACCGGCCCCGACCCGCTCTCCGACGTCCTGCGCAGCGTCCGGCTGCGCGGTTCGGTCTTCTTCCAGGTCAGCTGCCACGGCCAGTGGGCCGCGCGGGCGGCGCCTTCGCGCGAGATCGCGCCCGCCGTGATGCCGGGCGCCGAACACGTCATCGAGTACCACCTGTTCGCCAAGGGCGAGGGCTGGGTCGCGGTGGACGGCGAGCCGCCGCTGAGGCTCGCGTGCGGCGACATCGTCATGCTGCCCCACGGCGACGCGCACGTGGTCTCCAGCGCGCCGGGCCTGCGGCCCGCGCCCGACGACGAGCGGCTCTTCCGCATGCTCGGCGATCCGAAGCCGATCCCGGTGACCTACCGCGGCGGCATGGTCGAGCCCGGCGTGCTGCTGCCGGCCGAGGACGCCAGCACCGTCATCGTCTGCGGTTTCATCGCCTGCGACCTGCGGCCGTTCAACCCGCTGATCGACGCGCTGCCGAGGCTGCTGCACCTGCCGGCCGAAGGTGTCGGCGCCTGGGTGGCGCCGGTGCTGGAGCACGCGGCCGCGGAATCGAGCGCGCGGCGTGCCGGCGGCGCGGCGATGCTGGAGCGGGTCAGCGAGATGGTGTTCGTCGACGGCGCTCGGCGCTACCTAAATGCGCTGCCCGCGGCGTCGCGCGGATGGCTGGCCGCGCTGCGCGATCGCCAGGTGGGCCGCGTGATCGCGCTGATGCATGCCGAGCCCACCGCGCCCTGGACGCTGGAGGCGCTCGGCCGGCGCATCGGCCTGTCGCGCTCGGCGCTGCACGAGCGCTTCGTCGCGCTGACCGGCATGGCGCCGATGCACTACCTCACCAGCTGGCGGATGCAATGCGGCGCCCAGCTGCTGCGCGAAGGCCGGGCCACCGTCGCGGCCGTGGCGCTGGAGGTCGGCTACGACTCGGAGGCCGCGTTCGCCCGTGCGTTCAAGCGCGCCACCGGCATGCCGCCGGCGGCGTGGCGGCGCGCGCAGCAGCAGGCCGGCGCGGCCGCCTGAGCGGCGGGCGAAGTGCGGCGCCGACGTGCCGCGCGACCCGTCCTGCCGCTTAACGGCGCCGGCGCACGGCCTGGCGCCGCCCGGTGGCAAAGCCCGGGTGCTGCGCCAGCTGCCGCTGGATGCGCGCCTGCCCCTGCGCCACCAGGAACTGCTCGAACGCCAGCGCCACCTGCGGCAGCTGCCGGCCGTCGAGGTGCATCACGTACCAGTCGCGCTCGATCGGGTTGCCGGGCATCGGCAGCAGCGCCAGCACGCCGGCGTCGAGCTCCAGCACGCAGGTGTGCATCGACAGGAAGGCGACGCCGAAGCCCGCGGCGCACATCTGCTTCAGCGCCTCGTTGCTCGACAGCTCGGAGCCGATGCGCAGCGGCAGCCCCGCCTCGCGGAAGAGGCGCTCGGCCGTGGTGCGCGTGCCCGAGCCGCGCTCGCGCACCAGCAGGCGTGATTCGCCCACGTCGGCCAGCGTCACGCGGCGCGCCGTCATCAGCGCGTGCGAGGGCGATGCCAGGAACGCCATCGGGTGCTTGGCGAAGGCCGTCGCCTGCGTCTTCAGCTCGGCCGGCGGGCGGCCCATGATGGCCAGGTCGATCTCCTGCCCGGCCAGCATGCGCACGATCTCGTCGCGGTTGCCGACCTGCAGCTTCACCTTGACCTTGGGATGCTCGTTCGCGAAGGTCACCAGCAGCGGCGGCAGCAGGTATTCGGCCGTGGTGACCGCGCCCACGCGCAGCGTGCCCGAGAACACGCCCTGCAGCGTGGCCATTTCCTCCCCCGCCTCGCGCCACAGGTCGACGATGCGGGCCGCGTAGCCCGCCAGCAGCTCGCCCGCCTCGGTGAGGCGGATGCCGCGGCCCGCACGCTGCAGCAGCGCGGTGCCGGCCGAATCCTCCAGCGCGCGGATCTGCAGCGACACCGCCGGCTGCGTGAGGTGCAGCTCGTCGGCGGCGAGCGACACGCTGCCCAGCCGCGCCACCGCGTGGAAGGCCGCGAGCTGTCGGAACGTGGCGTTGCGGGTCAGCGGCATGCTTTGATATTAGCTAAACCTGATGCCAAGGGCAGAAAGTTTGATTTCTCATCGAAGGGCGATCTCCCTACATTGGCTTCACGGCACCCCCGCCACGTCATCCGCATCAACGAGGAGACCCCATGGGCAACATGAGCGAAGCCAAGCAGATCACCGACAGCAAGAAGCGTTATGCGGCCGGCGTGCTGAAGTACGCCCAGATGGGCTACTGGGACCCGGACTACGAACCGAAGGCCACCGACATCCTGGCCCTCTTCCGCATCACGCCGCAGGACGGTGTGGACGCGGTGGAAGCCGCCGCCGCGGTGGCCGGCGAATCGAGCACCGCGACCTGGACGGTGGTGTGGACCGACCGCCTGACGGCCTGCGACATGTACCGCGCCAAGGCCTACCGCGTCGAACCGGTGCCGGGCAACCCGGGCCAGTACTTCTGCTACGTGGCCTACGACCTGAGCCTGTTCGAGGAGGGCTCGATCACCAACGTGGCGGCCTCGGTCATCGGCAACGTGTTCAGCTTCAAGCCGCTGAAGGCCGCGCGGCTGGAGGACATGAAGTTCCCGGTGGCCTACGTGAAGACCTTCGCCGGCCCGCCCACCGGCATCATCGTGGAGCGCGAGCGGCTGGACAAGTTCGGCCGGCCGCTGCTGGGCGCCACCACCAAGCCGAAGCTGGGCCTGTCGGGGCGCAACTACGGCCGCGTGGTGTACGAGGGCCTGAAGGGCGGCCTCGACTTCATGAAGGACGACGAGAACATCAACTCGCAGCCCTTCATGCACTGGCGCGACCGCTTCCTGTTCGTGATGGATGCGGTGAACAAGGCCAGCGCCGCGACCGGCGAGGTCAAGGGCAGCTACCTCAACGTGACCGCCGGCACGATGGAGGAGATGTACCGCCGCGCCGAGTTCGCGAAGAGCCTGGGCTCGGTCATCGTCATGGTCGACCTGGTGGTCGGCTACACCGGCATCCAGAGCCTGTCCCACTGGTGCCGCCAGAACGACATGGTGCTGCACCTGCACCGCGCGGGCCACGGCACCTACACGCGACAGAAGACGCATGGCGTGAGCTTCCGCGTGATCGCGAAGTGGATGCGCATGGCCGGCGTGGACCACATCCACGCGGGGACCGCGGTGGGCAAGCTCGAAGGCGATCCGATGACCGTGCAGGGCTACTACAACGTCTGCCGCGACACGCATACCCAGGTCGACCTGCCGCGCGGCATCTACTTCGACCAGGACTGGGGCGCGCTGAAGAAGGTGATGCCGGTGGCCTCGGGCGGCATCCACGCCGGCCAGATGCACCAGCTCATCGACCTGTTCGGCGACGACGTGGTGCTGCAGTTCGGCGGCGGCACCATCGGCCACCCGCAAGGCATCCAGGCCGGCGCCACGGCCAACCGCGTCGCGCTCGAAGCCATGGTGCTGGCCCGCAACGAAGGCCGCGACATCAAGGAAGAAGGCCCGCAGATCCTGCGCGACGCGGCCAAGTGGTGCTCGCCGCTGGCGGCCGCGCTCGACACCTGGGGCGACATCACCTTCAACTACACGCCGACCGACACCTCGGACTTCGTGCCCACGCCCTCCGTCGCCTGACATCGTCCTGGAGCTTCACATGCGCATCACGCAAGGCACCTTCTCGTTCCTGCCGGAACTCACCGACGCCCAGATCACCCGCCAGATCCAGTACTGCCTCGACAAGGGCTGGGCGCTGGGCATCGAATACACCGACGACCCGCACCCCCGCAACACCTTCTGGGAGATGTTCGGCAACCCGATGTTCGACCTGCGCGACGCCGCCGGCGTGCTGATGGAGGTCAACGCCTGCCGCAAGACCTTTCCGAGCCACTACATCCGGCTGATCGCGTTCGACTCGACGCACGGCACCGAGTCGGTGGTGCTGAGCTTCATCGTCAACCGGCCGGCGGAGGAACCCGGCTTCCGCGTCATCCGCACCGAAGAGCCGGGCCGGTCGATCCGCTACAGCATCGAGAGCTACGCCGTGGCGCAGCGCCCCGAAGGCGCCCGCTACACCGCCTGAGCCTGCCCTACGGAAGGACCCACCATCGTGGACACGGCCACCGCACCCCGCGCATTGTTCGAGAGTTCCGGCGTCAAGGCCCTGCTCGACCAGCTCGATGCCGAACTGATCGGCCTGGCGCCGGTGAAGGGCCGCATCCGCGACATCGCCGCGCTGCTGCTGATCGACAAGCTGCGCGAGGAGCAGGGCCTGCAGTCGGCGCCGCCCTCGCTGCACATGTGCTTCACCGGCAACCCCGGCACCGGCAAGACGACGGTGGCGATGCGCATGGCCGGCGTGCTGAAGCAGCTCGGCTACGTGCGCAAGGGCCACCTGGTGGCGGTGACGCGCGATGACCTGGTGGGCCAGTTCATCGGCCACACCGCGCCCAAGACCAAGGAAGTGATCAAGAAGGCGATGGGCGGCGTGCTGTTCATCGACGAGGCGTACTACCTCTACCGGCCCGAGAACGAGCGCGACTACGGCCAGGAGGCGATCGAGATCCTGCTGCAGGTGATGGAGAACCAGCGCGACGACCTGGTGGTGATCCTCGCCGGCTACAAGGACCGCATGGACACCTTCTTCGGCAGCAACCCCGGGATGGCGTCGCGCATCGCGCACCACATCGACTTTCCCGACTACACCGAGGGCGAGCTGATGCAGATCGCCGAGCTGATGCTCAGGGGCCTGAACTACGGCTTCGACGACGGAGCCTCGGCCGCCTTCGCACGCTACGTGCACCTGCGCCGGCAGCAGCCGCACTTCGCCAACGCACGCTCGATCCGCAACGCGCTCGACCGCATCCGCCTGCGCCACGCCACGCGCCTGTTCGGCGCCGGCTCGGCGCTGACGCGCGAACAGCTCTGCACGCTGCAGGCCGAGGACGTGCTGGCCTCGCGGGTGTTCGGCGAAGCGCCGCCCGCCGCGGTGCGCGCGGTGTGAGACGCAGGAGGCTATGACATGACCATAGAAGCCTTGATCCTGGACGTCGACGGCACGCTCGCGGACACCGAGGAGGCGCACCGGCAGGCCTTCAACCAGGCCTTCGAACGCCTGTACCTCGGCTGGCACTGGACGCCGCAGGCCTACCGCCGGCTGCTCGCCACCACCGGAGGCAAGGAGCGCATCGCCGCATGGATCGACGAGCTCGACCCGCCGCCGGCGCAGCGCAAGGCGCTGATGGCGCGCGTGCCCGAGATCCACGCCGAGAAGACCGCCGTCTACACCGCCATCGCCCGCGACGGCGGCATCCCGCTGCGGCCGGGCGTGGAGCGCCTGCTCGACGAGGCGCGCGCCGCCGGCCTGCGCCTGGCCATCGCCAGCACCACCACGGCCGCGAACGTCGACGCGCTGCTGCAGGCGGCGTGGGGCGCGCGCGGGCTGTCGCTGTTCGACGTGATCGCGTGCGGCGACCAGGTGCGCGCCAAGAAGCCCGCGCCCGACATCTACCAGCTCGCGCTCGACACGCTGGGCGTGGCGCCCGAGCGCGCCATTGCGGTGGAGGATTCGCCCAACGGCCTGAAGTCGGCCGTGGCCGCCGGGCTGTGGACGCTGGTCACCCCCACCTTCTGGACCGAAGGCAGCGATTTCGGCGCCGCCGGCCTCGTGCTGCCGCACTTGGGCGACCCGGACGAGCCGGTGCCCGGCGAGCCCGGCGGCGTGCTGCAGGGCGCCGCGTGGCTCGGCATCGAGGAGCTGCTGCAATGCGCTGCGCCGCGGCGCCGGCCCGACGCGATCCAGGCCCTGTACCACTGACTCCACCGAAAGCCAGCCGATGGATCCGTCCCTGCGCATGGCCCCCAGCCTCCTCTCGGCCAACTTCGCCCGCCTCGGCGACGAGGTGGAGGCCGTGGTCGCGGCCGGCGCCGACCTGATTCATTTCGACGTGATGGACAACCACTACGTGCCCAACCTCACCGTCGGCCCGCTGGTGTGCGAGGCCATCCGCCCGCACGCCGGCGCGGTGCCGATCGACGTGCACCTGATGGTGCGGCCGGTGGATGCGCTGGTGCCGATGTTCGTGCAGGCGGGCGCCGGGCTCATCAGCTTCCACCCGGAGGCCAGCGAGCACGTGCACCGCACGATCCAGCTGATCCGGTCGCACGGTGCCAAGGCGGGGCTCGCGCTCAACCCCGCCACGCCGGTGCAGGTGCTCGACCATGTGCTCGACGACCTCGACCTGGTGCTGGTGATGTCGGTCAACCCGGGCTTCGGCGGGCAGGCCTTCATCGACGGCATGCTGCGCAAGATCGAGGCGGTGCGCCGCCGCATCGACGCCAGCGGGCGCGACGTGTGGCTGGAGGTGGACGGCGGCGTGAAGGCGTCCAACGCCGGCCGCATCGCCGCGGCAGGTGCCGACACGCTGGTGGCGGGCTCGGCCGTGTTCAGCGGCGGCGCGGGGCAGTACCGCGCCGCGATCGATGCGATCCGGGCCAGCGCGCAACTCGGCCGCCTGCAGGCCCGTGCCGAGGCCGCCGACACCCGCGCGCTGGAGGCTGCCGCATGAAGCCGCGCATCGAAGCGCTGGAGGCCATCGCCTTCGACCTCGACGGCACCCTGGTCGACAGCGCGCCCGACATCCGCCACGCGCTGAACTCGGCGCTGCAGAAGGCCGGCATGCGCAGCTTCGAGCTGGAGGTGGTGCGCGGCTGGATCGGCGACGGCCCCGAGGCCACCATCGCCCGCGCGATGGCGGCGCAGGGCATCGACCCCCACGACGCGCCCGGCCGCGCACTGCTGGCGCACCTGCGCCGCGGCTTCGACAAGACCGCGCTCGCCGCGCCGCTGGCGCTGGGCACGGTGTTCGACGGCATCGCCGCGCTGCTGGCCGACCTGGCGCGGCAGTACCGCCTGGTGGTGGTCACCAACAAGCCCACGCCGCTGGCGCGTGCGCTGCTCGATGCGGCCCGGCTGCTGCCCTTCTTCGGCGCGGTGCACGGCGCCGACCGGCCCGAGCAGCGCAAGCCGGCACCCGTCTTGCTGAACGAAGCCGCAGCGCGGCTCGGGCTGGACGCCGGCGCGCCGCTGCTGATGGTGGGCGACGGCCGGGCCGACCTGATGGCCGCACGTGCGGCGGGTTGCCCTGTGGCGCTGGCCGGCTGGGGCTACGGGGCCGAAGGCTGGGACGGGCCGGCGCCGTGGCGCGTCGGCACGCCGGCCGAGCTGCGCGATGCCCTGCTGCCGGCCATGTGCACGGCCGTGACAACACAGAACACATTGGTTCATTTCTGAGGAGACCCACCATGCCCATCGGCGCCCGGCCCACGCTGACGCAGTTCCTCATCGAGGAACGGCGACGCCACCCCAACGCAACCGGCGAACTCAACGCGCTGGTCACCGACCTGTCGCTGGCCTGCAAGGCCATCGCCAAGCGCGTCGCCTTCGGCGTGCTGGCGGCCGACGCCGGCCTGCCCACCGCGCCGGTCGGCGTCAACGTGCAGGGCGAGGAGCAGAAGCCGCTGGACGTGCTGAGCAACGAGATCTTCCTGCGGGCCAACGAGTGGGGCGGCCACGTCGCGGGCATGGTGTCCGAGGAACTGGAGGCCGCCTACACGCTGCCGCCGCAGTACCCGCGCGGCAAGTACCTGCTGCTGTTCGACCCGCTCGACGGCTCGTCGAACATCGACGTCAACGTCTCGGTGGGCAGCATCTTCTCGATCCTGCGCGCGCGCACGCCCGGCGAGGACGCCAGGCCGGAGGACTTCCTGCAGCCCGGCACCGATCAGGTGGGCGCGGGCTACGCCATCTACGGCCCCACCACGATGCTGGTGCTGACGCTGGGCAACGGCACGCACGCCTTCACGCTCGAGCCGCAGCTCGGCGAGTGGGTGCTGAGCCACCCGCACCTGCGCATCCCCGAGAAGACGCGCGAGTTCGCGATCAACGCGTCGAACAGCCGCTTCTGGGAGCCGGCCGTGAAGCGCTACGTCGACGAATGCCTGGCCGGCCAGACGGGGCCGCGCGGCGCCGACTTCAACATGCGCTGGATCGCCTCGCTGGTGGCCGAGACGCACCGCATCCTGATGCGCGGCGGCGTCTTCATGTACCCGCGCGACACGAAGGATCCGGCCAGGCCCGGCCGCCTGCGGCTGCTGTACGAAGCCCACCCGATCTCGTTCCTGATCGAGCAGGCCGGCGGACGCGCCAGCACCGGCCGCCGCCGCCTGATGACCGTGCAGCCGGAGGCGCTGCACCAGCGCATCGGCTTCGTGTTCGGCTCGGCCGAGGAGGTGGAGCGCATCGAGGGCTACCACCGCGACGAACCGATCGACACCTACCAGTCGCCGCTGTTCGGCAAGCGCGGCCTCTTCGCCACGACGGCGATGGCCTGAAGCGGGAGCCTCGCCATGTCGAACAAACATCCCATCATCGCGATCACCGGCTCGTCGGGCGCGGGCACCACGTCGGTGACGCGCACCTTCGAGAACATCTTCCGCCGCGAAGGCCTGCAGGCCGCGGTGATCGAGGGCGACAGCTTCCACCGCTACGACCGGCAGTCGATGAAGGCCGCGATGGCCGAGGCCGAGCAGGGCGGCAGGCCGCACTTCAGCCACTTCGGCGAGGACGCGAACCTGTTCGAGGAGCTGGAAGGCCTGTTCCGCGACTACGCCGAGTCGGGCACCGGCCACAGCCGCAAGTACCTGCACGACGCCAACGAGGCCGAGCCGTTCAAGCAGCCGCCCGGCACCTTCACGCCGTGGCAGGCGCTGCCGCCCAGCGAGCTGCTGTTCTACGAAGGCCTGCACGGCGGCGTGAAGACCGACAAGGTCGACGTGGCGCGCTTTGCCGACCTGCTGATCGGCGTGGTGCCGGTGATCAACCTGGAGTGGATCCAGAAGATCCACCGCGACAAGGCCACCCGCGGCTACAGCACCGAGGCGGTCACCGACGTCATCCTGCGCCGCATGCACGAGTACGTGCACTACATCTGCCCGCAGTTCACGCGCACGCACATCAACTTCCAGCGCGTGCCGGTGGTCGATACCTCCGATCCGTTCATCGCGCGCACCATCCCGACGGCCGACGAGAGCCTGGTGGTGATCCGCTTCGCGGACCCGGCGGGCATCGACTTCCCCTACCTGCTGAGCATGCTGCACGACTCGTGGATGAGCCGCGCCAACACGCTGGTGGTGCCGGGCGGGAAGATGGAGCTGGCGATGCAGCTGATCTTCACGCCGATGATCCTGCGGCTGGTCGAGCGGCGGAAGAAGGCGCTCGCGGCCTGAGGCTGGCGAACCTCATCCCTGCCGACACCCTCACCCCAACCCTCTCCCGCGCGCGGGAGAGGGTGTCAACGCACACCCACGCCATGACGACAGATCTGCCCTTGCGCACCCAGTGCGCCAACGCCCTGCGCATGCTCGCCATCGATGCGGTGCAGGCCGCCCACTCCGGCCACCCCGGCATGCCGATGGGCATGGCCGACATCGCCGAGGCGCTGTGGCGCCACGTGCTCAAGCACGACCCGGCACATCCGCAGTGGATCGACCGCGACCGCTTCGTGCTCAGCAACGGCCACGGCTCGATGCTGCTGTACGGCCTGCTGCACCTCTGCGGCTACGCGCTGCCGCTGGACGAGCTGAAGCGCTTCCGCCAGCTGCACAGCCTGACGCCCGGCCACCCGGAGGTGGACGTGACGCCCGGCGTCGAGACCACCACCGGCCCGCTCGGCCAGGGCCTGGCCAACGCGGTGGGCATGGCGCTGGCCGAGAAGCTGCTGGCCGACGAGTTCAACCGCCCCGGCCACCCCGTGGTCGATCACCGCACCTGGGTCTTCGCGGGCGACGGCTGCCTGATGGAAGGCATCAGCCACGAAGCCTGTTCGCTCGCCGGCACCTGGGGCCTGAACAAGCTCGTGGTCTTCTACGACGACAACGGCATCTCGATCGACGGCGAGGTGAGCGGCTGGTTCACCGACGACACGCCTGCGCGCTTCGAGGCCTACGGCTGGACGGTGCTGCGCGACGTGGACGGGCACGACCCGCTGGTGCTCGACGAGGCCATCCGCCAGGCGATGGCGAGCGACAGGCCGGTGCTGGTGTGCTGCCAGACCGAGATCGGCCATGGGTCGCCGAACCGCGCCAACACCGCCGACGTGCACGGCGCGCCGCTGGGCGAGGCCGAGATCGCGCTGACACGCGCCGCGCTCGGCTGGACGTCAGCACCGTTCCAGGTGCCCGAGGCGGTGGCGCGTGCGTGGTCGGCCGCCGCGGCGGGGAGCAGCCGGCATGCCGCGTGGGAGCGGCGCATGGCCGCCTATGCGGAGGACTACCCCGAGCTGGCGCACGAGCTGCTGCGCCGCACCGCCGGCCGCACGGCGGCGGCCGCGCTGCCCGCATCGGCCGAAGCGGCGCTGGCCGAGGCCATCCGCGTCGCCGAGGAGCGCCGCGCGGCCGTGGCCACGCGCAAGGCCTCGCAGGAGTTGCTGAACGCGGTCGGCCCGCAGCTGCCCGAGCTGCTGGGCGGCTCGGCCGACCTCACCGGCTCCAACCTCACCGACTGGAAGGGCCACCGCCCGCTCACCGGCCGCGGCACCGGCAACCACGTGCACTACGGCGTGCGCGAGTTCGGCATGGCCGCGGTGATGAACGGCGTGGCGCTGCACGGCGGCCACCGGCCCTACGGCGGCACCTTCCTGACCTTCTCCGATTACTCGCGCAACGCGGTGCGCATGTCGGCGCTGATGAAGCTGCCGGTGGTGCATGTGTTCACGCACGACTCCATCGGCCTGGGCGAAGACGGCCCCACCCACCAGCCGGTGGAGCATGCGAGCAGCCTGCGGCTGATCCCCGGGCTGGACGTGTGGCGGCCGGCCGATGCCACCGAGACGGCGGTGGCCTGGCGCGAGGCGCTGCGCCGGGGCGACGGCCCCTCGGCCCTGCTGCTCACCCGCCAGGGCCTGCCGCACGCGGGCGACGGCTTCGACCGGACCGAGGCCATCGCCCGCGGCGCCTACGTGCTGCGCCGGCCGGCGGGCGAGCGCGTGGCCCTGCTGGCCAGCGGCTCGGAGGTGGGCATTGCGCTGGCGGCGGCCGAGTGGCTGGCGCAGCAGGGCGTGCCGGCACGGGTGGTCTCCGTGCCGTGCCTGGACCGCTTCGAGCGCCAGGACGCCACCTACCGGGCCGCCACGATCCCGCGCCACCTGCCGCGCCTGGCCATCGAGGCCGGCAGCAGCGGCCTGTGGTGGAAGCACGTCGGCGAGCAGGGCGACGTGGTCGGGCTCGACCGCTTCGGCGAATCGGCCCCTGCCGCGCAGCTCTTCAAGCTTTTTGGCTTCACGCCGGAGGCGGTGGCCGAGCGGGCGCTGCGGCTGCTGCCGCGGGCGCACCCCGTGCACGACGAGGCCCTGCAGCACGTGGCGCTCAGCGCCAACTGACGCGCGGCCACCGGATTCCCCACGAACCGAGGAGACGCCCCATGGCGATGATTTCACTGCGGCAACTGCTCGACCACGCCGCCGAGCACGGCTACGGCGTGCCGGCCTTCAACGTCAACAACCTCGAGCAGATCCAGGCCATCATGCAGGCCGCGCAGAAGACCTCGAGCCCGGTCATCCTGCAGGCCAGCGCCGGCGCCCGCCAGTACGCGGGCGAGCCCTTCCTGCGCAAGATGGTCGAGGCCGCGGCCGAGATGTACCCCGGCATCCCGATCGTGATGCACCAGGACCACGGCGCCAGCCCGGCGGTGTGCCTGCAATCCATCCGCTCCGGCTTCACCAGCGTGATGATGGATGGCTCGCTGAAGGAAGACGCGAAGACGCCCGCCAGCTACGACTACAACGTCGACGTGACGCGCCGCGTGGTCGAGATGGCGCACGCGGTGGGCGTGTCGGTGGAGGGCGAGCTGGGCTGCCTCGGCTCGCTCGAATCCGGCACGGCGGGCGAGGAGGACGGCGTGGGCGCCGCAGGCCAGCTGTCGCACGAGCAGCTGCTGACCGATCCCGACCAGGCGGCCGACTTCGTCGCGAGGACGGGCGTCGACGCGCTGGCCATCGCCATCGGCACCAGCCACGGCGCCTACAAGTTCAGCCGCCCCCCCACGGGCGACATCCTCGCCATCGACCGCATCAAGGCGATCCATGCGCGCATCCCGGACACGCACCTGGTGATGCACGGCTCGTCGTCGGTGCCGCAGGCCTGGCTGGCGGTCATCCGCGAGCACGGCGGCGAGATCCAGGAGACCTACGGCGTGCCGGTGGACGAGATCCGCGAGGGCATCCGCCACGGCGTGCGCAAGGTCAACATCGACACCGACATCCGCCTGGCGATGACGGGCGCGATGCGCCGGGCGATGGCCCGGGACCGCAGCGAGTTCGATCCGCGCAAGTTCCTGAAGGAGGCCCTGGCGGCCGCGCGCGAGCTGTGCGCCGAGCGCTTCGAGGCCTTCGGCTGCGCGGGGCAGGCGGGGCGGATCCGGCCTGCCGCGGTGGGCTGATCGGCGCATCTGCACCGGTGGCGCGCACCAAGACGAGGCCGCTGCACCACCGGAAGAACCAGGATGGTGCGTGCGCACCGCACCAGCTTTGCACAGGTTGCAACAGGTTCAAGGCGTGTTCCGGTCACGCCGATAGGGAGGAGGTAGCGGCCCCTCCCGTCGGCCGACAGAGCACGAGATGAAGCAGTACTTGTCCCAGCTCAGCCTGGCCCGGAAGTTCGCCCTGGTGGCCTTGCTCGCCGCGCTGATGCTGATCCCGCCCACGGTGATGATCGTCCGGGCCGACCTTGGCAACCTGCATGCGGCGCAGCAGCAGCAGGCCGGCATCGCGCCGGCGCGCGCGGTGCTGACGCTGGTGCGGCTGACGCAGCAGCACCGCGGCCTGTCGGCCGTGGTGCTGGCCGGCAACGAGGAGATGGCCGCGCAGCGCGAGGCCAAGCAGGCCCAGGTCGGTCAGGAGCTGGAGGCGGTCGCCGCCGCGGTCCGGGCCCTGCCCGACGCGGCCCTCGCCGAGGCCGCGCAGCAGCTGGCCGCGCAGTGGCGGGAGGTGTCGGGCGCGGTCTCTGGCCGCTCGATCGACGGGCCTGCGAGCTTCGCGCGCCACACCGCGCTGATCGCCCGGCAGGTCGACCTGCTGGAAGACATCGCCAACACCTCCGGCATCGTGCTGCATCCGCGCCGCGGCACCTATTTCCTGCAGAACGGTGTGCTGCAGCACCTGCCGCGGCTGACCGAATCGCTGGGCCAGCTGCGTGCGCTCGGCGCGACGCTGCTGGCGCAGTTCGACCCGCGGCCCGAAGACCGCCGGCGCATCGAGCTGCTGGTCGCGCAGGCGCGGGCGCAGCACCTGGCGGTGCACAAGTCGCTGGCGCTCGCCGTCGGCGGCGATCCGCTGCTGCGCGACGCGATGGCCGCCCAGTCCGGCAGCGCCGACCAGTCGGCGGCCGAGGGCCTGCGCCTGATCGAGGAGAAGGTGCTGCCCAAGGGCGCGCTGCTGCCGCAGGCCGACTACTTCGCAGCGATCACCCGCGTCATCGACGAACAGTTCAAG
Source organism: Aquincola agrisoli (assembly GCF_036621135.1). NCBI lineage: Bacteria > Pseudomonadati > Pseudomonadota > Betaproteobacteria > Burkholderiales > Sphaerotilaceae > Aquincola > Aquincola agrisoli. The sequence goes on from NZ_JAZIBG010000009.1 coordinate 442,342, forward strand.
CTGATCGACACGGCCTTCGGCGAGCTGGGCCGCACGGTGGCCGACGACGCGGCCGCCGCCACGCAGCGGCTGTTGGCGGTGCTCGGCCTCATCGCCGGGCTGGCGGCGGCGGCGCTGTGGCTGATGTGGCTGATCACCCGGGTCACCACGTCGTCGATGGCCTCGGCGCTGCGCGTGGCGCAGTCGGTGGCGGCGGGCGACCTGTCGGTGGCGGTGCCGGCCGCGGGGCGCGACGAGGCCGGCCAGCTGCTGGCCGCGCTCGGCACCATGCGCGCCAGCCTGAGCCGCGTCGTCGGCACCGTGCGCGGCAACGCGGAGAGCGTGGCCACCGCGAGCGCGCAGATCGCGCAGGGCAACCAGGATCTGAGCCAGCGCACCGAGGAGCAGGCCAGCGCGCTGCAGCAGACCGCCGCGTCGATGGAGCAGCTGGGCTCCACGGTGCGCATGAACGCCGACAACGCGGTGGAGGCCAACCGCCTGGCGCAGCAGGCCTCGATCGCCGCCGGCGAGGGCGGGGGCGTCGTCACCCAGGTCGTCGAGACGATGCGCGGCATCCAGGACAGCAGCCGCCGCATCGGCGACATCATCGAGGTGATCGACGGCATCGCCTTCCAGACCAACATCCTCGCGCTCAATGCCGCGGTCGAGGCGGCCCGGGCGGGCGACCAGGGCCGGGGCTTCGCGGTGGTGGCGGGCGAAGTGCGGCAGCTCGCCAAGCGCAGCGCCGATGCGGCGCGCGAGATCAAGGGCCTGATCACCCACAGCGTCGGCCAGGTCGACCGGGGCGCCGAGCTGGTCGACCGCGCGGGCGAGACCATGCAGGGCGTGGTCGCGGCGATCCAGCGCGTGACCGACATCATGGGCGGCATCAGCGCCGCCAGCGGCGAGCAAAGCACCGGCGTGTCCCAGGTCGGCGAGGCGGTGAGCCAGATGGACCACGCCACGCAGCAGAACGCCGCGCTGGTCGAGGAATCGGCCGCCGCCGCCGAGAGCCTGAAGCTGCAGGCGCGCCAACTCGTCGACGCGGTGGCCGTGTTCCGGCTGGCGCCCGGCGCCGAGGCCGTGCCGGCCTGACGGCCCCCGCCCGACGGGCGGCGCTCAGGCGCTGCCGGCGGGCAGCAGCGGCAGTACCGTGTCGGCGGGCCGGCACAGCCGCGTGCCCCGCGGCGACACGACGATGGGCCGGTTGATCAGGATGGGATGCGCCAGCATGGCGTCGACCAGCTGCGTGTCCGTCCACTTCGGGTCGGCCAGGTTCAGCTGCTCGTAGACATCGCCCTTGCTGCGCAGCACCTCGCGCACCGGCAGGCCCGTGGCGGCGATCAGCGCCAGCAGCGTCTCGCGGCTGGGCGGCGTCTTCAGGTACTCGATCACCGCCGGCTCGATGCCGGCGGCGCGGATCGCGGCGAGCACGTTGCGCGAGGTGCCGCAGGCGGGGTTGTGGTAGATCGTGTAGTCGCTCATGCGCGGAAGCCGGTGGCTGCAGTCGGGCCGGCGAGCTTAGCCTGATGTCTACTCACGCCATGCCGCCCCCACACGCTCCCCGACCAGCCGCGCCGCCCTGCTGCGTGGCATGCCCCGCATGATCCGGCCCGGCACCGCCGTCGCGGTGATCGTGCTGTCGCAATGGCTGGGCACCTCGCTGTGGTTCAGCCCCAGCGGGGCGGCCGACGGGTTGATGCTGCGGCTGCAGCTCGGGCCGGCGGCGTTCGGCGTGCTGCTGGCCGCCACGCAGCTCGGCTTCATTGCGGGCACGCTGGCCTTCGCGGCCAGCGGCGCGGCCGACCGCCATCCGGCCAGCCGGATCTTCGCCTGGAGCTGCGTGGCCGGCGCGCTGGTGAACGCCGCGGTGGCGCTGCCGGCCGTGGGCTTTGCCGAGGCCTGCGTGCTGCGCTTCGCGGTGGGCCTGTGCCTGGCTGGCATTTACCCGCTGGGCATGAAGATGATCGTGCAGTGGGTCGGCGGCAAGCCGGCCGCGGCGCTGGGCTGGCTGATCGGCATGCTGACCCTGGGCACCGCGATGCCCCACGGCCTGCGGGCCGCAGGCGCCGAATGGCCGTGGCAGGCGGTGCTGCTGGCGTCCTCGGCCCTGGCCGTCCTCGGCGGCGCGGCGGTGGCCTGGCTGGGCGAAGGCGGGCATGTGCGCGCCGGCGGCAAGCCCACCCCGGTGCCCGGGACGCCCGGCCGCGTCACCGACCCGCCGGCCGCCGCGGCGCCGCGGGCGGGCTTGTGGGGCGTGGCGCGGCGCGTGTTCGCCGTGCAGGGGTTCCGTGCCTCCGCGTTCGGCTACTTCGGCCACATGTGGGAGCTGTATGCGTTCTGGGGTGTGCTGCCCTGGCTGTGCGCGCCCATCAGCGCCGCGCTGGCGCAGCGGCAGGGCGCGGCGGCGCCCTCGGTGGCGCTGCTGAGCTTTGCGGTGATCGGCGTCGGCGCGCTGGGCTGCATCCTCGGCGGCCAGTGGGCGCGGCGCATCGGCAGCGCGCGCGTGGCCGCGTTGGCGCTGGCGGGCTCGGGGGCGATGTGCCTGGCCTATCCGCTGCTGCCGGCCACGGCGCCGCTGTGGCAGCTGGCGGCGCTGGGCTTCTGGGGCGTGTGCGTGGTCGCGGATTCGCCGCAGTTCTCGGCCATCTCGGCGCAGCAGTGCCCGCCGGAGGTGCTGGCCAGCGGGCTGCTGGTGCAGAACGGCATCGGCTTCTTCATCACCGTCGTCAGCATCCTCGTGATGAGCCACGCGCTGCCGGCCTGGGGCGCGCCGGCGCTGTGGCTGCTGGCGCCGGGGCCGGTGCTGGGCTTGATCGGGATGCGTGCGCTGCTGCGGCCGCCGGCGCCGAGCGGCAGCTGAGCAGGGCGGCGCTGCTACGCGGCGACGACGATCGGGAACTCCGCGGCCAGCCCCTGCGGCCCGGCGGCGAAAGGCCGGGTCACGGCGGCGCGGTCGGCCGCGTCCAGCCGCCGCCAGAGAAAGTCCTGCGCGTTGCCCGGGTCGCCCTCGGCGTAGAGCTGCGTCGTCAGCAGCTCGCCGCGGCCCTGCAGCACCTTGAGGTGGATGTGCGGCGTGCGCCCGCCGTAGGCCACCGGCCGGATGGTGCGGAAGCGGTAGCGGCCGTCGCGTCCGAGCGTGACACGCCCGTAGCCCTGGAAGGCCTCGTCGGCCCGGTCGCCGTCGCGCGCGTGGCGGTAGTGGCCGGCGTGGTCGCACTGCCAGATCTCCACCACCGCGCCGTCGAGCGGCCGGCCGGCGGTGTCGGTCACCTGGCCCTGCACCCAGGCCGGGCGGCCGTGCGCGTAGCGGCGGCCGGCGCGGTCGAGCAGGTCGGCGTCGGCATCGCCCTCGAAGACCGGTGGGTAGAAGGGCCCCTCGGTCTGCCGCGGCGTGGGGCGCAGCGGCTGCTGCGCGTGCGCTGACCGCAGGATGGCGGGGCAGCCGAGCGTGGCGGCGGCCAGGGCGCCGGCCACCAGGCGGCGGCGGGCGGGGTGCGGGCAGCGGTGCGGGTCGTGGGCGGTCGTCATGCGCGATCTCCGTGGGGGCGGCAGGTTGGAGCGTCGCGGCGGCGAAGCGTTCACGCTGCATAGCTGCTCTGACGCGCCGGGGCTGGCTCCTGCCCGGGGCGTTCCGTATGCTGCCGCGAACCTCGGAGACGACAAGCATGGACGACCTGACCCAACTGCGCGTGCACATCGAGGCGCACATCGCCACCCTGACGATGGACGCGCCGCCCGTCAACGCGCTCACGCGCACGCTGAACGACGAGCTCACGCTGGCGCTCGACCGCATCAGCGAGCTGGACGAGGTGCGCGTGGTGGTGCTCACCGGCGCGGGCAAGGTCTTCTGCGCGGGGGCCGACCTGAAGGGCCGCGCCGAAAACATCAAGGGCCCGGGCGACCTGCCCGCCCATTCGCGCCGCACGCGCGAGTGCTTCCACGCGATCCGCGAATGCGCCAAGCCCGTGATCTGCGCGATCAACGGCGCGGCGCTCGGCTCGGGCCTCGCGATGGCCGCGTCGAGCGACGTGCTGCTGTGCAGCGAGACGGCCTCGCTCGGCCTGCCCGAGGTGGACGTGGGCCTGCTCGGCGGCTGCCGGCACGCGATGCGCCTCTTCAGCCATTCGCGCCTGCGCCGGATGATGCTGACCGGCATGCGCGTGCCCGGCGCCGAGCTGTACCGCCTGGGCATCGTCGAGGCCTGCGTGCCGCCGGCCGAGCTGATGCCCGCGGCGATGGAGCTGGCCGCCACCATCGCGTCGAAGAGCCCCGTGTCGACGCGCCTGGGCAAGCACACCCTCAACGTCATCGAAGACATGAGCCTGCGCGACGGCTACCGCTACGAGCAGGACATGACCGCGATGATCGGCAAGACCGACGACGCCCGCGAGGCGCAGGCGGCGTTCCGCGAGAAGCGGGCGCCGGTGTTCACCGGGCGCTGAGTGCGCGGTGGGCGCCGGCTCAGTGTCGAGCGACGCCTCACCTCCCTTAGGCAGGGCCCTGGCCAGATCCTCCAGGGCACGCACGTGGGCGTCGGCCTGCTGCCTGGATAGGGCGTCAAGGTTGTAATGGGCTACCAGGTATTTCCTTGGGCTCACGCTGGCAGGCATTGCAGCCACGCCGCAGCCTGCTTCCGCCATCCGCTCTTGTTGGGGTGGATCTCGTTGATCCAGTCGCCGCTTTGGGCGGTCTCCCCTCCGGCGGCTGGCTGGAGCAGGCCCGTCGTGGGGACCACCACCACGGCCGTCCGCCCCACCGCCCAGGCCTTGATCGTCCGTTGGATGTCGCTGAAGAGCCCCCTCGTCAGGTTGGGCCACAGTGAAGGGGCGATGCCGTTCTTCGTGTAGGCGGCAAACAGCCAGGGGCCGGAGATGTTGCGGACGGCCGGTGCATCGCGTGCCGTCGGGGTGTCGTAGCAGTTCAGGAAGATGGGCGCCAGAGCATTCGTCCTGTTGCGGCGGACGGCGCGATAGATGGCCTCGAAGTTCGGGTTCAGGTAGTCGTCGACCAGGCGCTTCAGCGCGGCTTGGCTGACGCAGTCGTAGCCGTTCTGCGGCAGGGGCTGTCCGCGCATGTCGTGCAACAGGCCTTTGCCCGGCGAAGGGTCGCGGGCGGCGTCGATGAAGTCATTGCCGCCTACGCTGAGGAGAATGCCGTCATAGGCCGACTGCCTCAACCACCACACGAAGTCGTCGTTCATCATGTCGACGATGCGCGTCAGGGTATGGCCCGATGTCGAGATGTTGATGATGAGGTTCGTGCGTCCCTGTGTGTTGTACGCCCGGGCGAGGAACTCCGGCAACGAACCTTGCCGCCATGCGCTCGCATCCATCCAGGAGTCGCCCTCCGCCAGGAAGGTGTGGCTGAAGGGGCCGAACTTGTCCGCCTCCTCCGGCTTGGTCCGGTACCGGTTGCCCGTAATGACCACAGAAGCCATCGTCGCCTCCCATCGGATGCAGGTTTGCTGCAAGCTTTCAGCCTAACGGCTGGCGACGGCACTTCGCAGGGGGCGCCCCCCAGGACGTCGTCAATCTTGTGGATGGCGCCGCCGCATCGCCGGTCGAGCCGGGCACCGACAATCCGCGGATGACCTCCGCAGACGCCGCGCCCCCCGCGCCCGACGCCCCCGGCGCGCCCGGCTACCCCCGCTTCGGCGAGGCCGTGCTGTACTGGCTCAAGCTCGGCTTCATCAGCTTCGGCGGCCCGGCCGGGCAGATCGCGCTGATGCATGCGGAACTGGTCGAGCGCCGCCGCTGGATCTCCGAGGGGCGCTTCCTGCACGCGCTGAACTACTGCATGGTGCTGCCCGGCCCCGAGGCGCAGCAGCTCGCCACCTACATCGGCTGGCTGATGCACCGCACGGCCGGCGGCGTCGTCGCCGGCGTGCTGTTCGTGCTGCCCTCGCTGGCCATCCTGGTCGCGCTGTCGTGGGTGTACCTCGCGTACGGCCATCTGCCCGCGGTGGCCGGCGTGTTCCACGGCATCAAGCCCGCGGTGACGGTGCTCGTCGTGCACGCGGCGTGGCGGCTGGGGAGCCGCACGCTGCGCAACCGCTGGCTCTGGGGCATCGCGGCGGCCGCCTTCTGCGCGCTCTTCCTGTTCGGGCTGCCGTTCCCGTTGATCGTCGTGGCCGCAGGGGTGCTCGGCATGGCCGGCGGCCGGTGGCGGCCCCGTGCCTTCCACGCGGCGTCAACCCACGGCGGGCACGCCGCGCACGGCGGCGCGCCCGCCTTGATCGACGACGGCACGCCCGTGCCCGAGCACGCCCGGTTCACCTGGGCGCGCCTGCGCCGCGTGCTGGCGGTGTGCCTGGGGCTGTGGGCCGCCGCGATGGGCGCCCTGGTGCTGGCGTTCGGCCATGAGGCGGTGCTCACGCACATGGCCTGGTTCTTCACCAAGGCGGCGCTGCTGACCTTCGGCGGCGCCTACGCGGTGCTGCCCTACGTCTACCAGGGCGCCGTCGAGCACTACCAGTGGCTGACGCCGGTGCAGATGATCGACGGCCTGGCGCTCGGCGAGACCACGCCCGGCCCGCTGATCATGGTGGTCTCGTTCGTCGGCTTCGTGGGCGGCTGGACGAAGGCCATCTTCGGGCCGGATGCGCTGTTCCTCGGCGGCGCGGCGGCCGCGGTTGTGGTCACCTTCTTCACCTTCCTGCCCTCGTTCTGCTTCATCCTGCTCGGGGCGCCGTTCGTCGAATCGACGCACGGCAACCTGAGGTTCACGGCGCCGCTCATGGGCATCACCGCGGCGGTGGTTGGCGTCATCGTCAACCTCGCCGTGTTCTTCGCTTACCACGTTCTCTGGCCTGAGGGCCTGGGCGGCCGCTTCGATGCCGTGGCCGCCCTCATCGGCGTGGCCGCCGCGGTGGCGCTGTTCCGTTTCAGGCTCGGCGTGATCACGGTGGTGCTGGCCTGCGGGCTGGCGGGCCTGGCGCACCGCCTGCTGCTGGGCTGAGAGGGGCGGCCGCGGGCGGGCACCCCCGTTGCTGCGGAGCGGGGATCACCTCTGCAGACGACGACGCCCGCATGCCGCGACACGCCCCGTTCGACTTCGACGCCCCCTCGGTGGACGTGGCGCGCGCCCTGATCGGCGCCGTGCTGCTGGTCGACGGCGTCGGCGGGCGGATCGTCGAGACCGAGGCCTACGACGTGGACGACCCCGCCTCGCACAGCCACCGCGGCCCCACGGCGCGCAACGCCACCATGTTCGGCCCGGGCGGGCATGCCTACGTCTATCGCTCCTACGGCCTGCACTGGTGCCTCAACATCGTCTGCCGTGAGGCCGGCCATGGCGCCGGGGTGTTGATCCGGGCGCTGGAGCCCACCCACGGGCTGGCCGTGATGCGGGAACGCCGCGGGCCGGTCGACGACCGGCTGCTGTGCGCGGGCCCGGGGCGCGTGGGGCAGGCGCTGGGCATCACCCGGGCGCACGACGGCCTGCCGCTCGATCGGCCGCCGTTCGAGCTGCAGCCTGCGCCGTCGGCGCAGCAGGTGCTCGTCGGGGTGCGCATCGGCATCTCGAAGGCCGTCGACATGCCGTGGCGCTTCGGCCTGCACGGCTCGCGCTTCGTCAGCCGGCGGTTTGCATGAAGCAGGCTTCGCACCCCGTGCGCGTCGGCACGGCGGCCTGGAGCATCCCCCGTGCCGTGGCCGGGTCGTTCCCAGGCGAAGGCAGCCACCTGGCGCGTTATGCCCGGGTGCTCCACTGCGCGGAGATCAACACCTCGTTCTACCGCAGCCACCGGCCCGAGACCTACGCACGCTGGGCCGCGCAGACGCCGCCCGGCTTCCGCTTCGCCGTGAAGCTGCCGCGCACCATCACGCACGACCAGCGGCTGCGGGCGTCACGCGCCTTGCTCACGCGCTTCCTCGAAGAGGTGTCGGGGCTGGGCGACCGCCTGGGGGTGCTGCTCGTCCAGCTGCCGCCGTCGCTGGTGTTCGAGGCCCGGCCGGTGCGCACCTTCTTCGACCTGCTGGCGGGCCTGTTCGAGGGCGCCGTGGTCTGCGAGCCGCGCCATGCCACCTGGTTCGAGCCGCTTGCCGACCGCTGGTTGGTGAAGCTGCGCATCGGCCGCGTGGCGGCCGATCCGGCGCGCTGGCCCGCGGCGGCGGTGCCCGGGGGCTGGCTGGGCCCGGCCGGCGACGGGGCCGGCGCCGTCGTCTACCACCGGTGGCATGGCTCGCCGCGCACCTACTACTCGGCCTACGGCGACGACTGGCTGCACGCGCGTGCGGCCGAACTGCAGCGCTGGCCGCGGGCGGCCGAGCGCTGGTGCATCTTCGACAACACCGCATCGGGCGCGGCGGCGGCGGACGCGCTGCGGCTGCAGGCGATCTTGTGATCCGCATGGCACCGGCCACCATCGAGGACAAGATCTTCGAGCTGCTGGCGGCGCGGCAGGCGGGCGCGACGATCTGCCCCTCGGAGGTGGCCCGCGCCCTGGTGCCGGAGGGCGGCCCGTGGCGTGAGCTGATGCCGCAGGTCAGGCAGGTGGCCCAGCGCCTGGCCGACGACCATCGGCTGGCCGTGACACGCGGGGGCGTGCCTGTGGACGCCACGGGCCGGGGCGGGCCCATCCGGCTGGGCCGCGCAACCTAGCGTCGAGCCCGTCAAGCGCGCTGGCCTGCTGTCGCTCCGTCTCTTCGTCGCCGTGTGCCTGGCACGAGTTCGTCGCACTCGGCCAGGAGTTCGGCAGGCCGATGCGGGAAGACGCTCGACCTGCCGCACCCGTTCACTTCGGCATCACGACGCTGTCGATGACGTGGATCACGCCGTTGTCCGCCGTGATGTCGGTCTTCACGACCTTCGCCGCGTCGACGCTGACGCCGCCGCTGGTGGCGACGGTCAGCTCCGAGCCCTGGACCGTCTTGACCTTGCCCGCCTTCACGTCCTTGGCCATCACCTTGCCTGGCACGACGTGATAGGTCAGCACGGCGGTGAGCCTGGCCTTGTCCTTCAGAAGGGCGTCGAGGTCGCTCTTCGGAATCTTCGCGAACGCTTCATCGGTCGGCGCGAAAACCGTGAACGGCCCCGGCCCCTTGAGTGTGTCGACCAGCCCTGCGGCCTGCAACGCAGTGGCAAGGGTGTTGAACTGGCCTGCCTGGACGGCGGTGTCGACGATGTCCTTGGCGTGGGCCGACATGGCGCCCAGCGCGAGCGTGGTGATGGCGATGAACTTCTTCATGATGAGGCTCCTGTTGTGGGTGAATCGAGATGAATCGCGCAGCGCGTCTCAGGGCGCCGGCAGAATGACCTTGTCGATGACGTGAATCACGCCGTTGCTCGCAAGGATGTCGGTCGCCACGATGTTCGCGTTGCGCCCGCGCTGGTCGGTGATCGCGAGCGACGCGTCGACGGCGAAGCTCTCGCCCTCGACGGTGGTGATCGGAGCACCGATCGGGACCTGCGCCTTGAGCACGCGCGACGGAACGACGTGGTAGGTCAACACCTTGGTCAGCAGCGGGGTGTTGGCGAGCAGCTGGGCCTTGGTGACGCCGAGTTCGGTCAGCAGCGCAGCGAACGCCGCGTCGGTCGGGGCAAAGAAGGTGAAAGGACCCGTGCCGCTCAGCGTGCCCGCCAGGTTCGCCGCGGTCACGGCCTCGATGAGGATGCTGAACGACGGGTTCGCCGCCGCGGTCTGCACGATGTCCTTGTCGGCGGGCAGCAGCACCTTGTCGACGGCATGGACCACGCCATTCGATGCGTCGATGTCGGCGATCACGATCCTGGAGGTCCGGTTGCGCCCGTCGGTGATGACCAGGTCGGTGCCGATCGGGTCGACCTTGAAGATGCCGCCTTCGAGAGGCGTGATCGGCAGGCCGGGCGGGACGGCCGACTTGACGACCTTCGACGGCAGCACGTGGTACTTCAAGACCGCGGTCAGCAGCGGCTTGTCCGCCAGCAACTGGCTCTTGGTGACCCCCAGTTCGGTCAGCAGCGCCGCGAAGGCATCGTTGGTCGGTGCAAAGACGGTGAACGGGCCAGCACCCGACAGGGTGCTCGCCAGATCGGCCGCAGTCACCGCCTCGGCGAGGATGCTGAAGCGGGCATCCCCCTGGGCAACCTGCACGACGTTGGGATGTGGGTCATCGTTGTCGCCTCCGCAGGCAGCAACGAGTGCAACAGCGGTCAAGGCCGCCAGTCTCTTGAGCCAGTCGAGCATTGAAATTCTCCAATGATGTGGAAGACAGATGGGCCAGCTGCCTTGCGGCACGAGCACTCCTTCTACGCAGAAGAAGCCGAACGGATCACCGCGTCCTGTGCGATGCCAGGCTCGCCTGCGGCACGATCTGCGCGTCGACCAGCGCGCGCGCTCCGAAGCGCGTTGACTTCATCGTTATCGCGCAGGGTCCGATAGCTGCCGAACGTCAGAGCTGACTCGAGTGGCAGCAACCAGCCTGGAGCCGCGGTTCAGCAGTGCGGTACATCAAAGGGTTCTCCCTCAGACACGAACCCCTGCAGTCGATGCGTAATCCCGGTGCGCCAACCCCCCCGAGGAGTCCCCCCTTGAGCCTGCCCCGCATCCTCTCGCTGGCGGCCATCGCCGCCCTCAGCGCCTGCGCCACCGGCCCGTCCAGCGGCCCGATGACCTTCTTCGTCACCAGCGCCGGCAGCGGCAAGGGTGCCGATCTCGGCGGCCTGGCCGGCGCCGATGCGCATTGCCAGAAGCTGGCCGCCGCGGCCGGTGCGGGCAGCCGCACCTGGCGCGCCTACCTCAGCACGCCGGGCGCCTTCCCCGGCGGCGCCAACCCCAACGGCGTGCCCTCGGTCAATGCCCGCGACCGCATCGGCAAGGGCCCCTGGCACAACGCCAAGGGCCAGTTGATCGCGCGCGACGTGGCCCACCTGCACAACGGCAACCGGCTCAGCAAGGACACCGCGCTCGACGAGAAGGGCAACGTGGTCAAGGGCCGCGGCGACAACCCCAACGAGCACGACATGCTCACCGGCTCGCGCGCCGACGGCACCGCCTTTGCCCCGCAGACCGATACCACGTGCAAGGCCTGGACGAGCAGTACCGAAGGCTCGGCCATCGTCGGCCACCACGACCGCATCGGCCCCCTGCCCGAGAACTGGGCCACCAGCTGGAACTTCTCCCACCAGAGCGCCGGCTGCAGCCAGGAGGCGCTGATCCGCACCGGCGGCACGGGGCGGTTCTACTGCTTCGCAGCCGACTGAACGCGGTGGCTGCGCCCGCCGGCGGCACAAGCCGGCAGGCAGGGCAGCCAGGCCGACGCCTGCTTGCGCCGTCCGTGCGGGTTGGGGGTGGCTCGTTGGCTGCGGTGGACGTCGCCCGCGAGGGGGGTCATGGCGCCGGGGTGCTGATCCGAGAGCTGGAGCCGACCCACGGGCTGGCGGTGTGCACGAGCGCGGCGGGCCGGCCGCCGTTTGCCCGACAGCCGGCGCCGCAGGTGCTGATCGGCGTGCGCATCGGCCTGCACGGCTCGCGCTTCGTCAGCCTGCGGTTTGCATGAGCGCCGCGAGGCACCCCGTGCGCATCGGCACGGCCGCGCGGAGCATTCCTCGGTGGCGCGCGCCCTGTGCCGGAGGCGGCCCGTGGCGCTGATGCCGCAGGTCAGGTGGCCCAGCGCCTGGCCTACGTGCCGGTGGATGCCACGGGGCGCGGCAGGCGCTTTCGCCTGGGCGGCGCAGCTTCGCGCCGAGCAGATGTCCGGCTGGCGCCCAAACTTGCTGTGCTTGCCTGGCCAACCGCTGCGCAGCGTGAGGAGCCGGTGGCGCTGCTCGGGCGAACTCACGCTGACCGCCATCAAGCCGACCATCGCTCGACGGCCGGTCTCGCCATGAACGTCGGCGAACTGTTGGACTGCGGCCGTTCGTGTTACCTGGCAGCAGTGTGGCCGCGTGAACGACCGGTCCCTGCTGGCGCGACGGACCCGACTCGACCCGTTGCTGCCGGTCAGTTCAGGGCGACCAATGGCAGCAAGGCAGCGAAAGCAGTCACTGGTCCCCCAGCCTCAAGCCTTACATCCCGTCGTCAAGATCGGAACCAGCCTTGGCTTCAGGCAGCAGGTCAGCCCGTCTCCCAAGGTACATCGGCTTCTCCGGACCACGATACGACGGAAGCCATCGCTTGTCTTGCTTAGCAGTCGGATGTTCGTATTCGGTGGATGAGAATAGAAGCTGTGCATCATTCGCTTCGCACATTTTCTCGAGTTCTGTCAGATACCTTGCCAGGTCAGCCGTGTGGAGCTCGTCCTGCTTCGGCGTATCGAGGATCAGGAAGCGGAACGGACGAGTCTTGTCGGCGAGGTAAGCCTCCAACAGCGCGGCATGAATCGCAAGCACCAGCCGGCTCGTGGTGCTGCTGGTGCCGCCGCTGCCAATGGTCTCCAGCGTTTCTCCTCCGAAGGTGAACCTCAGATTCAAGTCGATGTCTACGTTTCTCGACACACTGGTCGTGTCCAGCAAGTCCATCCATTTCACGGTCAGCTCACGCAGTTTCCGTCTGAGATCGTTGAAGGCGTGATCGGCCTTTCCGGTGTTCGCGAGACCTTCGATACGGTCCTGAATGCGGTCGCGCTCTTGCTCTAGTTTGAAGAGCTTCGAGCGCTCGTCTTTCAAGCCCGAGATGCGGGCTAGCTCACTCTGAACGCCGACCAGTTGCTTGGTCAAGGCCTGCACCGCAGTCACCAGTTGGTCGGTGCCGGAAGTGCTGGGGGACTCGAGGTTATCGACAAGAGTCTGCCGCTCCGCAGTCAGCTCTTCAAGCCGCCCCGTCAACTGTTCAGCGCGAATCTCGGCGCGCTGACTGTTCCGCTCGAGGTCCTTGATCTGATCCTTGAGGTACAGCAGGTTCTTTCCGTAGGACTCGGAGCTTCCAAGGAACAGCCCGCAGTTGGGGACGCGGCAGATTTCCTGGAACGACTTGAAGACGCCGAGCGCCTCTTCGTTCAGGCTGAGAGTTTTGACTTCGCCATCAATCTCCGCGCGGATGGTCTCGATGCCTGCGACACGGTTCCGCAGCTCAAAGAGTTCCAGCTGCCGCGCCCGGATTTGCATATCCTTCTGACGCAGGAGCTCTGTCAACGTAGAGCTAGCCGTACCCTTCGCGTCCACCGATGCGCGAAGTCCATCTATCTGCTGCGTTAGGTTCTCAGAATTCAGCTGCAGCGCCGCTTGATTTGCATCGCTGTCGTCGACGCCGCGGCTCTGGTACTCAAACACGCGCTGCGCAGCAACGATCTTGCGGGTCTGCGCCTCCAGAGCATCCTTTTCCTCGATCAGAGACTTCTTGACTTCGAATGAGTGCTTCGGATTCAGACCGAAGGCGAACCGCACCATCTCCGCGAACTGGTCTGCGATGAACGAGCTCGGAGCGCGATAGGCCGCAGAGTAACCGTGACCCTGGATCAAGTAGAAGAGCGGCAGCAGGGTGGCGATGTAGGGCTGCGCCTCTGTGCCTTTGTTTGACACGAGCCGAGGGGGCTTTAGTCCAAGCAGCTCGAAAAGTGCGATCGAGAAAGAGCCCTCGGAATAGTGCTCAGTCTGCTTGCCGTCGAAGTCAATCGTGGCATAGAAGTCGCCGTTCTTCGCCTCGAGAGCCCGCCGGATCGTGAGCGGCTTCCCGTCCACTTCGGCATGCAAAACGACGGCGCTGCACTTCTCAAGGATCTCCGCTCTGAAGTTGTTGGGGAATCCCAGCGCTGAAGCCAGCATACGCACGACAGGGGACTTTCCGCTGCCGTTCGCTGCGAAGAGCATCGTCGTCCGATCCCCAAGCTCCAGGAGGGGAGTTTCCCAGCCACCTTCGCCGAGGCGCTCCACCCGCAGTGACTTCAGCCTCAATTCACTTTGAAGCGCCCCGGATTTCCAGGAGGCTCCCTCGTTTGAGATGATGGAGCCAAGATGAGAAGTTCGAAGTATTCCCCCGAGGTCCGTGAACGCGCGGTGC
>NZ_JAZIBG010000010.1:0-7605 GCF_036621135.1 Aquincola agrisoli
CGAACAGGATCGCGTCCTTGTCCTTCAGGGCCTCGAGGCCGTCGGCCGGCATCATCTCGCCGTGGGCGCGGAACCAGTCGCCGCCCCAGCCGAAGTCCTCGAACTCGAAGCGGAACGTGCTGCTCGTTGCGGCCAGCGCTTCCATCACCCGCTGGCCGGCGGGCACCACTTCCTTGCCGATGCCGTCACCCGGGATCGTTGCGATGCGATAGGTCTTCATGGATGTCTCCGTCGGAGTGGGGGATGGGTGACTGTAGGCACTGGACGTCGACAAGGATCGGCACTAGAGTGAATCTATTCTTCACCTGAGTTCAACAGTCGACCCGCCATGGCACCTGCCATCCAACCGGCCGATCTCGGCTTCTTCTCTGCCCTGGCCCGGGCCGGCAGCCTCAGTGCCGCGGCGCGCGAACTGGGGGTCACCACCCCGGCGGTGAGCAAGCACCTGGCGCAGATGGAAGCCCGCCTCGGCGTGGCGCTCGTCGTGCGCACGACGCGGCGCATGAGCCTCACGCCCGAAGGCGAGCTCTACCTCGACCACGCACGGCGCATCCTCGGTGAGATCGACGGCATGGCCGAGCAGCTCGGCGTGGCCAAGGCGACGCCGAAGGGGCTGCTGCGGGTGAACGCCACGCTGGGTTTCGGCCGCAGCCATGTCGCGCCGCTGATCTCACGCTTCGTGCGCAGGCATCCGGAGGTGGAGGTGCAGCTGCAGCTGTCGGTCAACCCGCCGCCACTTACCGAGGATGCGTTCGACGTCTGCATCCGATTCGGCGCGCCGCCGGATTCGCGCGTGATCGCGAAGCACATCGCACCGAACCGGCGGCTGCTGTGCGCGTCGCCGGCCTACCTCGCGAGGCGCGGCACGCCGAAGGTGCCCAACGACCTGACCAAGCACAACTGCATCGGCATTCGGCAAGGCGAGGAGGCCTACGGGCTCTGGCGGCTGACCAGCGGCCGCGGCAAGGGCGCCGTCACCGAGGCCGTGAAGGTGCGTGGCAACCTCACCACCAATGACGGCGAGATCGCCGTCAACTGGGCCCTCGACGGCCACGGCATCCTGATGCGCGCCGAATGGGACATCGAGCGCTACCTGCGCAACGGCCGCCTGGTGCATGTGCTGCAGCAGTACCACACGCCGGATGCCGACATCCACGCGGTCTACCCGCAGCGCCACCAGCTGGCGGCGCGGGTGCGGGCCTTCGTGGACTTCGTGGCGCTGGCCTTCTCGCGCCAGACTGCACCGGGCAAGGCCTGAGCATCGGCCGGCTCGGCGCATGCGCCCGGCCCCTTGCCGCCGGGCGACACGGAGGCCGCGATCCATGCCGAGCAAGCGACCTGCGGGAGCCTGGCCGGGGCGTGCCGGCGGACGCCGGTCTCAGGCGCTCTCGCGTTCGACGATCTCGAAGCCGAGGTCGACCACCTTGTGCTCGATCGGCACGCCCTGCAGCCGGTCGAGCACGAGCCGGGCCGCGATGCGGCCCGCCTGCAGGCCGTCGATGCGGATGCTGGTCAGGCTCGGCACGTGCGTCGCGGCGTACTCGGAATCGCCCGAGCCCATCACCGCCAGCCGGTCCGGCACCGCCAGGCCGCGCACGCGTGCTTCGGTCATGACGCCCATGGCCAGCGGGTCGGAGCCGCAGCAGATCGCGTCGATGTCGGGTCGGCGCGCCAGCAATTCGCCCAGCGCGAGCCGGCCGTCCGCGTGGGTGCTGGGCGAGCGCACCGTGTGCAGCACCGGCGCCTCGAGTCCGAAGTGGCTCGCGGCCTGCACGAAGCTGCGTGCGCGCCGGGCGGCGCGCTCGTCGTCGCCGCCCACGTGCGCCAGCCGCCGCCGGCCGCGCCGCGCGAGGTAGGTGCAGGCGGCATAGCCGATCGCCTCGTGCGAGGCCCCGACGAGCATGTCGACGGGCGTGGGGGTGACGTCCCAGGTCTCGACGACCGGGATGCCGGACTGCGCCAGCAGCGCACGGCCTTCGGCCGAGTGCATCACGCCGGTGATCACGATGCCGTCAGGACGCCGGCCGATCACCGAGCGCAGCAGGTCGTCCTCGCGCGGGCCGCTGTAGCCCACCTCGCCGATCAGCACCTGGTGGCCGTGCTCGGCGAGCGTGGTCGTCAGTCCTTCGATCAGGCCGGAGAAGTTCTGCCCCTTCAAGGTGGGCACCAGCACGGCCACGAAGCCCGAGCGGGCCAGGCGCAGCGTGCCCGCCGCGCGGTTCGGCACATAGCCGGTGCGGGCGACGGCCTCACGCACCTTCGACAGCGTGCCGGGCGACAGCTTGCCCGGCTGGGTGAACGAGCGCGAGACCGTGATGATCGCGACGCCTGCCAGGCGAGCCACCTCGTGGATCGTCGCGGCAGGCCGGGCGGGCTTGGGTGCGGTGGGGTCGGCGGGGGAGGGCGGCAGGGCGGACATCGCAGCAGTGTAGAGACCCCCGGCGCGCCGAGCCGCCACCCCGCCGGCCCGCGCAGGAAGGGGGATTTCCCCGGTGTCCGCAGCAGATGGCAACGTTAGCATCGGCTCCCCTGGCGTTTGAACAAACAATAGTTCAGAACGTCGAATGACAACGATAGTCATCCAAGGACGCACATGATGGAGACACGAACCAGCGACGCCGCCGCATGGCGGACCACCGCGGCCTGCCTTGGCGCCGCATTGCTCCTGGCCGGCTGCGGCGGCGACGGCGGCGATCCGCCGGTCCCCGCGGTGGCGGAACTGCAGCAGGCCTGCCCGCGGTTGGCGGGCACGACGGTCGGCCCGGGTGCGATCGGCCTGCCCAGTGGCACGGCGACCGTGGCCTCGGCCACGCTGGTGGCCGCCTCGGCCGACCTGCCCGAGTACTGCGAGGTGAAGGGTTCGATCGCGGCACGCACCGCAGGCGCCGACGCGATCCGCTTCCAGCTCAACCTGCCGACCACCTGGAACGGCAAGGCGCTGATGTACGGCGGCGGCGGCTTCAACGGCACGCTGATCAATGCGACGGCCGCGTTGCGCGACGCGCCCGCGGGCATGCCGCGGCCGCTGACGCAGGGCTACGCGACGTTCGGCACCGACTCGGGCCATGACGCCGCGGCCTACAACGATACCGACCCGGGCCGCTTCGCGCTCAACGACGAGATGTTCGCCAACTTCGCGCACGCGTCGTACAAGAAGGTCAAGGACGTCGCCCACCGGCTGATCGACGGCTTCTACCTGCGCACGCCCTCGCAGCAGTACTTCTTCGGCGGCTCGGAAGGCGGGCGCGAGGGGCTGATGCTTGCGCAGCGCTACCCGGCCGACTTCGACGGCATCGTCTCCGTCGTGCCGGTGATCCACTGGACGGGCCTGTTCAACGGCTTCATCAACTGGACGAAGCCGCAGTTCAACGGGGGCGCGCTCAACACGGCGGAGATCCGCACGGTCGCGCAGGCCGTCACCGGCGCCTGCGACGCGCTCGACGGCCTGGCCGACGGGGTGGTCAACAACTACCTCGCCTGCCCGGCGCGGTTCAACCTGCAGAGCCTGCGCTGCACGGCCGGCGCCGACACCGGCGACGATTGCCTGTCCGATCCCCAGCTGGCGACGCTGGCCGCGGCCTACGGCCCGACGACGCTGCCTTTTGCGCTCGCCAACGGCCTCACCACCTACCCGGGCCGGCTTTTCGGCGGCGAGATCCAGCCGGGCAGCGAAGGCATCGGCCGCTGGGTGACCAACGGCCGCGTGCCAGGGGTGCCGACGCCCCTGGCCGACGACGGCCGCGGCGTCATCTACGGCAGCAGCTATGCGCGCTACGTGATCGCCCGCGACGCCGGCTTCGACGTGCGGACTTTCGACCCGGCGAACTTCCAGGCGCGCATCCAGGAGGTCTCGGCGCTGATGGACTCCACCAACCCCGACCTCTCCGCGTTCATGCGCCGCGGCGGCAAGCTGATCGTGCGCGAGAACACCGGCGATATGGCGCAGAGCCCGATGGCCGGCTTCCAGTACTACGACAGCGTGGTCGCGAAGATGGGCGCCGCGGACGTCGACCGCTTCATGCGGCTGTACGTCTCGCCGGCATCGAACCACGGCGGCGCCGCGGCGAGCCTGACGACCGGCGAGACCGTGCCGACCACGGCAGACCTGCTGTCGGAACTCGATCGCTGGGTGACGACGGGCACCGCGCCGGCCGACGCGCTGGTGCAGGTGCGCAATGCGGCGGCGCCGCCGCACGCCACGCTCGCCTCGCGTCCGATGTGCCGCTACCCGAGCTACCCGCAGTACGTGGCCGGCGATGCCACGGCCGCGGCCAGCTACCGCTGCACCGTGTCGGCACCCTGAGAGCGGGGGGCGGGCCCGGCAAGGCGGCCCCCTCGCCGCCGCGCTTCTATGCGGGCCGGGCGCGCGCCTGGTCCTGGCGGAAGGTGTGCACGGTCTCCAGCATTGCCGCCAGCAGCGGCGAACGCTCGCCGCGCAGGTAGAAGCAGTGCAGGTCCATGCTGGCCTCCACTCGCGTGTGCAGCGGCCGGTAGACGATGCCGGGATAGTGGACATTGGTCATCGAATCGGGCACGAGCGTCACGCCGGCCCCCGCGGCCGCCAGCATCGTCGCGGTGACCACATCGCTGGCCGGCGGCGCGAAGCGCGGCTCGAAGCCATGCGCGCGGCACAGCTTGAGCGCCGTCGCAGCGGCCGACGGCGAGGTGCCGATGATGATCGTCTCGTCCTTCAGCGCTGACACGTCGACGCGCTTCTTCCTGGCCAGCGGGTGCGCCTCGCTCAGCGCCAGCAGCAGCGGCTCGCGCGCCACCAGCTCCACCTCGATGTCGTTCTCCTGAGGCAGCAGCCGCTCGAACACCAGCAGCACGCGGCCCTCGCGCAGCGCAGGCAGCTGCGCCGGCGTCTGCGCATGGTGCAGCACCAGCTCCACCTCGGGCTGCGCTCGCCTGAAAGCGGCCAGCACCTGCGGCACCAGCCCGAAGATTGCCGAGCCGTAGATGCCGATGTCGAGCCGGCCGATCTGCCCGCGCCCCACACGCTGCGTCCGCTCCGCGGCCTGGCCCACCAGGCCGCGGATGTTGCGGGCATGGCGCAGCAGTTCCTCGCCGGCCTGCGTCAGGTCCATGCCGCGCGGCGTGCGCTTGAACAACTCCACTTCCAGTTCGGCCTCGAGCTGCTGGATCTGCCGCGTGAGCGGCGGCTGCGACAGGTTGAGGCGTTCGGCGGCCCGGCCGAGGTGGCCCGTTTCGGCGATGGCGATGAAGTAATTGAGCTGCCGAAGGTCCACGTCTGCCTCTTACGCAAAAGGTATTGGATGCCACCAATTTGGAATTGGCGTTTCGTTGATTGTTTCTACAAACTGCCGCCACACCAAGCGTTCGTTTGAAACGCACATGAGATGCAGGAGACAACCATGAAGCCCCCTTGTTGAATGGCATGGCCCTTTGCGCCCCTGCGCAGCCCCATGCCCCGGCGGCCCTTCGCCGCCCAGGCCCCGACCCTCCCACCGACCGCGGGCGTGCCACGCCCCAGACCTCGCCATGCCTTCCGAATCCCGACGCTTTGGGCGCCTGCTGTTGACCGGCGCCGATGGCAACCTCGGCCGTGAGCTGCGCCCGCGCTTACGGCGCCATTGCCAGACGCTGCGCCTGAGCCACCGCCAGGAGTTCGGCCCCGCGGAGCCGGGCGAGGAGATCGTGCTCGCGCACCTCGAGAACAAGGCGGCCATGGCCGAGCTGCTCGAAGGCGTCGATGCCGTGGTGCACATGGGTGGCGTCTCGACCGAGCAGCCCTGGGAGCCCATCCTCGCGAGCAACATCGTCGGTGCCTACAACCTCTATGAGGCAGCGCGCCGCAACCGCGTGCGGCGCATCGTCTTCGCCAGCTCCAACCACGTCACAGGTTTCTACCGGCAGCGCGAGGTGATCCGCCCCACCGACCCGGTGCGCCCGGACGGCCTGTATGGCCTATCGAAGGCGTTCGGCGAGAACCTTGCCCAGCTCTATTTCGACCGCTTCGGCATCGAGACGGTCAGCCTGCGCATCGGCTCGTCTTATGCCGAACCGAAAGACCGCCGCATGCTGGCCACATGGCTCAGCTTCGACGACCTCGAGCGCCTGGTCGTGGCTGCGCTCACCGCGCCGGTGGTCGGCCACACGGTGATGTATGGCGTGTCCGACAACGCGACATGCTGGTGGGACAACACGCCGGCCCGGCACATCGGCTACCGGCCTCAGCACGACTCCGAGGTCTTCCGCGCCGCCGTGGAGGCCCGGCAGCCCCACCTCGACCGCGACGACCCCGCGGTGCAGTACCAGGGCGGGGCGTTCGTGCGCACCGGCCCCTTTGAGGAGGACGGCCGCTGAGGCCGCTTCCGTTTCAACCCCAGGAGACAAGACATGAAGCAGTACTTCTTTGCCCTCGTTGCCGGCCTCGTCGCCGCTTCGGCCCAAGCCGTCGAGTTCCGCTCGGCCGACGTGCACAACAGCGACGACTACCCCACCGTCGCCGCCGTGCGCCACATGAGCGAGCTGCTGGAGAAGCGCAGCAACGGCAAGTACAAGATCAAGGTCTTCAACAAGAGCGCGCTGGGTACGGAGAAGGAGACGATCGACCAGCTGAAGATCGGGGCGCTGGAGATGAACCGCGTGAACATCAGCGCGCTGAACTCGATGTGCCCGAAGACGCTGGTGCCCACGATGCCCTTCCTGTTCGATTCCATCGCCCACATGCGCAAGTCGCTGGACGGCCCGATCGGCGAGGAGATCCTGAAGGGCTGCGAATCGGAAGGCCTGGTCGGCCTGGCGTTCTACGACAGCGGCGCCCGCTCCATCTACGCGAAGAAGGCCATCCGCAACGTTGCCGACACCAAGGGCATCAAGATCCGCGTCCAGCCTTCCGACCTGTGGGTGGCGCTGGTCGGCGCGATGGGCGCCAACGCCACGCCGATGCCTTACGGCGAGGTCTACACCGCGCTGAAGACCGGGATCATCGACGCTGCCGAGAACAACATCCCCTCGTACGACACCTCCAAGCACTACGAGGCGGTGAAGTACTTCTCCCGCACCGAGCACTCGATGGCGCCCGAGGTGCTGCTGATCTCGAAGGCGGTGTTCGACAAGCTGCCGAAGGCCGACCAGGACCTGTTCCGCCAGACGGCGAAGGAATCGGTGTCCTTCCAGCGCCAGAAGTGGGACGAGCAGGAGGCCAAGTCGCTGGCCGTCGTCAAGGCGGCGGGTGCGCAGATCGTCGACAACGTCGACAAGGCCTCGTTCCAGGCGGTGATGGAGCCGGTGTACGCCAAGTTCATCTCGACGCCCGACCTGAAGCGGCTGGTCAAGGCCGTGCAGGACGGCAAGCCGGACGCCAAGTGATCGAAGGGCCGCGCCGCCCGGTACGCGGGCCGCTTGAAGGAAGTTGACCATGACGCCCGCCATTCCGTCACACGCGCTGCATGGGGTCTCGACGACCGCCGCCGCCGCGCCGGTTGCCCCGGCGACCGACCCCCACACGCAGCGCCCGCCGTCCACCCACGCCTACTCGCGCCTGTGCGCGGCGCTGTCCAAGGCCAGCCTGGTGCTGGCGGTGGTGATGCTCGTGGCCATCATCCTGTGCGTGCAGTACCAGGTCGTCGGGCGCTATGT
>NZ_JAZIBG010000011.1:0-709 GCF_036621135.1 Aquincola agrisoli
CTCACTTAACACAATTTTGGGACCTTAGCTGACGATCTGGGTTGTTTCCCTCGCGAGCGTGGACGTTATCACCCACGTTCCGACTGCATAGCTTAATTTTAATGGTATTCGGAGTTTGATTATAGTCAGTACAGCTAGATGCCGCCATTCCACATTCAGTGCTCTACCCCCATTAAACAATACTATACGCTAGCCCTAAAGCTATTTCGGAGAGAACCAGCTATCTCCAGGTTCGATTGGAATTTCACCGCTATCCACAAGTCATCCGGGCACTTTTTAGCGTACTACGGTTCGGTCCTCCACTTAGTTTTACCTAAGCTTCAACCTGCTCATGGATAGATCACCTGGTTTCGGGTCTATGCCAATATACTAAAGTCGCCCTATTCAGACTCGGTTTCCCTACGGCTCCGCTTTTTTCTGCTTAACCTTGCATATTAACATAACTCGCCGGCCCATACTGCAAGATGTACGCCATCACACTTTAACGTGCTCTGACTACTTGTAAGTAAATGGTTTCAGAATCTATTTCACTCCCCTCTCGGGGTTCTTTTCACCTTTCCCTCACGGTACTAGTTCACTATCGGTGTCTGATTAGTATTTAGCCTTACCGGGTGGTCCCGGCAGATTCAGACAGGGTTTCACGTGCCCCGCCCTACTCAGGATACATCTATGAGATTTTATGATTTCGTATACAGGAATATCACCTTCT
>NZ_JAZIBG010000012.1:0-66261 GCF_036621135.1 Aquincola agrisoli
CGGCGCGCACCGTCGGCCGGGCCGGCGCCCGCGGCCCGCGCGCGCGCGAGGCGCTCGGCGCCCCCGGGCAGCAGCTGGGCAAGCCAGGCGGCCTCGGGTGCGGCGGGGTCGGCCGCCGCGTCGTCCTCTTCGGTGCGGTGCTCGCTGCCGGAGGCTTCGGCCGTCTCGGCGGCGGCCTGTGCCGGCTCGGCGGCCTTGGGCGCTTCCGCCGGGCGCGCATCGAGCGCCTGCTGTGCTTCACGCGCGGACTGTGCACGCTGCGCAGCGAGCGCTTTGGCCGCCTGGGCCTGCGCCAGCTGGCGGGCGAACGCGTCGGGCGCCTCGTCGGCGGCGGTCGGCGCGCCGTTGCTGCCGCCACCGGCCTGCGGTGTGCGGGCGCCCTGCAGCGGCGAGGGGGACGAGGACAGCGAGGTGGCGTTCAGCATGGCGATGGTGGCGGGGTGTTCGTTGTCGGGAGGGCGCCGCGGCGTCCGCTCAGGCGGGCGTGGGGCGCCAGGCGGCCCGCTGCGCGGCTTCGTCGGTCTGCTTCTGGTCGCGGCGCTCGGCGGCGCGCTGCTGTTCGGCGATGCGCCGCTCGATCAGCTTGCGGACCGAGGCGACGCGGATCTCCTGCGCGGTGAGCGCCTCGCGCGCGCGCTGCACCTGGGTTTCCGCATGCGTGGCCACGCGGGTCTGCTGTGCGATGGCTTCCTCCAGCCGCTGCGAGAAGTCCTGGTAGCAGCGCAGGATGTCCATCGTGGCCTGCGTGCGGAACTGGCCCGACCAGCGCCGGTGGTAGTCGTCGCGGTAGGCGATCAGCTGCTCCGTCTGTGCGCGCGCGGCCTGGGCGCGCATCTGCGCCTGCTGCAGCGCCGCGAGCAGGCCGTCGCGCTCGTCCGTCTCGCGGTCCAGCAGCACTTGCAGGGATTGGGTGGTGCTCACCGGTCAGGCTCCTGGTGGGGTGTCAGCCGCCCACCTGGGCGAGCTGGCGGCGGCTGGCGTCGAGGCTCGCCTGCTCGTGCATGCCCTGCTGCAGCAGGCCGACGAGCGCGGGGTGGGCGCGCACCGCCGCGTCGAGCTCGGCGTCGTGGCCGGGGGCATAGGCGCCGAGCTGGATCAGGTCGCGCGCCTTGTTGTATTTGGCAAGCAGCTGCCGGGCGCGGCGCGCGGCGTCGATGTGCTCCTTGGGCGCCACGCTGGTCATCACCCGCGAGATCGACTTCTCCACGTCGATGGCAGGGTAGTGGCCGGCCTCGGCCAGGTCGCGCGACAGCACGATGTGGCCGTCCAGGATGCCCCGGGCGGCATCGGCGATCGGGTCCTGCTGGTCGTCGCCTTCGCTCAGCACGGTGTAGAACGCGGTGATCGAGCCCACGCCGTTCAGCCCGTTGCCGGAGCGCTCCACGAGCTGCGGCAGCTTCGCGAAGCAGCTCGGCGGGTAGCCCTTGGTGGCCGGCGGCTCGCCGATCGCCAGCGCGATCTCGCGCTGCGCCATCGCGTAGCGGGTCAGGCTGTCCATCAGCAGCAGCACGTGCTGGCCCCGGTCGCGGAAGTGCTCGGCGATCGCGGTAGCGTAGGTGGCGCCCTGCATGCGCACCAGCGGCGGCGCGTCGGCCGGCGCGGCCACCACGACGGAGCGCTTCAAGCCCTCCTCGCCGAGGATGTCCTCGATGAATTCCTTCACTTCGCGGCCACGCTCGCCGATCAGCCCGACGACGATCACATCGGCCTGGGTGTAACGGGCCATCATGCCCAGCAGCACGCTCTTGCCGACGCCGGTGCCGGCGAAGAGGCCCAGCCGCTGGCCGCGGCCGACAGTGAGCATCGCGTTGATCGCGCGCACGCCGGTGTCCAGCGGCTGGCGCACCGGGTCGCGGTCCATCGCGTTGATGGCGCGGCGGATCATCGGCTCGTTGTGCGTGGCGCCCAGCGGGCCCTTGCGGTCCATCGGGTGGCCGTGCGAATCGACCACGCGGCCCAGCAGGCCATCGCCCATCGGCAGGTGCAGGCCGCGGTCCTCGCTGCGGCGCCAGGGCCGGTTGTCGTGGCCCAGCCGGGGCGGCATGCGCGGCGCGGGGCGGGGCACCACGCGGGCGCCGCTCGCCAGGCCGTGCAGCTCGCCGGTGGGCATCAGGAAGGCGCGGTCGCCGTTGAAGCCGACCACCTCGGCCAGCACCGGGGGCTGGCCCTCCATGCGCACCTCGCACACCGAGCCGACCGGCGCACGGACGCCTGCGGCTTCCAGCACCAGGCCCGTCACGCGCACCAGCGCGCCCTCGCATTCGAGCGGCAGCGCCGTGGCCGAGAACGCCTTGAGGTCGGCCATGTAGCGCGACCATTTCTCCTCGCGGCTCATGGCGCCTGCGTCCCGCCGTCGTAGGGCACATCCTGGCCCAGCACGGCCGCGGCCTGGGCCCAGCGGGTGTCGATGCGGGCGTCGATGCGTCCGACATCGGATTCGATCAGGCAGCCGCCCCGCTGCAGCTGGCCCGAGGGCATCAGCCGTGCGCCGCGCGCCTCCAGCGCCTCGGCGGCGCCCGAGGCGACGAGGGGCAGGTCTTCCGGGTGCACGAACACCCGGATGTGGCGCGCCGACAGCAGCACCGCGTTGACCGCCTCCTCGGCGACGCGGGCGACCAGTTCGGGCCGTGCCGCCAGTTCCTCCCGCACGACCTGGCGCGCGAGCTGGGTGGCGGTGGCGGCCACGGTGGCGGCCAGCTCCGCTTCCAGCGTGTCGAGCTGCGTGTTGAAGGCCGTCGCCAGCTGGCCGATCTGCGCGGCCATCTGCTGCGCGAAGCTCTGCTTGAAGCCTTCGAGCGCGACCAGGCCGTCGCGGTAGCCGTCCTGGTAGCCGGTCTGGCGGGCTTCCTGCGCGGCCTCCTGCACGGCGGCCTGCAGTTCCTCCACCGTGGGGCCGGGCGGGGGAGGCGGCGCGAGCTCGATCTCGGGTTCGTCGAACGGTTCCCGCGCGGGCTCGGGGGCCGGCTCGGGCGGGCGGCGCAGCGCTTGGACGCCGTCCAGGTCGTCGCCGAACGAGTCGGGGCGCCAGGCCGCGAAGCCGCGCAGCTCCTCGCGCGGGATGAAGCGTGCGTACATCGAGGCCGAGCGGTTGCCGCTGGCGGGCGGCACGTGGCGCGGGGCGTCGTCGTCCTTAGACGAAATCGTCATCGCCTGCGCCTCCCAGCACGATCTGGCCCTCGTCCGCCAGGCGGCGCACGGTCTTCAACATTTCCTTCTGCTCCGCCTCCACTTCCGACAGCCGCACCGGACCGCGCGACTCGAGGTCCTCGCGCAGGGTCTCGGCCGCGCGGCTGGACATGTTGCGGAAGATCTTCTCCCGCAGCTCGGCCGAGGCGCCCTTGAGCGCGATCACCAGCGATTCGCTCTGCACTTCCTTCAGCAGCGTCTGGATGCCCTTGTCGTCCACCTTGTCGAGGTCGTCGAAGGTGAACATGTTGTCCATGATCTTCTGGGCCAGGTCGTTGTCCGATTCGCGGATGTAGTCGAGCGCGGAGGTCTCGACCGCCGAGCCCAGCATGTTGATGATCTCGGCCGCGGCCTTGACGCCGCCCAGGTTGGCCTTGCGCGTGCGCTCGCCGCCGGCCAGCACCTTGCTCAGCACCTCGTTCAGGTCCTTCATCGCCGACGGCTGGATGCCGTCGAGCGTGGCGATGCGGATCAGCACCTCGTTGCGCTGGCGCTCGGTGAAGCACTTGAGCACCGAGCTGGCCTGGTCGAAGTCGAGGTGCACCAGGATGGCGGCCACGATCTGCGGGTGCTCGTTGCGCAGCAGTTCCGCCACCGACAGCGCGTCCATCCACTTCAGGCTCTCGATGCCGCTGGTGTCGCCGCCCTGCAGGATGCGGTCGATCAGCAGGTTGGCGCGGTCCTCGCCCAGCGCCTTGCGCAGCACGGACTTCACGTACTCGTCGTTGTCGGGCACGAGCATGTGCTGGTCGCTCGCCGTCTCGGTGAACTTCGTCAGCACCGCGTCGAGCCGCTCCCGGGGAATGGTCTTCATCCGGGCGATGGTTTCGCCCAGCTTCTGCACTTCCTTGGGGGCGAGGTGCTTGAACACGCCCGCCGCCTCTTCCTCGCCGAGCGACATCAGCAGGATCGCTGCGTCCTCGGCACCTTGATCTTCTTCCTTGGCCATGAATGCGTTGTCCGGTTGCGGCGGGGGTCGTCAGGCGGGTTCGCCGCTGATCCAGCCGCGCACGATGTTGGCGACGACCAGAGGGTTCTCGCGGGCCAGCGCACGGGCCTGCTCCAGTTTCTCGATGGACTTGGGGCCTTCCAGCGCGGCGAGGGCTTCGTCGCCCGGCAGCGCCACCGGCTCGTCGAGCATCGCGTCGAGCTGCGGCGCGGCCTCGGGCTCCGGTTCGGGCGGCCGGGCCGCCTTGAGGGCGGGGCGCACGAGGCCGAACACGATGATCAGCGCGACCAGGGCCAGCGACAGCGGCACGGCGCCGGTCTGCAGCAGATCGCGCACTTCCTGCTGCTTCCACAGCGGGACGTCTTCCTCTTCCTTCGGCGGCTCGACGCGGAACGGCGCGTTGATCAACTTGACCGAGTCGCCACGGTCCTTGTTGAAGCCGATGCTCTCCTGCACGAGGGAGGTGAGCTTGTCCAGCTCCTCCTGCGTCAGCGGCACGGTGGCCGTCTTGCCCTTGGGGTCGGTCGTGGTGCGGTGGTTGACGACGACCGCGGCGGTCAGTCGCTTGACGGTGCCGGTGGCGCCGCGGGTGACGCGCACGGTCTTGTCGACCTCGTAGTTGGTGGTGTTCTCGCGGCGCAGCTGGTTGCCGCCGGCGCCGCCGCCCTGCGCGCCCTGCAGGGGCTGCGAGGCGCCGTTGATCGGCGCGGCCGCCGGCACGGGGGGCTGGTTGGTGGCCGCGCCGGGCACGCCGCTGGGCATCGGGTTGATGCCGTTGGTCGACTCCAGGCTTTGCTGGCTCCGAACCGCGGCGGCGTCCGGGCCCTGGTTCGGCCGGAACTGCTCCGAGGTCGATTCGCTCTGCGAGAAGTCGAGCTCGGCGGTCACGTTGGCGCGCAGGTTGTCGCGGCCGACCACCGGCTCGAGGATGTCGGTCACGCGCTTCAGGTAGATCGCCTCGATCTGCTGCACACGCTTCAACTGCTGCTCGTCCAGGCTCTGGGCGCTGCCGTCGGGCGGGTCGGACAGCAGCGCGCCGGTCTGGTCGAGCACGCTCACGGCCTTGGGGTTCAGCTCGGGCACCGACGACGACACCAGGTGCACGATGCCGGCGATCTGCGAACGGTCGAGCGTGCGGCCGGGGTGCAGCGTCAGCAGGATCGAGGCGGAGGGCTTCTGCTGCTCGCGGAAGAAGCCGTTCTGGTTCGGCAGCGCGAGGTGCACCCGCACCGCTTCCACCGAGCCCAGCGCCAGGATGGAACGGGTGAGTTCGCCTTCCAGGCCGCGCTGGAAGGTCAGGCGTTCCTGGAACTGCGTCTGCCCGAAGCGGGCGTTGTCCATCAGCTCGAAGCCGATCACCGAGCCCTTGGGCAGGCCGGCGGTGGCGAGCTTCAGGCGCACGTCGTGCACCTTCTCGGCCGGCACCAGGATGGCGTTGCCGCCTTCGAGGAACCGGTAGGGGACGTTCATCTGCGACAGCTGCGCCACGACGGCGCCGCCGTCCTTCTCGCTCAGGTTGGCGAACAGCACCTTGTAATCGTCGGGCCGGTTCC
Source organism: Aquincola agrisoli (assembly GCF_036621135.1). NCBI lineage: Bacteria > Pseudomonadati > Pseudomonadota > Betaproteobacteria > Burkholderiales > Sphaerotilaceae > Aquincola > Aquincola agrisoli. The sequence continues at coordinate 5,689 of NZ_JAZIBG010000012.1, forward strand.
ACAGCACGATCGCGACCAGCACGGCGATGAGGCCTGCGGCCGCGGCGCCCAGCATCGCCTTGGACTTGGCGGGCATCGCCGCCAGCCGGGCCAGCGTGGTGGACGGCGCCGAAGGCGCTTCCGCCACGGCGCCGTCGGGCGGTGGCGTCAGGGCCTGGTTCGGCAGGGGGGCGAGTGCGGTGTCCATTCGGCGGTGCGACGGTCTTACGACAGGGGGCTTTCAGCGTGGCGCCATTGTTCGGCCGAGGGTCGGCCGGCTATAGCGGAAACAGTGGAGCAAACGGGCGCCAGTTCGCTCCATCGTGCGGCGGAGTGCCCCCCTAGAGTTGCGTCCGTGGCAAGGTGCCCTCCGGACCGCCTGTGCCCGTGTTGCCGCCCCCCAACCACCGACGAGGGCTCCCATGGAACTCAAGCTCAAACCCTTCGACTTCACACAAGCCGCCGCCCGCGCCGGGCTGCAGCCCAACGGGCAGCCCCTGGGCGCCGTCGGCAAGGTGGCCGAGAGCGGGAGCTTCCAGACCGAGATGACGCGGGCCCTCAAGGCGGTCAGCGCGCAGCAGATGGAGACGTCGCGTCTGCAGCGCGAGGTGCAGCTCGACAACCCCACCGTCAGCCTCGAGCAGACGATGGTGGCGATGCAGAAGTCGCAGATCGGCTTCCAGTCCGCGCTGACGGTGCGGGGCCGCCTGGTGCAGGCCTATTCCGAGATCATGAACATGTCGGTGTGATGGGGCACCGGGTGCCAGGGGTACCTGTCGCCACCCTCCGAGAGGGTGGCGCGGCCGCCTTGGGGCGGCCCGGCGCCGGCCGCGGCCCGGCATGGGGCGCTGTCTCCCAGGAACGATAAGCCCGGTTTGCAGCCTGCTTTTCGGCCCGCTTGAAGGCTCAAGTCCGGCGGATCATCGCTCCCAGACTCACGGAGCCCCCGCCATGATCCGTTCCCTCTGGATCGCCAAGACCGGCATGGAAGCCCAGCAGATGCAGCTGGACAACGTGTCGCACAACCTGGCCAACGCATCGACCAACGGCTACAAGCGCCAGCACGCCGTGTTCGAGGACCTGATGTACCAGAACCTGCGCCAGGCGGGGGCGGCCACCTCCGAACAGACGCAGCTGCCCACCGGCCTGCAGGTGGGCCTGGGCGTGCGCACCGTTGCGACCTCGCGCAACTTCAGCCAGGGCAACCTGCAGCAGACGACCAACCCGCTGGACGTGGCGGTCAAGGGCAACGGCTTCTTCCAGATCCAGATGCCCGACGGCACCACCGCGTACACGCGCGACGGGTCGTTCAAGGTCGACGGGCAGACCGGCCAGATCGTCACCAACAGCGGCTACGTGCTGATGCCCGGCATCACTTTGCCGGCCAACGCCACGGCGGTGGAGATCGCGCAGGACGGCACCGTCAACGTGTCGATGCCGGGCCAGGCCGCGCCGCAGAACATGGGCCAGCTGCAACTGGCCAACTTCATCAACCCGCCGGGCCTTGAGCCGCTGGGCGGCAACCTCTTCGCCGAGACCGCCGCTTCCGGCGCCCCGACGGTGGGCACCGCGGGCACCGAAGGCCTGGGCCTGCTGCAGCAGGGCTTCGTCGAGACCAGCAACGTCAACGTGGTCGAGGAGCTGGTGACGATGATCGCCACGCAGCGCGCCTACGAACTCAATTCCAAGGCCATCAGCACCTCCGACCAGATGCTGGCCAAGCTGGGGCAACTCTGATGGCGACCTCCCGTACGCTCCTCGCCGCGCTGCTGCCGGCCGCCGCCGCCTGCCTGGGCGGCTGCGCCGCGATCAACGACTACCGCGTGCCGCCGGTGGACATCAACGCGCCGCCGCCGGTGCTGCCGGCCGCGATGCCGCAACCCATGGCGACGAATGGTGCGATCTTCCAGTCGGCGGGGTACCGGCCGTTGTTCGAGGACCACCGGGCGCGCCTGCCCGGCGACGTGCTCACCGTGCAGATCGTCGAGAAGGTCAGCGCGAGCCAGAGCTCCAACAGCACGGTCGACAAGAGCGGCTCGGTCGAGGCCGGCCTCACCGCGGTGCCGCTGATCAGCAGCGCGTCGCTGCTGGCCAAGGCCAGCGCGGCCGGCACCGGCGCCAACAACTTCAGCGGCAAGGGCAGCACGGAGAGCAGCAACGACTTCTCCGGCACCATCACTGCGATCGTCACCGGCGTGCTGCCCAACGGGCACCTGCTGATCACCGGGGAAAAGCAGATCGGCGTGAACGCCAACGTCGACGTGCTGCGCTTCTCGGGCCAGGTCGATCCGCGCGCGATCCGCGCCGGCAACGCGGTGCAGAGCACCCAGGTCGCCAACGTGCGTGTGGAGCACCGCGGCAAGGGCCAGCAGGCCGATGCCCAGGTGATGGGCTGGCTGGGCCGCATCTTCCTCAGCGTGTTGCCGATCTGATGCAGTACCCCGTCCTTTCCCCCTTCCGGAGCCGAACCATGGGACCTGCAGACCGCCTCGTGCGCATCGCCATCGCAGTCGCTTCCGTCGCCGCCAGCGCCGCCTTGTGGTGGCCGGCGTCGTCCCAGGCCGCACGCATCAAGGAAGTGGCCGCAGTGCAGGGCGTGCGGCCCAACCAGCTGGTGGGCTACGGCCTCGTCGTGGGCCTCGACGGCACGGGCGACCAGACCACGCAGACGCCGTTCACCACGCAGAGCCTGAACGCGATGCTGCAGCAGATGGGCGTGACGGTGCCGCCCGGCACGAACATGCAGCTGAAGAACGTGGCCGCGGTGATGGTCACCACCATGCTGCCCCCCTTCGCGCAGCCGGGCCAGCAGATCGACATCAACGTCTCGTCGCTCGGCAACGCCAAGAGCCTGCGCGGCGGCACGCTGATCGCGACGCCGCTGAAGGGCGCCGACGGGCAGATCTACGCGCTGGCCCAGGGCAACCTGGTGGTGGGCGGCGCGGGCGCGTCGGCCGGCGGCTCGAAGGTGCAGATCAACCACCTGTCCGCCGGGCGCGTGCCACAGGGCGCGACGGTGGAGCGGGCGGTGAACACGCCGTTGTCGCAGAGCGGCGACTTCATCCAGCTCGACCTCAACAGCGCCGACTTCGCCACCGCGCGCGAGGTGGCCCGCGCCATCAACCGCGCCAAGGGCGAGGGCACGGCCCAGGCGCTCGACGGCCGGGTGGTGCGCGTGCGCACGCCGCTCGATCCGAACGCCCGCGTCGGCTTCCTGGCCGACATCGAGAACCTCGCGCTCGACCTCGCCAAGCCCGCCGCCAAGGTCGTGCTCAATGCGCGCACCGGCTCGGTGGTGATGAACGAGGCGGTCACGCTGTCGGCGTGCGCGGTGGCGCACGGCAGCCTGTCGGTGACGATCAGCAGCACGCCGGTGGTCAGCCAGCCGGCGCCGTTCTCGCAGGGCGAGACGGTGGCGGCGCAGAAGAGTGACATCGCCATCACGCAGCAGGCTGGCGCGCTCGTGCAGATGCCGGCGGGCACCAAGCTCGCCGACGTGGTGAAGGCGCTCAACGCGCTCGGCGCGACGCCGCAGGACCTGCTGGCGATCCTCCAGGCGATGAAGTCCGCCGGCGCGCTGAACGCCGAACTCGAAGTCATCTGACGGAGCCGCCGCGATGATCCCGAACACCTCCGGCCTGGGCACCGACCCGGCATCGCTCGCGGCGCTGCGCACGCAGGCGGGGGCCGATCCGAAGTCGGCCACGCGCGAGGCGGCCCGGCAGTTCGAGGCCATCTTCATGCAGGAGCTGCTGAAGAACATGCGCGCATCGACCCTGTCGAGCGGCATGCTCGACAACAGCGGCACGCAGCTCGGCACCGACATGCTGGACACGCAGTACGCCAAGCAGCTCAGCGGCCAGAAGGGCGGGCTGGCCGACGTCATCGCGCGCCAGATCGAGCGCCAGATGGGCGTGGCCGCGTCGTCGGCCACGGCGTCGTCCGGGCCGATGCCGCTGGGACCCACGCGGTCGGCCGCCGCGGTGCTGGGCGGCTCTTCGTCGCTGGTCGCGCCTGGTGCCACAGCCAGCGCGGCCGTGCAGCGCACCCCGCTGCGTCCGCCGGCCACGGCGCAGGAGTTCGTCGAGCGCGTGTCCGGCGATGCCAAGGCCGCCGAGGCGGCCACCGGCATCCCCGCGGCGTTCATGATCTCGCAGGCCGCGCTCGAGACCGGCTGGGGCAAGAAGGAGATCAAGATGGCCGACGGGTCCAACTCCTTCAACCTCTTCGGCATCAAGGCCGGCGGCAGCTGGACCGGACCGACCGCCGAGATCACCACCACCGAATTCATCGACGGCAAGGCCACCAAGGTGAAGGCCAAGTTCCGCGCCTACTCCAGCTACGAGGAAGCCTTCAACGACTACGGCAAGCTGATGAAGGAGAGCCCGCGCTACCAGAACGTGGTGGCCAACAGCAACTCGGCGCACGGCTTCGCGCAGAACCTGCAGAAGGCGGGCTATGCCACCGATCCGCAATACGCCGAGAAGCTCGGGCGGGTCATCAACACCACGCTGCGCCTGCAACGCGCGCTGACCTGAAGGAGGGCTGCAGGCCATGGGCAGTGCATTGCTGTCGATCGGTACGCGGGCGATGACCGCGAACTACGCGAAGCTCCAGACGATCAGCAACAACATCTCCAACGCCAACGTCGCCGGCTATTCGCGGCAGGACGTGATGCTGGAGACCAACAAGGGCCACTTCAGCGGCGCCGGCTTCTTCGGCAAGGGCGTGAACGTGGTGACGGTGACGCGCTCGCAGGACAAGTTCCTGACGGCGGAGGCCGCCACCACCAAGTCGGCCGCGATGATGGACCTGACGCGCCTGTCGCAGCTGCAGGCGCTGGAGAAGGTGTTTCCGACCGGCGAGGACGGCGTCGGCCATGCCGCGGGCCAGTTCCTCAACGCGATGGTCGACCTGGCCAGCAACCCGCAGGACCTGTCGGCGCGGCAGGTGGCGCTCTCGCGTGCGTCGGAGCTGTCGGCGCGCTTCGCCAACGCGGGGCTGCAGCTCGATTCGCTGCAGGCGGGCGTCACGGCGGACCTCAAGACCTCCGTCGGCACCGTCAACGAGATCACCGCGAACATCGCGCGTGTGAACCAGGAGATCGCGAAGGTCAACGGCCTGGGCCATTCCCCCAACGACCTGCTGGACCAGCGCGACCAGCTCGTCTCGCAGCTCAGCCAGTTCGTGCAGGTCACCACGCTGCCGGCGGAGGACGGCACGATGGGCGTGTTCATGGCCGGCGGCCAGCGGCTCGTGCTGGGCAACCAGGCCACGCCGCTGCAGATCGCCCCCGATCCGATGGACGCCTCGCGCTCGGCGCTGGGCATCGTCGAGGCGGGCGGCGGCCTGCGGATGCTGCAGGCCGACAGCCTCACCGGCGGATCGATCTCCGGGTTGCTGAAATTCCAGAACCAGGACCTCGTCAACGCGCGTACCAGCCTCGGGCAGATGGCGGCGGCCTTCTCGGCGCGGGTCAACGAGCAGCAGGGCCTGGGGCTGGACCTGGGCAACCCGCCGGGCGCCGGCGTGCCGATCTTCTCAGTGGGCGCGCCGACGGCGGGCCCGGCCTCCACCAACGCCAAGGATGCATCGGGCAACTACCTGGCGGGCGTGAGCCTGTCGGTGGCCGATGCGACGCAGCTCGAGGCCAGCGAGTACGAGTTGCAGGCCGACCCCGGCAACGCCGGCCGCTTCCTGCTCACCCGCCGCAGCGACGGCATGGTGCGCAGCATCGCCAACGGCGACACCGTCGACGGCATCACGGTCAACGTCAGCGGCACGCCGGGCGCCAACGACCGCTTCCTGCTGCAGCCGGTGACCCGCGCCGCCAACGGCATGAAGACGGTGCTGAACGACCCGAAGGGCATCGCCGCGGCCTCGCCCGTGGCCGCCACGGCCAACGCCTCGAACACCGGCACCGCGACCGTGGACTCGCTGACGGTCGTCAGCAGCAGCATCGACGCGGCGCGCACCGCGACCTTCGCGTTCGGCGCGGCCAACGGGGCCGGCGTGGACTACACCTGGTCGCTGCACGATCCGGCCACCGGCACGACCACGACCGGGACGGGCACCTGGCAGTCGGGCCAGCCGATCGCGCTCAACGGGTTCGAGCTGGAGCTGAAGGGCGTGCCCGCCAGCGGCGACAGCTTCACCGTCGCGCCGACGCAGTTCCCGGCCGCGAACAACGGCAACGCCCTGGCGCTGGCCGCACTGCGCGACGAGACGATGGTGGGCCGGCGTCTCGATGCGTCCGGCCAGCCGGCCGGCGGCACGACGATCACCGATGCCTATGCCAACACGATGGCCGGCGTGGGCGTGGCGGTGCAGGGCGCCAACGCGTCGGCGCAGATCTCGGCGGGCGTGGCCGACACGCTGGCGCAGCGACTGGCCTCGACCACCGGCGTCAACCTCGACGAGGAGGCGGCGCAGTTGATCCAGTTCCAGCAGAGCTACCAGGCCGCCGCCAAGATCCTGCAGGTGGCGCAGCAGGTGTTCGACACGCTGCTGAACGCGGCGGGGGCCTGAGCCCGGCGCCTGGCGCATCGCATTGAGGGAGCCTTACAGCCATGAGAGTCACGACCGCCTATTCCTACGCTGCCAGCCTCGCGAACCTGCAGAAGCGGCAGACCGAACTGAACGAGGCCAACGGCCGCCTCACCTCGGGCAAGCGGGTCGAGAAGGCGAGCGACGACCCGACCAGCGCGGCGCGTGCCGAGCGGGCGCTGGCGGTCGTCTCGCGCTCCGATGCCAACCAGCGCGCGCTGCAGGCGAGTCGCAACTCGATGACGCTGACCGAAAGCGCCCTGGGCGACGCCACCGAGCTGCTGCAGCAGGCGCGCGAAGGCATCGTGGCCTCCGGCAATGGCAGCTACAGCGACGCGGAGCGCTCCGCGCTGGCGGAGAAGCTGAAGGAGATCCGCACGCAGCTCTTCAGCGTCGCCAACCGGTCGGACGGCGCCGGCAGCTACCTCTTCGCCGGCCAGGGTGCCAGCCAGCCACCGTTCCTCGATACCGCCGCCGGCGTCCAGTTCCGCGGCGCCTCCGGCCAGATCAACGTGGGCAGCGACGAGGCGCTGCCGCTGACCATCAACGGCGCCGATGCCTGGCTCAGTGCGCCCAGCGGCAACGGCGTGTTCGAGACGCGTGCGACGAGCACCACCACCGCATGGATCGATGCCGGCCAGGTGACCGATCCGTCGCAACTCACCGGCGGCAGCTACGACGTCCAGTTCAGCGTGGCCGGGGGCACCACCACCTACGAGGTCCGCGATGCCGGCGGCACGCTGGTGGCGAGCGGCCCGTACGCGCAAGGCAAGGCGATCGAGGTGGACGGCATCTCGTTCACCGTGGGCGGCAGCCCGGCGGCGGGCGACCGGTTCGACATCGTGCCGTCCACGCGCTCGCTCAGCGTCTTCGGCGTGCTCGACCGGACCATCGCCGAGCTGACCACGCCCCACCGCACCGGCGCGCAGGTGACGCAGAGCGCGCAGACGGCGCTGCGCGACATCGACGCCGTGGCGGGCTCGCTGCAGGCGCTGCGGGCGTCGGCCGGCGAATCGCTCAACCGCGCCGATGCGGTCGAGGGCCGGGTGTCGGCGTTGAAGCTCTATGGCGAGACGGAGCGCTCCAACGCCGAGGATCTCGACCTGGTGCAGGCGATTTCCGACTTCCAGAACCAGCAGACCGGCTACAGTGCTTCGCTCCAGACCTATTCGTCGGTGCAGCGCCTGTCGCTGTTCCAGTACATCACCTAACGCCCGCCACTGGCTGCCGGGCGCAGTGCATTTCAGATGATGGACCACGCTGTCCTGGGCCAGGTGGCCCTCGGTTACTCGCCTTGGATCGATGCGCAGCGCGCCGTGAGCGCCACGCGCCTGACCGTCTTCCCCCAGCGGCCCGATGCCCGCCCGGACGCCGCCTCGCTGCTGGCGGCCGTGGCGGAGGTCTGGCCGCCGCAGGCGGGCCGGGTGCTGCTCAACATCGCCAGCGAGCCGCTGCTGGCCGACATGCTCGCCGCCCGCACGCCGGCGCATATCGCGCTGGAGGTGCCGGCCTTCATGGCCGCCGATGCGCAGCATGCCCAGGCGCTGCTGGCGGCGCGTGCGGCGGGTGCCAGCCTGCTGATCAAGGGCCGGCCCACGCGGGAGCTGCCGCCCGGCGTGCTGGCCTGCTTCGGACAGGCGATCGTCGAAGGCGCGGAGCTCGCCCAGCCGGGCGCGCTGCCGATGCCCCAGCCGCCGCTGGCCTCGGGGGTGCGCTCCCAGGCCGAGTTGGCGAGGGCACTGCAGGCCGGCGCCGCCGGCGCGCTGGGCTGGCCGCTGGACGACCCCATCGAAGCCGCTCCCGCGAAGGCAGCCACCCAGCCCGACCTGGCCACCATCGTCGAGCTGATCCGGCGTGTCGACCAGCAGGAGCCGATCGACCGCCTCGAGGCGTCGCTCAAGCTCGATCCGGCGCTGGCGTTCAAGCTCATGCGCTACATCAACTCGCCCGCCTTCGGGCTGCGGGTGGAGATCGGCTCGTTCCGGCACGCGATCATGATGCTGGGCTACCAGCGCCTGAAGCGCTGGCTCGCGCTGCTGCTGGTCTCGGCCAGCAAGGACCACGACATGCGGCCGGTGATGTTCGCTGCCGTGCGCCGCGGCCTGCTGATGGAGGAACTGGTGCGCGGCCAGGGCGACGACGAGATGCGCGGAGAGATCTTCATCTGCGGCGTGTTCTCGCTGCTCGACCGCATGATGAAGCAGCCGTTCGACGCCCTGCTGCGCACCATCCCCGTACCCGACGGCGTCTCGCAGGCGCTGGGGGCCGGCACCGGCCCCTACCAGCCTTACCTCGAACTGGTGCGCGCGGTGGAGCAGGAGTCGCTCTTCGACATCCGCGACGCCGCGGAAGGGCTGATGCTCAGCGTCGAGGCCGTCAACCGCGCCGTGCTGCGTGCGCTGGCCACCGCCCACCAGCTCGACTGACCCTCCACCCGCTGCTCGCCGTGCCATGGGCCCTGCTGTTCCCACGCCCGCCAGAGACAGACCGCTCGAGCAGGACCTGCTCACCAGCCTCGCCAAGGGGCCCTGGGGGCCCTTGCTGCAGAGCTTCTGGGATTCGGCCTTTCCAGTGACGCTGCAGGACGAGCACATGCGGCTCGTCGCGGTGAACGACGCCTACGTGACCTTCGCCGGCCGCGCACGGACCGAACTGATCGGCCGCGACCCGGTCGAGCTGATGCACGCCGAAGACCGCGAACTGCACCTCGGCGGGCGCGAGACCGAGCTGCCCGACGCGCTGGGCGCCTCCCGGATGATCGAGCGGCGCATCGTGGACGGCCAGGGCCACGAGCGCTGGTACCGCGCGGCCGCGAGCCGCATCGCCGATGCCCGGGGCCGCAAGCTCTACATGAGCGTGCTGCAGGACGCGACGGCCGAGCACCATGCGCGCGAGCAGGTCGACCGCTCGCTGAGCGAGCTCGAGCAGTGGTTCGCGCTGAGCACCGTGGGCATGCTGATGTTCGACGCGCACGGCCTGCTGGTGCGCAGCAACCCGGCCTTTGAAGCCCTGGTCGGGCGCGTGCCGGTGGCGCTGCCGGACGCGGATCCGGCGCTGTGCATGCTGCTGGGGTGGGAGGACGGCGGCCCGCATGCGGCGCTGCAGCCCCAGGCGCCGGCGATCGAGCGCCGCGTGAGCCTCGTCGACGCCCATGGCCGCAGGCGCCAGCTGCGCGCGCGCGTCCGCGCGATCGAACCGTCCCGCGGGCATCGCCGCTACCTTGCGGTGATCGAGGACCGCAGTGCCGAGGACGAACGCGACCTCGCGCAGCTCGAGATCGGGGCCCTGATGAACACGGCGGGCGTCGGCGTCGCGACATTCGAGCCGTCCCGCGGCTGGCTGCCCAGCGCACGCGCGGGCGGCGAGGAGCGCGCGGGCGGCCTGCAGGGCATCTCGCGCGAGCTGGTCGAGCCGGCGTCGCTGCCGGACTACGAGCGCCTGCAGCGCGCGCTCAAGGGCGGCGAACGCGCCGAGGTGCGTTATGCGGTCCGGCATCCCGAACTGGGCCTGCGCTGGCTGCTGACGCGCGTCGAGCCGGGGCAGCTGGGCTCCGGCCGCACGACGACCTCGGTGGTGACGCTCGACGTCACCGAGCAGGCCCAGGCGCAGCACCGCAACGAGCAGCTGCTGCGCGAGCTGACGACCATCCTCGACGGCACCAGCGCGGGCATCGCCTACCTGCGCGGCACGGTGCTGGTGCGCTGCAACCAGCGCTTCGAGCGCATGCTGGGCCTGGCGGGCGGCCGGGCGGCCGGGCTCACGCTGGCGGAGCTGTTCGCCGGCCACGAACACCTGCAGCCGGTGATCCAGGGCCTGGACGCGGCGCTGCACGAGCATCACACCTACGAGACGGAGTTCCGCCTCGTGCACCCGCACACCGGCGTGGCCACCTGGTATTCGCTCTCGGTACGGCGCGCCGACGGGCTCGGCACGCGCGAAGGCGAGCCCGGGGAGGTGGTGGCCGTGCTCACCGACATCTCGCGCCTGAAGTCGCAGCAGGCCGAGCTGGAGACGCTGCTGCACGAACGCGAGCTGATGTTCAGCCTCTCGGAGGTCGGCATCGCCTGGCTGAAGGCCGACCGGATCGAGCGCGCGAACGAGGCCTTCGCGGCCCTCAGCGGCTACGCGCCGCAGGAGCTGTCGACGTTGCAGCATGCCGACCTGTTCGAGGACCGCAGCGCCTGGCAGCACTACCGCGCGCACGACGAGCCGCTGCTCGATGCGCAGGGCCGCCACGCCGGCGAGCGGCGGCTGCGGCGCAAGGACGGCTCCCTGCTGTGGGTGCAGGTGAACCTGCGGCGCGTCGACCCGGCCGACCCGGGCGCCGGCCTGATCTGCTCGTTCGTCAACGTCGACGAGCGCCACCGCGCGCGCAAGCTGCTCGTGCGGCAGGCGGACCGCACGCGGGCGATCCTCGATTCGGTGCTGGTGGGCATCGTCACCGTCGGCTCGCAGGGCATCGAGTGGATGAACCGGTCCGCGCGGCGCATGTTCGGCGGCGAACTGGCCGACTTCTACGGCGAGCCGATCGCCGTCGTCGCCACCGCCGACGAGGATCACCCGTTCCGCCGGACGCACTACCTGCACGCGCTGATGGATGGCCAAGCCGAGTCCTTCGAGTGCCTGCTCTGCGCCCGCGACGGGCGCGAGTTCCTGGTGGTCGGCAACGTGGTCGCGACCGGCGCGGACGGCTCCGGGGGGCGGCAGCTCACCTTCGCGCTGCTCGACATCGAGCGCCGGCGTGAGGCCGAGCAGCGCATCGCGCGGGCGCAGGCGCGGCTGCAGCGCATCATCGAGACGGCCCCCCTGGCCATCGGCCTGCACGATGCGCGCACGCTGCGGCTGCTGCAGCTCAACCAGATGGCCGCCAACTTCATCGGCCGGCCGATCGAGGCGCTGGCCGGCGAGCCGCTGGAGACCATCTTCCCTCCCGACATCGCCGCGGTGCTGAAGGCCGACATGCGCGAGGCCCTGCGCAGCAGCGAAGTGACGCGGCGCGAGTACCGCGTGCCCAGCGGTCCGGAAGGGTCGCTGCGCATCTGGGACGCGCGCTACGTGACCATCAGCGCCACGCCCGAGGCCGAGCCCGAGCAGTTGCTGCTGGTGGCCAGCGACGTGACCGAGCAGCGCGCGGCCGAGGAGGCGCGCTTCGAGGCCGCCATCGTGCAGCGCGAGATGCTCGTCAAGGAAGTGCACCACCGCATCAAGAACAACCTGCAGGGCGTGGCGGGGTTGATGCAGCAGATCGCGCTGCGCCGGCCGGAGGTGGCGCCGGTGATCTCGGAGGCGATCGGCCAGGTGCAGGCGATCGCGCAGGTCTACGGGCTGCAGGTGGGCGCGGGCGGCCCGCTGCGTGTGCAGAGCGTGCTGGAGTCGATCACCGGCTCGGTGCGGCGCATGTTCGGCCGGCCCATCGTCTTCAGCGCGCAGGGCCAGGCGCCGACCGGCTGGGCGCTGCCGGAGGCCGAGTCGATCCCACTGGCGCTCACCGTCAACGAACTGCTGACCAACGCGATCAAGCACAGCAGCGACGGCGACGTGCAGTGCACGCTGATCAGCGGCGCTGCGCAGGTGCGCATCGAGATCGTGAACCGCGGCAGCCTGCCGCCGGGCTTCGAACTGGCGCGTGTGCCGGGCGGCGTCTCGGGGCTGGGGCTCGTGCGGGCGCTGCTGCCGCGCCGCAGCGCGACGCTGACGCTGCTGCCCGGCATGGACGCCGACGGGCCCAAGGTGGTCGCCACCATCGTGCTCGTGCCTCCCGGGGTGCAGTGGGTCGACGTGTGACCGTGCCGCGGCCCGCGGCGTGGCGGGCAGCCGCGCGTGGTTGAGCCACAATCCGGCGCCATGTCCAGCAAAGGCAAGATTCTCGTGGTTGACGACGACCGGCTCGTGCTGGCGACGGTGTCGCACGGCCTCGCGCAGGCGGGCTACGAGGTGATCGACGCGGACAACGGCGACGACGCCATCCTGCTGGCGCGCGAGCACCGGCCCGATCTCGCGCTGCTCGACATCCGCATGGAAGGCAAGAGCGGCTTCGACGTGGCGGCCTACCTGCGCGAGTATTGCCAGGTGCCGTTCATGTTCCTGTCCGCCTTCTCCGACGACCAGACGGCGCGGCAGGTGGAGGCGCTGGGCGCCGTGGCCTACCTCGTCAAGCCGCTGGACATCGGGCAGATCCTGCCGACCGTCGACGCTGCCTTCGCGCGCCTGCGCCGGGCCGAGCCGCCGCGCGCGGCGTCCGCTGCCGCCGTGCCGGAGCGCCCGCGCGAGGGCGGCGATCCGCTGGGCGATGTGGTGGCGCTGGCGGCCGGCGTGCTGATGCACCGGTACTCGCTGTCGCGCACGCAGGCGCTGGAGCGGCTGCAGCGCCAGGCCCAGGCGGAGAACCGGTCGCTGCCGGCCTACGCCGAACGGGTGGTCGATGCGGTGGAGCTGCTAGCCGGCTCGGGCTGAGCCGGCTAGCTGCGCAGCGTGAAGTAGAAGCGCGCGCCCTGGCCGACCTCGGATTCGGCCCAGACGTCCCCGCCGTGCCGCCGCACGATGCGCCGTGCCGAGGCGAGCCCGACCCCGGTGCCGGGAAAGTCGTTCGCGCTGTGCAGGCGCTGGAAGACGCCGAAGAGCCGGTCCGCGAAGCGCATGTCGAAGCCGGCGCCGTTGTCGCGCACGACGAAGCCCTCGCCGTGGTCATTTGCCGTGCCTTCGAAGGTGATCTCGGCGCGTTCGCGCTGGCCGGTGTATTTCCAGGCGTTGCCCAGCAGGTTCTCCAGCACCAGGCGCAGCAGCGTTGGATCGCCCTGCGCCTGCAGGCCCGGCTGGATGTGCACCTCCACGTGCCGCTGCGGCTGCTGGCGGCGCAGGTCGTCGACGACATAGCTGGCCAGCTGCGAGAGGTTCACCGGCTGGCGGACCAGCGGCTGGTTGGACAGCTGCGCCAGGCCCAGCAGCGCATCGATCATGCTGTTCATGCGCGCGGCGGCGCCCAGCACGCGGTCGAGATGGTCGTTGCCGATGCGGTCGAGGGAGCGGCCGTAGTCCTCCTTGAGGATGCGGGTGAAGCCCTCGACCACGCGCACCGGCGCACGCAGGTCGTGCGAGACGGTGTAGCTGAAGGCCGCCGAATCGTTGTCTTCCGTCGCCTCGGGAAGGCCGGGCCGGGGCAGCAGCGCGAGCAGCCGGCCTTCGCCCGCGTCGCCCACCGGCATCAGGTGCACGGCCCACCCTTCGTGGGTGCCGGCATCGCCCGGCTGCAGCGCCTGCACCGCGCGTGCCAGGTCGTGTGGCAGCCGCGCCAGCAGCTCGTCCCAGGTGGCGCCGACGCCGCAAGCCAGGCGCTGCGCCGCGTCGTTGCACCGCACGATGCGCAGGCCGCCTTCGGCCGGGCTGGCCACCCAGAAGGGCCCCGGCAGCGTGGGCAGCAGGGCCTTGAACGCGGCGTGGTCCGCAGCCTGCTCGATGGCGTGGTCGAGCAGCCGCGCCGTGCCGCAGTGGCCTGCGAAGAGGCCCGCCTCGTCGAAGCGGGGCATGCCACGCAGCTGCCAGGTGCTGCCGTCGGGCTGCGTCACGCGGTCGTCGAGGGCGGTGTGCGCTTCCAGCTTGCCGCGGATCACGCCGGGATGCTGCGGACTGTCGAAACGCTCCCACAGCGGTACGCCGGCGCGGCCGAGCCAGTCGAGGGGCGGCGCGCCCAGCGGAGGCTGCAGGTGGACGAGCCGGTGCTGCCGGTCGGTGTGCCACTGCCAGACATCCAGCATCTGGCCCAGCGCCTGGCGCTCCAGGCGGGTGTCACGCAGCACGGCGGCGCTGCTGCGCCGGGCCAGCAGGTAGCCGGCCGCGGCCGCTGCACCCAGCCACAGCGCGCAAGCGAGCCACATCAGCCAGAGGGGCGGCACGGTCTGCGGCGCGGTTTGCTGCAATGCGATAAGGACGGGCCACACAGCCAGCAGCGAGGCCACGGCCAGCGCGGCCGCAATCTTGATGAGCGCCGCCGGGCCGCGCTGCGAAAGGAACCCGGCACGCAGCGGCGCTCGGCGTCCGTCGCGCGCCGCTGACGTTTCGGCGTCGTGAGGGGAGCCACCAAACATGCAAGGGATTGTATGCATCGGCGACGTGGCAAGATTCCAGCCTGGCTGCGCTGTTACGGGCGGCCGCCCGATTCATCGTTCCATTTCAGAAGCGGCCGACAATGGCCGAATATCGCCTCGTGCCCTTCTCTCCGCTCCGCTCCCAGACTCGCGCCCCCTCCGCTGAAACCGGCGAGGGCGGCGGCGGTGCTGCGCGGAGCGATCTGCCGGGCACGCTGCTCGCCATGCTGGACGAGGCCGCGCTGAACCGGCTGCGTGAGCTGGATCCTGCCGGCCAGATGGGGCTCGTGCTGCGGGTGCTGCGGACTTTCGACAGTTCAATGGCGAAACTGCTGATCCAATTGGAACAGGCGCGTGCCGCCGAGGACTTCCAGGCGATCAAGCATGTGGCACATACGCTCAAATCGTCGGCGGCCAGCGTGGGCGCGCTCCATCTTTCGCAGTTGTGCGCCGAGATCGAGCGCAACGTGCGCGAGCTGCAGACGGCGAGCCTGTCGACGCAACTCGATGCTATGGTTACCGAATGCAAGCGACTGCAGACCGGCCTGAAATTGCTTGGCAGTGCATAGCATGAGTCAACGACCCATGAACTCGCTCCACGCATTTGCCGACCAGCACGGCCCGACCGAGCCCAAGGTCCTGCTCGTCGACGACGACGAAGTGAACCTGATGCTCACCGCCGTCGCGCTGCGCGAGCGGGGTTTCTCGATCACGGAGGCGAGCAGCGGCGAACAGGCCCTGCAGATGCTGGCGCAGTGGGCGCCGGACATCATCGTGCTGGATGCGCTGATGCCCGGCATGGACGGCTTCCGCACCTGCACCGAGCTGCGCACGTTGCCTGGTTTCGAAAACATGCCGGTGCTGATGCTGACGGGCCTCGACGACGACGCATCGATCACGCGGGCGTACCAGGCGGGGGCGACGGACTTCTTCGTCAAGAGCACGCAGTGGAGCCTGCTGGCTGGCCGGCTGCACTACCTGCTGCGTGCGTCGCGCACGCGCGTCGAACTGGAGCGCAGCAAGACGCGCCTGGCCCGCGCCCAGGACCTGGCCCGCATGGGCAGCTTCGACTGGCGGCGCGGCCATCCGCCGGCCGGCGGCGGCATCGTGATCTCCCCGGAAGGCCTGCGCGTCTTCGGCCGCAGCCCCAACGAGCGGCTGGGCCTGCGGCCGCTGCTGCGCATGGTGCCGCCGAGCGACCGCCGCGGCCTGCTGCGCGTGCTGCACGAGGTGCTGGCGCACAGCTCGGTGCTGGCCACCGACGTGCCGGTGACGCTGCTCGACGGCCGCCAGCGCATCATCCACGTCGAGGCGGAGCCGGAGTTCAACGAGCACGGGCAGAGCAGCGGCTACACCGGCATCGTGCAGGACGTGACGGACCGGCGCATCGCCGAGGACAAGATCCGCCACCTCGCCAACTTCGATGCGCTGACGGGGCTGCCCAACCGACGCCAGCTGATCTGGCGCACCGAGCGGGCGCTGGAGCATGCGCGCCGCCTGAACCACCAGGCCGCGCTGCTGCTGATCGACCTCGACCGCTTCAAGATCATCAACGACACCCTGGGTCATGCCGCCGGCGACGAGCTGCTGATGGAAGTGGCGCGCCGGCTGCGCGCCTGCGTGCGCCACTCCGACCAGGTGATGGAAGGGGCGCTCGAAGCCGTGGGCTCCCGGTCGCACCGCACGCTGGAGGCCGTGGGCCGGCTGGGCGGCGACGAATTCGTCGCGCTGCTGCCCGAGGTGGCCGACGAGCGTGACGCCGAACGCGTCGCCGCCCGCGTGCTCGATGCGATGCGCGAGCCGATCTTCGTCGCGGGCCAGGAGTGCTTCGTCACTGCATCGGTCGGCATCGCGCTCTTTCCGCGCGACGGCGCAGCCGTGGCCGACCTGCTGCGCAACTCCGACGTCGCGATGTATGCCGTCAAGTCGCAGGGCCGCAACGCAGCCTCGGTCTACAGCCCGCAGCTGGCGGGGCGGGGCCGCGAGAAGCTCGAGCTCGAAAGCGCGCTGCACAAGGCGATCGAACGCGACGAGCTGGTGCTGCACTACCAGCCCAAGGTCGACGTGCGGGCGGCGCGCATGGTCGGTGCCGAGGCGCTGATGCGCTGGCAGCGCGGCGGCACGCTGGTGCCGCCCGGGGAGTTCATCCCGTTGGCCGAGGAAACCGGCCTGATCATCCCGTTGTCGGAATGGGCGATCCGCGAGGCCGCCCGGCAGGCCAAGGCGTGGGCGGTGAGCTTCGGCTTCGCCGATTCGATCGCCGTCAACCTGCCCAACCGGCTGTTCGAGCGCTCCGACCTCGTCGAGCACATCCACCAGTCGGTCGGCACCTATGGGGTGCCGCACCGGTCGATCCAGCTGGAGATCACCGAAACGGGCCTGATGAAGGACCTGCAGAACGTGATCCCGGCGCTGCACCGGCTCAACGAAATCGGCGTCGAGATCTCGATCGACGACTTCGGCACCGGCTATTCGTCGCTGGCCTACCTGACCACGCTGCCGATTTCGGAGCTGAAGATCGACCGCAGTTTCGTGCGCGACCTGGGCATCACGCCGCAGAGCTCGGCGGTGGTCACCGCGATCATCGCACTGGCGCGCTCGCTGGGCCTGCGGGTGATCGCAGAGGGCGTCGAGAACCTTCGGCAGATGGAGGTGCTGCACCGCCTGGGCTGCGGCGTGATGCAGGGCTTCCTGTTCAGCCGGCCGATCCCGCCCAACGACATCGAGAAGTGGCTGCAGCAGACGGTGCTGCCGCGCAAGGCGCCCTGGATCGCGCAAGCCTCTACGGACGGCGGCGAGCCTACCCGCGTGATCGGCGGCGGCCGCCTGTAGATGAACGCCACCCTGACGCCGGCGCAGATCGCCAAGGGTGCGTTGCGCCGCCTGGCCGTCACGCAGCAGGAGCCTACCCCCGAGAACTACGCGCGCGCCTGGGCCGAGGAACTGGGCCAGCCGGCCGCCGCCGCGGCGCTGCCTGAACGCAGCCGGCCGCTGCTGGAGCGGCTGGCCGCCCGCGCGAGCGACGATGCCGACAGCCGGACCGAGCTCGTGCGCAGCCTGATGCAGGGCCAGTGGGACGACTTGGCGCGGGCGCTGGACCGCAGCGCCGACCACGGTGCCTCGTCGGCCCAGGCGTGGGCGGGCCTGCTCGAGCGCATGGTGCGCGGCCTGGAGCGCGGCGGCCGGCAGTGGACCATGGCACGCAAGAAGGACAGCCTTCAGCGTGTGCTGGACGGCAGCCGAAGCGATCTTCCGCGGCTGCAGCAGCGCCTGCGGCAGCTGGTCGCCGGCTGGGACAGCGATTCGAACGTGGACGAGGGGTCGGGCGATGCGGGCGGCGCTGCCGTCCCCGTGCACCACGCGGCCGCGGCGCAGGAGCCCGCCAGCGCGGCGGTCGGCGGCATGCCGGCCTCGTCGGCAGGGCACTGGCCCGAACTCGCGAGCAGCCTGAGCGGTACCGTCGTGGCTGCCTTGCCGACCTCGGCGCCCAACGCCTGCGAACTGGCGGCGACGCTGGCCCAGTTGGCCGACCGCATCCACCACGAAGGCGCGACGCCGGAGCTGGCGCAGGCGGTGCACGGCGTGTGCGAGCGGGCGCGCCGGCTGTTCGCCCATCGGCATCACCTGCTGGAGCAGGTGGGCGCGCTGTGCCTGGAGCTGACTGCCGGCCTGACGGAGCTGGCCGAGGAGGGCAGCTGGGCCCAGGGTCAGGCGGAAGCGCTGCGTGCGCGGCTGCAGGGCGAGGACGCCGACACAGGCGCCGAGACGCTCAACGTGCGCGGCGTGCGTGCCGCGGGCGAACTGCTCGCGCAGACCCGCCAGCAGCAACACCGGCTGCGCTCCGAACGCGACCAGGCGCGCGATGCGCTGAAGACCCTGATCCACAGCCTGCTTCAACAGGTGGGCGACCTCGGCGACGAGACCGGCCGCTTCAGCGAGAACCTGGGCCGCTACGCCGAGACCATCGCCGAGGCCGACTCGCTGGTCGACCTGGCGGGCGTGGTCCAGGCCATGGTCGACGAAAGCCGCGCCGTGCAGCAGCGGGTGAGCCGGACGCAGCAGCGGCTGAGCGAGGAGCACGCCCGTGCGAGCGAGCTGGAATCACGCGTGCGGGATCTGGAGGGCGAGCTGCGCCGCCTGTCCGACGAGGTGGCCACCGACGCGCTGACGCAGGTGGCGAACCGGCGGGGCCTGATGCAGGCCTTCGAGGCCGAGCGTGCGCGCATCGACCGCGACGGCCGGCCGCTGGCCGTCGGGCTGATCGACATCGACAACTTCAAGCGGCTCAACGACACGCTGGGCCACGGCGCCGGCGACGAGGCGCTCAAGTCGCTGGCCCGCCGGGTCCGCGAGGCCCTGCGGCCGATCGACCATGTGGCGCGGTTCGGCGGCGAGGAGTTCGTGGTGCTGCTGCCGGACACCGGGGTGGAGGAAGCCCAGCAGGTGCTGACCCGGCTGCAGCGGCAGCTCACCGCGAGCCTTTTCATGCATGAAGGCCAGGACGTGTTCGTCACGTTCTCCGCGGGCGTCACCGCCTACCGGCCTGGCGAGCGCATCGAGGTGGCGCTGGAGCGCGCCGACGAGGCGCTCTACGAAGCCAAGCACCAGGGGAAGAACCGCACCTGCGCAGGATGAGCCACGCCGGGCTCAGCGCTTCTTGGCGTCTTCGTCCGCGACGTACTTGTCGACCGACACCGCTTCCATGCGGTAGCCGCTCGTGCCCATCGCGGAATCGGTGCGGCTGAGCTGCAGCTTGCCGCGCACCCATACCGCGTCCATCGACTTCAGCTGCTTCAGCGGCGCCTTGGGCAGCACGTGGACGATCTGGTTGGCCGGCGGCGGCGGCGTGTGGATGCAGGCGCCGAAGTAGGGCACGAGCAGGAATTCGGTGATGCCGCCGTTGGCTTCCTCCAGCGGGACCACGTAGCCCGGGAGCCGCACGGCCGCGTTCTGCATCGCCGAGTTGGCCGGCGCGTTGTTCCAGACCTCCCGCAGCTTGTTCAGCATCTCGACCGCCCGGGGGTCGCCGTCCTGCAGGCTGGCCGGCGCGTCCTTGAACTGCGACGACGGATCCCAGTCCTTCGGCACCAGGGCTTCCCAGGTGATGGTGCGGTACTCCCCGCCCGGCGGAGCGGCGAAGGCCGCCGGGGCGGTGGCGGCGAAGGCGATGGACAACAGCGAACGGCGGGACAGCGACGACATGCTCAGATCCTTGGTGACAACCCGTCGGCCAGCGACAGGCGGTAGGCGCGCAGCCCGGGCAGCAGGCTGGCGAGCCAGCCGGTGGCGATGACGGCACTCCACAGCGCCCACTGCACCGGCGACGGCAGGCCCCAGCCTATCACCAGACCGTGATGGGCCTGCAGCCAGGGGCCGAGCGCCGCGGTGAGCCCCAGCACGAGGACGAGCCCGAGCACCGCGCCCAGCAGGGTGACCAGCGCGCCTTCCAGTGCGAGCAGCGCGACGATGTGGCGCAGCCCCGCACCCACGGCGCGCAGCACGGCCAGCTCGCGCCGGCGTTCGTTGAGGCTGGTGAGGACGACCGACACCAGCCCGGCCAGGCTCACGATGCCGACCAGCGCCGACATCACGAGCAGTGCACGCTCCCCGACGCCGACCACGTCCCACAGCTCGTCGAGCGCCACGCCGGGCAGGATGGCCATCAGCGGCTCGCCGCGGTAGTCGGCCACCCAGCGCTGCACGGAGAACACCGCCGGCCGGCTCTTCAGGCCGACCAGCGCCGCGGTGACGGCCCGGGGCTGCAGGTCCATCTGGCGCAGCTTCTCGGGCGAGAGGGCCATGCCGGGCACCTGCATGCCGCCGAGCCAGTCGATGTGCAGCGCTTCCATCGACTGCAGGCTGATGTGCACCGTGCGGTCCACCGGGGTGCCGGTGCGCGCGAGGATGCCGGTGACGACGAAGGGCTTGTCCGCATGCTCGGCGACGAGCTCCCCGCTGCCGTGGGCCAGCGTCAGGCGCTGGCCGAGGCGGTAGCCGAGCTGCTGGGCCACGTCGGCACCCAGCACGGCCTCGAAGACCTGGGCGAAGGGCTGGCCTTCGGCCAGGCGCAGCGGCTGGCGGTCGCCGTAGCGGAAGTGCTGGAAGTAGTCGGGCGTGGTGCCCAGCACCGGAAAGCCCCGGTGCGAATCGCCCAGCGACAGCGGCACCACCCAGGCCACTGCCCGGTGGCCGGCCAGCGCCTGCACGCTCTGCCAGCCCATGTTGTTGGTCGCCGCGCCGATGCGGAACACCGAATAGAGCAGCAGCTGCGTCGAGCCGCTGCGGGCGCCGACGATGAGGTCGGTGCCGGAGACTGCCGACGAGAAGTTGGCGCGCAGGTCGGTCCGTACCCGCTCGATGCCCAGCAGCAGCACGGTCGCCAGGGCGATGGAGCACACGGTCAGCATCAGCGTGAAGCGGCGGTTCCACGCGCTGCGGGCGGCCAGGCCGATCAATGCCTTCATGCCGCGGCCTCCTCGCCGGCCGCCAGCGTGGCGCCGGCCGCGCGGTTCAGCGCGGGCAGCGACACCCTGCGCTCGAAGCGCGGGGCCAGCCGCTGGTCGTGGCTGACGAAGACGAGGGCGCTGCCGGCGTCGCGGCAGGCGTTCAGCAGCACCTCGACGAAGCGCTCTCGCAGGTCTTCGTCGAGTGCGGAGGTGGGTTCGTCGGCGATGACGAGGGCCGGCCGCCCGATGAGGGCGCGGGCGGCCGCCACGCGCTGCTGCTGGCCCACGGACAGCGCCGTGGGTTCGCGCTGCCACAGCGCGGCGGGCAGGGCCATGTGCCCGAGCAGGCGGCGCGCCTCGCCCTGCGCATCGCCGGCTGCCCGCGCCCGCACCGCGGAGAAGCGGCAGGGCAGCAGCACGTTGTCGAGCACGCTCAGGTAGGGCAGCAGGTTGAATTGCTGGAAGACGTAGCCGACGTGGTCGGCGCGCCGCTGGTCGCGCCGGCTCGACCGGAGCGCGGACCAGGGCGTGCCGAGCAGCTCCACGCTGCCGGCTTGCGGCTGCAGGACGCCCGCGAGGATGGTCAGCAGCGTGCTCTTTCCGCAGCCGCTGGGGCCGTGGAGGAAGAGGGTCTCGCCGGCGGCCACGTCGAAGCGGTCGATGTCGAGCGTGGGGGTGGCGGCGCCTGGCCAGCTGAAGCGCAGGCCGGTGCAGGCCAGCAGCGGGCCGCCGGCGCCGGCCGGCGCGCCCTGCACGCGCGCAGCAGGGGAACTTGGCAGGCTCATCGCGTCAGGTTGACGCGGCGCGCCTTGCCGGTGAGCGTGCGCTTGAGCTGACCCTGCGGGGCGGCCACCTGGACATCGATCGTGCGGATGCGGCGGAAGGCGTCGGCCAGGCCGACATCGATGTACTTGGCCAGTGACGCGTCGGTGCAGCGGAACTCGACGGCGGCCTGCAGTTCGGCATGGTCTTCATGGGCACCCTGTGCGCCGTGGCCGGCCTGGGGCGCCTGCGGTTGGCCGCCGGGCTCGCCCAGCACCGGCGCGTCGATGTCGACCTTGGCGAGCGTGCAGCCGGCGGCGGGGTCGACGACCAGCAGCTTGTCGGCTTCGCGCAGCTTGGCCAGCGCCTGGGCCGCGGCCTGCCGCTCTGCATCCGTGCGCGGCGCGCGCTCGAAGCCGAGCAGGCTGTCCAACGGGGTCTCGATCTGCACCGCCAGCGATTGGCGCTCGACGGCGATGTCCAGCGACGCCTTGCCATGCTGGTGGGCCGCGTGGCCGGCATGGCCGTGGGGTTGTGCCCAGGCGGCGCCGGCACCGGTGGCCAGCAGCAGCACCGCAGCATGGCGGCACAAGGTCTTGGAGAGGCGTCGTGTGGTCATGGTGTCGCGGTGCGGCCGGCGGTGAGCCAGGCGGTGGTCAGGGTGGTCAGGTTGTGCTCGAGCAGGCGCAGCAAGGTGTCTGCGCCGGCGCCCGGCGGCGAGAGTGTGTCAGCGTAGAGCGTGCCGCCGATGACGGCACCGGTGTCGCGTGCGATGCGCTCGGCCAGCCGCGGGTTCCCGGTGTTTTCCAGGAAAAGGGCGCGCACGTGCTCGGACTGCATCTGCCGCATCAGGCGGGCGATGTCGGCGGCCGACGGTTCGGCGGCCGTCGTCCAGCCCTGCACGCCGACCAGGCGCACGCCGTAGGCGGCGGCGAGGTAGCCGAACGCGTCGTGCGACGTGATGGCGCGCCGGCGCTCGGGAGGCACCTGCGCGACGCGGGCCCGCAGGCGCGTGTCCAGCGCATCGAGCCGCTGGAGGTACTGCGCCGCGCGGCGCTCGATCGCGGCGGCCTCCTGCGGTGCCAGCCGCGTCAACCCTTCGCGAAGGTTGGCGACATAGCGGCGCACGTGGGCGGGGTCGTGCCAGGCGTGGGGATCGGGCGCACCGAACACCTGGCGCGCGGCGATGCCCTCACTGGCGATCAGCACCGGCCCGCGGTAGCCGGAAGCGAAGACGAGCCGGTCGAGCCAGCCCTCGAAGCGCAGCCCGTTGACGACCACCAGCTGTGCCGAGCTGATCTGCCGGACCGCGGCCGGCGTCGGCTCGTAGACGTGTGCATCTCCGCCCGGGCCGACCAGGCTGCTGACGTCGAAGGCGTCTCCGCCGACCTCCCTGACGAGGTCCGCCAGGATCGAGAAGCTGGCCACGACGCGGGGCTTGGCCGGCAAGGGGGGCACGGTCTCCGCGCGGGCCTGCGGTGCGGGCGCCAGCAGGAGGGCGGCGGCAGCGGCGCCGAGGACGGTGAGGGCCGCGGCGCGCGGCCGTCGAGCCGGCCCCGTCGTGCCTGGGTGTCGCCGCCATCGCGCACGCAGGCTGTCGTGGCGTCCGAAGGCCAGCGAGGCCAGGTAGCAGCCGCCCGCGGCGAGCACGATGGCCGGGCCCGAAGGCAGGTTCGCGTGGTACGACAGCAGCAGCCCGGCCCAGGCGCTCAGCGCCGCGATCACGCTGGAGAGCCCGGCGAGTGCACCGAGGCCGCGAACCCAGAAGCGTGCGGCCGTGGCAGGCAGCATCAGCAGGCCCACGGCCATCAAGGTTCCCAACGCCTGGAAGCCGGCTACCAGGTTCGCGACGACGAGGGCGAGGAAGGCGTAGTGCACCGCCGGCGCAGCCCGCGACACGGACCGCAGGAAGACTGGGTCGACGGCACCGGCGACGATCGGGCGCCACAGCAGCGCGAGCAGCAGCAGCGACGCGCCGGACACGGTGGCCACCAGCTGCAACGAGGCGTCGTCGACGGCGAGCACGCTGCCGAACAGCACATGCATCAGGTCGACGCTGCCGCCACGCTGCGCGATCAGCAGCACGCCCGCGGCCAGGGCGATCAGGTAGAAGGCGGCGAAGCTGGCGTCTTCCCGCTGCGGCGTGAACCGCGCCACGGCGCCCGCGAGCAGCGCGACCAGCAGGGCCGCGGCGAAGGCGCCGGCGCTCATCGCGCCGAGCGACAGGCCGGCCGCCAGGTAGCCGACGGCGGCGCCGGGCAGCAGCGCGTGGGCCATCGCATCCCCCACCAGGCTCATTCGGCGCAGCACGAGCAGCGTGCCGAGCGGGCCGCAGGTGAGCGCCAGGGCCAGGCAGGCGACCCATGCCCGGCGCAGGAAGGCGAACTCGACGAAGGGTTGCCACAGCATGGCGTACAGGTCGTGCATCAGCATCGTCATGCGGCCACCTCGGCCATGCGCTGGTGCGATGCCATGCATGCCTGCGCGTGCTGCCAGGCGTCGGCGGTCAGTGCCTCGGCGGGGGCGCCCCAGGCCATCGGCTGGCGGGCGAGCAGCAGCATGTTGGTGAAGTGATCGTGCACGACGGCGTGCTCATGGAGCACGGCGATCACCGTGCGGCCTTCGCGCTGCCACTCGTGCAGCAGCGCCAGCATGTCGGTGGCCGTCCGTTCATCGAGCGCGGTGAACGGTTCGTCGAGCAGCAGCAGCCGGGCATCCTGCAGGCACAGCCTGGCGAAGAGCAGCCGCTGGAACTGTCCGGTCGACAACTCCCCGATCAGTCGGCGCTGCAGGCCCTGCAGCCCGAGGCGCGTCAGCGCCCCGTCGATCGCCCGGCGGTGTGGCACGCCGACGGCGCCGAAGGCGCCAATCCGCGGCCAGAGGCCGAGCGCGGCGAAATCGTCGACCTGGATGGGGAAGCTGCGGTCGATCTGCGTGCGTTGCGGCAGCCAGCCAATCCGGTCGCGCAGGTCGCTCGCGATGGTGATGCAGCCCGCAGCCGGAAGGTGGCCTGCCAGTGCGCCGAGCAGGCTGCTCTTGCCGGCGCCGTTGGGCCCGACGATGGCATGCAGTTGGCCACGTTCGAAGATGCCCGTGACGGGGCCGACCGCCGAAGCCGCCCCATAGGCCACTTCAACGGCGTCGAGCCGCACGGCGGGCGCCGTGTCATGCAGCATGGCGGAGCGCCCATTCGACGAGCAGCCACAGCGCCACGGTGGCTGACAGCGCAGCGCCGACCCGCGCAGGGGCACCGGCTGCCAACAGGCCGCAGCAGGTGCGCCCGCCGCCAGGCCTGCGGCCGTCCGGCGCCCGATCGGCGTCTGGGGAAACAACGGGTGGGTTCATGGCCGCGGATGCATCGTGATCCCTAATGATAACGAATTCTCCTTATCGGGCCATGCCAGAATGCCGGGGCTCGGCCTCCCGTCCCGCTGCCGCCAGCCATGGAAAGAACCACCCGCCAACGTTCCGCCATCCGCGCCGTGATCGACGCTGCCTCGCGGCCCTTGTCGCCCCAGGAGGTGCTCGAAGCGGCGCGTGCCGAGGTCAGCGGGCTGGGCATCGCGACCGTCTACCGCAACCTCAAGCTGCTGGTGGACGAGGGCAGCATCCAGGCGGTCGCGCTGCCGGGCGACAGCCCCCGCTACGAACCGACCCACCTGGCGCACCACCACCACTTCCAGTGCAGGTCGTGCCAGCGTGTCTTTGACGTCCACGGATGCCCGGGAGATCTTGCCCGGCTGGCACCGGCCGGCTTTGCGGTCGACGGGCACGAGCTGACCTTGTACGGCCGCTGCGCCGAGTGCATGGCGGCGCAGGGCTGACATTCCTGGCATGCCAGGGCGCCGGTCGCCCACGGTTTCGTCCTTCAGGGGGATGCAGTGCGATTTGCTGCACAGGCACCATTGCCGAACCCCCCTGATTCGAGGATGCGACATCATGTCGACGATGCAGCACTCAGCCCCGCCCCAGTGGTTCGGCACCACGCTGGCGGCGCATGGCTTCGACGCCCGCGATTTCGAGCTCGAGCGCGATCCGGAGCCCGATCTCAGCGCGGCGCTGGGCCTGCAGGACAGCCTGATGCTGGTGCGCCGGCGGTCGACCGGCGCGGTGCGGTTCTACCTCGGCGCTTCGTGGCTCACCGCGGTCTCGTGCGACCTGGCGGCCGGCGAGTTCGGCCGCGCCTGATGGCGCGGCTGCGGCGGGTCAAGCGGGCCGGCGCGCCTCTCGCGCGGCCTGGGTCTCGACAGGGCGCAGGTCGGCAGCCGTCTTGTCGAGCACGCCGTTGACGTACTTGTGGCCGTCGGTGCCGCCGAAGCTCTTGGCCAGTTCGACCGCCTCGTTGATGGCGACCTTGTAGGGGATGTCGACGCAGTGCTTGAGCTCGTACGCGCCGATCAGCAGCACGGCGTGCTCGACGGGCGACAACTGCGAGGTCTGGCGGTCGACGTGCCGCGCGATGACGGTGTCGAGGTCGGCCGCCTCGGTGATGCAGCCGTGCAGCAGGGCATCGAAATGGACCGCATCCGCCTGGGCGAAATCTTCCTGTTCGCGCATGTGTGCGTCGATGACGCCGGCGTCGGTGCCGGACACCAGCCATTCATACAGGCCCTGCAGGGCGACCTCGCGGGCACGGCGCCTCGCGACGTTGGCCGCGGACGGCCGCTTGCCGCCGTGCGGCTTCTTGGGGGCGGGGCTCACTTCAGGTCCTTCAGCAACAGGGCCATTTCGACCGCGACGCGTGCCGCGTCGCGGCCCTTGTCCTCGGCGCGTGCCCGGGCCTGGGCATCATTTTCGACGGTCAGTATCGCGTTGGCGATGGGCAGCGCATGGTCCAGCGACACCCGGGTGACGCCGGCACCGCTTTCATTGGCCACCAACTCGAAGTGGTAGGTCTCGCCACGGATGATGCAGCCGAGCGCCACCAGCGCGTCGAAGCGGCCCTGTCCGGCCAGCGCCTTCAAGGCGAGGGGCACTTCGAGCGCGCCAGGCACGGTGATACCGACGATGCGTTCGGCAGATACGCCCAGCGCCTGCAGCTCGGCACGGCAGGCCGATTCGAGCTGGCGGGTCAGCGCGTCGTTGAAGCGGGCGCGGACGATGCCGATGGCGAGTTGCCCGCCATCGATGCCGGCGGCATCGCCCTTGTCTGAGCCTTGCATATCAATCTTTCGTAGAGGGCGCGGCGGTGAAGCCGGTGACTTCGAGCCCGAAGCCGGTCATGCTGGGCATGCGGCGCGGTTTGCCCAGCAGGCGCATGCGCCGCACGCCGACATCCCGCAGGATTTGGGACCCGATGCCGTACGTGCGCAGGTCGATGCTGCCGCTGTTGCGCAGCGACGGCCCGCCTTGGGGGGCCAGGGCACGCGTCAGCAGGCCCTCCGCGTCGTCCCCGCAGTTCAGCAGCACGGCGACCCCACGCCCGCCGGCCTGCAGTGCGGCGAGCGCGCTGGGCAGCGGCCAGGAATGGCGTGTGCCCGCGGCGTCGAGCAGATCGATCAACGACAACGGCTCGTGCACGCGCACGAGCACTTCATCTTCGGGTTGCCACTGCCCCACGCTCAGCGCCAGGTGGGCGCCGCCCGTGCGATCCCGGTACACGATGCAGTCGAATGTGCCCTGGGCCGTCGTCAGTCGGCGGGTGCCGACGCGCTCGATCATCGATTCGTTGTGACTGCGGTGCTGGATGAGGTCGGCGATCGTGCCGATCTTCAGTCCATGCTCGCGGGCGAAGATCTCCAGGTCGGGCAGCCGGGCCATCGTGCCGTCGTCGTTCATGATCTCGCAGATCACCGACGCTGGCGTCAAACCCGCCATGGCCGCCAGGTCGCAGCCGGCTTCCGTGTGGCCGGCGCGCATGAGCACGCCCCCCTCCTGCGCCTGCAACGGAAAGATGTGGCCTGGCTGCACCAGGTCGCCGGGCACGGCCCCTTTGGCCACTGCCGCCTGGACGGTGCGGGCGCGGTCGGCTGCCGAGATGCCGGTGGTCACGCCTTCCGCAGCTTCGATCGAGACGGTGAAGGCGGTGCCGTGCTTGGTGCCGTTGCGGCTGGCCATCGGGGGCAACTGGAGGGCTTCGCACCGTTCGCGCGTCAACGTCAGGCAGATCAGCCCGCGCCCGTACCGGGCCATGAAGTTGATCGCTTCGGGCGTCGCATGCTCGGCGGCCAGCACCAGATCGCCTTCGTTTTCGCGATCCTCCTCATCGACGAGGATGACCATGCGGCCGGCTGCGAGCTCGGCGACCAGCTCGGGAACAGGAGAAATGGGCATCAGTGGATTGTAGGTGGCGGCTGGAACGGCTCCGCCGCCGGGCCTCGTCAGTCGGACGCCGCGGCCTCGACGCTCAGCATGCGCTCCACATAGCGGGCGATCAGGTCCACTTCGAGGTTCACCGGCCGTTGCGGCGCCAGTTCGCCCAGCGCCGTGTTCTCCAGGGTATGCGGGATCAGGTTGATGCTGAACTCGCAGCCTTGCGGGGCGTCGGTGACGCGGTTGACGGTCAGGCTCACGCCGTTGACGGTGATGGAGCCCTTGTACGCGAGGAACTTGCCGAGTGCCCGCGGCGCCAGTATCCGGAGCTCCCACGATTCGCCGACGGGCGAGAAATGGGACACCGTCCCCACCCCGTCCACATGGCCGGACACGAGGTGGCCTCCGAGGCGATCATGGGCACGCAACGCCTTCTCGAGGTTGATGCGGCCCCGCTCGGCGAGGCCGGCCGTGCGTTGCAGGCTTTCGGCGGAGATGTCGATCGTGAAGCAGTTGGCCGCACGGTCGAACGACGTGACGGTCATGCACGCCCCGTTCAGCGCGATGCTGTCGCCCAGCTGCACGTCGTCGAGGTAGCCCGGCGGGGCAGAAATCGTCAGCCGCCTGCCGTGCGTGGCGTCGGGCCCGAGCGGGTCGATGCCGGTGATGCGGCCCACGCCGCTGATGATGCCTGTGAACATGCGCCGATTCTCGCAGTTCGCGCGGGGCAGGGCTTGGCCAGGGTCAGAACTCGGCAGCGCCCGCGCGGCGCAGCCGCAGGCGCAGGTCGGTACCCACGAAGGCGCTGTCGACGAAGTGGAACGGCAGGCCGTCCGCCAGCCGCTCCAGCGGGCCGAATGCCGCCATGTCGCGGCCACTGCCGAGCAGCGTGGGTGCAAGGTAGACCAGCAGTTCATCGACCAGCCCCGCACGCAGCAACGAGCCGTTGAGCCGATGGCCCGCTTCCACGTGGAGTTCGTTGATGCCGCGTGTTGCGAGGTCGTCGAGCAGCGCCGCGAGATCGGTCTTGCCATCGGGGGTGGACGGCAACGGCGCCACTTCGGCATGGATGGCATCCAGGTGCCTTCGGCTTGCCGCCACCGTGGTGTAGACGAGCGCCTGGCCGGGGGGCTGGAGGACACGCGCCGTCGGGGTGATTTCCAGCCGCGAATCCACGATCACCCGCAGCGGCTGCCGGTGCGTTCCCACCAGGCGGACGTCCAGGCGCGGGTCGTCGTCGCGCACCGTGCCGATCCCGGTGAGGACAGCCCCGGCGCGCTTGCGCCAGGCGTGGCCGTCGGCACGCGCCTCGGGGCCCGTGATCCACTGGCTCTCCCCGTTGTGCAAGGCCGTGCGGCCGTCGAGCGACGCGGCGATCTTCATCCGCACCCACGGTCTGCCGCGTTGAACACGCGACAGGAACCCGATGTTGATGTCCCGAGCCTGCGCGGCCAACAGGCCGAGCCGCACGTCGATGCCGGCCTGTCTCAGCCGGGCGAGACCCTTGCCGGCAACCTGAGGGAAGGGATCTTCGAGGGCGACGACGACGCGAGCGACGCCGGCGTCGATCAGCGCGTCGCAACAGGGCGGCGTGCGGCCATGGTGCGCGCAGGGCTCCAGCGTGACGTAGGCCGTGCTGCCGCGGGGATCATGGCCGGCCTGTCGCGCCGCCCTCAAGGCCATCACTTCGGCGTGAGCCTCGCCGGCTGCCTGGGTATGCCCGCCTGCCCGCCATCCGGCTCCTACCAGGACACAGCCGACGCGGGGGTTGGGGTCGGACAGGCCGATGGCCTTGTCTGCCCATGCCAGGGCCTCGTGCATGGCTTGCACGTCTTCGGCGGTGAAGGACTGCGTCGTCGACATGGCCGGGATTGTCGGCCAACCCATGTGCCCCGGCTGCGGATCAGAGCGGGCGTGGGTCGTGCTGTGCCGTGCCGAGAGGGCAGCTTTCGCCCCTCGCGACCACGAGGAAATTCTGGTTCAGCAGGTTCTTCGTCACATTCGCGTAGTCGAGCGGGTGCTCCTCATTGCCGATGGAGCCTGACGCGTCCACGTCCGCGGTGTACCGGCAAAGCAGGTAAAGCGCATTGTCTCCGCGCCAATGCGTCGAGGGATCGAGCGAGAGGTAGCCCGACCACCCCACCTCCGCAGAGGGCGAGAACACCGCGCAGTAGTACTGGACAAGGGTGCGTTGGCCGGCGGCGGCTGCTGCATCGTCGAAGCATTCGGAGGTCTGCGAGAGCCCACCGCTCAAGTCCAGCACGGGGTGGACTTCGATCGCCGGGGAGGCCGGCGTCGCCGGGTCCGGCGGAGACGCCAGGGAGAATCGCACGTAGCCCGCGACCAGCCGGCCGGCGAGCGGCGTCAAGGTCGGGTCCAGGCAGCCGCTCAGGTCGCCCAACGTGAGGCTTTGGGTCGTGCTGTTGGCCGGCACGACACAGCGGGAAACGATGAGTCCCGAACGGTTGTCGAAGATCCACGCCGTGGTGTCCGATCCTGCGGGCTTGAGCACGCTGCGGCCATTGCCGAGGTCGCGCACCCACGCAGGCAGCCGGTGGTTCGAGCGGCTGACAACGGCCGCCGGCTTGCCGTTGGCCACCAGGCCGAGGTAGCCGGACAGTGCCGGATCGATGCCGGCCACGATCGTGTCCAGGCGCACCGGATGCGCCACGCCCTGGCGGTCCTCCCAGGTGATTTCCGCCGACACGGTCCGGAAAGGCAGGTCTTCCGTCGACGCGACGTTGCGGGTCAGCCGATGCTGGGTGTTGCTCGAAAAGCCCAGCGGCACCGGCGCCTGGGTCTGCACGATGTCGGCGTAGCTGTTCACGCCCTCGGTGGCCGGGAGCGTGGTGAACGAGCGCATCACGTCGAGGTCGTTCTGCGCCAGGCGCACGGCTTCGGAGCGCTGTTTGGCGACGTCGCTGTTCAAGCGCAGGGTGAGCTGGGTTCCCACGGCGGCCAACATGCCGATCGCCATGACGAGGAACGCCACGAGCGCTTCGACGAGCGTGACGCCGCGCTGTGCCCGGGGGCGTCGGCCGTTGCCGCGGTGCTGGTGGTTCATCATTCGTGCCGATCAGTCCAGCTTCCAGGGACGCGGGCATAAGCACCGGCTCCCACTTGGAGGCGCGTGAGAACTTCCTTGTCGTAGACCAGGCTGGGGGAGCCGGTGACCTGGGTGCAGCAATCGCCGTCGACCACCGTGGCACCGCGTATCAACGCATTCGCCGTGCCGCTTTGCCATTCGATGCCGGTCGAATAGACCAGGCCCACGATCTGCACGGTGCCTTCGAGCCGCAATCGCCCATCGACGACCACCATGACGGGGTCGTCGGGCGTGCCTAGCGAGGTGCCCGTGGGCAGCATCAGGTCGCCGGAGCGGTAGAACAGCTTCTTCCCCTTGGCGGCCGCTTCCGTGATCTGCGCTGCGCAGTCTCCTCCGGGACATGCGAGCGATACGACGCCGGGAAGGTTGCGGAATGTCGTCTGCTTGATGCCGCTGAAGTTCGCAAAGCGCGAGGGAAACGGGATCGAGCCCAAAGCGGCGTCGCCGTCCAGCACCGCCGCTTCCGGCGGGGTGCCGCCTGGCAGCACCAACCGGGCTTGGTAGCCGGACGCGGATCCCGAGGCATGGATCGCGAGGGCGTTCCCGCCCGGTGCAATGTTGACCAACTGCACGAGCGAGCCAGATGGGAATGCAGCGTCGCCGACCACCGTCAGGGCCGCAGCCGGCGGTGCGCGCAGCACACGCACCAGCGCGACCTGCATTTGCTGCAGCGAACTCGCGTCCTCCGAGCCCGTGACCGACTCCGTCGAGAAGCACCGCATGTCGTTCGTGCTGGAGCAGGAAGAGACCTGGACCTTCATGACGCCCGGTGCGCCCGCCGGGGGCGGCACCAACCTCAGGACGAATGCCGACCGGGTGTTCGCTTCGGCGACCAGTGCCGGCGCACCCGTCAGCGGGCATTGGCACTGCCAGCCCGCATCGTTGCGCATGCAGGCGGCAAAGGCGGTTCCGCTGGCGGGGACGGGTGTGACCCGCTCCGTGACGACGTCCGTGGCCAGGTAGCGCGCACGGAAGGTCGTTGCCGACGGGTCGGTCGTGGGATTGCAGGAGGTGTCGATGCGGCGCTCGCTGTTCAGCATCGACAGGGCCCATTCCAGTCCGCCCTGCGCAGCCTCGAATGCCTGTGTGGAGCGGTACTGGTTCGCCGAGGTCCGTTGTTCGAAGATCAAGGTGCGACTGGCATACGCCGATACCAGCAGCATCAGGAAGAAGAGGATCATCACGACGACCAGCGTGGCCGCGCCAGACTGGTGCACAGGGCGGCAAGCGCCTCGAGGTGCATGCGGCCGGACGGTGCTCATGGGCAGCTCCCCGTCACCTTGTCGTTCGGCAGCCGGATCGTGCTGTTCAGCTCTCGCCGCACATTGCCATCGTGCGCTGCCTGGCCGGCCAGGTTGACCGCCACCGTGCGCACCTTCAGCGCCGGGCACGATCCTGCAGCGCAGGCGTTGAGGCAATAGGCCGAGAGCGGCACCTCATGCTCGTCGACCTGCATCGTCAACGTGTCGATCAGGACAGTCTGTGGATCCGTGACGGATTGCCATCGGTCCCCGATCAGCATCTGCACGGCGTGTTCGTGCAGACGGAACCCGGCGGCGGTCCGGCTGCTGTCGATGCGATAGTCGAATTCGAGGGTGGTCGCGCCTTCCGAACTGTCGATCGCATCGTTGGGATTGGTGGCGACGGACGGGTTGTCGGGGCTCCACACGCCGCTGGGGGCGCCCGCCCAGTAGCCGGCACGGCGTACATCCTGCGCAATGACGTCCATTGCCGATCGCAGCTCCTGCTGCACGTTGGTTTCCAGCATCAGTCGCCGGTTGTCGTTGAGCTGGTTGGTGGCCATCATCGACGCGGCGGCGACGATGAAAAGGCCGACGGTGATGCCGACCATGAGTTCGACCAGCGACAACCCGCGCTGGCGGGTACCCGCGACGGGCGGCGTCAGGGCGCGCATGCGGGCACTCCGGCAAAGGACTGATTCGGGGAGCAGGTCGATATGCGCCCGGCCTTTTCCAGCGTCGTCACCAGCGCGGGGCCGCGCGTGCTGGTGACGGGCACCGCCAGGCTCTCGACGTCCAGGGTCCCCCGCCGGTTCTCGATCTCGGCTCTTCGTCCGGCGACGCCGATCGTGATGCCGCTGTCACGCGGGATCTGGACCACCTTCAGAAGACGCGTCAGCGTGACACCGCCGTTCTCGCAATGGTTCGCGGTGCGCAGGCAATCGCATCCGCCGCCACCCTGCTTCGCGTAGACCGCGTAGCAGGACATCGTCTCGTTGGCCTTGAAGTGGATGAGCGTGGTATTGAGCCGTTGCACGGCCTCCGAACGCGCCAGTTGCATGTCAGCGATCAGTTCGTTGTTGACGCCCCTGACGCGCTCGCGAACGATGAGGTCGTTGAAGGCCGGCACGGCCAGCGTCAGCACGACGCCCAGGACGACGAGCGTGACCATGAGCTCCACCAACGTGAGGCCCGCCGAAGCCCCGCTCGCCGGATGCCGCCGTGTATGCCGCATGGTCATCGGCTCCAGCATGGCTTGCTGGCGCTCGAGGTGCCCGTGTACTGCAACAGGCCCCCGTCTGCCATCACCAGCGTCATGACGTTGCATTTGTCGTCCTCTGCCTGCGGCGAGGTGCTCAAGGCCGTTGCGCTGAGGGTGTAGCTGGTCGCATCGGCCTGGACGACGGCGGCCTGGTAGTGCTCGCCCTTGCCATCGGTTTGCAGCTGCTCGAGCGTGGTCGCGTAATTCGCGTTGTTGGAACGGAACCGCTCTTGCATCTGCTGCAGTCCGGTCAGCAGCGTGATGGCATCCGCGCGTCGGCTCTTGCGGATGGATTCGGTGAAAGAGGGCAGCGCCACTGCGGCAATCACGGCCAGCACGGCAATGACCACCAGCAACTCCACGAGCGTGAAGCCGCGGTCTGCATGAACTTCGGGGCGGACCATGCCGCCGATTGTGAAAGGCCGGCGTGACTTTATGCACAGTGTGGCCTGCCGCCTGTCGGGTTTGAATGGCCGTTCGTCGCAGCCGAGCGCAGCCTTCGGGCGATGGTTCAGCACGGCTTGTATCCGGCGATCGCGCCTGCTGGCGCGCAGACGCGCGTGCGGCCCAGGACGTTCACGATGGTCCTCAAGGGGGGTGTGTGCGCCGACTGGATGCTGATCGCGGCCGCAGGCGTCACGGTGTGGCGTTGCCCGTCGAACGTCATGTGCGCCACGTTGGCGTGCAACCTCACCCCGGACTGCGCGGGCAGGAGCACCGTGCGCAGCGGGCGGGCGCTTGCCTCGCAGACAGCCAGGCCCTCGTGGGTGCACCGGCAATGCTCGCCGGTGTGCATGACATAACAGCTGCCGGCCGTGGTGTCCCAGAACCCGATACGCACCGTCTCGCCCCTTGCTCGTGCTTCCGAGTGGGCGTAGCGGATATCCGTCCTGAGCTGGTAGGTCGTGCCTTCGACGCGATGGCGTTCAATGCTGCCGACGAACGCAGGTGTCGCAAGGCTGGTCAATAGCGCGAGGATCGCTGCCGCCACCGTCGCTTCGATCATCGTGACGCCGCTTGATTTGGCGAATTGATGAATTGGCAATGTCACTTGTCGTCCAATAAATCGGCATAGATGATGCAAATTTATTGGCCGTATCATGAATTGCAGTTCCCTCGCTGGAGGGACGATCGACACGGAGTGCAGCGAAGCCGTGAAAGTGCCACGGCAAAGTTGACCGGAAGAGGCTCAGCCCAAGGTTCGAACGGCCACGACAGCCACGCCCACCAGCAACCCCACGAGCAATGCCGCCAGCGCCACGGCGACGATGACCAGCACGAGGGGATGGCCTGTGCGGTGCAATTCGGCCATGTCGCTTCGTCGGCCCAGGCCGATGAAGCTCCAGAGAACAGCCTGGACGTATCGGAGCAGCTTCATCTCGATCGATGCCGTTCAGCGGCTTCGCAGTACGGCCAGCTCGGACACAGGCGATGCGTTATGACCCCAGGAGCGCCGCAGATAGGTGGCGAGCGCAGCTACCTCGGCGTCCGACAGGGCCTGGCGGAACGGCGGCATGCCGTAAGGGCGCGGGTTGGCCGGCGTGGTCGGCGCGAAGCCGCCGGCCAGGATCACCTGGAGGAGGTTGTCGGGTGCGTGCTGCGTCACGGTTCGTTGTCCGGCGAGTGCCGGATATGGCCCTCGGCCTTGCCCTTGCGCCCCATGGCACTCGGCACAGTGTCGAGCGTAGAGGCGTTCGCCCAACCCGAGTGTGCCCGGGTCGGCCGGCGCTGGTGGCTGGGGCGGGCGTCTCTGCTGCGGCAAGGCTTTCAGGAAGACAGCCATCGCGCGAAGGTCGGCGTCGTCCAGGTATTGCGTGCTTCGGAACACCACATCCGCCATCGGGCCGAGCGTCGATCCCCCTGGTGCGGTGCCGCTTTTCAGCAAGCCGGCGATGTCTGCCAGGGGCCAGTCCGCCACGCCGGCCTCGGAGGCTGCGGCGAGCGAAGGGGCATGCCAGCCCTGCAGCGCGAGCGATCCGCCGTCCAGTGCATCGCCATCGATCGTCGCCCCGAAGACGTTGCGTGGTGCATGGCATGCCATGCAGTGGCCGAGTCCCTTCACCAGGTAGGCGCCACGGTTCCAGTCAGCGGTCTGCTGGCTGTCCGGCACGAACTGGCCGGGGCGGAAGAACAGCGCGCGCCACACCGCGAGTGATGCCTGCAGGCCGTAGGGGAAGCGCAGGTCATGCGGCCGATTGGCTCGCACGACCGGGGGAAGACTGCCGAGGTACGCGTACAGCGCGTCGCTGTCGTCGCGCGTGATCAGCGTGTAGCTCGCGTACGGAAAGGCGGGATAGAGCAGGCGCCCGTCCTTCGACCGGCCGTGGTGCATGGCGCGCCAAAACTGCGCAGCCGTCCAGCTGCCGAGCCCGGTCTGCGCGTCCGGCGTGAGGTTGCCGGCGTAGACGGTGCCGAATGGCGTGTCGATGCCTTTGCCACCGGCGTATGCCGGCGCGCCGGGTGCCGTGTGGCATCCGGCGCAATTGCCGGCGCGTGCGAGGTAGGCACCCCGTTCGACCTGCTGCTCTGAGAAGCGGTCCGGTCGCGCCTGCATGTCGTCGATGGCTGCTTCGCCCCGCACGTTCAGCCAGGCCACCAAGGCGGCGGTAGCCAGCGCGGACACGCATGCGAGCAGTGCGAGGCGGATCGTTCTGCGCAGGACGTGCGGCGCAGGGGTCCGGCGGGCGGCGCTCATGGCAGACCGCTTCCGCAATCGGCCGGCGGCGGCAGCGGCAGCCCATCGGCAGGTTCGGCATCGCCGGGGACGGGCTGCGACGACAGCCAAGTCGCCAGCGCGCCGACGTCTGCCGGTTGCAGCTGCCTGGCGATGTGCGCCATGCAGTCGGGGCTGGCTGCACGGCGTTGGCCGCTGCGCCATGCGCCGAGTTGCCCCAGCAGGTAGTCGCGCGGCAGACCCAGCAGTCCTGGCACCGAGGGCCGCACGCCGGTCATGGCGGCGCCGTGGCACTGGACGCAGGCGGGGATGCCCTGCGCGGCATCGCCCTGCCGTACCAGGGCCTGGCCTCGCGATAACACCGCTGCATCCGCGCCCGTGGTTTGCGGCGGCGGGTAGGGCAGCTTCGAGGCCGCGAAGTAGCCGGCGATGTCGCGCAGGTAGTCGTCCGTCATGTGCTGCAGCAGGGCGGCCATGTCGGCGTTGGGACGCCTGCCTTCCCGGAAGTTCACGAGCTGGTTGTAGAGGTAGCCGGCCGGCTTGCCGGCGATGCGAGGCAGGTAGCCGTGGTTGGTGGCGCGGCCCTCGTTGCCATGGCAGCCCATGCACGCCTGCATGCGCTGGCCTAGGGTGTCCGGCAGGTCCTGTGCCGCGGACACGTTCGCAGCCAGCAGCAACGTCACCCCGGCCCTGGCGATGCACGCGGCCAGCGCGGCCCATCCGGGCGCCCGCCGTGCACTCTGATCACTTGCTTGCATGCCGGGGAGGGTAGGCAGCCGCGGCGGTCCTGCACAGGATCAGTGAGGAGCCGGACACCGGATCAGCGCAGCCGCTGCGCGGCGCGCGCTCAGCCCCAGCGTGTTCCCGGACCGACGTGAATGTGCTCTTCGCCTGCCGACGCTTCGCCGAAACGTTCAGCCGGTGCCGTCAGCACCGTTTCGAGCATGGCGGCCCAGTGGGTGCCGCCCGGCTGGCGCGACAACTCGGAATCCCGGGCATCCATCAGCGCGTCGAATTTGTCCGAAGACTCGGCGCCGTTCAAGTCCGCGGCCCGCACCGGCGCGTGGCCCATGTGGATCGCGATCTTGCGGCACACATTGGCGTACATCTGTGCGATGCGCGAGGGGCTGAGGTCCATCGAGCCCGCCAATTGCACTGGCGTCATCCCCACGCCAAGGTAGGCATCGATCACGCGGCGCTCCGATTCCGGCAGCTTGGCGAACAGCTTCTCCAGGTGGCGCAACACCAGGCCGGTATCCACGCGCGCTTCCACTTCGTCGTGGGCTGTCGCGGGCTCGTGCACGTGCTCCGGTGCCTCGTCGTCCGCGCGCGGCGACAGGCTTCGCGGATGCGCCATATGGGCTGCGTACTGCAGGTCGGCGACCTCCGCCACCGTCAGGCCGCACACCTCGCCCAGCTCCGACAGGTTAGGCTCCCTGCCGTGAGCGGCGATCCACCGGTCGCGCGCTATTTCCAAGGCCTTGACCTTCCGCCGATCGCTGCGGGGCAGAACGTCCATGCCGCGCAATTCGTCGAGCATCGCGCCGCGCACGCGCATGCGTGCATACCGGACGAAGGCCTCGCGCGCCTCCTCGCTGTCGTGGTCGCCCTCCCATTCGAAAGCCACGGCGGACTGCGCCACGGCGATCAGCCCCGCCTGGATCAGGTCCGCCCGCTCCACGTTGCTGGGCAGACGCCGGGCCAGCGAAGCTGCCTCCTGTCGCACCCACGAGGTGTTTCGGGCGACGAGTGACGAACACACGCCTTCCATGGAAATCATGAGGTTTACGTCCCGTTACTGCAGACCGTCAACCTGCCTGCGGCAGGTGTCCCCAGGGCGAAGGCAGGGGGCGAGCGTACGACGCTCCCGCCCGTTGGAGGGCCGGCGCGGCGGGCGTTCCGGTCTGTGTGTACAGACGGTCCGCCAGCCCCGAACATACTTCAGACGCGAAGTCCGGGCGTTTCCAGGCGCTTCAGGTGGCTGTGCGCGCCGCGCATGGGGCACCGTCGTGCCCTGCGGGCAGCATGGCACGAATGGTGCATTTGCTCCGGCATGAAACCCGATCCGATCGCTCCCCTCTCTTTATGCACGAACTGCGATGGGTTGGTACGGAACGTGGGCGGGCCGGCGCATGGGGCCCTGCAGTTGGGCGGCGCCACCAAGTTGCCCGGCGGCCTCTCAGCCGGCGTGGTGTTCCGCTACCGGTGCAGCCGTTGCGGCAGCGCCTGGCTGCGGGCCGCCGATTCGCAGAGCGGCCTGGCACGGTGGATGGCGGACAGCGGCGCACTGCGCGCCTGAGACAGGCGCTGCGCGCTCAGAAAGCCGTCTCGTCCGCCAGCAGCCCTGCCGCGGCCAACGCAATGCTCAACGACGACAGTTGTGCGGCAAACGACTCGTGCGCCTTCTCGCCTGCCTCGGCCACGCCGGCGATCTCCGCCAGCAGGCGCCGGCGGCCCGCGATCACCACACCCTGCCGCACGCTCGGATCGAGCGAGTACTCGGCATTGAGCCATTCGATCTGGGCCTGCAGCCGGGATTGCCACACGCGCAGCACCTGCGCCTTGGTGGCTCCAGCTTCTTCGAGAACACGCCAGGAAAACATGCGCGGAATCTAACCGCCACGCCCCGGCCGGTGTGCAGGCCGGTGAATGTTGACCCGGCCGCCTGATCGGCCTCAAGAAAGTGTGCCTGCCCGCCCCGCCTGCGGCCCGCCGGGCGGCGCCTCCTGCCGCTGCATGCCGTAGAGCAGGCCGATGGCAACGCGGCCGGTCCACCAGACCCGGCGCTCGCTGCCTGGCAGCACGATGAGTCCCTTCGGCCAGTCGGCCGGCATGTCCGGGTCGTCCAAGGGGGGGGCGCCGCAAGTGTCGGGAGGGATGGCCACGTGCACTCCTCGCTGTCGGTGATGGGATGCGCCGGCGTTATGCACTCTGCTGGTTGCGCAGACCGGTCTGGAACAGGGAGGGGCAGGTGGCTGCGCCGCCGCCGCGTCCACCTGCCACGTGATCGAGTTGTCCAGGGGCGAGCGGCGCGACCCAGCTCGCGCTGCGCGTCATGGAGTCGGCGGTGCGCGACCACAAGGTGCCGCAGCTGCCGCAGCGGTAGAGGAACACCACGCCGCTCGACAGGCCGCCCTGGCGCTTCTTCGCATCGGTGAGCCGCAGGCCCTCGTGGGCGCGTGCATCCGGCGCCTCTTCCAGCGCATGGCATCGATGGCACATGGTCACGGTTGTTCTCCTTCTTGTCGTCAGCGGCAGGTGACATGTTGCAACGTCTTGGCGGCGCCTTTGTAGGACAGCATGCCGTCGGCATGTGGGAGGCCGCTGTGCGACGGCTGACGCCCCCTTTTCCCGAGTTCAGCCGTCGTTCTTGTGTGCCCCCCGCAGGTTGATCGCGGCCAGGCAGAACTGCAACGTGACCAGCGCCCAGGCCTGGCTGTGCCATCCCCAGAGGGTCCACAGCACGTTGCTGAACAGGAAGAGCCAGAAGGCCCAGCGCCGCGGCCCTTGGCGCTGCGACGCGACGAGCCAGGAGGCGGCCACCGTCACCAGCATCGCGGGCCATTGCAGCAGATCCATCAACGCGGCCTCGTCCATTCGATCACCCTCGCACGGCCCCTGCCTTGCTCGGCGGGAGCGGGGCAATCGCCACGCCCGCGCGGGCGCCGGCCGGCGCCAGGCGGCCAGCGGGGCCGTCCCTATACTCGCCCCCCGCCATGCCCTCCACCGGTTCGCCAGCAGTCGCCGTCCCCCTGGGCCGCCTTTGGGCCGGCTGCCGTGGCCCACGCTGGCGGCCTTCCTGGTCGCTTTCGCCATCATCGTCGTGATGGCGGTGGGGAACCATCAAGTCCAGGTGAGGCAGAACCAGGCGGCGGACGCGTTGTCCCACACCCTGGAGGTGATCGAGCAGATGCAGGGCGTGGTGTCCAGCACCAGGGACGCCGAGACCGGCCAGCGGGGCTACCTGCTCACTGGCGAGGAGTCCTACCTGGCGCCGTACCGGATGGCAAAGGCGGCCCTCACCGGCCAGTTCGTCGCGCTGGGGGCCCTGATCGGCGACGACCAGCAGCAGCGCGGCCGCCTCGCGCAACTGGAACAGCTCACCGACGACAAGCTCGCCGAGCTGGCCGAAACCATCGAGCTGCGCCGGGCCGGGCAGGCCGAGGAGGCGCTGCGCATCGGAGGAGAACTGGCTGCGCCACGGCCAGATGGCCCTGGGGGCCGAGCTTCAGGGCGACCCGCGGCTCGAGCTGCTGGCCGAGCGTGCCCTGCGCTTCCTGGCGGGCTTCATGGAGGCGCCGGTCGGTGCCTTGTACGTCGCCCAGCCGGACGGCAGTTTCCGCCGCATGGCGGGTTATGCGCTGGAGGACGCGGCCCCGTTGCCGGCGGCGGTGCTGCCGGGCCAGGGCCTGCTGGGCCAGGCAGCCCAGGGCATGCGCGTGCTGCACGTGAGCCAGGTGCCGGACGGTTACCTGCACGTCGGCTCCCCGCTGGGCCGCGCCAAGCCGCGCGAACTGCTGCTCGCGCCGGTCGTGGTCGACGGCGGGGTGCAGTGCGTGGTCGAGCTGGGCTTCTTCCGGCGTGTCACGCCCGTCGACCGGGAGCTGATGCTGCGGATCGCAGCTTCGCTGGCGATGGGCGTGCGGGCTTCGCGCGACCGCAGCCGCCTCGAGGAACTGCTCGAGGAAACACAGCACCAGGCCGAGGAACTGCAGGCGCAGCAAGAGGAGCTGCGCGTCAGCAACGAGGAGCTGGAAGAGCAGAGCCGCGTGCTGCGCCAGTCGCAGGCGCGCCTGGAAGGCCAGCAGGCGGAGCTGGAACAGAGCAACCAGCGGCTCGGGACCCAGGCGCGCACGCTGGAGAACCAGCGGGACGAACTCTCCAACGCCCAGCGCATCCTGGCGGAACGGGCGGGCGAGCTCGAGCGCGCGAGCCAGTACAAGAGCGAGTTCCTGGCCAACATGAGCCACGAGTTGCGCACGCCGCTCCACTCGACGCTGATCCTCGCCAAGCTGCTGGCCGACAGCCGCCCTGGCAACCTCTCGCCGGAACAGGTGAAATTCGCGCAGACCATCTCCGCGGCGGGCAACGACCTGCTCGGCCTCATCAACGACATCCTCGACCTGTCGAAGATCGAGGCCGGCAAGATGGAGGTCGATCCGCAGCACGTCGGGCTGGCCGGCTTCCTCGAGCGGCTGCGGCGCAGTGTCGAGCCGCTGGCGCATGACCGCGGCCTGGCGTTTCGCCTGGTGGTGGACGAGCAGGTGCCGGATGGCTTCGTCACCGACGAGGCCCGCTGCGCGCAGATCCTGAAGAACCTGCTGTCCAACGCAGTGAAGTTCACCGAGGCCGGCGAGGTCGTGCTGCAGGTATCGAGCGATGCCGATGCCCGCATGCTGCACTTCGCGGTGCGCGACACCGGCGTCGGCATCCCTGAAGGCAAGCACGAGGCGATCTTCGAGGCCTTCACTCAGGCCGATGGCAGCACGCACCGCAGGTTCGGCGGCACCGGCCTGGGACTGACCATCTCGCGCGACCTGGCGCAGCTGCTCGGCTGCGGCATCCGCATGAACAGCATCGTCGGCCGCGGCAGCGTCTTCACGCTGACCCTGCCGTGGTCGATGCCTGCTCCGGCCCCATCGGCGGCGCCGGGCGCACGGCCGCCGGGGCACGGGCTGCCGCCGCCCGCCGCCCTGGGGCCGCCCTCGGCGCCCGTCCTGCCGGCGCCGCCGGTGGCCGCCGAGGCCGTAACCGACGACCGGGCCGCGTTGCAGCCCGGCGTGCAGACGCTGCTGGTGATCGAGGACGACCTGCCCTTCGCGGCGATCCTGCGCGACCTCGGCCGCGAGGCTGGGTTCCAGTGCGTGGTGGCGCACACCGC
This sequence comes from Aquincola agrisoli, assembly GCF_036621135.1. NCBI lineage: Bacteria > Pseudomonadati > Pseudomonadota > Betaproteobacteria > Burkholderiales > Sphaerotilaceae > Aquincola > Aquincola agrisoli. Next base: position 47,918 of record NZ_JAZIBG010000012.1, read on the forward strand.
CGCCGACGGGCTGCAGGCGGCCCGCGAGCACCGGCCCGGAGCCATCCTGCTGGATATGCAGCTGCCGGACCAGCCGGGCCTGGCGGTGCTCGACCGCCTCAAGCAGGACCCGCAGACCCGCCATGTGCCGGTGCACGTGGTGTCGGTGGTCGACCATGCGCGCGATGCCTTCGGGATGGGTGCCGTCGGCTACGACATGAAGCCCGCCGACCGCGAGCAGCTCGCCGGCGTGCTGGCCCGGCTGGCCGGGCGGCTGTCGCGCACGCTGCGGCGCCTGCTCGTGGTCGAGGACGATCCGCGCCAGCGCGAGAGCATCCGTGCACTGCTGCAGTCCGACGGCATCGAGATCGTCGATGCAGCCACCGCCGGCGCCGCGCTCGGCCGGCTGCAGGGCGAGGCGTTCGACTGCGTCGTCATGGACCTCAGCCTGCCCGACATGAGCGGCTTCGACCTGCTGGAGCGGCTGTCCGAGCGAGGGGGCATCGTGTATCCGCCGGTCATCGTCTACACCGGGCGCTCGCTGACACGCGACCAGGAGGAACGGCTGCGCCGCTTCTCCAAGTCCATCATCCTGAAGGGGGCGCGGTCGCCGGAGCGCCTGCTGTCCGAGGTGACGCTCTTCCTGCACCAGGCCGAGGGCGACCTGCCGGCCGACCGCCAGCGCATGCTGCGCCAGGCGCGCGAGCGCGAGTCGGTGCTCGAAGGCCGGCGCGTGCTCGTGGTGGACGACGACGTGCGCAACATCTTCGCGTTGTCCGCGGTGCTGGAGCCCAAGGGCTGCACCGTCGCCATCGCGCGCAATGGCCGGGAGTCGCTGGAGGTGCTGGCGCGCAGCGCGGCGCAAGGGCCGCCGGTCGACCTGGTGCTGATGGACATCATGATGCCGGAGATGGACGGCTACAGCGCGATGCGCGAGATCCGCAGCCGCCCCGAGTTCGCCGGCCTGCCCATCATCGCGCTCACCGCCAAGGCGATGAGGGACGACCAGGAGAAGTGCCTCGCGGCCGGCGCCAGCGACTACATCGCCAAGCCGCTCGACGTCGAGAAGCTGCTGTCGCTGGTGAGGGTGTGGATGCGGGCCTGACTTGTTAGGCCCTTAAACTGCCGGCCGGCTCCGTTCGCCACCGAGCAATGACAACAACATCCGATCGCCTGCGCGGCCCGTCGCTGCCGCTGCTGGCCTGCTTGCTGTTCACCGCCTGCGCCAGCCCTCCGCCCGCCCAGCCACCCGCCGATACGGTCCCGCCCCAGTGGCAGGCCGCGCTGCCGCATGGCGGCGAGGCGGCGCAGCTGGCTGGCTGGTGGGCCCGTTTCGACGACCCGCTGCTCGCGCAGCTGATCGATACCGCGCAGCGGCGCAACCCGACCCTGGCCCAGGCTGCGGCCCGCATCGCGCAGGCGCGGGCCTCGGTGCGGATCGCGGGTGCCGCGGCGCGGCCCACCCTCGCCGCGAACGTGGGTGCCCAGCGTTCCGACAACGACCTGCCCGGCACCACCGGCCTGCAGACGGCGGGCAGCGCGACGCTCGATGCCGCCTGGGAGATCGACCTCTTCGGCGCCACGCGCCAGGCGGTGGCCGCCGCGCAGGCCCGCGCCGACGGCGCCGACGCGCAGTGGCACAACGCCCGCGTCAGCCTGGCCGCCGAGGTGGCCGGCGCCTACGTCGGCCTGCGCAGCTGCGAGGCCGTGCTGGAGGTCTACGAGAACGACGCCCGTTCCGGCGGACAGACGGCATCGCTGACGCAGCAGAAGGTCGACGCCGGCTTCGAGGCACCGGCCAACGCCGGCCTCGCACGCGCCGCGGCGGCCGAGGCGGCCAACCGGGTGGTCGCGCAGCGTGCCGACTGCGACCTCTCGGTCAAGCAGCTCGCCGCGCTCACCGTGGAGGCCGAGCCCGTGCTGCGCGGCCTGCTCGCGGAGCGCCGGGCCCGGCTGCCGCAGCCGGCGTCGTTCGCCGTCGAGGCGGTGCCGGCGCAGGTGCTGGCGCAGCGGCCCGACGTCGCTGCCGCCGAACGGGAGATCGCCGCGGCCTCCGCCGACGTGGGCGCGGCGCACGCGGACCGGTTCCCGCGGCTGTCGCTCACCGGCTCGATCGGGCGGGCCGGCGTTCGCGTGGGGGGCGACACTTTTGACGGGCGCACTTGGTCGTTCGGCCCCGCCTTGCTGGCGCCGCTGGTCGACGGCGGGCGGCGCGTGGCGGCGGTCGATGCCGCGCAGGGGCGTTACGACGAAGCGGTGGCGGGCTGGCGCGAGCGCGTACTCGCCGCGGCGCGGGAGGTCGAGGAGGCGCTGGTGCGCCTCGAGGCCGCGCAGCGGCGCGAGCAGGACGCGCAGCGCGCTGCCAGCGGCTACGCCGAGTTCCTGGCGGCCGCGCAGACGCAATGGCAGGTGGGCACTGGCAGCCTGCTCGATCTGGAACAGGCGCGGCGCAGCTCGCTGGGCGCCGATGCGGCGTTGATCCAGGTGCGGCGCGAGCGCGTCGCCGCCTGGCTGGCGCTCTACAAGGCGGTGGGCGGCGGCTGGCAGCAGGCCGCCGCCGGCACGACAGGGGATTCGAATTGAACTCGATGGAGCACAGGGCCGCACGCGGCATCGCGGCCGCGCTGGCCGGTCTGGGTGTGGCGGCGGTGCTGCTGGCCTGCGGCGGCGGCAAGACCGCGGGCGAGGCATCGCCAGGCGCGGCGTCGGCGCCCGCGCAGCCGGCGTCCGCAGCGCAGGCCGCGCTCACGGTCAACGCCGTGGTCGCCGTGCCGTCGGCCTGGCCGCGCACGCTCAGCGCCAACGGCAGCGTGGCCGCCTGGCAGGAGAGCATCGTCAGTGCGGAGCAGGGCGGCTACCGGCTCGCCGAGGTGCTGGTCAACGTGGGCGACCGGGTGCGGCGCGGGCAGGTGCTGGCGCGGATGTCGGTCGACACGGTGCAGGTCGAGCTCGCGCAGACACGCGCGAGCCTGGCCGAAGCCGAGGCCACGCTGGCCGAGGCGCAGGCCAACGCCGAGCGCGCGCGGCAGCTGCAGACGACCGGCGCCATCAGCGCGCAGCAGATCAACCAGTACCTCACGGCCGAGAAGACGGCGCAGGCGCGGCTGCTGGCGCAGCGCGCCCGGCTGCAGTCCGACGAGCTGCGGCTGGCCAAGACCACGATCGCCGCGCCCGACGACGGCGTGATCTCGGCCCGCATGGCGACCGTCGGTGCGGTGGCCGGCAACGGGCAGGAGCTGTTCCGCCTGATCCGCGGCGGCCGGCTCGAATGGCGCGGCGAGGTCACCGCGGCGGAGCTGTCGCAGGTGAAGCCCGGCATGAAGGTCGTGCTCGCGCTGCCCGACGGCGGCAGCGCCACCGGCCAGGTGCGCATGGTGGCGCCCACGGTCGACCCGCAGACGCGCAACGGCCTCGTCTACGTCGATCTGCCGGCGGCGGGCGCGTCGTCGGTGCGCGCCGGCATGTTCTCGCGCGGCGAATTCGAACTGGGCCGTTCGAGCGCACTGACGCTGCCGCAGGCCGCCGTGGCGCTGCGCGACGGCTTCCAGTACGTGTTCGTGATCGAGGATCAGTCGCGCGTGCGGCAGACCAAGGTGACGCTGGGCCGCCGCCAGGGCGACCGGGTGGAGGTCCTGTCGGGCCTGCCGCAGGGCGCACGTGTCGTGGCCGCGGGGGTCGGCTTCCTGGCCGACGGCGACCTGGTCCGCGTGGTCGAGGCCGCCGCGCCGCCCGCGTCCGCCGCGGCACGCTGAAGCAGCCGGAGCACAGCGCATGGCCATCAACGTTTCCTCCTGGTCGATCCGCAACCCGACGCCCGCGATCCTGCTGTTCGTGATGCTCACGATCGTCGGGCTGATGTCGTTCCGGGCGATGAAGGTCCAGAACTTCCCCGACATCGACCTGCCGATGGTCACCGTCACGGCCTCGTTGCCGGGCGCCTCGCCCGCGCAGCTCGAGACCGAGGTCGCGCGCAAGATCGAGAACTCGGTCGCCACGCTGCAGGACATCAAGCACATCTACACCCAGGCGTCCGACGGCCTGGTGTCGATGACCATCGAGTTCCGGCTGGAAAAGCCCACGCAGGAGGCGGTGGACGACGTGCGCGACGCCGTCGCCCGCGTGCGCTCCGACCTGCCCGGCGACCTGCGCGACCCGGTGATCGCCAAGGTCACGCTGTCGGGGCTGCCCATCCTCACGTACACCGTCTCGTCGACCCGCATGGACGACGAGGCGCTGTCCTGGTTCGTCGACAACGAGGTCACCAAGTCGATGCTCAGCGTGCAGGGCGTCGGCGCGGTGGGCCGCGTGGGCGGCGTCACGCGCGAGGTGGCCGTCGAGCTCGATCCTGCCCGCATGCTGGCGCTCAACGCGACGGCCGCCGACATCTCCCGCCAGCTGCGCCAGGTGCAGCTGGAGGCTTCCGGCGGCCGCACCGACCTGGGCGGCGCCGAGCAGTCGGTGCGCACCATCGCCACGGTCGAGACGGCCGACGAACTGGCGCGCATGGAGGTGCCGCTGTCGGACGGCCGGCGCATCCGGCTCGACCAGGTGGCGACGGTGCGCGACACGGTGGCCGAGATCCGTTCCGCCGCGCTGCTCAACGGCAAGCCGGTGGTGGGCTTCGAGATCAGCCGCAGCCGCGGCGCCGGCGAGGTGGCCGTGGCCGAGGGCGTGCGCGCCGAGCTCGACAAGCTCAAGGCCGCGCACCCGGACATCACCATCACCGAGGCGTTCAACTTCGTCGACCCGGTGATCGAGAACTACGACGGCTCGATGAAGCTGATGTACGAGGGCGCCATCCTCGCCGTCATCGTGGTGTGGTTCTTCCTGCGCGACTGGCGCGCCACCTTCGTCGCCGCCACGGCGCTGCCGCTGTCCATCATCCCGGCGTTCGCCGGCATGCACCTGCTGGGCTTCACGATCAACGTCATCACGCTGCTGTCGCTGTCGCTGGTGGTGGGCATCCTGGTCGACGACGCGATCGTCGAGATCGAGAACATCATGCGCCACCTGCGCATGGGCAAGACGCCGTACCAGGCCGCGATGGAGGCGGCCGACGAGATCGGCCTCGCGGTGATTGCCACCACCTTCACGCTGATCGCCGTGTTCCTGCCCACCGCGTTCATGAGCGGCGTGCCCGGCAAGTTCTTCGTGCAGTTCGGCTGGACCGCCGCGATCGCGGTGTTCGCCTCGCTGGTCGTCGCACGCATGCTCACGCCGATGATGGCCGCCTACCTCCTGCGCGACAGCGGCCGCGAGGAGAGCGACGGCCGCATCATGCGCAGCTACATGCGCTGGGTGACGTGGTGCCTGAAGCACCGCATCCTCACATCGATCGCGGCGGTAGTGTTCTTTTTCGGCTCGCTCAGCCTGATGGGCCTGCTGCCCACCGGCTTCATCCCGCCCGACGACCTGGCGCAGACGCAGGTGACGATCGAACTGCCGCCCGGCTCCACGCTGAAGGAGACGCTGGTGCTGGCCGAGCAGGCGCGCGAGATCGTGCAGCGCAATCCGCACACCCGCATGGTCTACACCGCGGTGGGCGGCGGCAGCGCGGGCGGCGACCCGTTCGCGCCGCAGGGCCTCGTGCAGGTGCGCAAGGCGGTGCTGACGATCAACATGTCGCCCCGGGGCGACCGGCCCGGCGTGCGCAAGCAGGCAATCGAGGACGAGTACCGCCATGCGCTGGCCGTGCTGCCCGGCGCGCGGCTGAAGGTCGGGCTGGGCGCCTCGTCGGAGAAGTACGTGCTCGTGCTGGCCGGCGAGGACGGCACCGTGCTGGACGCGCATGCGCAGCGCGTGCTGACCGACCTGCGCACCATCCCCGGCATCGGCAACGTCACCTCGACCGCCAGCCTGGTGCAGCCCGAGCTGGTGGTGCGGCCCGACTCCGCCCGCGCGGCCGACCTGGGCGTCACCTCGGCCGCGATCGCCGACACGCTGCGCGTGGCCACCTCGGGCGACTACGACCAGAACCTGCCCAAGCTCAACCTGTCGCAGCGGCAGGTGCCGGTGCTGGTGCGGCTGAAGGAGGAGGCGCGCAGCGATCCCGACCTGATCGCGCGCCTGGCGATTCCCGGCGCGCGCGGGCCGGTGATGCTGGGCAACGTGGCCGACATCTCGGTCGGCAGCGGCCCGGCCATCATTGGCCGCTACGACCGCATGCGGAACATCAACTTCGAGATCGAGCTGAACCAGCAGCCGCTCGGCGACGTGGAGCGGCAGGCGCTCTCGCTGCCCAGCCTGAGCAACCTGCCGCCCGGCGTGGTGGTGCGCGCGGTGGGCGACGCGGAGGCGATGGGCGAGCTCTTCGACAGCTTCGCGCTCGCGATGCTGACCGGCGTACTGTGCATCTACATCGTGCTGGTGCTGCTGTTCAAGGACTTCGTGCAGCCGGTGACCATCCTGGCCGCGCTGGTGCTGTCGCTGCCGGGCGCGGCGCTGGCGCTGTTCGCGACGCAGACGGCGCTGTCGATGCCGTCGATGATCGGGATGATCATGCTGATGGGCATCGCGACGAAGAACTCGATCCTGCTGGTGGAGTACGCCATCGTCGCCCGCCGCGACCGCGGCATGAACCGCTGGGAGGCGCTGCGCGACGCCTGCCACAAGCGCGCGCGGCCGATCGTGATGACCACCGTGGCGATGGGCGCCGGCATGCTGCCCATCGCGCTGGGCATCGGCGTCGACCCGAGCTTCCGCGCCCCGATGGCGATCGTCGTGATCGGCGGGCTGATCACCTCCACCTTCCTCAGCCTGCTGGTGATCCCGGTGGTGTTCACCTACGTCGACGACCTGGTGAATTTCCTGCGCCGCCACACCTTCAAGATGCCGCACGCCGAGCACCTGCCTGCCCCGGACAAGCCCGCGGCGGCGAAGTGAGCGGGAGCGGCTCGAAGGTGCGAACATCACGGGCGGCCGCGTCCTGGCCGCCGCCCCCTGGAGCCTCCCCGCATGAGTGAACTGCCCGCCGAACGTCCATCCGGTTCCTTCGATCCCCGTGCCGGGGCCGCCCGGCTCGCCGCCGCCTGGCGCAAGCGCACCCGGCTGGCCGAGTTGCCGCCCGAAGAGCGGCCGGCCGACGTGGCGCAGGCCTATGCGCTGCAGGCGGCGCTGCAGCAGGCGATGGGCGACGGCAGCGTTGGCTGGAAGATCGCCGGCGGCAGCGTCAACGGCCTGAAGGCGAGTCCGCACGGCGCGCCGCTGTTCGGCTTCCTGCGTGAGCCGTGTGTGCATCCGTCGGGCGCGGTGCTGGCTGCCCCGCCGGCCAGTGCGGTGTTCACGCTCGAGGTGGAGGTGGCGCTGCGTTTCGGCCGCGCGGCCGCGCCGGCCGAAGAGCCGTTCGATCCCGCCGGCATGCTGGACGCCGCATTCCTGGCGGTCGAAGTGGTCTGCAGCCGCTTCGTCGACCGCAAGGCGGTGGGTGTGCCCAGCTTCATCGGCGACGATGCCGGCTTCCACGCCTTCATCCTGGGGGATCCGCTGCCGCTCGGTGCGGCCTCGCCGCTGCTCGGCGAGCCGGCGACGCTGTGGCACCACGACGAACAGGTCGGCCCCGCCCTGGCGGGCGACGACCGCACCGATCCACTGCAGTCGATGGCACTCTTCTGGCGGCATGCCGCGCAGCAGCGGTGGTCCGTGCCGGCCGGCGCGATCGTCTCCACCGGCACGTTGATCAAGCCGTGGGACACGGCGGGGCCCGGCACCTACGAAGGCCGGCTCGGCGCCGCGCGGGTGGTGTTCTCGATCGCGGACATCGCCGTATGACGCCGCCGGCCCCCGTTTACCGCACGCTCGGCCGCAGCGGACTGAAGGTCTCGCCGCTGTGGCTCGGGGCGATGATGTTCGGCGGCGAAACGCCCGAGGCCGAGGCCGGCAGCATGGTCGACCTGGCCCGCGACGCCGGCCTCAACGCGATCGACACCGCCGACGCGTACCACGCGGGCGAGTCGGAGCGTGTCGTGGGCCGGCTCATCGCGCGCGACCGCGCGCGGTGGATCGTGGCCACGAAGGTCTTCAACCCGATGGGACGCGAGCCCAACGAGCGGGGCCTGTCGCGACGCTGGCTGCGGACCGCGGTCGACGCCAGCCTGCAGCGCCTGGGCACCGACTGGATCGACGTCTACTACATGCACCGCGACGACGAGACGACGCCGGTCGAGGAGACGCTGTCGACGATGGCCCGCCTGATCGAGGCCGGCAAGATCCACTACTACGGCGTGTCGAACTTCCGGGCCTGGCGCATCGCGCGCATGGTCGAGACCGCGCAGCGCATGGGCGTGCCGCCGCCCATCGTGTGCCAGCCGCCCTACAACGCGATGACCCGCGGCATCGAGACCGAGTTGCTGCCCTGCTGCGCCCATTACGGCGTGGGGGTGGTGAGCTACAGCCCGCTCGCGCGCGGGGTGCTCACCGCCAAGTACCAGCCCGGCACGGCGCCCGAGGCCGGCAGCCGCGCCGGGCGCGCCGACACGAGGATGATGCAGACCGAGTTCCGGCCCGAGTCCCTCGCGTTGGCGCAGCGGTTCAAGGCCCATGCCGATGCCCGCGGACTGAGCCCTGGCCAGCTGGCGGTGGCCTGGGTGCTGAACAACCGCCTGGTCGACGGCGTGATCGCCGGGCCCCGCACGCTGGCGCAGTGGGAGGACTACCTCGGCGCGCTGGCCTGCCGGCTCATGCCCGAGGACGAGGCCTTCATCAGCGGCCTCGTGCCGGCGGGCCATGCCTCGACACCCGGGTTCACCGATCCGGCCTACCCGGTGCTCGGGCGCGTGCCGGTCGGCTGAGTTCTTTACACGCGGGCGGGCGCGCGAGGGCTTTGGTTTCCGGCCTGGCGGCCGATGAGGGGTGGCATCAGTCTTGAAAGCACCACCATGTCACATTTCGTCGTGCAGCCACGCGCCGCCGTCCAGGCACCCTTCGACGACCACGCCCGCCTGGCGGCCGTGTACGCCCACGAGCTGCTGGACACGGCGCCCGACGCTGCCTTCGACGCCGTGGCGCGGACCGCTGCCGCGCTGCTCGATGCGCCGATCGCCTTCGTCGGCCTGCTCGATGCGAATCGCCTGTGGTTCAAGGCGGCCGTCGGCGCCGACGTCGCAGCGCTGCCGGCCGATGCCGCGCACCCGCTCGACGCGGTCCGGCTGATCGCCGATCTGCAGGCCGACGGCTGTGCGGCTGCGCACGCGCTGCGCCAGGCCGCGCCCGGCGCACGCAGCTATGCCGGGGCGGCGCTGGTCGACGAATCCGGCCACCTGCTGGGCACGGTCGGCGTGCTCGACCACCGCGTGCGCAACTTCGGCGCGCAGGAGCGCCGCCGCCTGGCCGATGCGGCTGCGCTGGCGTCCACCGCGCTGGCGGCGCACTACCGCGCCGTGGCGCTGGCCCGGGCCGCCAAGTCCGATCCGGTGACGGGGGCGGCCGACCGGCAGCGCTTCGACGAGGCGCTGGATGTCGAACTGCAGTATTCGATGCGCACCGGCGAGCCTTTCAGCGTGCTCTGCCTGGGCATCAACGGCTTCGAGGACATCTCCACCGGCTTCGGCCGTGCGGTGGCCGACGACGTGCTGCGCGAAGTCACGCGCCGCTTGGCCCAGCAGGTGCGCGTGGGCGACCTGCTGGCCCACCTGGGCCAGGCCGAGTTCGGCATCGTGATGCGCCATGGCGCCGAGAACGAAGCTGCGGCGCTCGCCGCCCGCATCGATGCGGCGATGGGCGAGCCGGTGCAGCTTGGTGCGGGCGAATCGCTCGGCGTCAGCCTGTCGCTCGGCGTGGGCGCCTACGACGACGAGGTCGTCTCGGCCGCCCAGCTCTTCACGCGGGCGCAGCGCGAGCAGCGCCTGGCCGCCGAGCGGCTGGAGCGCCGCGTCAGCCTGGTCGGCCGCCTGTTCGAGGCGCCGGCGCTGCGGCTGGTCACGGGCGACGAGGGCCGCCAAGGCGGTTGAGCCGCCGCCCCCCGGCGCCGCCGGGGTGATCGCTTAGGATGAAACGTCTCAGCCTCGCGAGTCCCTACCCATGAGCAGCACCATCCCCGCCACCCTCATCCCCGGCGACGGCATCGGCCCCGAGATCGTCGATGCGACGCTGGCCGCGCTCGATGCGCTGGGCGCGCCGTTCGAATGGGACACCCAGGTGGCCGGCCTGGCCGGCGTCCAGGCCGCGGGCGACCCGCTGCCGCCCGCGGTGCTCGACAGCATCCGCCGTACCCGGCTGGCGCTCAAGGGGCCGCTGGAGACGCCCTCCGGCGGCGGCTACCGCTCGTCGAACGTGCGGCTGCGGGAGGAGTTCCAGCTCTACGCGAACCTGCGGCCCGCGCGCACCATCGTGCCCGGCGGCCGCTACGACAACATCGACCTCGTCGTCGTGCGCGAGAACCTCGAAGGCCTCTACATCGGCCACGAGCACTACGTGAAGATCGCCGACGACCCGCATGCGGTGGCGATGGCCACCGGCGTCAACACCCGCGCCGGCTGCCGCCGCATCCTCGACTACGCCTTCCAGTACGCGATCGCCAACGGCCGCAAGAAGGTGAGCATCGTGCACAAGGCCAACATCATGAAGGCGCTGACCGGCGTCTTCCTGGAAACCGGCCTGCAGCTCTACGAGGAGAAATACAAGGGCCAGGTGCAGGTCGACACCGTGATCATCGACGCGTGCGCGATGAAGCTGGTGCTCGACCCGTGGAAGTTCGACGTCATCGTCACCACCAACTTGTTCGGCGACATCGTGTCCGACCTGGTAGCGGGCCTGGTGGGCGGCCTCGGCATGGCGCCCGGCGCCAACATCGGCGAGAACGCCGCGATCTTCGAGGCGGTGCACGGCTCGGCGCCCGACATCGCCGGCCAGGGCAAGGCGAACCCGGTGGCGCTGATGCTCGCCGCCGCGATGATGCTCGACCACGTCGGGCGGCAGGACCTGGCCGCGCGGCTGCGCCAGGCGATCGACGCCACGCTCAACGTCGACCAGGTGCGCACCGGCGACCTCGGCGGCAGCGCGAGCACCCCGGCTTTCGCCAAGGCACTGGTGGCGCGCATCGCCAACGGCTGACGCAGTGGTATCAAGGCGTTTCGCCAGCTCAAGTGGCCCCTGGCGGGTGTCGATGCTGAAGACAGGAGCGATGCGTTGAACGCGCCAGCGCCAGGAACGATGCCCATGTGATCCCGCACGAGCGGGTCATTGGTGGTTGAGGCATGTCCCGGGACGGGGCGGGTCGGGCGGCGGGGATGACCCGCGCTCGCGCATCGCCTGCTGTTCAGGGTTCAACCGCCAGGGCTTTTCATGTCGCGCATCCAACGATCGAGCTTCCGCAAGCGCCTCCACCAGGCCGTGCGGCGGGCACTGAACTTCCTTCCGACCGGATGGCGGTTCGCGGTGTACAGGCGCATGATCGACTGCGACCCGGCGCCGCCGGACAACCTGCAGTTGAAGATCGCCGACACGCGGGACGAACTGGAGGCCTGCTTCCGCCTGCTGCACGACGCCTACGTGTCCAGCGGCTTCATGAAGCCGCATCCGTCCGGCATGCGGGTCACGCAGTACCACGCGCTGCCGACCACCACGACCCTGTGCGCCAAGATCGACGGCGTCGTCGTCGGCACGATCTCGATGATCCGCGAGGGCGTCTTCGGCTTCCCCCTGCAGGCCGCCTTCGACCTGAGCGAGGTGCGCGCCAAGGAAGGGCAGATCGCGGAGATCTCGGCGCTGGCCGTGCACCCCGACTACCGCAAGACGGGCGGGGCGATCCTGTTCCCGCTGATGAAGTTCATGTACGAGTACTGCACGCAGTACTTCGACACGCGGCACCTGGTGATCGCCGTCAACCCCGACAAGATCGAGCTCTACGAGTCGCTGCTGTTCTTCAAGCGGCTGCGCGGCAACGTGGTCGACCAGTACGACTTCGCCAACGGCGCGCCCGCGGTCGGCGCCACGCTCGACCTGGCCCATGCGCCCCGCCTCTTCGAGAACGTGTACGGCGGCCGGCCGCCGCGCAAGAACCTGTTCCGGTACTTCGTGCAGACGCGGCTGCCCAACATCCAGACGCCGCGCCGCCGCTACCACACCACCAACGACCCGGTGATGACGCCGGAGATCCTGCACCACTTCTTCAACGTGGCGACGCAGGGCTTCGCGGAGCTGGACGAGCGCCGCCGCCTGCTGCTGCGCTCCATCTACGGGCTGCCGGGCTACGACAGCGTGCTGCCCGCGCCCACGGCACCGCTGGCCGGGCACCACCCGCTGCGGCGCCACCAGCGCTTCTCGCTGCGCTGCCCGGCGCAGCTGACGCTGGGCCAGGACAGCCCGCTGCCGCTTACGGTGATCGAGCTGTCGGCGGGGGGCTTCCAGGCCGAATCCAAGGTGCCGCTGCCGCTCGATGCGGACGGTGCGGCGGTGATCGAGCTGGGCCGGCACGACGTGTCGTCGGTGCGCGTGCGCGTGGTGCGCCACGGCGGCCCCAGCTCGAACTACGGGGGCTTCTACGGCTTCCAGCTGGAGGAGACTGACGAACGCTGGCGGCGCTGCGTGGCCGCCCTCGAAGGCGGGCAGACGGCCGCCGACCTGATGCGGCCGATGCCGGTGGCCAGCGTGGCTAGCGCGCCCGATACACCACGTCGCGCAGCATCGGATAGATCTGCGTATCCCAGCGCCGGCCGCTGAACACGCCGTAGTGGCCCACGCCGGGCTGCACGTAGTGGGTCTTCAGCGTCGGCCTCAGGTTGGCGCACATGTCATGGGCGGCCAGGGTCTGGCCGACGGCGCAGATGTCGTCGCGTTCGCCTTCGATGGTGAGCAGGGCGGTGCGCCGGATTGCCTCGGGACGCACCGGGCGGCCGCGGAACGAGAGCTTGCCCAGTGGCAGATCGTAGTCTTGGAACACGCGCTGCACCGTTTCCAGGTAGAACTCCGCCGGCAGGTCGGCGACCGCGAAGTACTCCTCGTAGAACCTGCGGACGGCTTCGGCCTTGTCGGTATTGCCTGCGGCGAGGTCGTCGTACATGCCGCGCAGCGAACTGGTGTGGCGCTCCAGGTTCATGCTCATGAACGCCGTGAGCTGCACGAAGCCCGGGTACACGCGCCGCAGCGCCCCGCGGAAGCGCAGCGGCACCACCGCGATGAGGCGCTGCTCGAACCAGCTCATCGGCTTGGTGACCGCCAGCTTGTTGACCTCCGTCGGGCTGATGCGGCAGTCGATCGGGCCGGCCGCCAGCGTCAGCGTGCGCGGGGTCGCGGGGTGGTTGTCCTCCGACATCAGGGCGGTGGCCGCCAGGGCCGCCACGCAGGGCTGGCAGATGGCCAGCAGGTTGCTGCCCGGCCCGATGCGGGTCAAAAAGTCCATCAGGTGCTGGACGTACTCGTCGAGCCCGAAGCGGCCGGCCGCGACCGGGACGTCGCGCGCGTTGTGCCAGTCGGTGATGTAGACGTCGTGGTCGCGCAGCGTGGTGCGCACCGTCTCGCGCAGCAGCGTCGCGAAGTGGCCCGACATCGGCGCGGCGATCAGCAGCGGCGGCTGGTCGGTGATCCCGGGCTTCTTGAAGTGCAGCAGCGAGGCGAAGGGCGTCGCGTAGGTGACCTCCTCCTCCACCGCCACCGGCTCGCCGTGCACGAGCACGCTGTCGATGCCGAAGGGCAGGCGCTTGTGGGTGATCTCCGCCAGCGAGAACACGTCGAGCGCGGCCGCCGCCTTGCGGATCGCCGGCACGTCCATCCAGCCCGCCAGCGGACCCTGGAACAGCGGCAGGCTGTTGCGCGCGATCGTGCGCCAGGGCCACATCAGGTCGGCGTGGGTCTGGTAGGTGTTGTAAAGCATGGGCAGGACACGCAACTTGCGAGCCAGGGGTGGCACAGCGATTGCGTCGGCCGTGGGGCCCCGCGCCGCTGGCGCCTGTACAGGAGACACGACGAATGGCACGCGCCACGCTCACGATCAGCAGCAAGAACTATTCGTCCTGGTCGCTGCGCGGCTGGCTGCTCACGCGCTACGCCGGGCTGGAGGTCGACGAGATCGTCGTCGCGCCGGACGACATCGCCGCGCGCAAGGAACTGCTGCTGATGTCGCCTTCGATCCTCGTGCCCTGCCTGCGCCACGAGGGCGCCACCGTCTGGGACACGCTGGCCATCGCCGAGTACCTGAACGAGCTGAAGCCCAAGGCCGGGCTGCTGCCCACCGACCGCGTGGCGCGTGCGCACTGCCGCTCGGTGTGCGGGGAGATGCACTCGGGCTTCGCCAACCTGCGCGCCGCGCTGCCGATGAACCTCAAGGGCGACTCGCCGGGCTTCCGGATCTGGGACCGTGCGCAGGCCGACATCGACCGGGTGCTGGAGATCTGGCGCGACTGCCTCGCCACCTACGGCGGCCCGTACCTGTTCGGCGCCAACCGGGGCATGGCCGACGCGATGTACGCGCCGGTGGTCACGCGCTTCCGCACCTATCACGTCGGGCTCGACGAGGTCTGCGGCGCCTATGCGGCCCGCATGCTGGCCGAGCCCGAGATGGTGGCATGGCGCAACGCCGCGCTCGAGGAGCCCGACGACATCGAGGAGCTCGACATGGAGTTCTGAGGGCCGGTTCCGCGGTTGCCGCTTGAGCAGGCTCGACCGCTTTCGACGGGCCTTGTCAGGCGAGGATCACCACTTGCCAGGGGTCGGCACGGGGCAAGGGCCTTCGACGTCGATGGTGCCGAAGTCCGCCGGGCCGACGATCTCCAGGTACTCCATGTCGGGCGAGTAATCGAACAGGAAGTGCACGATGCCGGGGCGCTGGTGCACCATGTCGCCGGCCTCGACCAGCGTTTCCTGGTCGCCGTACATGAAGCGCGCCCAGCCCTTGATCATGTAGACGAGGTGGAACTTCGCCTCATGGCGGTGCCAGCCGGTGCCTTTTTCGGGCGCCTCGTTGGCCTTGACGAGCTGGGCGATCACCTGTCCGTTGGTGGCGTCCGCGACGCCGAGGTCCTTGTAGAGGAAGAAGTCCCGCAGGCCTTCGCCGCGCCACAGCGTGTGGTCGGGCTTCACGTGGGAGAACCGGGTCTGGGTCGTGTCCAACATTTGCGATGGCTCCGTCGGGTGGGTGACGGGCGGCCGCATGCATGCGGCGTTCCAGCCCAGCAAGGTGCGCCGCGCGGTACGGCGCTGGTGCACGGGCGGTGCACCGCTGCGGTGCCGGGCGTTTCGCTCCTATGATCGGCGCTTCCCCGCCTTGCCGTTGATTCCCCCGCTGCATGCCGTTGCCGAGCTTTTCTGCCGTATCGCCGTCGCGCCTGGCGGCCCGTCTGTTCGGCGACTGGGTCCATGAAGTCTCCCGCGGCACGCTGAAGGCCGATGCGCTGGCGGGACTGCTCGGCGCCGTGCTGGTGCTGCCGCAAGCCATCGCCTTCGCGACCCTGGCGGGGCTGCCGCCGCAGTTCGGCCTGTACACCGCGGTGCTGCCGTGTGCCGTAGCGGCCCTGGCCGGCTCCAGCCGGCATGTGATGTCCGGCCCGACGAATGCCAACTCGCTGGCGCTGTACGCGATGCTGGCGCCGCTGGCGGCGGTCGGCACGCCGCAGTACGTGCAGCTGGCGCTCGTCGTCACGCTGATGGTCGGCGTGATGCAGGCGGCCATCGGGCTGTTCCGGCTGGGTGCGGTGGCCAACTTCATCTCGCCGGCCGCGTTGCAGGGCTTCACGGCTGGCGCCGCGCTGCTGATCGCCGTGCATGCCTCGCACGACATGCTCGGCATCGCGCTGCCGGCGGGCCAGTCGGCCGGCACGGTGCTGGTGGAGGTGGTGCGCCGCATCGAGCTGATGAACCCGGCGGCCTTGCTCGTGGGCGCGGCGGCGCTCGGCTGCGCGCTGGCGGTGCGGCGCTGGCGCCGCCAGTGGCCCTTCATGCTGCTGGGCCTGGCCGTGGGCACGCTCGTGGGCTGGTGGGTGAGCCTGGGCAGCCTGTGGCCGCCGGTGCGCACGGTGGGGCGGGTCGACTCCCCCTGGCCGCCGCTCACGGTGCCGGCGGTGTCCTGGCAGCAGGTGCCCGAACTGGCCAGCCTGGCCTTTGCGCTGACCATCGTCGCGCTTGGCCAGTCGTTCTCCATCGCCAAGGCGGTTGCGGCGCGCAGCGGCCAGCGCATCGATGCCAACCGCGAGTTCATCGGCCAGGGGCTGTCGAACGTGGTGGGCAGCTTCTCGTCGAGCTACGTCTC
Organism: Aquincola agrisoli; assembly: GCF_036621135.1. Taxonomy (NCBI): domain Bacteria; kingdom Pseudomonadati; phylum Pseudomonadota; class Betaproteobacteria; order Burkholderiales; family Sphaerotilaceae; genus Aquincola; species Aquincola agrisoli. The sequence goes on from NZ_JAZIBG010000012.1 coordinate 64,071, forward strand.
CTGCGGCTCGCTCAACCGCTCGATGCCCAACCTGGAGGCCGGCGCGCGCACGCCGCTGGCGGCGGTGTTCTCCGCCGGGCTGCTGGTGCTGCTGGTGGCCTTCAGCGCGCCGGTGCTGGCGCTGATCCCGATGGCCGCCATCGCGGCGCTGCTGCTGCTGGTGGCGTGGGGCCTGTTCGACCTGCCGCGCTGGCGCACGCTGTGGCGCGTGAGCCGGGGCGAGTTCGCGATCGCGGCGGCCACGCTGGCCGCGACCGTCACGCTGCGGCTGGAGGTCGCCATCCTCTTCGGCACCATGCTGTCGCTGGTGTCGTACCTGCACCGCACCTCGCGGCCGGCGATGCGCACGATGGGCTTCGACAGCCGCATCGCGCACGACCGCCCCTTCGTCGTGATCGACGGCCACCCGCCCGGCGCGCTGCCCGAATGCCCGCAGCTCAAGCTGCTGCGCATGGAAGGGTCGATCTACTTCGGTGCCACCGCCCACGTGGCCGACCGCCTGCACGAACTGCGCAAGGGCGGCGAGGGCGGCGTGCAGAAGCACCTGCTGGTGATGAGCAAGAGCATGAACTTCATCGACCTCGCCGGCGCCGAGCTGTGGGAGGCCGAGATGAGCGCGCGCCGGGCGATGGGCGGCGACCTGTACTTCCATCGCCCGCGACCGGCGGTGCTGGACGCCTGGGCGCGCATCGGCTTCATCGACCGGCTGGGCGAAGACCACCTCTACCGCGACAAGCGCAGCGCGCTGGCCGACATCGTGCCGCGGCTGGACCCGGGCATCTGCGCGCGCTGCGAGGCGCGCATCTTCTTCGACTGCCCACCGAGGCCGGGCACGTCGGTGGGCGAGGGGATCTAGGGCCGCTACAGCGCCAGGACGGAGCCGGCCTACTGCAAGGCGCCCGGCCGGGGCCGCAGGCTCTGGATGACGGCTTGCCAGATCGCCTTGGCCTCGCCCTGGGTGAAGGCGGTGCCGACCTGTTTGCCGTTGGCGTCGTAGCGGCCCATGTGCATCAGCACGCGGATCATCGGCGCCCGCAGGCTGCCATGCTCGCGGCGCGTCTCGAAGCGGAAGTCGTAGACGGACTGGCCGTTGTCGAGGTCGCTCTCGGTGACCATCCCGGCCTCCGTGCCCTCCATGCCGTGGAACGGGTAGCGCCGCTCGTGGATCAGCGGCGCGGCCCATACCCCCACGCCGAAGTAGCGTGCGAGCCAGCCCACGCGCTGGAAGACATCCTTGTCGTCCTGCCGGTCGATGCCGGAGAAGTAGATCTCGAAGCGCAGGTCGGGGTGGTTGGGATGCCGATAGTCGAGGTCGATCTTCTCCTCGTCGTAGCGGCCGGCGATCAGCAGGTCGTCGTAGCAGGCGCCGGGAGGGGATTTTTCGGGATCGCGGACGCCGGAGGCGCGTCGGGCCATGTCCAGCAGGCGGGAGGTGGTGAGTGCAATGCTCTCCGGTCCGTTGTCGGTCAGATGGACCAGCTCGAAGCCGACGCCGTCACGAAGGCCAAAGTAGCGCAGTGATACGGCTTTGATCAGCCTGTCATCGAATCGGGTATGCAGCAGGAAGTCGTCCCCGTACGCCCGTTGGTAAGCAAGAAGACTGGGCGGGTCGGTAGGAAATGCATTTGGATAGGGCCGGTCCCATTGCTTGATCACAGATTGCGTCCAGTGGGTGAACTGATCCTTGGTGATGCCTGGCCGGATCATGCCCAGGCGCAACTGGTCGTGGTCTGCATCAAGGCCGATGTAGAACGCAGCCTCGCTGAAGTCGCTGGGAGCAAAGCCTTGTGGCAGGTCGATGAGATAGCGGCCGATGCAATGGGTGCGCATGGCGCTGATGAGAGGGGCGACGGCGTGCGTGTCCCTTTCCGTGGGCGGTCGATGGCGGATGGCGTAAGCGATGGCCCAGGCCAGTCCGAGGAGCACCAACAGGAGCAGCCGGGCAGGCTTGCCCGCAGCAATGTGCCGGATGCGGGTCGTCAGGTCGGCTGACGTCGTTCGCACAGCTTTGTCCATCATCAATAGTCCACCGCCCGATCCGCCTGACGGGGCCAGGCGGGATCGGTGGGGAGCGTTGGCGGCAGGGGGCCGGGATCGGGCAGCGCGCCCTCGTCGTTGTCGAGGAAGTACGGATCGCTCAGCTTCCAGTCCGCCAGCGTCTTCAGGTAGCGCCAGAAGCGGGCGTCGGTGT
>NZ_JAZIBG010000013.1:0-1480 GCF_036621135.1 Aquincola agrisoli
ACGCGTGATCAGCAAAAGCAGGGGATCAAAATGAATCCAAATCAGAAGATAATAACCATTGGTTCGATCTGTGTGACAATTGGAATAGCCAGCTTGATACTACAAGTTGGAAACATAATATCGATATGGATTAGCCACTCAATTCAAATTAAGAATAAAAATCAGTCTGAAATATTCAATCAAAACATCATTACTTACGAAAACAACACTTGGGTCAACCAGACGTATGTTAACGTCAGCAACACCAATTTTGTTGCTGAACGGGCAATAGCTTCAGTGAAATTAGCGGGCAATTCCTCTCTCTGTCCTGTTAGTGGATGGGCTATATACAGTAAAGATAATAGTGTGCGAATCGGTTCCAAGGGAGATGTTTTTGTCATAAGGGAGCCATTCATTTCATGCTCCCACTTGGAATGCAGAACTTTCTTCTTAACTCAAGGGGCCCTTCTGAACGACAAGCATTCTAACGGAACAATTAAGGACAGAAGCCCTTATCGAACGTTGATGAGCTGTCCTATTGGTGAGGTTCCTTCTCCATATAACTCAAGGTTTGAATCAGTCGCTTGGTCAGCAAGTGCCTGCCATGATGGCACAAGTTGGCTAACAATTGGAATTTCTGGCCCAGATAATGGGGCAGTGGCAGTGCTGAAATACAATGGCATAATAATAGACACTATCAAGAGTTGGAGAAAGAACATATTAAGAACACAAGAGTCTGAATGTGCATGCATTAATGGTTCTTGTTTTACAGTAATGACTGATGGACCAAGTAATGGGCAGGCCTCGTACAAGATTTTTAAGATAGAAAGGGGGAAAGTAGTCAAATCAGTCGAGTTGGATGCCCCTAATTATCACTATGAGGAATGCTCCTGTTATCCTGAATCTGGTGAAATCATGTGTGTGTGTAGAGATAATTGGCATGGATCAAATCGGCCATGGGTGTCCTTTAATCAGAATCTGGAATATCAAATAGGATACATATGTAGTGGGATTTTCGGAGACAATCCACGGCCTAATGACAAAACAGGCAGTTGTGGTCCAGTATTAATGAATGGGGCAAATGGGGTAAAAGGATTTTCATTTAAATACGGCAATGGTATTTGGATAGGGAGAACTAAAAGCACTAGTTCAAGGATGGGTTTTGAGATGATTTGGGATCCGGATGGATGGACCAGAACAAATGATAAATTCTCAGTAAAGCAAGATATCATAGGAATAGCTGATTGGTCAGGCTACAGTGGAAGTTTTGTTCAACACCCGGAACTGACCGGACTGGACTGTATGAGACCTTGCTTTTGGGTTGAACTAATCAGAGGGCGACCCAAAGAGAACACAATCTGGACTAGCGGGAGTAGCATATCCTTTTGTGGTGTAAATGGTGACACAGTGGGCTGGTCTTGGCCAGACGGTGCTGAGCTGCCATTCACCATTGACAAGTAATTTGGTCCAAAAAAACTCCTTGTTTCTACTGATCACGCGT
>NZ_JAZIBG010000014.1:0-105338 GCF_036621135.1 Aquincola agrisoli
GGCGCCGCGGCCCAGGCGGCCAGCCGGTCCGCGGCCTGGGCAGCCGACGCCGCCACCACGGCCAGCCGGTGCGGCAGCCGCGCGCGGCCGCGCCGGGCGCTGTCGCAATGCGCGCGCCAGGCGTTGCCCGCACGCAGCGCCTGCGCATGCCGCGCGGCCAAGGCACGCAGCGCGTCGCCGTCGCGGGCGGAGAGCATCAGCACGTCGGCGCCATCCGCGTCGCCAGGTTCGCCGGACGGCGCTGCGGCCACGGCCGGTGACGCCTCCAGCACCACGTGTGCGTTGGTGCCCGAGAAGCCGAACGAGCTGACGCCCGCGCGCCGCGGCGAGCCGTCGGCATGCGGCGCCCAGACCTGCCCCGCATGCGGCAGCGCCAGCGGCAGCGCCGCCCAATCGATGTGCGGGCTGGGCGGCTGCGCATGCAGTTGCGCTGGCAACCGGCCGTGCTGCAGCGCCAGCACCACCTTGATGAAGCCGCACAGCCCCGCGGCCGCCTCGAGGTGGCCGACGTTGGCCTTGACCGATCCGATCGCCAGCGGCCGGTCGGCGGCGCGGCCCTCGGCGAACACGGCACCCAGCGCGCCGGCCTCGATGGGGTCGCCCAGCGCGGTGCCGGTGCCGTGCGCCTCCACGTAGTCGACCTGTGCCGCCGCCACGCCCGCGGCCTTCAGCGCCTGGCGGATCACGGCTTGCTGTGCAGGCCCGTTGGGCGCGGTCAGGCCGCTGCTGCGGCCGTCCTGGTTGACGGCCGAGCCGCGCACCACGGCCAGCACGGTGTCGCCGTCGCGCTGCGCGTCCGACAGGCGCTTGAGCACGACCACGCCGCAGCCTTCGCCGCGGCCGAAGCCGTCGGCCATCGCCGAGAAGGCCTTGCAGCGGCCGTCGGGCGCCAACATCCGCGCGCGCGAGAAGTTGATGCCGAAGGCCGGCGACAGGATGCGGTTGACGCCGCCCACCAGCGCCACGCTGCATTCGCCCGCGCGCAGGCTCTGGCAGGCCAGGTGCACCGCCACCAGCGACGAGGAGCAGGCCGTGTCGACCGCGAGGCTCGGGCCGGTGAAGCCGAAGGTGTACGACAGCCGCCCGGCCGCCACGCTGTGTGCGTTGCCGGTGGCGAGGTAGGCGTCGATGGCCTCGGATGGCTGCTGCAGCAGGTGGTGCGAATGGTCCTGGCTGCTGATGCCGACGAAGACGCCGACGGGTTGTCCAGACAACTGGGTCGGCGGCAGACCGGCGTCTTCCATCGCTTCCCACGCCACTTCCAGCAGCAGCCGTTGCTGCGGATCGAGGCTGGCCGCCTCGCGCGGGGCGATGCCGAAGAACGCCGCATCGAACAGCTGCGGGTCGGGCACGAAGCCGCCTTCGCGCGTGACGATGCGCCCCGGCGCGGCCGGGTCGGGGTCGTGCAGCGCGTCGGCGTCCCAGCGGTCGGCGGGCACGGGGCCGATGGCGTCGCGGCCTTCGGCCAGCAATTGCCAGAAGGCCTCGGGCGTGTCGGCGCCGCCGGGGTAGCGGCAGCCCAGGCCGACCACGGCGATGGGCTCGCGCGCGGCGCCTTCGGCGACGGCCAGGCGCGCCTGCAGGCGCTCGATGGTGTGCAGCGCGCGGGCGATGCGCGCGTCGTGGGGGTCGGACATCGGCTTATCCAAGCGGGGCCTCGTCGAGCAGGCGGTCGAGGGCGTCGAGGCGGGCGTCGAGCTGGTCGGCGAGCGCGGTAGCAGGTTGATCGGGCGCTGCAGGCCCGCTCTCGCCCGTCGCCGCGGCCGGCTTCGGTGCGGCGGCGGCCGACGCCGGGCCGGCCTCCTCGGCCTGCGCCTGCAGGCGCGACGCCAGATGCGCCACCAGCGCGGCGGGCGTGGGATGGTCGAAAGCGAGCGTGCTGGGCAACGCCAGGCCCAGCTCGTGCTGCAGCCGGTTCTTCAGCTCCAGTGCCGACAGCGAATCGAGGCCGAGGTCGAAGAAGCCGGCCTGCCGGTCGAGTTCGGCGACGCCGAAGCCCAGCGTCTGGGCGATCAGCGTGCACAGCGCGTCGTCGAGCGCGGCGGCGCGTTCGGAAGCGGGCAATGCCAGCACGCGACCGCGCAGCGCGCCGGCCGGTGTAGCGGCGGCTTGCGCGGCGACCGCATCGGCAGGCGCGCCCGCGGCATCGCCGGCCGATGAACCCGCGACCAGCGGCGACCACATCGGCGCACCGCGCAGCGCCGGGTGCGCCGACAGCTGACGCCAGTCGATCGGCAGCACGCCCAGCACCGGCTGCGGCGCATGCCACAGCCGGCCGAGCCACTGCAGGCCTTCGCCGGGATCGATCCAGCCGACGCCCGGCAGGCCGCTCACCTGGCCGGCCCGGCCGGCGGTATCGGCCACGGATCCGTCGCGCCGATAGCGGAGCGCCGAGCCCACCTGCGACCACGCGCCCCACGCCAGGCTCAGCGCCGGCAGGCCCTGCGCGCGGCGCCAGCGCGCCAGGCCGTCGAGGAAGGCATTGGCCGCGGCGTGGTTGGCCTGGCCGGGCGCACCCAGCAGCCCGGCCGCGGAGCCGAAGAGCACGAAGAAGTCGAGCGGCAACGCGGCCGTGAGGCTGTGCAGGTGCCAGCCGCCCGCGAGCTTGGGCGCGAGCACACGCGCCAGCCGCTCGGGGTGCTGCTGCTCGATCGGTGCGTCGTCGAGCACGCCGGCGGCATGCACCACGCCGCGCAGCGGGCCGGTGATGGGTCCGCCGCCGCCGATGCCAGCCAGCAGCGCGGCGAGCCCGGCCCGGTCGCTCACGTCGACCGCACGCAGGTGCACCCGTGCACCCTGTGCGCGCAGGGCATCGAGCTGCGCCGCCGTGGCTTCGTCGGGTTCGGCATGGCGGCCTGCCAGCACCAGCTCGCGCGCGCCCTGCGCCACCAGCCATTGCGCCACCTGCAGGCCGAGCCCGCCCAGGCCGCCGGTGATGAGCGTGCAGCCGTCGGCACGCACGGTGACGCGCGACGGCGCCTCAGCGTCGCCGGGCGGCTGCAGCACCAGCTTGCCGAGGTGGCGTGCCTGCTGCAGCGTGCGCAGCGCGGCCGCTGCATCGGCGGGCGCGAACACCTGCACCGGCAATGGGCGCCAGCGGCCGGCCCGCACCTCCGCGGCCAGCGTGGTGAGCAGCGACTGCACATGCGCCGGCGCGCTGCGGCTCAGGGCCGCCAGGTCGACGCGGTGCAGCCGCACGCCCGGCGCCACGGCGGCGAAGCCGGCGTCGTCCAGGCCCCCGCCCTTGCCGATCTCGACGAAGCGGCCGTCGGCCGCCAGCGCGGCGAGGCTTTCGCGCTGCATCGCGCCGGGCAGCGGGTTGAGCACCACGTGCACGCCCGCGCCGCCGGTACACGCGGCGATCTCGGCCGCGAAGCCCGTGCTGCGCGAGTCCATCACATGCTGCACGCCCAGCGCCTGCAGCGCCGGCCACTTGGCCCGGCTGGCGGTGGCGAACACCTCGGCGCCCAGCGACTGCGCGATCTGGATCGCCGCCTGGCCGACGCCGCCGGTGCCGGCGTGGATGAGCACGCGCTCGCCGCGCCGCAGGCCGGCGCAGTGCACGAGGCCGTGGTATGCGGTGGCGAAGGCCACCGGCAGCGTGGCAGCGGCGGCATCGTCGGCCAGGGCCGCGGCGTCGGGCACGGGCACGACGAGTGCACGCGGCAGCACGGCCTCGGTCGCGAAGCCGTCGGCCGCCAGCGCCATCACCCGAGTGCCAACCGGCAGGTCGTGCACGTCGGTGCCGCAGGCGATCACCTCGCCGACACACTCGGCGCCGAGGCGGTCGGGCTGCGCCGGGTCGGCATGCGGGTACTGGCCGATCGCGATCAGCACGTCGCGGAAGTTGAGGCCCGCGGCACAAATGCGCACGCGCACGTCACCCGCGCCCAGGGCACGGGGCGTGAACGGCCGCCAGGAGAGCGAAGCGATCGAGACGCCGTCGCCTTCCAGCCGCTGAGGCGTGCTGCCCTCGTTGGCCTGCGTGATCGCGACGTCGACCGGCCGCAGCCGCGCCACCTGGCGCTGGCCGTTCAGCATCCGCACGTGGCGGTCGGCCGTGGCGTACAGCAGCGCGCTGGCCGCATCGGCGGGCGTGGCGACCTGCAGCAGCGTGCATTGCAGCTCGGGGTGCTCGAACTGCAGCGTCTGCACCAGGCCCCACAGCGCCGCGCTGCGCAGGGCGCCCGCGGCCGTGGGCTCGCTTGCATGGACAGGTTGGTCGGCCGCACCCTCGAGCAGCACCAGCCGCGGCGCGCGGGGCCACTGCGGCAGCTGCGCCAGCAGCGCCCGCACCTGGCCTGCGACGGCGTCGACGGCGGCGGTGCATTGCGCCGGCAACGCGTCGGCCTGCGTCTCAACGAGCGCGGGCAACAGCAGCGCCACGGTATCCACGGGCTGCACAGGCGGCGCGAACGCCGCTTCGCCAACGACGACGTGCGAAGCGATGCCCTGCACTGCCAGCGCGGTCTGCAGCGCCGCGGCGCCGGCCGTGCTGCCAGCCTCCACGATGCGGCACGCCTGCGCCGCGGCGCGCTGCGCCAGCAGCACCGTCTGCGGCAGCGCGCGTGCCCCCGCCACCGGCACCGCGGCGGCGAAGCCGGCCGACTGCAGCGCGCGGCACCAGGCCTCGGCCGGCAGCAGCGGATGGTCCGCGCGCAGCGCACGGTCGGTGAAGCGCCACCAACCGGGCAGGGTGCCGAACACCAGGTCGAGCCACTGCAGCGGCGTGGTCGCTTCCAGCAGCAGCAGCAGGCCGTGGGGCGCCAATCGATCGGCCACGTGCCGCAGCGTGCGGCCCAGGTCTTCGGTGGCGTGCAGGACGTTGGCGGCGACGACGAGGTCGAACCCCGTCTCGGCGCCGGCTGCGGCCTGGGCCGACTCGATGTCGAGCAGCCCGAAGCGCAGGAAGCCGTGCGCCGCGAAGCGCTCGCGTGCCTGCTGCAGGAAGTGCGGCGACACGTCGGTGAAGAGGTAGTCCACCGGCCGGCCGGCCCGCGCCAGCCCGGCCAGCACCGGCAGCAGGTGCGCGGTGCTGCCGCCGGTGCCGGCGCCGATCTCCAGCACCCGCAAGGGCGCGTCCGGCGCTGCCGCCGGCGGCAGCGCGGCCACGGCCGCCTGCAGCGACGCACGCAGCAGGCCGTTCATCACCTGCGCACCGGGCGAGCGCTCGTACAGCGCGGTGAGCAGCGACAGGTCGCCGCCCGGGAACAGCACGGCCAACGCATCGGCGCGGCCGGTGAGGATGTCGGCCAGCGCGGCGCCGCAGCGGCCGACCAGTGCCAGCTCGGGCCGGCCGGGGTGAAGGGCTTCGAGTTCGGCCTGCAGTGCGGGGGCATCCAGGCCTTCGGGCGTGCCCGCGGCAAGCGAGCCGGCGAGCGCCACGTCGCCGCCCGCGGCCGCCGGGCCGCGCTGCCGCGCCGCCGCCAGCGATCGCAGCAGTGCCGCGAGCAGCGCCTGGCGCTCGGGCGCCGAGACACCGCGCTGCGCCGCACGCTCGGGCGTCGCCAAAGCATCCGGCCCCCCGAGTTGGTCGATGGCCCGTGCCGCCCAGGCCAGGCTGAGCGCTTCCAGGCCGGGCTGCAGCGCTTCGTAGGCCGCGCAGTCGGCCGACTGCAGCGCGGCCTCGAAGGCCGGGCGCAAGCGCGTGGCCAGCACCGCGGGCGCCGGCCAGCGCGCGGCGGCGGGCAGCGGCTCGGCCTGCCAGGTGGGCTCGACGATGCGGATCGGCACCGAGGCGGTGGCAGCCGGCGAGGGCGCTTCGGCCTGCGCGGCCGGGAGCGACAGCGCCGCCAGCCGCAGGCCGTGCAGGCGCGCGACGCAGCGGCCGTCGGCCGCATGCCAGCGCAGGTCGATACGCGGCGACGCATCACCGGCCGGCGTGAGGCGCTGCGCGACGACCCAGGCCGGTGTGCCGCGCCGGGCTTCGAAGGCGGCGATGGCGGCAGGCAGCCACAGCCGGGCCGCGGCGCCGGTTTGGGCTTCAGCGCCCTGCTCGCCCGCCACCGCCGCGCCGGCGAGTTGCAGGCCGGCGTCGATCCACGCGGCGGCGACCGAGGCGTCGTCCCACGCGGCCTCGTCGCTTGCCGGGTCGGCAGGCGCATCGTCGTGCCGCACGCGGCCGATCGCCACGGCATCCCCCCAGGCCACTTCAGCGAGCGCCTGGAAACGCGGGCCGTAGACCAGGCCGTGGTCAGCCAAACGCCGATAGAGACCGTCGGACGACAAGCGCCGCGGCAGGCCCGCCCACTGCGCGCCCACGTCGCCGGCCGGCCAGGCCGCGCCAGTGTCGGCCGGCTTCAACCGGGCTTGCACGTGGCGCTGCCAGCCCGCCAACGATCCGGCGCCGCCGCGGCTGTGCAGCGACCAGCGCACGCCGGCCTCGCCGTCGGGCTGCCAATGGACCTGCACCGGCACGGCGCCTTCTTCGGGCAGCCACAGGCCCTGCTCCAGGCTCAGGGCTTCGATGCGCCACGCACCCGTGGCGGTGCGCGCCGCGGTGGCGAGCACGGCACACACGCTGGCCGCGGCCGGCAGCAGCGTGCGGCCGGCCACGCGGTGGTGGTGCCACGGCAGCTCGGCGTCGGCGGCCAGGTCGCGTTCGAAGACCTTCAGTGCATCGCCGGCCAGCGGCACTTCGCGGCCAGGCCAGCGACTGGCCGAGGGGGCCAGCGCGGATGCGGACAGCCGGCCTTCGGCCGGCCGAGCCGGCGCCGGCGGTGCATCCACCCAGCAAGGCCGGCGCACGAACACGCTCTTGGGCAGCGACGCGGGTGGGGTGCCCAGGGGCCGTGGCGACAGGGCGGACCAGTCGAGCGCGGCACCGGCTTCATAGAGCTGGGCGACGCTGCCGAGCAGCACCGTCGTCTCATCGCCCATCGGCGTGCCGCGCAGGCTGGGCAGCATCAGCGGGGCCGCAGCCGCTGCACCGGCCGCACCGGCCGATGCCGCCAGCAAGCCCAGCAGCACCGGCCGCGGGCCGATCTCGATGGCGACCTCGCAGCCCTGCTCGGCCAGCGTGGCCAGCGCGGCGTCGAAGGCCACCGGCTCGCGCACCTGGGCGACCCAGTAGCCGGGCTGCGCGATGTCGGCACCGGCCAGGCGGCCGCTACGGCTGGAGACCATCGCGATGCGCGGCGCGGCCATCGGCACCGCCGCCACATCGCCGGCGAAACCGTCGAGCATCGGCGCCATCAGCGCCGAATGGAAGGCGTGCGACACCTTCAGCCGCTGCGCACCGATGCCCTGCGCCGAGGCCACGGCCACGGCCTGCGCGACCGCGGCCTGCGTGCCAGCGACGACGGTGTGGGCGGGTCCGTTGCGCGCCGCGATCTCGGCGCCGGCCGGCAGCAGCGCGGCCACCACGGACGGTGCCGCCTGCAAGGCCGCCATCGCGCCGCCGGCCGGTAGCGCCTGCATGCGCGACGCACGCGACAGCAGCAGGTTCATTGCATCGGGCATCGCCATGACGCCGGCGGCGACGGCCGCGGCGTATTCGCCCACGCTGTGGCCCAGCACGCAGTGCGGCACCACGCCCCACGAGCGCCACAGCGCGGCCAGCGCGACCTGCAGCGCGAAGAGCGCGGGCTGCGCATAGCCGGTGCGGTCGAGGTCGGCGTCGCCAGCTTCTTCGTCCGGCCACATCACCTCGGCCAGCGGGCGCGGCAGGCGGGCATCGGCCAGTGCCGCGCAGCGGTCGAACGCCGCGCGGAAGACCGGCCAGTCGCGGTACAGCGTGCGGCCCATCTGGCGCTGCTGCGCGCCCTGGCCGGTGAAGAGGAAGGCCACGCGCGGCGCGGCGCGGCGTTCGGCCGGTGCGGTGGCGGCAGCGGCCAGCGATGCACGCAGCGTGTCGACGCTGCCCGCCACGAACGCGCGGCGGAACGGGCCGTGGCTGCGTGTCTGGCCCAGCGCATGGGCCAGCGCATCGGGCGACAAACCCGGCTTCGGCGCTTCGAGCCAGCGTGCCAGCGAAGCGGCCTGCGCCTGCAGCGCCGCGGCATGGCGGGCGGCGATGGGGAAGAGCTGCACGCGGGATGCGGGCGCGTCGCCAGCGGCAGGCGCCGCGGCGGGCGGCGCGGCCTCCACCACCACGTGCACGTTCGTGCCGCTCATGCCGAAGCTGCTGACGCCGGCGCGCCGCGGACCTTCGGTATCGGGCCAGGCGGTCGATGCGCGCGGCACGCGCAGCGCGAGCCGCTCCCAGGGCACGCGCGGGCTGGGGGTGCGCAGGTGCAGGTGTGCGGGCAGGCGGCCGTGGTGCAGCGACAGCACCGCCTTGATGAGCCCGGCCACGCCGGCCGCGGCTTCCAGGTGGCCGATGTTGGTCTTGACCGAACCCACCCACAGCGGCGCGGCGCGCTCGGTGCCGGCATAGGCCTCCTGCAGCGCGAGCAGCTCGATCGGGTCGCCCAGCGGCGTGGCGGTGCCGTGCGCTTCGACGTATTGCACATCGCTGGGCGTCAGCCCCGCACGGGCCAGCGCGGCGCGAATCACCGCCACCTGCGCGGGGCCGCTGGGGGCGGTGAGGCCGTTGCTGGCGCCGTCGTGGTTGACGGCCGAGCCGCGCAGCACGGCCAGCACGGGCCGGCCGGCGGCCTGCGCATCGGCCAGGCGTTCGAGCACCACCAGGCCGCAACCTTCGCCGCGGGCGTAGCCGCCGGCGTCGGCGTCGAAGGTTCGGCAGCGGCCGTCGGCCGACAGCGCGCCCAGGCGCGAGAAGCCGACGCTCGGCTCGGGCGCGAGCATCAGGTTGACGCCGCCGGCGATCATGCGTTCGGCCTCGCGCGAGCGCAGCGCCTGGCAGGCCAGGTGCACCGCCAGCAGCGACGAGGAGCAGGTGGTGTCGAGCTGCAGCGTGGGGCCCTGCAGGCCGAACACGTAGGCCACGCGGCCCGCGGCGATGGCGCGGTGCGTGCCCAGCGCGCCGGCCGCGTCGATGCGCGTCGGGTCGCCCGAAGCCACATGGCGGCGCGCATAGTCGTCGAAGCCGGTGCCGACGATCACGCCGGTGGCGTGGCCCCCTTGCGTGCCCTTCTGCGCGAACGGCGCGAGGCCGGCGTTCTCCATCGCCTCGTGCGCCACCTCCAGCAGCAGGCGCTGCTGCGGGTCCATGCGCTCGGCGTCGCGCGGGGTGATGCCGAAGCACTGCGGGTCGAAGCCCTGCACCTCGTCGTCGGACAGGAAGGCGCCGTGGCGCGTCACCATGCCCGCGTGGTCGCCGGAGGGGTCGTGCCAGCGCGCGGCGTCCCAGGCTCGGGGCGGCACTTCGCTGACGGCGTCGATGCCGCCGTCGAGCAGGCGCCAGAACGCTTCGGGCGTGTCGGCGCCGCCGGGAAATCGGCAGGCCATGCCGACGATGGCGATGGGCTCGTCGACGCCCTGCTGCGCTGCGGCGGCCTTGGCCTGCGACTCCAGCGTCTGCACACGCGCGCGCAGCCGGCGGATCTGCAGCGTGGCGTCCTGCAGCAGGGTGCGCATCGAAGGCGCGCCGGCGGCAGCGGTGGGGTCGTGCGGTACGTCGGCCATCGGGTCGGGGTCAGTTCAGGGCCGGATCGGCGGCCAGTTCGGCGGCCAGCGCGCGGGCGAGTTCGTCGTCGGTGAGCGTGTCGAGCGCGGCGGACCCGGCGGTGTCGCCGACGTCGGCACGGGCCGGGGGCGTGGCGTTCGGTGCCGCGGCGCCGGCAGGCGCAGACAGCGCGGCGACGTGCGCAGCCAGGGCCTGCAGCGTGGGGTGGCTCCAGGCCAGCGTCGCGTCGAGCGGCTCGCGCACCGCGAAGGCCTGCTCCAGCGCCTGCACCAGCTCGACGGCCAGCACCGAATCGACGCCGAGGTCGGCCATCGGCGCTGCGCTGTCGATGGCGCCGGCGCGCACGCCGAGGCGGACAGACAGCCAGTCGACCAGCCAGCGTTCGATGCCGAAGGCGGTGCCCGGGGGCGGCGCGGCCGGATGGGCGGCAGCGGGGGTCGCCCGGGCGCTGCCGGCGGCAGCCCCACCGGCCGCGCCGTCCCTGCGCAACAAGGCATCGGGCGCGTGGTCTTCGCCGATGCCGTGCACGTCCACGTCGCCGATGGCGTCGGCATAGGCGGCGACGCGCTCGGCGAACATGGCGGCATCGGCACGCCAGGGCTCCTGCGCCGGGTCACGCAAGGCGCGGGCGCGGGCAGCGTCGAAACGCGCCCGCGTCCAGGCCAACGCGGCAGCCTTGGAAGTCGCGGCGTCGGTCGCGTCGTGCAACGCAGACCAGGCCATCGCCCAGGCCGCCGCCTCGCCCAGCTCCACCTGCCGGCCGGCAGTGGCGGCACCGGCGTGCGCCAGCGACCGCAGCGCATCGCCCGCCTCGCCCTCGCCCGCGAACTGCAGCAGCGGCCGCGGCTGCCGCAGCAGGCAGGCGCCCAGGTGCGCCGCCAATGCCTCGGTCGGCCCTTCGAAGATGCGCAGCACGCGGGCATCGCGCAGCATCTGCGGCACGCCGTTCGATTCGATGTAGCCGCGGCCGCCGAGCATCTGCATCAGGCCGTCGACCGCTTGCCAATACAACTCGGGCGCCAGCACCTTGCAGGCGGCGTAGGCCTCTTCGGGCACGGGCCGTCCGGCGTCGAGCTGCGCGGCGAGGCGGTCGACCAGCGCCTGCAGCAGCGCGATGGCGGCGGTGAGTTCGCCCAGCCGGGCCAGCGTGGCGGGCTGGTCGAGCAGGCGGCCGCCGGCCACGTGGCGGCGGCCGGCATAACGCACGATGAGCTGCGCGCAGCGCTTCATGCCGCCCACGCAGGCGGCGGCGATGGTGAGGCGGCCGTAGCTCATCGCGTCCTGCGCGACGGCCATGCCCTCGCCGGCGCGGCCGAGCCGGTCGGCCTGCGTGACGGGCACGCCTTCGAGGTGCACGGCGTTCTGCACCATCGCGCGCATGCCCATCGTGAGCGCCTCGGCGCCCTGCCGCAGCCCGGGCCGCCCGCGCGGCAGCACGAAGGCGCTGATCCCGGCCGGCCGGCCTTCGGCGTCGTGCTCACGCACGAACACGTTGAGCAGGCCGGCCCATGCGGCCGCGCCGCTCCACAGCTTGTGGCCCTGCAGCCGCCAGCCATCGGCCGCCGGGTGCGCCGACGCACGCATCGCATGCGGATGCGAACCTGCGCCCGGCTCGGTGAGCGCGAACGCCGCCAGCACGCGCCCGCTGGCGAGCTGCGGCAGCCATTCGGCCTGCTGCGCGGGCGTGCCATGGCGCAGCAGCGGGCGCACGCCGAGCACGTTGTTGAGGCCGACGAAGAGGCCGAGCGTGGCGTCGATCGCGGCCAGTTGCTCGACCACGCGCAGGAAGCCGGCGTGCGACAGGCCCGGCCCGCCCCACTGCGCGGGCACCTGCAGGCCGAGCAGGCCGCGGTTGCCGAAGTCGAGCACGACCGCCGGGCTCAGGCTGCGGCGCTCGTCCATCAGGCGGGTGTCGAGGTGGTGCTCGGCGTAGTCGCGCAGCCAGGCGAGGTACGGTGCCGCGTCGTCGCCGGGACGGGTGCCGCTCCACCCGGGCAGGCACCAGCGCGCCACTTCGGCGAGCGTGCCCTCGCGCCAGCCTTGCGCGCAGCGATGGCGCTGCAGCTTGCCGCTGGGCGTGCGCGGCAGCGACTGCGGACGCACCAGCACGATGGCCGCGGCCTGGACGCCGTGCTCGCGCGACAGTGCGGCGCGGATGGCGGCGATGGCCGCCTCGGCATCGAGGCCATGGCGCGCGCTGCGGTCGACCTCGGCCACCAGCACAAGGCCGGGTTCGTCGGCCGTCTGTGCCGGCGGCGTGGCGGTTAACGCGGCAATGCCACCGACGGCCAGCGCCGAATGGCTGCGCTCGGCGCTGTCTTCCAGGTCCTGCGGCGCATGGTTGCGGCCGCGAACGATGACCAGGTCGCGCAGCCGGCCGGTGACGTAGAGCGCGCCGTCGTGCAGGAAGCCGAGGTCGCCGGTGCGCAGGTAGCGCGGGGGCTCGGTTGCGGCGCCGGGCAGGCGTGCGTCGAACAGCGCCTGGTCTTCCGGCGCGGCCTGCCAGTAGCCGCGCGCGACGCTGTCGCCGCGGAGCCAGAGTTCGCCGACCTGGCCGTCTGGCAGCGGTGTGCCGGTCTCAGCGTCGACCACCGCAAGCGTGGTGCCGATGGGGGCGCCGCAGCCGACAAGCATGGCTTGCCGGCCTGCGCCGCCGTCCGCAGCAGCCGTGGCCTGGAGGGGCACCACGCGGTGCTCGGCCAATGCATCCCGGTCGACCGTGAGCGTCCGCGGCCGGCCGGTGCCGCCGGCGACGAGCAGCGTCGATTCGGCGAGCCCGTAGCACGGCAGGAAGGCCTCGGGCCGGAAGCCGTGCGGGCCGAAGGTTTCTGCAAAACGGGCGAGCGTGGCGGCGCGCACCGGCTCGGCGCCGACGAAAGCGACCTGCCAGCTCGACAGGTCGAGCCCTTGCAGGTCGGCGCCCACGGCACGGCGCGCGGCATGGGCGTAGGCGAAGTCGGGGCCGCCGCTGGTGGTGGCGCGCACGTGGGACACCGCCTCCAGCCAGCGCAGCGGCCGCTGCAGGAAGGCCTGCGGCGACATCAGCGTGACCGGGAAGCCGCTGTACAGCGGCTGCAGGATGCCGCCGACGAGCCCCATGTCGTGGTACGGCGGCAGCCACACCAGGCCGCGGCTGCCGGGGCCGTGGCCGAACAGCGCCTCGATCTGCGCCAGGTTGTGCGCGAGGTTGCCGTGCGTGACGACCACGCCGCGCGGCCGGCGCGTGGAGCCGGAGGTGTATTGCAGCAGCGCGGGGTGGTGCGCGTGGGCGGCCAGGTCGCTGGGGGCGGCGGCTTCATCGGCCACGGCGGCATCGAGTGAATCGACGGCGATGACCTCAGGCCGCCGCGTGCCGGCGGGCGCGTGGGCCATCAATGCCTGCACCGCCGGTTCGAGTGCGCTGGTCGTGAGCACGGCCGCCGGTGCCGCGTCGGCCAGCACCTGCAGCCAGCGCGCGGGGTCGTCGCGGCGGTGCGGCGTGGGCATCGGCACCGCGATGGCGCCGGCCCGCAGGCAGCCGAACAGCGCGGCGACGAAGTCGAGGCCCGGCGAGAAGGCCAAGACGGCGCGCGGCGCGGCGTTGCCGTCGTCGGCTGCCCCGGCAGGCAGCCCGAAGGGCGCTGCCGGACGCAAGGCGTTGGCCACGGCCGCCGCGCGGCGCTGCAGGCCGGCGTAGGTCAGCGATGCCAGTGCGGCGTCGTTCAGCGGGCCGGTGCCGTCGGGCAGGAACTCGTAGGCCAGGCGGTCGGCCTGATGGCGCGCACGCCACGCGAGCAGCGCGGCCAGGCCCGCGCGCAGCGGCGCGCCGGCCGGCTGCATGCGCTGCGCCGAGCCTTCATGACGCTCATCGCCCCGGCGTTGATCGCCCAGGCTGTTGCCGCCGACTGCCACGTATCCGCCCTCTTGTTGCTGTTCGATTGCCATGATCTTAACGCGAACCATTCTCACTTACACTATCATTTGTGAACTGCATCACGTCCGGCAACCTGCCCCCATGACGGCCACGACAGCCCCCATCGCACACGACAAGTCCCTGCAACGTCCGGCCGCCGAATGGGTGGCCACGCTGGCGCAACAGGGCGTGCGGCTGTGGGCCGACGGCGAACGGCTGCGCTGCGCCGGGCCCGATGCGCTGCTGACCGACGCCCTCTTCGCCGAGCTGCGGGGCCGCCGCGACGAGCTGCTGTCGCTGCTGCGGCAGCCCGTGTCGCCTGCCCCTGGCGCAACGGCCGATGCCCCCGCACCGCTGCCGCGCGACGGCGCGCTCCCCCTGTCGTTCGCTCAGCAGCGGCTGTGGTTTCTGGAACAGATGCCGCAGGAAGCGGGCGTCTACAACGTGCCGCTGGCCGTGCGCATCACGGGCTGGCTCGACGTGCGCGTGCTCCAGGCCACGCTCGACGCCGTCGTGCGCCGCCACGAAGTGCTGCGCACCCGCTACGCAGCCGACGCGCTGGGCCAGTCGCGCCTGCAGATCGACCCGCCCGCCGCGGTGCCGCTGCGGCAGCTCGACCTGCGCGGCGACGCCGATGCGCGTGCCCGGCTGCAGCAGTACCTGGCCGACGATGCCGTCGCGCCCTTCGACCTGGCGCAGCACTGGCCCTTGCGCGCCACGCTGTTGCGCCTGGCCGACGACGAGCACGTGCTGGCGCTGACGCTGCACCACATCGCCTGCGACGCCTGGTCGCTCGACCTGCTGGTGGCCGAGATCGGCCGCCAATGGCGCGCCGCATTGATCGGCACGCCGTCCGAGCCCGAAGGCGCGCAACGTCTGCAATACGCCGACTTCGCCGCCTGGCAGCAGCAGCGCCTGCAAGCCGGCACGCTCGAAAGCCAGCGCATCTACTGGCGCGACCGCCTGCAGGGCGCGCCCACCGTGCTGCCGCTGGCCACCGACCATCCGCGCCCGCGCCTGCAGACGCACCACGGCGCGGTCCATCAGTTTTCCCTGCCCGCGCCGCTGGTCGATGCCCTGCGCACGCTGGGCCAGGCCCGGTCGGCCAGCCTCTTCATGACGCTGCTGGCCGGCTGGCAGCTGCTGCTGTCACGCGTGACCGGCCAGCGCGACCTGCTCGTCGGCGTGCCGGTGGCCAACCGCCAGCAGCAGGCGCTCGAAGGGCTGATCGGCCTCTTCGTCAACACGCTGGTGCTGCGCGCGCAGGTGCAGCCGGCAGAGGGCTTCGGCACGCTGCTGGCGCGGGTGCGACAGACAACGCTGCAGGCGTTGTCGAACCAGGACCTGCCCTTCGAGCAGTTGATCGAGCTGCTGCAACCCGAGCGCGACCTGAGCCGCCACCCGCTGTTCCAGGCCAAGTTCCGCCTCGAAAACGCCGCCCCCGCCCGCACTGAGCTGCCCGGCCTGGTGCTCGAACGCCTGCCGCAGGCCGCCATCCGCGCCAAGCTCGACCTGAGCATGGACCTGTACGAAACGCCTGGCGGCATCGTCGGCGGCATCGAATACAACGCCGATCTCTTCGAGCCCGCCACCATCCAGCGGCTGGCCGAGGGCTACCACGCGCTGCTGCAGGCCGCGGCCGCCGACCCGCAGCGCGCCGTCGCCACGCTGCCGCTGCTGGGCACCGAACAGCGCCGGCGGCAGCTGGCCGACTGGAACACGACGCGCCGGCCCTACCGCAGCGACACCTGCTTCCACCACCTGGTCGAAGCCATCGCGGCCGAGCGGCCCGACGATGTCGCGCTGGTGTTCGACGGCGCGCCGGTCCAGCAGCTCAGCTACGCGCAGATGAACACGCGGGCCAACCAGCTCGCGCATTGGCTGCGCGCGGCCGGCGTGGGGCCGGAGGTGGTGGTCGGCATCGCGCTGCCGCGGTCGCTGGACATGATCGTCGCGATGCTCGCGGTGCTCAAGGCCGGCGGCGCCTACCTGCCGCTGGATGCCGACTACCCGCCCGAGCGCCTGGCCTTCATGCTGTCGGATGCGCAGGTGCCCGTGCTGCTGAGCCACCAGGGCGTGGCGCTGCCGGCGCTGCAGGGCGGCGTGCGGCGGCTCGACCTCGACGCCGCCTGGCCCGAGCTGCAGGCACGCCAGCCCGCGCACGACCCGGCACCGCTGGCCGGCCCGCAGCACCTGGCGTACCTCATCTACACCTCGGGCTCCACAGGCCGCCCCAAGGGCGTGATGATCGAGCACGGCGGGCTCGTCAACCTCACCGAAGACAAGATCCGCACCTGCGACGTGCGGGCCGGCGACTGCGTGCTGAACTTCTTCTCGTTCAGCTTCGACGCGTCGATTCCCGAGATCGTGATGGCGCTGGCCACCGGCGCGCGGCTGCTGCTGGCGCCGCCCGAGACGCTGCTGCCCGGCCCCGCGCTGGCCTCGCTGATCCGCCGCCACGGCGTGACGCACGTGACGATGACGCCGTCGGCGCTGGTCGCGCTCCCGCCGGAAGATTTCAGCGCACTGCGCATGGTGCTGGTCGGCGGCGAAGCGCCTTCGGCCGAGCTGATGCAGCGCTGGAGCACCCAAGGCCGGCGCTTCATCAACGCCTACGGCCCGACGGAGACCACCGTCAACGCCAGCATGGTGAGTTGCGGCAACGGCGCGCCGCTCGAAGCGACGCTGGCCCCCGCGGCCAACAAGCAGATGGTCGTGCTCGACGAAGCGCTGGAGCTGCTGCCGCCCGGTGCGCCTGGCGAGCTGTGCCTGGCCGGCGTGGGCCTGGCGCGCGGCTACCTGCGCCGCCCGGGCCTGACGGCGCGCCAGTTCGTGCCCAACCCGTTCCGCGCCGCAGGCGATGCCGATGCCTCGCCCTGCCTCTACCGCACCGGCGACCTGGCGGTGCAAGGCGCTGACGGGCGCATCCGCATCCTCGGCCGCATCGACCAGCAAGTGAAGATCCGCGGCTTCCGCGTGGAGCTGGGCGACATCGAGCAGGCCCTGGCCGAGCACCCGGCCGTGCAGGCCGCGGTGGTGGCGGCGCTCGATGCCACGCCGGTCTCAGGTGCCAAGGATGCCGATGCCGGCGTCGTGCCCGACAAACGCCTGGCGGCCTGGGCCGTGCCGCGCGACGCGGCCACCGCGCCATCGCCTGCCGAGCTGCGCGAGCACCTGGCCCAGCGCCTGCCGCGCTACATGGTGCCGGCGGCCGTGCAGTGGATCGCGCGCATTCCGCTCAACGCCAACGGCAAGCTCGACCTGAAGGCGCTCGCCACGCTGGGTGCGCTGGGAGAGGCGCCGGAGCGCGCCGCCGCGATCCCGCCGCGCAACGACACCGAAGCCGCCGTCGCCGCCGTATTCGCCCGCGTGCTGGGCCTGCCGGCCGTGGGCATCGGCGACGACTTCTTCGCACTCGGCGGCCATTCGCTGCTGGCGACGCGGCTGGTGTCGCAACTGCTCGATCGGCTGTCGGTGGAGGTGACCGTCATCGACCTGTTCGAGGCACCCACGGTGATGGGGCTGGCGCAGCGGATCGAACACAAGCTGAAGTTGAAGGGGTTGAGTGCGGGGGTGTCGGCTGAGGGTGAGGCGGGGCGGGAGGAGTTCGAGCTGTGAGTGTTGGTGTTGGGTGGGCTTTGGAGTTGCGCTTGCTGCGCCGGGGGCGGGCGGCTGCGCTCGCGCTGCTGCGGCGGTCGGCCCAGAGGGCCGACTGCCCTGCGCTGCTCGGTCGGCCGGCCCGAGCAGCGCAGGGCAGTCGGCGCACCGCGCCGACCGCGGAAGTCGCACGCCCAGCCGCCTGCCCCCGCGACCTTGCAAGCGCATCAACACCACAACAAGAACAACAACGACCATGACCACCGCCCACCCACCTCAATACCTCCGGCACAACGTCATCGCCGAACCCCTCGTCAACCAGTGGTACGCCTGGAGCTACCTGCTCCCGCCCGCCACCGCCGCGCGCTACCTCACCGAATCGCAGCTCCCGGTGATGGCCTCGTTCGTCGAAGCACCCGAGGTCCATATCGCCGCGCTGCGCGACCCGGCCATGATGGGCGGCCCCTTCATCCAGTACGGCACCGACCGCGTACCCGAGATGCGGGCGCTGCTGGCGCGCACCCGCAGCGGCCAGCGCGAGCTGATCGCCCTCAGCGCCGCCATCGCCCAGCTCGAGCGCCTGCTCGCCGCGCACCCCGCCGGCGAATCGATGGACGGCCTGTACGCCCGCCTCCCCGAAGCGCTTCGCGGCTACGTCGAGCTGGTGACGGATGCCCGCAACCACCCGTCGGCCCGCTGGCATGAAGGCCTGCTCTACCGCAGCGGCTACTGGCGGCCCGACAACCAGAGCATCGCGCTGCGCCAGGTGCCCGACAGCGACCGCCGCGCCTTCGTGATGAGCACGCCGCGGCTCGACAGCGATGTCGACGTCGCGCTGCACCTGCCCTTCGCCGACCCCGCGCTCGACGTGCTCTTCGCCGCCCGCCACACCCCGGTGGACGTGCATGCCCTGGCCGACCGCCTCGGCCTGCACGACGGCGCCACACGCCGGCGCTTCGCCGCGCTCTTCACCACCGAGCCGCCGCGCACCGCCGACCCCTGGCGCGGGCCCGGCGTGCGCGTGCGCTACCTCGGCCACGCCTGCGTGCTGGTCGAGACGCCCACTACCACCGTGCTCGTCGATCCGCTCGTCAGCTACGAGCACCCCGAGGGCCTGCCGCGCTTCAGCCTGGCCGACCTGCCCACGCGCATCGACTACGCGCTGATCACCCACAACCACCAGGACCACGTGATGCTGGAGACGCTGCTGCAGCTGCGCCACCGCATCGGCCAGGTGGTGGTGCCCGCGGGGCACCGCGGCTCGCTGCTCGACCCCTCGCTGCGCCTGGCGCTCAAGCAGATCGGCTTCACCGACGTGCGCGAGATCGATCGCCTGGAAGACATCGCGTTCGACGGCGGCCGCATCCTCAGCCTGCCCGTGCTGGGCGAGCACGGCGACCTCGACATCGCGACCAAGACCGCGTGGTGGATCGAGGCCGAGGGCCGCAGCGTGCTGTGCGCGGCCGATTCGAACAACCTCGACAGCGCGCTGTACGACCACGTCGCGCAACTGTGCGGCCCGCTCGACCTGCTGTTCATCGGCATGGAATGCGAAGGCGCGCCCTTCACCTGGGCCTACGGGCCGCTGCTGCCGGTGAGCGTGCCGCACGCGCAGGCGCAGGCCCGGCGCCTCAACGGCTCCAACGCCGACCGCGGCATGGGCCTGATCGAGCGGCTGCAACCCGCCGAGGTCTGCGTGTACGCGATGGGCATGGAGCCCTGGCTGAACTACATCACCTCGATCCACTACGACGACACCTCGATGGCGATCGTGGAAAGCGGCAAGCTGGTGGAACGCTGCCGCGCACGCGGCCTGCCGGCGCAGCGGCTGCTGGGCTGCGCGGAGTTCCACTTCGCGCCCACGGCCCGATCCCACACCGCGGCCGCGCCGCTGCCCGCCAGCACGACGATCGATGCCGAAGCCGCCAGCGCCGCCGCACCCGCCATCGCGATGGCCCCGCGGGTGACCGCGCCGGCCGCGCCCACCCCACCGGCCGACGACCCCCTGGGCCGCCTGCTCGACACGCTGCAGCAGCAGCAGATCCGCCTGCACGTGCAGGACGGCAAGCTGCGCGTCAACGCACCACAGGGCGCGCTGACCGACGCGCTGAAGGCAGAGCTGCAGCAGCGCAAGCCGGCGCTGATGGCGCTGCTGGGTGCGCGCGCACCGGGCGGCGCACCTGCCACCGGCGCCGGGGCGCCCTCCCTCGCCGAACTGCCGCCGGACGCGCACCTGCCGCCCGACCTGACGCCGCTGCCCTGGCCCGGCACGCAAGGCCCCGGTCAGCCGCCGCGCGACGTGCTGCTCACCGGCGCCACCGGCTTCATCGGCAGCTACCTGCTGCACGAGCTGCTGCTGCAGACCGACGCCCGCATCCACTGCCTGCTGCGCCTGCCTGAAGGCATGCAGCCTGCCGACGCCGCCGCGCGCCTGCGCACCGCGCTCGAAGCCATCGGCCGCTGGGAGCCGGCGCATGCGAAGCGGCTCGCGGTCATCGCCGGCGACCTGTCGCAGCCCCGCCTGGGCCTGGGCGAGACGGAATGGCAGGCGCTGGCCCAGCGCATCGACACGATCTGGCACAACGGCGCGCATGTGCACCACCTGATGCCCTACGAACAGCTGCGCGCCGCCAACATCGGCGGCACGCTGGCACTGATGCAGCTGGCAAGCATCGGCCGACCCAAGCGGCTGCACCATGTGTCGAGCCTCAGCGTGCTGCCCCCCCTCGCGCAGGCCGGCGGCCGCCGCTTCCTCGAGACCGATGCGCTGCCTGCGCAGCCCGTGCCGGCCGGCGGCTACAACCGCAGCAAGTGGGTGGCCGAGCAACTCGTGCGGCAGGCCATGGCACGCGGACTGGCCGCGACGATCTACCGCCCCGGCCCCATCTCGGGCGACAGCGCCACCGGCGCCTTCAACCGCAACGATTTCCTGATCCGCCTGATGCAGGGCTACCTGCGCTCGGGCATCGCGCCGCAGGGCGAGCTGCCGCTCGACCTGCTGCCGGTCGACTGGCTCGCGCGGGCCATGGTGCATGCCGGCGCGCAGCCCGCGGCGCGCGGCGCCACGCTGCACCTGCTGCACCCGCAGCCGGTGTCGTCGCAGGTGCTGTTCGATGCCTGCGCCGCCGCCGGCCACGCGGTGCGCCGCGTGCCGTATGCCGACTGGTACCGCGAGCTGCAGCGCGTGGCGCGCGAGGCGCCGGAGCACCCGCTGTACCCGCTGGTCGCGCTGTTCGGCGGGCGGGCCGAGGGCGGCGATGCCGGGGCGCCGACGGCCCCCACGGCGGCGGCGCCCCACGCCACGCCCTACGACAGCAGCGTGATGCGCGCGCTGCTGCAGGGCACCCCCTTCACCCTGCCCGCGCTGGACCAGCCGCTCTTCGCGACCTACCTGCGCGCGATGGACCGCACCGGCCTGCTGCCTGACCGCACAGGCGCCAGCCTCCCCGTCGAGGCCAAGGCATGAGCGGCCAACTGCACCCGCCCGCCGATGCACAACTCGGCCCGGCGCCCGCGCCGCCGCCCGGCACGCCGCACCACGGCCATGCCGATGCCTACGACGACTGGGCCACGCTCTACGACGAGACGGTCGGCATCGACTACGTCGAGCCGCAGCGCAAGCTGCTGGAACGTGTGCTGCTGCCCGGCCTGCCGGCGGGTGCGCAACTGCTCGACCTGTGCTGCGGCAGCGGGCTGCTGATCCGCCCGCTGCTGCAGGCCGGCTACCGCGTCACCGGCCTCGACGGTTCGGCCGGCATGCTGGCATGCGCACGCCGCAACGCCCCCCAGGCCGCCTTCCTGCTCGACGATGCGCGGCACTTCGACCTGGCACCGCAGTTCGACGGCGCCTTCTCAACCAGCGCGTCGCTCAACCACATCGACACGCTCGAGGACCTGTGCCTGGTCTTCGAACGTGTGCATGCGGCCCTGAAGCCGGGCGCGGCCTTCGTGTTCGACCTCAACCACCCGGCACAGCTCGCGCGCTGGTGGCGCGGCGTGCCGTACGAAGGCGAGCTGCGCGCCGACGTGGGCTGGCTGATCACGCCGCGCTACGACGCCGCCACCCGGCGCGGCGCCTTCCGCGTCACCACCTTCCGCCCGCCGGCGGACGGCGCCGGCGGGCTGCTGCGGCCCTTGAAGCGGCTGCTCTACGGCGTGCTGTCGCGGCCGCGCTTCATCGGGCTGCGGTTGGCGCTGCTGCAGCGGCTGGGCCGCATCGAGCCGAGGTGGCGGCGGCAGGACGTGGACTACCCGATCACCGGCCATGACCTGGGTGAAGTGCGTGCGGCCTTGCTGGCGGCGGGGTTCGCGAGCGTTCGGCTCGAGACCATCGATGGGTCGACCGATGTGGACGATCGGCATGCGGCGCATTTCATTGCAGTCAAGGGGGGTGGGTGATGCGCGGCGGTGTTGTTGTGTGTGGGGTGGTTGGGGTTGAGGTTGTGCCGCTGCGCCGGGGGTGGGTATGGGCAGTCGCGCGACTGCGGCGGTCGGCCCGGAGGGCCGACTTCTCTGCGCTGCTCGGTCGGCCGGCCCTGCCGCAGAACTCACTTCGCTCACTGACGTTCGCTGCGTTCAAACAGGCTGCGGCAAGTCAGTTGTCGACGCGCGCTGCGCGCGCGGGCCAACCGCCCTGCGCTGCTCGACGCCGCACACGCGCGACTGCCCATACCCACCCCCGGCTTCGCCAACACCGCCGCGCGGTAGAGGTGGGGGTGAACCAAAACGCCCGACCCCTGGGGTCGGACGTTTTGGCTTTCCTTTCCACACCCACGGCGGTGACGGGCAAGGGCGCGGGGGCAGGCGGCTGGGTGTGCGTGTGGAGCGCCGAGAAGCGCAGGCCGGTTGGCGGCGCGCGCAGCGCGCTTCAACCACTGACTTGCCGCAGCCTGTTTGAACGCAGCGAACGCAGTGAGCGAAGTGAGTTCTGCGGCACGCCAACCGGCCGAGCATCGCAGGGCAGTCGGCGCGCAGCGCCGACCGCGGAAGTCGCACGCCCAGCCGCCTGCCCCCGCGACCTTGCAAGCCCAAACCAACAACAAGAACCATGAACGGCCCCGCCCTCCCCACACCCGAGCGCCACCTCCTCGAGCTCGTCGCCGCTTACAACGCCAAAACCCCGGGCTCCAAACGGCTGGCGGCGCAGTACCGCGGCGTATTCGCCGACAAGAGCTCCATCGGCATGCGCTTCGCGCCCGAGACCAAGGAGATCTGCTATCCGCTGGCGGTCGATCGCGCCGCGGGTGCGTACCTGTGGGACGTGGACGGCCACCGCTACACCGACATCCTGCTCGGCCTCGGCCTCAACCTCTTCGGTCACAACCCCGCCTTCGTTCGCGAAGCGCTCACAGCACAGCTCGAACGCGGCTTCGCCATCGGCGCGCAGCATCCGCTGGTCGGCGAAGTGGCCACGCTGGTCAGCGAGCTGACGGGCGCCGAGCGCGTGTGCTTCAGCAACACCGGCACCGAAGCGGTGATGACGGCCATCCGCATCGCCCGCGCCGCCACCGGCCGGCCCTGCATCGTCACCTTCACCCACTCGTACCACGGCCACCACGATGCCGCGCTGATGCGCGCGCCGGTGGCCGAATACGCCCGCAAGCGCATCGTCGAACGCCTGGCCGGCCGGCCCTTGCTCCGGCCCGTGGCCGCATTGCTCGGCCGCATGGGCTCCAGCCGCGCGGTGCCCGCCTTCCCCGGTGTCTCGGCCGCCGCGGCGCGCGAGGTCATCGTGCTGGAGTACGGCCACCCGCGCTCGCTCGACGTCATCCGCGCCCGCGCCAAGGACATCGCCGCCGTGCTGGTCGAGCCGGTGCAAAGCCGCGCCACCGAGCTGCAGCCGCGGGCCTTCCTGCATGAACTGCGCGCGCTGACGCAGCGCACCGGCAGCGCGCTGGTGTTCGACGAGATGGTCACCGGCTTCCGCGTGCACCCGGGCGGCGCCGCGGCGCACTTCGGCCTCCGGCCCGACCTCGCCACCTACAGCAAGATTGCCGGCGGCGGCATGCCGCTGTCCGTCATCGCCGGCAGCGCGCGTTTCATGGACCGCATCGACGGCGGCCCCTGGCAATACGGCGACGACTCCGCGCCGCGCACGCCCACCACCTTCTTCGCCGGCACCTTCACCAAGCACCCGCTGTCGCTGGTGGCCGCGCACGCGCTGCTGTCAAGGGTGAAGGCCGAAGGCCCGGCGCTGCAGGCCGGCCTGAACGACCGCACGCAGGCGCTGGTCGCCCGCATCAACGGCTTCTGCAGGCAGCAGGACCTGCCGCTGGAGTTCACCCACTTCGGCTCCTTCTTCGCGCTGGCCGCCAGCCGCAGCCGCATCGGCGAACGCGCGCGGCAACTGCTCGCCTACCACCTGCTGCTGCGCGGCGTGCACCTGCGCGTCGGCGATGCGGGCGGCTTCCTCAGCATCGAGCACGGCGACGCCGAACTCGACCACATCGTCACCGCGTTCTCCAACAGCCTGGCCGCGCTGCGCGACGGCGGGTTGCTGTAGGCCCCTTTTCCTCCACCCTCCACCTGTCTAGACAAACCGATGGAAACCACCCCCTCGCCGACCCCCGCCGCCCTCGCCGACCTGCCCGAGCCGGTGTGGCGCGTCGTCCTCAGCGACGAAGGCCGCTACTCGATCTGGCCCGACTACAAGGAGATCCCCTGGGGCTGGCGCGCGGAGGGCTTCAGCGGCGCCAAGCAGGCCTGCCTCGACCACATCGAGCAGGTGTGGACCGACATGCGCCCGCTGAGCCTGCGCCAGGCCATGGATGCCGGCGCCAGCGGCGCCTGAGCGCAACGCCGCACCGAAGTACCGCCGTACCCGCTGGCCTGCCCCCGTGACGCTCCCGCTGCCTGACGACACCCCCGCCCCTTCGGCGCTGCTGGCCCTGCCTTCGCCGTGGGCACTGGCAGCCTGCGTGCCCCTGCCCGAAGGCGCCACCGTGCCGGCACGGCAGCTGATCTCGGCGCTGGCCGCCGTGCGCTGCGCACTGGGCGGGCACGCCCCATCAGCAGCGGCGCGGCTGGCGCAGGCGATCGTGGCGCTGCCGCCGGCCGGGCCGCTGGCCCACGTGCCCGAAGACACCGGCACGCCCCTGTCGCGCGACGAGGTGATCGACTACGACCGGCGCTTCGCGGTCGCGCGGCACGAAGGCGCCTCGGCCGCGCTGCTCGCGCGCAGCATGGTGGAGACCGTGCAGCGCTTCATGGTGCTGTGCACCATCGCGCCCTCACTCGATGCCCCGGCCGTCGCGCAGCAGCGCGAGGGCTTCGCGTGCCACCTG
Source organism: Aquincola agrisoli (assembly GCF_036621135.1). Taxonomy (NCBI): domain Bacteria; kingdom Pseudomonadati; phylum Pseudomonadota; class Betaproteobacteria; order Burkholderiales; family Sphaerotilaceae; genus Aquincola; species Aquincola agrisoli. The sequence continues at coordinate 24,302 of NZ_JAZIBG010000014.1, forward strand.
GGGCTGCTGTTGCGTTGCTTCGGACTGCCGCCTGAACTGCCGGCACCGATCGACGGGCCGCCGCTGGACCTGCTGCCCGAGGAACCGTCTCCCACCGCATGGACGCTGTGGCAGGGCTTCCACTGGACCTTCTTCCTCGACGTGCAGGGCCTGGTGCTGAGCCTGCTGCGCTTCGAGGCGGCGCTGTCCGATGCTTCAGGCCCGCGGCTCGAAGAAGCGGAACTCGAACTCGACACCGCCTCCACGTTGTTGGCCGCTTCAGGCGCCGCGATGGTGCTGGCATCCGACTTCAACCCGCGGCTCTACGAAGACGAAGTGCGCCCGGCCATGATGCCCCCGCACGTCGACTCCGACCGTTTCAGCGGCCTGATGGCGTGGGACCACGCGCGCCTGGTCCGGCAATGGCAACAGCTGCGGCCCTGCTTCGCGGCGCTGCCGGGCGCGCTGCAACCCGCGCACGAGCGCTTCGTGCAGGCCTACGGCGGCATGATGGCAGCGCACAAGGGCGTCTGCGCCCGCTTTGCCGGCGACGGCAGCAGCCTGCGCTCGCGCACCGATTCGGCGGCGGTGCAGACGCTGGATCGGATGGGGCAGTTGCGGCGGCAGCTCATCGTTGGGGGTGGGCTTTGATGGAGCGGGTGTTGTCGGGCCTGCTGCGCCGGGGGTGGCTGTGTGCGCTCGCGCGACTGCGGCGGTCGGGCCTGGGGGCGTGCGTGTGGAGCGCCGAGAAGCGCAGGCCGGTTGGCGGCGCGCGCAGCGCGCTTCAACCACTGACTTGCCGCAGCCTGTTTGAACGCAGCGAACGCAGTGAGCGAAGTGAGTTCTGCGGCACGCCAGCCGGCCGAGCATCGCAGGGCAGTCGGCGTGCAGCGCCGACCGCGGAAGTCGCACGCTCCCAGGCCCCTGCCCGAGCCCTTGCAAGCGCACAACAACCACAACAACAAGAACAACGATGACCACCGCCCTCCCACCCCATATCGAGGCCGTCTACCCCCTGGCCCCCACGCAGCGCGGCCTGCTCTTCCACAGCCTCTACGCGCCCGCCTCCAGCGTCTACTTCGTGCAGCTCGCGTTCGACCTGCACGGCCCGCTCGACACCGCCGCGTTCGATGCCGCCTGGCAGGCGCTCGCCACGCACCACGCCGTGCTGCGCACCGCCTTCGCGTGGGACAAGCTCGACGCGCCGCTGCAGGTGGTGGGCCGCTCGGTGCGCCTGGCCGTCACGCACGCCGAAGCGCACGCGATGACGCCATCCGCCTTTGACGACTGGCTGGCGGCCGACCGCCGGCAGGGCTTCGACCTGCGCCGCGCGCCGCTGGCCCGCGTGCACTGCCTTCGCCTGGCCGACGACCACCACCGCGTGGTCTTCAGCCACCACCACCTGCTGCTCGACGGTTGGTCGCTCCCGCTGCTGCTGCGCGACTGGCAGACGGCCTACCGTGCCGCGCTCGACGGCACCGCGCCGGCGCTGGCACCTGCCCCTTCGTACCGCGACCACGTCGAGTGGCTGGCGGCGCAGGACACGGCCGCCGCACGAGCCTTCTGGCGCACGCTGCTGGCCGGTTTCGACACGCCCTCGACCCCCGGCTTCGTCCGCCCCGCGCCCCAGGCGACGAGCACCACGGCGACGCCGCCGCTCACGCTGCGCCACACCCTCGGCATCGACGACACCCAGGCACTGCACACGCTGGCGCGCCGCCTGCGCGTGACGCCGGGCACCGTGCTGCAAGGCGCATGGGCCGTGCTGCTGGCCCGCAGCAGCGGCAGCGACGACGTGGTCTACGGCCTCACCCGCGCCGGCCGCCCCGCATCGCGGCCGCAGGCCGCCGGCACGGTGGGCCTCTTCATCACCACGCTGCCGGTGCGGATGCCGCTGCCGGCCGCGCAGCCGCTGGCCGAGGGGCTGGCCGCACTGCAGGCGCGCGTGCTCGCGCAGCAGCCGCACGAGCATCTGGCGCCCGCCGAAGTCCAGCGCGCCGCGGCCACGCTGACCGGCCAGCCGCTGTTCGACAGCGTCGTCGTGATCGAGAACTACCCCGGCGGCCCCGCCGCCCCCGATGCGCCGCTGCGCCTGGGCGATGTGCGGGTCAGCGAATCGACGCACTATCCGCTCAGCCTGTACGCGGTGCTGGGCGACACCATCGAGCTGCGCCTGCTGGCCGATCCGCAACGCGTGCCGGCGGCCTCCGCGGCGCGCTGCCTGGCCGCGCTGCCACGGCTGCTGCGCGGGTTCGCGACCCGACCCGGGGCGGCGCTCGGCGAGTTCCTGCTGGCCGACGACACGGCACTCGCCGCCCTGCGCGACGCCGACCGGAAGGCCTGCCAACCGATGCCTCGGCCACTGGTGCCCGAGGCCGTTGCCGCCCTGGCCCAGGCCGCGCCCGAAGCCGACGTGCTCGTCGATGCACAAGGCCCGCTGGACCGCGCAGGGCTGCAGACCCTGGCGGCGGAGATCGCCACCCGCCTCGCGGCACAAGGCGTGGCCCCCGGCCACCGCGTCGGCGTGAGCCTGGCGCGCGGCCGCGGGATGCTGGCCACGCTGCTCGCGGTGTGGCGCCTGGGCGCCGCCTACGTGCCGATGGACGCCGCCTACCCCGAGGCGCGGCTGCGCCACATGGCCGCCGACGCCGGCCTGCACACGCTGGTGCTGCATGCCACCACCGGCGATGCACTGGCATGGTGGACCGGCTCGCGCTGCGACCTCGACGCACCGGCCCCTGGCGGCACCGCGCCCGCGCCTGCGCCCATCGACGCCGCCACGCCCGCCTACCTCATCTACACCAGCGGCAGCACCGGCACGCCCAAGGGCGTGGCCATCACGCACGGCAACCTCGCCAACATGCTGGCCGCGATGAACGGCCGCATCGGTCTCGCCGCGGCCGACCGCTGGCTGGCCGTCACCACGCTGTCGTTCGACATCGCCGCGCTCGAACTCTTCGGCCCGCTGGTGGCCGGCGCCTGCACGGTGATCGCCACCGAAGCCGAAGCACGCGACGGCGAACGCCTGGCCGCGCGGCTGACGCGGGCGCGCATCACCGTGCTGCAGGCCACCCCGTCCACCTGGCGCCTGCTGGGCGCGGTGGGCTGGCAGGCACCCGCGGGCCTGAAGCTGCTGTGCGGCGGCGAGGCGCTCGACCGCCCGCTCGCCCGCAGCCTGCTGGCCGGCGGCGCGGCGCTGTGGAACGTCTACGGCCCCACCGAGACCACCGTCTGGTCGACCGCGCTGCACGTCACGCCCGCGCTGCTCGATGCCGACGAAGCCGCCGGCATCGGCGGCCCGGTGCCGGTGGGCGACGCGCTGGCCAACACCACGCTGCGGGTGCTCGATGCCGACCTGCGCCCGCTGCCGCCCGGCGTGCCCGGCGAGCTGTGCATCGGCGGCGCCGGCGTGAGCCCCGGCTACCACCGCCGTGCCGCGCTCACGGCCGACCGCTTCGTGCCCGACCCGCTGGCCGCGGGCGATGGGCCTGCTGCCGCCTTCCCCACGCTCTACCGCACCGGCGACCGTGCGGCCTGGCGCGAGGACGGGCTGATCGACTTCCTCGGCCGCCTCGACCACCAGGCCAAGCTCCGCGGCCAGCGGCTGGAGCTGGGCGAGGTGGAGGCCGCGCTCATTGCTTGCGCGGGCGTGGTGCAGGCCGTGGCGGTGATCGAAGGCGAAGGCGCCGCCGCGCGGCTGGTGGGCTACGTCGTCGCAGACCGCCGCGCGGACGATGCACCCGCGTTCACCGCTTCGCTGCGCACGCAACTCGCCGCACGCCTGCCCGCGGCGATGGTGCCGGCCGCGCTGCGCCTGCTGCCCGCGCTGCCGCTCACGCCCAACGGCAAGATCGACCGCCGCGCGCTGCGCCCGGCCCCATCGGCCGGCAACGCCGTGCCGGCGGCCGCCGCCACGCCGCTCGAGGCCGCGCTGCTGGCACTGTGGCGGGAGCTGCTGCAGCAGCCGCAACTCTCGCCGCACGACCACTTCTTCGAGTCCGGCGGCCATTCGCTGCTGCTCGTCACGCTGCAGAGCCGGCTGCGGCAGATGGGCCACGAGCTGGCACTGGTCGACCTGTTCAACCACCCCACGGTGGCCAGCCTCGCGGCGCGGCTGCAGGCCGGCACGCCCGCCGCCGCCGCGCAGGCCGCGGCGGAGACCGCCGCACGTGCCGCCGGCCGCAACCGGCTGATGCAGCGCCGCCGCACGGCCGACCCGTCACCCCAATCCGAAGCCGCCCGATGACCACCGCCCCCGACCTGCACGGCCTCGAGATCGCCATCATCGGCATGGCCGGCCGCTTCCCCGGCGCGCCCACGCTGGCCGACTACTGGCGCCTGCTGGCCGAAGGCCGCGAAGGCATCACCACCTTCGACGACGCCTGGCTGCGCCAGCAGGGTGTGGACGGCGCCACCCTGGCCGACCCGGCCTTCGTGAAGGCCGGCGCGCCGATCGCCGAGGCCGACCGGTTCGATGCCGGCTTCTTCGGCCTGAGCGCCCGGGAAGCCGAGCTGATGGACCCGCAGCAGCGCCTGTTCCTCGAATGCGCCTGGACGGCGCTCGAAGACGCCGGCCACGACGCCGCGCGCCATGCCGGCGCGATCGGCGTGTTCGGCGGCGCCGGGATGAACGGCTATCTGCTGAACTTGTATGGACATGCGGCGACCCGCGCTTCAGCCAGCCCGTACGAGATCTTCCTCGGCAACGACAAGGATTTCCTCGCCACCCGCGTGGCCTACAAGCTCGGCCTGCGCGGCCCGGCGGTGGCCGTGCAGACGGCCTGCTCGTCGTCGCTGGTGGCGGTGCACCTGGCCTGCCAGAGCCTGCTGGCCGGCGAATGCGACATGGCGCTGGCCGGCGGCGTGGCGCTGTCGCGCCAGCTCGGCTACCGCGCCCAGGCAGGCGGCATCCACGCGCACGACGGCCATTGCCGCGCCTTCGCGTCCGATGCCGCCGGCACCGTGCCGGGCAACGGCGTGGGCATCGTCGTGCTGCGCCGGCTGGAAGACGCGCTGGCCGCGGGCGACCACGTGCTGGCCGTCATCAAGGGCTCGGCCATCAACAACGACGGTGCACACAAGCAGAGCTTCACCGCGCCCAGCGGCGAGCGCCAGGCCGCGGTGATCGAGGCCGCGCTGGCCGCAGCGGGCGTCGACGCCGCGAGCATCGGCTGCATCGAGGCGCACGGCACCGGCACCCGGCTGGGCGACCCGGTGGAGGTCGCCGCGTTGAAGCAGGTCTTCGGGCAGGCGTCCACGCCCTGCGCGCTGGGCTCGGTGAAGAGCAACATCGGCCACCTCGACGCCGCCGCCGGCGTCGCCGGGCTCATCAAGCTGGTGCTCGCACTGCAGCACCGGCAGATTCCGGCGACGCTGCATGCGGCCACGCCCAACCCGGCGCTGGGCCTGGACGGCAGCCGCTTCCACCTGCCGGCGCGGCTCGCCGACTGGCCCGCCGCGCCCGGCCAGCCGCGTCGCGCGGGGCTCAGTTCGTTCGGCATCGGCGGGACCAACGCGCATGTGATCGTCGAAGAGGCGATGGCCGGCTCCGCGTCGGCCAGCACCTGCGCCGCATCGGCATCCGCGTGGCAGCCGGCCACCGGCGCGACCGACGGCGCACCGCAGCTGCTGGTGCTCTCGGCCCGCAGCCCGGCCGCGCTGGCGCAGGCCTCGCAGGCGCTGGCCACGCACCTCTGCGAAGGTCCGGCGCAGCCGCTGGCGGACATCGCCCACACGCTGCAGCAAGGCCGCCGCGCCTTCGATCACCGGCGTGCGGTGGTGGCGCGCAGCGCGGCCGAGGCCGCGGCGCAACTGGCGCTGCCCGCGCCGGCCGCCGCGGTCGCCGCCCTGCCATCGCTGCTGTGGCTCTTCAGCGGCCAGGGCACGCAGTCGGCCGGCATGGGCCGCGGCTTGTATGCACAAGTCCCGGCCTACCGCGCCGCCATCGACGAATGCGCCGCGCTGCTCGACCGGCAGCTGCCCGTGCCGCTGGCCGAGCTGCTGTGCGGCCCGGCGCGTGCCGACGCGCCGCTGGACGACACCGCGCTCGCGCAGCCCGTGCTGTTCGCGCACGGATGGGCATTGGCCCGCTGGTGGCAGCAGCTCGGCCTGCCGCCGCGTGCGATGGCCGGCCACAGCCTGGGCGAACTGGTCGCCGCCTGCGTGGCCGGCGTGTTCGACCTGCCGGCGGCGCTATCGTTGGTGGCCGCCCGCGGCCGCCGCATGCAGGCCATGCCGCGCGGCGCGATGCTGGCGGTGGCCGCTTCGCCCGAAGCGCTGGCGCCGTGGCTGGCGGCCGAGCCCGAGCTGGCGCTGGCTGCCGTCAATGCGCCCGAGTCCTGCGTGGCCGCTGGCCCGCAGCCGGCCGTCGAACGCCTCGCGGTGGCACTGCAGGCACAAGGCGTCGCCAGCCAGCCGTTGCGCACCTCGCACGCCTTCCACTCGGCGATGATGGAGGCCGCCGCGCGTGCGTTCGGCGACGACGTGGCCACGCTCTTCGCGCAGCACCCGCCGCGGGCGCCGCGCATCCCCTTCGTCTCCAACCTCAGCGGTACCTGGATCACCGACGCCGAAGCGGCCGATCCCGCGTACTGGGCGCGGCAGCTGCGCGGCACGGTGCGCTTCGCCGATGCGGTGGTGACGCTGCAGGCGCTGCCGTCGCCGGTGCACGTCGAGCTGGGTGCCGGCCGCGTGCTGACGGGGCTGGTGCGCCAGCAGGTGCCGGGTGCCGTGGTCGTGGCCTCCCAACCCGAGCCCACGCAGGCGGCCGGCCACGCCGACGCCTTGCTGCAGGCGCTGGGCCAGGCGTGGTGCGCCGGCCTCTCGCCTGACTGGCGCCGGCTGGCCGACGGCCCCCGCCGGCGCGTGCCGCTGCCCACCGCGCCGTTCGAGCGCCAGCGCTACTGGGTCGATGCGGACCGGCTGCCCACGGCCGCGCACGGCGGCGCGTCGGCCCCCGCCGTGGCCGGCAGCACCGTGTCCGAACCGGCCGCGACGGCCGCCGCCGTCGAACGCCCGCTGTCCGACTGGTTCACCGTGCCCGGCTGGCATCGCAAGCCGCTCGCGCCCGCCGCCGGCCCGGGCCGCCCGCAGACCTGGCTGCTGATCGACGGTGCCACCGAGGCGGGCAGCCCGGTGCGCGCACTGGCCGAAGCGCTCGCGCAGCGCCTCGAAGCGCTGGGCGACCACGCCTTCACCGTCGGCGACGCACCGCGGTTCGAGCAGGCCGGCTTCCGCGCGTTTGCGCTCGACGGCCTGCAGCCGGCGCAGTGGCAGTCGCTGCGCACCGCGCTGGCCGAACGTGCGCTGCCACCCACCGGCATCGTCGACCTGCGCGCGCTCGGGCTGCCGGCCGATGCGCCTGCGCAAGACGCCGTGCAGCGCCTGCTGGTGCTGGCCCAGTCGTTCGCCGACACGACCGAGCCGCTGCAACTGGCCGTGCTCACCCGCCATGCCTGCGAGGTGCAGGCCGACGACCGCCCCGAGCCCGTGCAGGCCGCCTTGCACGGCCTGGCGCTGGTGCCGGGGCAGGAGCATCCGTCGCTCGGCGTGCGCGTCGTCGACCTGGCCGGCGCGCTGCAGCCCAAGGCCGCCGCCGCCACCGCGCACCTGCTGGCCGACGAACTGCGCCAGGCCGAAGCGCTGCCGCTCGTCGCCTGGCGCGGCCGCCACCGCTGGGCCTTCGAGCCTGCGCCGCTGCCGCTGCCCACCGACGATGCCAAGCCCCGCACGACCATCGGCCTGCGCCGCGGCGGCAGCTACCTCGTCGTGGGCGACCTGGAACGCGGCCTCGGGGCCCTGTGGGCCGGGCGCCTGGCCGCTTCGGGTGCGCGCCGGCTCGTGCTGCTGTCGGCCGCGCTGCCGCAGGCCGACGTGCCGCCCGCGCTGGCCGAAGCCTGCCGCGGCCACGGCACCGAGATCGTCACGCTGCAGGCGGCAGCCGACGATGCCGCTGCGCTGGCCGAGGCACTCGATGGCGCGTCGGTCGATGCCCTCGACGGCGTGTTCGTCAGCCTGCCCACCACGCACACCGGCATCGCCGCGCCGCTGGCGCTGCTGGGGCCGACGCAGTGGGCGCACAACCAGCGCAGCCGGCTCGACCTGCTGGCCGCGCTGGCCCCCTGGGTCGCGCGCCAGTCGCCGGCCTTCTGCTGCGTGCAGTCGTCGATGTCGTCGCTGCTCGGCGGCCTGGGGCTGGCCAGCTACGCCGCCGCCAGCCAGGCGATCGATGCCTTCGTCGCGCAACAGGCAGGGGCCCAGCCGGCCGCCACGGGGGCCCGTGCCCGAGGCACACGCTGGACGGCGATCCAGTGGGACCCGGTGGCGCTGGACGCACACGCTGGAACCACCCCCCAGGGCCTCGGCGCCGGCCTGCAGGCGCACACGCTCAGCGCCGACGATGCCTGGACGGCCACCACCCGCGTGCTCGCCGCCGGCCTCACCGGCGCCGTCGCCGTCTCGCGCCAGCCGCTGGCGGCGCGCCGCGCGCAGTGGCTGCGCGCGCAGCCACTGCGCGCGGCCGATGCCGCCGCGGCCGGCCTGATGCCCGCCCGCGCCGCGCACCCGCGTCCCGCGCTGGCCACGCCCTACGCAGCCCCGCGCAACGAGACCGAACAGGCCATCGCCGACATCTGGCAATCGCTGCTGCGGCTGGAACAGGTCGGCGTGCACGACTCGTTCTTCGATCTCGGCGGCCATTCGTTGCTGGCCATCCAGGCGATCGGCCGGCTGCGCGAGGCCTTCGCGGTGCCGCTGGAGCTGCGCGACCTGCTGGACGGCACGCCCACGGTCGCCGGCATCGCCGCGCACGTCGACCGCCAGCGCGCGCCGGTCGACGCCGACACCGCCGACCGCATGGCCGCGCTGCTGGCCGAGGTGCAGGCCCTGAGCGCCGACGACGTCCAGGCCCAGTTGGCGCAGCACGCCGATCCGGCACGCCCCGCCCGCTGACCCGACCGCGCCCACACCACCACAACGCCGCCGAAGCGACCTTTCCCGGAAGTCCTCCCATGTCCGTGACCTCGCCCCGCCTGCCCGATGCGCTGCTGCGCGAACTCGAACGCCTGTCGCCCGAGCAGCGGACGCTGTTCGAGCGCCGGCTCGCCGCGCAAGGGCTGGTGGCGCCGCCGCCGGCACCGCAGGCCGCGGCGCCGAAGCGGCGCGACGCGGGCGCGGGGCCGGCGCCGCTGTCGTTCGCGCAGCAGCGGCTGTGGTTCCTGCAGCGGCTGGCGCCGCACAGCAGCGCCTACAACGTGGCCAGCGTGCTGCGGCTGGCCGGCCCGCTCGACGTGCCGGCGCTCGCGCGCGCGCTGCACGCGGTGGTCGATCGCCACGAGGTGCTGCGCACGGCGTACCCGGCGCGGGAGGGCGGCGTGCCGGTGCAGGACGTGCGGCCCACGCCGCCCGATGCGGCAGCGCTGCTCGCCGTGCACGAGGTGGGCGCCGACGAGGCCGCCGCCCAGGCTTGGATAGACAAGCTCGCGGCTGCGCCGTTCGACCTGGCCGAGCCGCCGCTGCGGCTGGCGCTGCTGCGCCACGGCCCCGGTGACCATCGGCTGCTGCTCGTCACGCACCACATCGCGAGCGACCGCTGGTCGGTCGCCGTGTTCCTGCGCGAGCTGCGCGCCGGCTACACCGCGTTCGTGGCCGGCGAAGGCGCCGCGCCGCTGCCGCCGCTGGCGATCCAGTACGCCGACTGGGCGGCCTGGCAGCATGCGCAGCTCGCCGGCCCCGAACTGGCGCGTCACGAAGCCTGGTGGCGCGGCCAGCTCGGCGGCGAACTGCCGCTGCTCGACCTGCCGCTGGACCACCCGCGCCCGCCGGTCGCCACCGACCGCGGCGCGCAGCATCCCCTCGTGCTGCCGCCGGCGCTGGGCACGGCCCTGAAGGCGCTCGCGCAGCGCCGTCAGGTCACGCTCTTCATGCTGCTGCTGGCCGCCTTCCAGGTGTGGCTGCACCGGTTGACGGGCGGCGACGACGTCATCGTCGGCACCGAGGTGGCCAACCGGGAGCAGCCCGGCACCGAGCCGTTGATCGGCCTGCTGGTCAACACGCTGGTGCTGCGCACGCGCATCGGCACGGCGGGCACCGCCGGCCACCCCCGCTTCGACGAGGTGCTGGCCCACGTGCGGCGCAACTTGCTCGACGCGATGGCGCACCAGGCGCTGCCGTTCGAGAAGCTGGTGGAGCTGCTCAACCCCGAGCGCCACCTCGACCAGATGATGCCGCTGTTCCAGGCCAAGTTCGACCTGCAGCCGGCTGCACCGCAGGACCTCGCGATGGGCGGCATGACGCTCACGCGTGAGCCGCTGCCCGAGCACCGCACCAAGTACGAACTGCGCTTCAACCTCGTCGATGCGCCCGAGGGCCTGCGCGGGCAGATCGAGTACCGCAGCGACCTGTTCGAGCCGGCCACCATCGCCCGCATGGCGCGGCAGTTCGAGGTGCTGCTGGGCGGCATCCTGGCCGCACCCGAGGCGCCCATCGGCACGCTGCCCCTGCTCGATCCGGCGGAACGCGCCGCGGTGCTGGCGATGGGCCGAACCCCGCCGTTGCCGCCGGCGGCAGGCGACGCGGCGACGCTCGACGCGATGGTCTTCGCGCAGGCCGCGCGCACGCCCGGCGCGGTGGCGGTGGTCGACGGCACCGAACGCTGGACCTACGCGCAGCTCACCGCCGCCGCCGACCGGCTGGCCGCCGCGATCGGCCGTGCCGGCGTGGCGCCCGGGGAGCCCGTGGGCGTGTGCATGCCGCGCTCGGCCCGCCTGCTGGCCGCGCTGCTCGGCGTGCTGCGCAGCGGCGCGGCCTACGTGCCGCTCGATCCTGAGTACCCGGCCGCGCGGCTCGACTTCATCGTCGAAGACGCCGGTATCGGCATCGTGCTGGTCGACGCGCTGGCCCCGCCGCCGCCGCTGGCACGCGCCGCCACGCTGCGGCAGATCGCGGTCGGCCCGCTGGGCGATGCGGCGCCCGCCGCGCCCGGCGCACCCGCCCCGCGCCACGCAGAGCCCGGCCGGCTCGCCTACCTGATCTACACCTCCGGCTCCACCGGCCGGCCCAAGGGCGTGGCCATCGAGCACCGCAGCGCGGTGGTGCTGATGCACTGGGCACGCGAGCGCTTCGGTACCGAAGGCCTGGCCTCAATGCTGGCTTCCACGTCGGTGTGCTTCGACCTCTCGGTGTTCGAACTCTTCGCGCCGCTGGCCTGGGGCGGCTGCGTGGTGATGGCCGAGAACGTGCTGGCCCTGCCGCGCCTGCCCGCGGCCGGCGAGGTGCGCTTCGTCAACACCGTGCCCAGCCTGCTGCAGCAGCTGCTCGACACGCACGGCCTGCCGCCGTCGGTGCGGCTCATCGGGCTGGCCGGCGAGCCGCTGCCGCCGGGGTTGGTGGAGCGGCTCCGCCGGTTGCCCCAGGTGGAGGCCGTCTACAACCTCTACGGCCCGTCGGAAGACACCACCTACTCCACCGAGGCCTGCTTCCCTGGCCTGCAGGGCGCCGACCCCGAAGGCGCCGAACCCGTGCGTCGCGTGCCCATCGGCCGGCCGCTGCCGGGCTCGCAGGCCTACGTGGTCGATGCCTATGGCGAGCCGGTGCCGCACGGCGTGGCGGGCGAGCTGCTGCTGGGCGGGCAAGGCCTGGCGCGCGGCTACCTGGGCCGCCCGGCGCTGACGGCCGAGCGCTTCGTGCCGAACCCGTTCGCACCGGAAGACGGTGCCTGGCTCTACCGCACCGGCGACCGCGTGCGCTGCCTGCCCGACGGCCAGCTCGAGTTCTTCGGCCGGCTCGACCACCAGGTCAAGATCCGCGGCTTCCGCATCGAGACGGGCGAGATCGAGCACGCGCTGCGCGAACACCCTGACGTCCGCGATGCAGCAGTGCAGGCACCGCACGGCCCGGACGGCCAGCGCCGCCTGGTCGCTCACGTCGAAGGCGCGACCACCGCCGACGTGCTGCGCGACTACTTGCAGCAACGCCTGCCTTCGCACCTGGTGCCCGGGCACCTGCAACTGCTGGCCGCGCTGCCGCGGCTGCCCAACGGCAAGATCGACCGCGCCGCGCTGGCCGCGCTGCCGCTGGAAGACGCCGCCGCGTCCGCCGCCCCGGTGGCACCGCGCAACGACACGGAAACGCACCTGGCCGCCATCTGGCAGCAGGCGCTGAAGCGCAGCGATGCGCAGCCGGTCGGCGTCCACGACAACTTCTTCGCGCTGGGCGGCCATTCGCTGCTGGCCATCGAGATCGCCGCGCGCATCGAGCAGCACTGGGGCCGGGTGCTGCCGCTGCAGGCGCTGTTCCAGGCGCCCACCGTGGCGCAGCTCGCGGCACGGCTCGACAAGATGCACCGGGCCGACGGCCCCGCGGGCGGCGACTTGCCCGCCGAGGCCCCACGCCCGGCCATCGTGCCGGACGACGCGGCGCGGCACGAACCCTTCCCGCTCACCGACATCCAGCAGGCCTACCTGCTCGGCCGCCACGCCGCGTTCGAGCTGGGCCAGGTCAGCACCCATGGCTACCGCGAGATCGAAGCGACGGGCCTGCAGCCGGCTGACGTAGCCGCCGCGCTCGACACGCTGGTGCAGCGCCACGGCATGCTGCGCGCCGTCGTCACCGGCGATGGCCGCCAGCGCGTGCTGCCCGAGGTGCCGCGCATCCAGCTCACGCAGCACGACCTGGCCGGGCTCGACGCCGAAGCCTGCGGAGAGGCGCTGCTGCGCACCCGCGAGCGCCTGAGCCACCAGCGCTTCGAGCCGTCGCAATGGCCGCTGTTCCAGATCGAGGCCTCTCGGCTGCCGGTGGCCGAAGGCACACCTGATCGCTGGCGCTACCACCTGAGCTTCGACGTGCTGATCGGCGATGCCTTCAGCTTCCAGCTGCTGGGCCGCGAGCTGGCCGCGCTGCTGGTGAGCGGCACGCTGCCGCCGCTGGCGCTGGGCTTTCGCGACTGCGTGCTGGCAGAAGCCGCGCACGCCGCGTCGCCCGCCGGCCAGGCCGACTGGGCGTGGTGGCTATCGCGCATCGACGAGTTGCCGCCGGCCCCCGAGCTGCCGCGCGTGCAGGCGCCGGCCGAATCGGCCTCGCGCTTCGTGCGCCGCTCGGCCACGCTGGACGCGCCGGCCTGGCAGCGCGTGAAGGCCCGTGCGCAAACGGCCGGCCTCACGCCGTCGGCCGTGCTGCTGGCCGCCTTCGCGCGCAGCCTGGCCGCCCATGCGCGCCGGCCGCGCTTCACGCTCAACCTCACGCTCTTCAACCGCCCGCGGCTGCATGCGGACATCGACCGCATCGTCGGCGACTTCACCGCATCGCTGCTGCTGGCCTGCGAGCCGCGGCCGGGCGAATCGTTCATCGCCGCGGCGCAGCGGCTGCAGGCCCGCCTGTGGCAGGACCTGGAGCACCGCAGCGTCAGCGGCGTGCGCGTGCAGCGCGCGTTGGCGCAGCGCCAGCAGCGCGGCGGGCAGGCGCTGTTCCCGGTCGTCTTCACCAGCACGCTCGGCCATGCGCAGCCGCCGGCCGGCGCCCGGCCCTGGGCCACGGAGGTGGTGTACGGCGTGAGCCAGACCTCGCAGGTGCTGCTCGACCACCAGGTGTCGGAGCTGCAGGGTGCGCTGCAGGTGAACTGGGACGCGATCGACGCGCTGTTCCCGGCCGGCCTGCTGGAAGGCTTGGTGCAGGAGCACGCCGAGCTGCTGGCGCTGCTGGCCGACCCGTCGCCGGCCGGCGAAGCGGCGTGGACCGCGCGCGACGCGGCCCCCGCTGCGCGGCGCATGGCGGCCTGGGCGGCATACAACGCCGATGCGTCTGCGCTGCCCATGCAGGCGCTGCAGTCCGCTACCGACGCCACGCTGCTGCACCTGCTGTGCTTCCGCGCCGCGCAACACCATCCGCTGTCGCCGGCCGTCATCACCGCCGACCGCACGCTGACCCATGCCGCGCTCGCACACGAAGCGCTGGCGGTGGCCGCGCGCCTGGCCGAAGCCGGCGTGCAGCCCAACGAGCTGGTCGCCATCGGCTGCGCCAAGGGCTGGGCGCAGGTGGTCGCGGTGCTGGGGGTGCTGGCCGCGGGCGCGGCTTACGTGCCGATCGACCCCGGCCTGCCGGCCGCTCGGCGCGCGCAACTCGTCGCCGATGCGCGCGCACGTGTGGTGCTGGTGGCCGCAGCCGATGCCGCTGCGCCGGGCGACTGGACCACTTCCACGCTGGCGATCGCCGCACCCGCCGGCCCCGCACGTACCGAGGCGCCGCCGCTGCCGCCCGCCCGCCAGGCCGGCACCGACCTGGCCTATGTGATCTACACCTCCGGCTCCACCGGCGCGCCCAAGGGCGTGATGATCGACCACCGCGGTGCCGTCAACACCGTGCGCGACATCAACCACCGCCACGGCATTGGCCCGGGCGACCGCGTGTTCGGCCTGTCGGCGCTGAACTTCGACCTCTCGGTGTGGGACATCTTCGGCCCGCTGGCCGCCGGTGGTGCGCTGGTGCTGCCCGCGCCCGACGACTTGCAGCAGCCGGCGCGCTGGCCCGCACGGCTGGCCGCCGACCGCGTGACGGTCTGGAACACCGTGCCCGCGCTGCTGCAACTGCTGCTCGACGCGCTGCCGGCCGGCGGCGGCGCCGCGCTGCCGCTGCGGCTGGCGATGCTGAGCGGCGACTGGATCCCGCTCGCGCTGCCGCCGCGCCTGGCCGCGGCCTGCCCGCAGGCGCGGCTCTTCAGCCTGGGCGGTGCCACGGAAGCGTCGATCTGGTCGATCGAGCACCCAGTGGACGGCATCGACGCATCGTGGCGCAGCGTGCCCTACGGCCGGCCGCTCGCGGGCCAGCCCTGGTACGTGCTGGACGACGACCTTCGGCCCTGCCCGCCCTCGGTGCCCGGCGAGCTCTACATCGCCGGCATCGGCGTGGCACGCGGCTACTGGGGCCGGCCTGCGCTGACGGCCGAACGCTTCGTGCCCAACCCTTTCGCCGTGCCGGGCGACGCGGCCGGCGCCGTGCTCTACCGCACCGGCGACCTGGGCGTGCTGCGCCCGGAAGGCTGGATCGAGTTCCTCGGCCGCGAAGACCACCAGGTCAAGGTCAACGGCTACCGCATCGAACTCGGCGAGATCGAAGCCGCACTGCAGCGCCACCCGGCCCTCGCCGGCGCGGCCGTGGCCGCCGGCGGCACGCCGCCCGCGTTGACGGCCTATGTGGTGCCGCGCCTGCACGATGCCGAAGGCGGCGGCCTGCTCGACCGCCTGGCGCGCCGCGCCGCGCTGCCCGGCAGCGCGCCGGGCTGGCGGGCGCCGGTGGCGGGCGACGAGGTGGTCGACCTGCCGCTGGCCGCGACCGCCGGCCCCACGCTGCCGCGCCAGAGCCACCGCCGCTTCGCCGATGCACCGCTCGCGCTGGCCACGCTGGCCGAGGTGCTGGCCGGCCTGCGTGCCCACACGCTGCCCGGCGCGCCGCTGCCCAAGTTCGACTACCCCTCCGCCGGCCACCTCTACCCGCTGCAGGCCTGGCTGCAGGTGCAGCCCGGCCGCGTCGACGGGCTGGCCGCCGGGTGGTACGCCTACCACCCCGCCGAGCACCGGCTGCACCGCGCCACCGGCCTGCCGCCGCTGGACGCGGCCGCCATCGACGCGCTGTACGGCAAGAACCGCGCGCTGGCCGAAGGCCGGGCGTTCGGCCTGTTCCTGGTGGCTCAGCTCGACGCGGTCGAAGCGGCCTATGGAGAGCGGGCGCGGGATTTCGCGTTGATCGAGGCCGGCCACGTCGGGCAGGTGCTGATGGCACGCGCCGCGGCTGCCGCGGCCGGCGACGTGCCCGCGGGCACGCTGCCACTGGGGCTGTGCGCGCTGGGCGGCACCGACCCCGCCGCACTGCGGCAGGCCCTGGCCTTGCAGCCCGGCCAGCAGCCGGTGTATGCGCTGATGGGCGGCGCGATCGAGCCCGCGTGGGCGTTGCGTTGGCAGGCGGCGGAACCGCCGGTGGCCGCACCGGCCGCTGTCGAGGGCCTGCAAGCGTGGCTCGCCGAGCGGCTGCCCGCCTACATGCTGCCGTCGCGCTTCGTCGTGCTGCCGTCCCTGCCGCTGACGCCCAACGGCAAGCTCGACCGCCAGGCACTGCCGGCGCCGGGGGCCGAGCGGGCCGCCTGGCGCGCCGCCGCCACCGGGACCGAACACCGCGTGGCCGAGGCCTGGCAGCAGACGCTGCAGGTCGAGGCCGTCGGCATGGACGACGACTTCTTCGCGCTCGGCGGCCAGTCGCTCGCGGCGCTGCAGCTGCTCACCCGGCTGCAGCAGGCCTTCGCGCTGCCGCTCACGCTGGGTGACCTGCTGGGCGCGCTGACGCCGGCCGCGCAGGCCGCGTTGATCGACGGCCGACTCGCCGCGCGGGCCGGCGCCCCGGCCGAAGCCGCGCCGCTGCAGGCCGCATCGGCACCGGCGGCCGTGCCCGACGTGGCGGCGCTGGCCGACGACGAGGTGGACGCGATGCTGGCCCAACTGCTGGCCGAGGAGGCCGGCCGATGAGCGCCGTGCTGCCGCCCTCGCCCGCGCTGTCCGCCGCCGACAAGCGCCGCCTGCTGGCCGAACTGCTGGCGAAGAAGCAGCAGCAGGCCGCGGCCGCGGTGCGCCACCCGCTCACCGCGGCGCAGCGCCGGCTGTGGTTCATCGAGCAGCTCTCGCCGGGCCTGGCGGCGTACCACATCCCCGCCGCGCTGCAGCTCGACGGGCCGCTCGATGGCCATGTCCTCGCCCGTGCGCTCGACGGCGCCCTCGCGCGCCACGACGTGCTGCGCGCCCGCTTCGTCGACGAGGCCGGCGAGCCGTGGATGCAGATCGCGCCGGCGGCCCCGCTCGGGCTGGCCGCCGAGCGCATGGACGCTTTCGGTGACGACGCCCGAGACGCCGCTGGCGCGCCGCTATCCGCCGATCAACAGGCGGAAGCGCAAGCCGCGCTGCGCGCCCTCGTCACGCCGCACTTCGACCTGCGCCACGGCCCGCTGCTGCGCGCCCGGCTGCTGCAGGCCGCGCCTCAGCGCCACGTGCTGCTGCTGTGCGTGCACCACCTGGTGGCCGACCACGCCTCGCTGCGCATCCTGCTGCGCGACATCGCGGCGCTCTATGCCGCGCTGCCGCTGCCGCCGCTCACGCTGCAGTACACCGACTACGCCGCCTGGCAATCGGCCCGCGAGCAGGCCATGGCCGACGAGCGCGAATGGTGGCTGCGGCAGCTCGCCGATGCGCCGCCCGACCTGCCCCTGCCCACCGACCGGCCCCGGCCGCCCGTGCAGCGCGGCCGCGGTGCCCGCTTCACCTTCACGTTGCCGGCCGGGCTGAGCGACGCCCTGCGCGGCTTCGCGCGGCAATCGCAGGCCAGCCTCTTCGCCACGATGCTGGCCGGCCTGCAGGCGCTGCTGGCGCGCTGCAGCGGCCAGCACGACGTGTGGGTGGGCACGCTGGTGTCGCAGCGCGAACGGCCCGAGACGCGCCCGCTGGTCGGCCTCTTCGTCAACAACCTGGTGCTGCGCACGCGGATCGAGCCCAAGGCGCCCTTCGCCGCGCTGGTGGCCGATGTGCGGCAGACGGTGCTGGGCGCGCTCGCGCACCAGACGCTGCCGTTCGAGCAGGTGGTGGACGCGCTGCGCACCGAGCGCCGGCTCGATCGCCATCCGCTGTTCCAGGTGAGCTTCGTGCTGCACGAAGGCGACGGCGCGCCGGTGCAGCTGCCGGGCCTGCGCATCGCCGCGCTGGCCGCCGACGCGGGCACCACGCGCTTCGACCTGGCGCTGGACGTCAACGACACGGGCGGCGCGCTGCACACGGCCTGGGAGTACGACGCCGACCTGTTCGATGCCGCCACCATCGAGCGCATGGCGCGCCAGTACCGCACGCTGCTGGCGGCCGCCGTGGCGCAGCCGCAGGTGCCGCTGGCCGCGCTCGACTTGATGGACGACGACGCGCGCCGCAGCATCGCGGCGTGGAACGCCACCGAGCGCGCGTTGCCCGACACCGACGTTTTCGGCCTCTTCCTGCAGCAGGTGCAAGCGCGGCCCGATGCGCTTGCGGTGACAGCCGGCGGCCGCACCTGGGACTACGCCGCGCTGGCCCGCCGCGTGGCGACCATCGCCGCGCGCCTCGACGCCGAAGGCCTGCGCCGCGGTGACATCGCCGGCATCGCGCTGCCGCGCGGCGCTGACCTGCCTGCGGCACTACTGGCCTGCCTGTCGCGCGGCGTGGCCTATGTGCCGCTCGATCCGCAGCAGCCGCCCGCACGCCTGGCCGGGCTGCTCGACGCGGCCGGCGCCGCCTGCGTGCTGGTGTCGGCACCCGAAGCCTCGCTGGCGTCCGCGCTGGGCTTCCGGCTGATCGACCTGTCCAGGCAAGACGACGCGGCCTCGCCCGCGGAAGAAAACACGGCGCCGGCCGCACCGGCCCAGCCGCCCGACACCCTCGCCTACCTCATCTTCACCAGCGGCACTACCGGCCAACCCAAGGGCGTGCCGATCACGCAGCGCAGCCTGCTGAACCTGCTGTGCGCGATGGCCGAGGTGCCGGGCATCGCGGCCGGCGACACGCTCGTGGCCGTGACGACGATCTCCTTCGACATCGCCGCGCTGGAGCTGCTGCTGCCGCTGGCGGCCGGCGCCCGCGTCGTCATCGCCGACCGCGACACCGCGGCCGACGGCGCGGCGCTGGGCCGGCTGCTCGATGCGGAAGAGGCCACGCACCTGCAGGCCACGCCGGCCGGCTGGCGGCTGCTGCTCGAAGCCGGCTGGGCCGGCCGCCCGGGCCTCACGATGCTGTGCGGCGGCGAAGCACTCGACGCCGCGCTCGCGCAGCGCCTGCTCGCCACCGGCGGCACGCTGTGGAACGTCTACGGCCCGACCGAGACCACCATCTGGTCGGCAGCGCTGCGCCTGTCGCCCGCGCTGCTGGCCGGTGGCACGGTGCCCATCGGCGGCGCCATCGCCAACACCACGCTCGACGTGCTCGATGACGCAGGCCGCCCGCTGCCGCCCGGCCTGGCCGGCGAACTGGCCATCGGCGGCCTGGGCCTGAGCCCGGGCTACTGGCGCCAGCCGGCCCTGACGCGCGAGCGCTTCGTGCCCGCCGTGGCAAACGGCACGTCCCCGGGCCCGCTCCTCTACCGCACCGGCGACCGGGTGCGCCGCCGTGCCGATGGGCTCTTCGATTTCCTCGGCCGCACCGACCACCAGATCAAGCTGCGCGGTTTCCGCATCGAGCCCGGCGAGATCGAGGCCGCGCTCTGCGCCCACCCGCAGGTGGCGCAGGCGCTGGTGCTGCTGCACGGGCCGGCGCAGGGTGAGCCGCTGCTGACCGCCTACGTGGTGGCGCGGACCGCCACCGACCCCGCTGCGCCGCACGTCGACGCCGCCACGCTGCGCGCCCACCTCGCGCCACGGCTGCCCGGCTACATGCTGCCGGCAGCATGGGTGCTGCTGCCCGCCTTCCCGCTGTCGGCCAACGGCAAGATCGACCGCAAGGCCCTGCCGGCGCCCGATGCCGGCCCCGCAGCGCCCGCCGTCGTCGCCGTGCGGCGGCCCGAGGGCCTCACCGAGCGGCGGCTGGCCGAGGTGTGGGCCGCGCTGCTCGGCCGTCCGGTGCACGACCGCGATGCCGACTTCTTCGCGCTCGGCGGCCACTCGCTGCTGGCCGCGCGCCTGATGGCGCGGCTGCCCGATGCCTTCGGTTGCCACCTCCCGCTGCGCGCGTTGTTCGAGCGGCCGACACTCGCGGGCCTGGCCGGGCGGATCGACGCAGCCATCGCTGCCGACGCGGGCCCCCTTGCCGGCACGGCACCTGTCCAGACAACGGCAGCCGCATCGCAACCTACCGTGATCACGCCGCTGCCCGCCGACGCCGCGCCCCCGCTCTCGCCCGCGCAGCAGCGCCTGTGGGTGATGGCGCAGCTGGAGCCCGGCAACCCCTTCTACAACATCGCCGCCGCGGTGCACCTGCCGGGGCCGCTGCCGCGCAGCGTGCTCGACGCGCGGCTGGCCGCGCTCGCGCAGCGCCACGACAACCTGCGCAGCCGCTTCCCGGCGCAGGACGGGCAGGCCCGGCTGGTGATCGAGCCGCGGGTCGATGTGCACGTCGAGCTGCTGGCACCCGCCCCGGGCCAGACCGTGGACGAGCTGATCGCGGCCGAGGCCCGCCGGCCGTTCGACCTGGCGAGCGCTCCGCTGTGGCGCGTGGCCGCCGTGCGCGACGAAGTGGACGGCACCGAAGGCCACCGCGTGCTGGTGGTGATGCACCACATCCTGGGCGATGCCTGGTCGCTGGGGCTGCTGGTGCAGGCACTGGCCGACGACGCCGGCACGGTGGCGCCGCTGCCGCCGCCGTTGCCACTGCAGTACGCCGACTTCGCCGCCTGGCAGCGCGCGCAGGACCACGCCGACGCGCTCGGCTGGTGGCGCACGCACCTGGCCGGCGCGCCGGCCCTGCTCGACCTGCCGACCGACTTCGCGCGGCCCGCGCGGCAGCGCCTGGACGGCGCGAGCCTCCGCTTCGAGATCGACCCCGCCACGCGCGACGCGCTGCAGGCCCTGGCACGGGCCGAAGGCGCCACGCTCTACATGCTGCTGCTGGCCGCGTTCAAGCTGCTGCTGTCGCGCTACGCCGGCAGCACCGACGTGGTGGTGGGCACCCCGGTGGGCCACCGGCCCGACCCCCGGCTGGACGAGGTGATCGGCCTTTTCGCCAACACGCTGGCGCTGCGCACCCGGCTCGACGGTTGCACGCACTTCGGCGAACTGATCGCGCGCGTCCGGCAGACGGTGCTCGACGGCTTCGCGCACCAGCAGGTGCCGTTCGAGCAGGTGGTGGAAGCGCTCGACGTGCCGCGCCATTGGCGGCACGCGCCGGTGTTCCAGGCCATGCTGCTGTGGCAGCCCGCCGCGCCGGCCGGCACCCCGCGCCGGCCGTGGACGCCGCAGCCCGTCGACCTGGGCGTGACGCGCTTCGACCTCACGCTGGCGCTGGCCGACCAAGCCGACGGCGCGGCCGGCCTGGCGGGCCGGCTCGAATACCGGACCGACCTCTTCCTGCCCGGCAGCATGGCCGCGATGGCCGAGGCCTTCGGCGAACTGCTGCGGCAGATCGCCCGCGCGCCGCGGCAGCCGCTGGCCACGCTGCCGATGCTGCCGCGCCGGCAGCGCCTGCAGATCGAAGCGTGGAACGCCGCCACCGCACGCCCGCACAACCGCGGCGCCACGCTGCCGGCGCTGGTGCTGGCGCAGGCCGTCCGCACGCCCGACGCGCCCGCGCTGACCTGCGGCGACCAGACGCTGAGCTACCGCGAACTGGTGGCCCGCAGCACCACGATGGCCGCGCGGCTGCGCGCGCTGGGCGCCGGCCCCGAGCAGCGCGTGGGCGTGTGCCTGCCGCGGCGCACGGAGCTCGTCGTCTCGCTCCTGGCGGTGCTGCAGGCCGGCGCGGCCTACGTGCCGCTGGATCCGTCCTACCCGGCCGAGCGCATCGCCTTCATCGCCGCCGACGCGCAGCTGCGTGTGCTGCTCGCACCGGCCGGCCATGGCATCGCGGGGCTCGACGCCGGTGTGGCGGTGCTCGATCCGTCTGCGTTTTCCACGGTAGCGGCCGACGCCGCCCCGCTTGCCTATGCAAGTGCCGGCCCGCGGCCCGACCACTTGGCCTACCTGATCTACACCTCCGGCTCCACCGGCCGCCCCAAGGGCGTGGCGATCGAACACCGGCAGGCCGTGGCGATGGTGCACTGGGCGCTGGCCACCTTCAGCCCCGCGCAGCTCGCCGGCGTGCTGGCCGCCACCTCGGTGTGCTTCGACCTCTCGGTCTACGAACTCTTCGTGCCGCTGGCCGGCGGGGGCTGCGTGATCCTGGCCGACGACGTGCTGGCACTGCCCACGCTGCCGGCCGCGGCCCGCGTGACGCTGATCAACACCGTGCCCACCGCCTGTGCCGAGCTGCTGCGCCTGGGTACGCTGCCCGCGGGCATCCACACCGTCAACCTGGCGGGCGAGCCGATTCCGCCGGCGCTGGTGGGTGCGCTCTACGCGCAGCCGGGTGTCGAGGGCGTCTACAACCTCTACGGCCCGTCGGAAGACACCACCTATTCCACCGGCATGCGGCTGCCGCGCGAGATCACCGGGCCGGTCACGCCGATCGGTGCGCCCATCGCCAACAGCCAGGCCTGGGTGCTGGACGACACGATGCAGCCGGTGCCCATCGGCATGCCCGGCGAGCTGTACCTGGGCGGCGAAGGCGTGGCGCGCGGCTACTGGCAGCGGCCCGCGCTGACGGCTGAACGCTTCGTGCCCGACCCGTTCACCGCTGCGGCGGCGCCGCCGCGCACCGCCACGCTCTACCGCACCGGCGACCGCGTGCGCCAGCGGCCCGACGGCGTGCTCGACTACCTTGGCCGCATCGACCAGCAGGTGAAGATCCGCGGCTTCCGCATCGAGCTGGGCGAGGTGGAGGCCGCGCTGTGCGCCCACCCCGGCGTGCGGCAGGCGGTGGCCACCGCGCACCGCGACGCGCGCGGCCACCAGCGGCTGGTGGCCTACGTGGTCGCCGCCGACGGCGCATCGCCGTCCGACAGGGCCGCGTTGCCCGGCGTGCTGCGGCGCCAGCTGCGCGAGCGGCTGCCCGAGTTCATGGTGCCGTCCGCCATCGTCCCGCTGGCGGCGCTGCCCGTGCTGCCGAACGGCAAGCTCGACCGGCAGGCGCTGCCGGATCCCCTGGCTGCAGCGAACGCCGGCGCCGAAGCCACCGCGCCAGGCTCTGATGCAACGCCGGCCGACGCGCCCGGCACCGACGCCGAGCGCCGCCTCGCCACCGTGTGGGCCGGCGTGCTGGGCCGCGCGCCGGCCGGGCGCGATGCACACTTCTTCGAAAGCGGCGGCGATTCGATCCTCGCGATCCAGCTCGTCGCCCGTGCCCGCGAGGCCAACCTGCCGCTGGCGCCGCGCGACGTGTTCCTGCATCCGCAGCTCTCCGCGCTCGCGGCGCAGGCCGAGGCGCGGCAGGCCGAAGGCACAACGGCCACCGCACCGCGCGGACCGGCCACCGGCCTGCAGCCGCTGACGCCCGCGCAGGCCTGGTTCTTCGAGCTGGGCCTCGAATACCCCGCGCACTGGAACCAATCGGTGATGCTGCGTCTGCCCGCGCCCATCGAGGCGAGGCGGCTGGCGCAGGCCACCGCCGCGCTGGCCGCGCACCACGACGTGCTGCGTGCACGTTTCGAGCGCGCGCCCGACGGCTGGCGGCAGACCTTCGACGCTGTCGACGCTCAGGCCGATGCAGGCAACGAAACACGCAGCGACACGGATCGCGATGCACGCACCGACGCGGATGGCCACGCCGAGCCAGACGCGCCTCAGCCGGCCCCGGCCCGCGATGCGGAATCGCGCTTCGGACGGTCGCCGCTGCTGCACCTGCACCGCCGCGTGGCCGACGCCGCCGCGGCCCGTGCCGAGATCGAAGCGCTGGCACAGGCCGCGCAAGCCAGCCTCGACCTGGCCCGCGGCCCGCTCTGGCGCATCGTCGCGATGCAGGTCGACCACCCCGGCGGCAGCGAGCACCGGCTGCTGTTCGTCGCGCACCACCTGCTGGTAGACGGCGTGTCGTGGCGCATCCTGCTGGGTGACCTGCAGGCCCTGCTGCGGCCCGGCACCGATGCCCCCATGCCAGCGCCCACCGCGCTGCCGCGCACCAGCCCGGCCGCGGACTGGGCACAGGCGCTGCACCAGCCCGGCCGCTTCGACGCGGAGCGGGCCTATTGGCACACGCAGGCGCGGGCCGAAGCCGAACCCTGGCCGATCGACCACGCCGGCGGCAGCAACCGCATGCGCGATCACGCGACCGTCACCGTCACGCTCGACGAAGCGCTCACGCGCCAGTGGTTGGAAGCCGTGCCCGCCGCGGCGCGGTTGCGGCCGGAGGAACTGCTGCTCGCGGCGCTGCTGCTCGCGGTGCGGCAGCAGATGGGCCCGGGCCCGCGGCGGTTGATGCTCGAAGGCCATGGCCGCGGCGAGCTGGACTCGGCGCCGCTCGACCTCGGCCGCACCGTGGGCTGGTTCACCGCGCTGCATCCGCTGCGCCTGGACATCGGCGCGGCCGCCGACGACGGCACGGGCCTCGACCATGCGCTGAAGCAGGTGAAGGCCGCACTGCGCGCCGTGCCGCAGCACGGCCTGGGCTGGAGCGTGCTGCGCCAGGCCGGCGGCGACGACGCGCAGGCGCTGCAGGTCGCGCCCGGCCTGCGCTTCAACTACCTCGGCCAGAGCGACGGCCTGTTCTCTCGCGCGGAAAACCCGCCCTTCGCGCCGGCCGACGAGCGCACCGGCGCCGCGCGCCACCCCGACGACGAACGCGAGGTGCTGCTCGACTTCAACGCACTGGTGGCCCGCGGCCGGCTGCAGCTGCACGGCGGCTACAGCCGCGCGCTGCACCGGCCCGAGCGCATCGAAGCGCTGATGGCCGCGTGGCGCGACGCGCTCGCCGCGCTGGTGGCGCACAGCCTGTCAGACCGCACAGACGGCAGCCACGTGCCCGCCGACTTCCCGTTGATGGACCTGAGCGCCGACGCGCTCGACGACCTGCTCGACACCCTGTGACGACCCCGCGATGACCGCCACCTCATTCACCGCGACGCCCCCGGCGACCCCTGCCGCCGCGTTCGACCGCCGCCAGGTCGAGAACTTGATGCCGCTGGTGCCGATGCAGCAGGGCCTGCTGTTCCACAGCCTGCTGGCCCCGGCCGGCGGCGCCTACGTGCCGCAGGTGGTGCTCACGCTGCGCGGCCCGCTCGATGCCGCGAGGCTGCGCCAGGCCTGGGCCGACACTGTCGCCCGCCACGCCGCGCTGCGCACGAGCTTCCACTGGGAGCAGCGCGAGCAGCCCTTCCAGGTGACCTGGCGCACGGCCGAGCTGCCCTGGGTGGCACACGACGTGTCGGGCCTGCCCCCGGTAGGCCAGCAGGCGCGGCTGCAGGCCCTGCTGGCCGCGCAGCGCGCGGAGCCGTTCGACCTGAACCGGCCGCCGCTGATGCGCCTGGCGCTGCTGGCGCTGGGTGCCGACCGGCACCAGCTCGTCTGGTGCCACCACCACCTGCTGCTCGACGGCTGGTCGGCGAGCCTGGTGCTGCGCGAGGTGTTCGCGCGGCTGCACGGCCTGCCGCTGCCGCCCGCGCCGCGGCCCTATGCCGACTTCGTCGCGTGGCACCAGCAGCGCGTGCGCTCGGGCGCCCAGGCGGCTTCGCTCGACTGGTGGCGCGGCGAACTGCAAGGCCTGCCCGCCGCCGCGCCGCTGCCCCTGCTGCGGCCATCGCCGCGCGGCGGCGCCGCCCGCCCGGCGATGGCCGAGCGCCTGCTGCCGGCCGATGCGCAGGCGCGGCTGCGCGCCGCGCTGTCGCGCCAGGGCCTGACGCTGGCCACGCTGCTGCAGGCCGCGCTGGGCCTGCTGTTGCGGCGCTACGGCCAGGGCGCATTGGCCGACGAGTCCAAGGCCGGCAGCGCCGCCGACGTGGTGTTCGGCCACACCGTGGCCGGCCGCCCGGCCGAGCTGCCCGGCGCGCTGGAGATGGTGGGCCTCTTCATCAACACCGCACCGGTGCGGCTGCGCGTGCAGCCCGCGTTGACGGTGGCCGCATGGCTGGCCCAGGTGCAGGCGTCGCGCTTCACGGCCGCCGAGCACGAGCACTTGCCGCTGCGCGAGCTGCAGTCGCTGGCGGCGGGCGGCGGCGCGGGCTCGCCGCTGTTCGACTGCCTGCTGGTGATCGAGAACTACCCCGCGGGCGGCGCGCTGCCGGCGGCGCCTTCCGAAGGGCCGGACGGCGTCCGGCTGGCATCGCTGGCGATCGAGGAAGCCACGCACTACGGCCTCACGCTGCAGGCCAGCGACGGCGACACGCTGCGGCTGGCCGCGCGCTGGGACGCCCGCCGCGCCGACGCGGCCGACGTCGAACGGCTGCTGGCGCATTGGCAGCACCTGGTGATGGCGCTGGTCGACCAGCCCGATGCAGCGGTGGGCACGCTGGCGATGCTGTCGGCCGACGAAGCCGCGCAGCTCGCGGCCTTCGGCGACGGTGGGCCGGCGCTCGGTGCCGGGCAGCCTTTTGCGTCGCTCGCCGACCGGTTCGAGCACCAGGCGCGGCAGCGGCCCGAAGCCGTCGCGCTGTGCTTCCAAGGCCGGACGATGCGCTACGCCGCGCTCGACCGCTGCGCCAACCGCTTGGCCTGGCAGCTGCGCGAGGCGGGCGTGGGCAGGGAGGACATCGTCGCCCTGCACTTCGAGCGTTCGTTCGAGCTGATGGTCGCGCTGCTGGCGGTGCAGAAGGCGGGTGCCGCGTGGCTGCCGCTCGACACCGACCAGCCGGCGGCACGCCTGGCCGCGATGCTGGACGACGCCCGCCCGCGCGTGCTGCTGCACGGCCGTGCCGACGGCGCGGGCCTGCCGGCCTGCCCCGAGGGCACGCAGCGGCTGCCGTGTGCCGATGCCGCGGCCGACGGCCTCGACGAGGCGGCTGAACTTGCCTATGCAGGTCCGCCGCCACGCAGCACGCACCCCGCCCAGGCCGCCTACCTGATCTACACCTCCGGCTCCACCGGCCGCCCCAAGGGTGTGCTCAACCACCATGCCGGCATCGCGAACCGGCTCGCCTGGATGCAGCGGCACCTCGGCCTGGCGCCGCAGGACCGCGTGCTGCAGAAGACGCCGGTGGGCTTCGACGTCTCGGTGTGGGAGCTGTGGTGGCCGCTGCTCGAAGGCGCGACGCTGGTGCTGGCGCCGCCCGGCGTGCACCGCGACCGCGACACGCTGGCCGGGCTGATCGCGCAGGAGCGCATCACCGTGGCGCACTTCGTGCCGGCCATGCTGGCCGACTTCCTCCAGGCCGCCGAGGTGGGCCGGCGGGCCGCCACCCTGCGCCACGTGGTGTGCAGCGGCGAGGCGCTGGCCGGTCCGCTGCAGCAGCAGGTCTTCGAGCGGCTGCCCGGCACGGCGCTGCACAACCTCTACGGCCCGACCGAAGCGGCGGTGGACGTGACGGCCTGGCGCTGCACGCCCGCGACCGCCGGCGCGCCGGTGCCGATCGGCCGGCCCATCGACGGCCTGCAGGTCCGGCTGCTCGATGCCGACGGGCACCCCGTTCCCGTGGGCGTGCCCGGCCGGCTCTTCATCGGCGGCGTGGGCCTGGCCCGCGGCTACCGGCGCCGGCCGGCCCTGACGGCCGAGCGCTTCGTGCCCGACCCCTTCGCCCAGGGGCCGGGCGGCGGCCTGCTGTACGACAGCGGCGACCTGGCGCGCTGGCGGCCCGATGGCGCGATCGACTACCTCGGCCGCGCCGACGACCAGTTCAAGCTGCGCGGCGTGCGCATGGAGGCGGGCGAGATCGAAGCCGCGCTGCTCGGCCTGGCCGGCGTGCGGCAGGCCGCGGTGAAGCTGTGGCCGGCCGCGCAGGGCGAGGCCGCGGTGCTCGCCGCCTACGTGGTGGCCGAGGGGCCGGCGACGGAGGCCGGGAACGCCGGCGCCGCGCTGCAGCGCGCGCTGCGCGAGCGCCTGCCCGACGCGATGGTGCCTTCGCACATCGTGGTGCTGGACAGCCTGCCGCTCACGCCGAACGGCAAGCCCGACCGCCGCGCGTTGCCGCGGCCGGCGGCCCCGCAACAGGCCTTCGAAGCGCCCCGCACCGACACCGAACGCGGCCTGGCCGAGATCTGGCGCGAGACGCTGCAGCTGCCCGCATCCCAGGGCCCCGGGCTGCAGGACAGCTTCTTCGAACTGGGCGGGCATTCGCTGGTGGCCATGCGCATCGCCGCCCGCGTGCGCAGCCGCTTCGGCATCGAGCTGCCGCTGGCCGCGGTGTTCGAGCACCCCACGCTGCACGCGCTGGCCGTGCATGTGGACACGCTTCGCGCGCCGTCGGCCGCCGCCGGCGGCTACAGAGAGGTGGAACTGTGAGTGCGCTCGGTGGACCCGCGGGCCGCGTCGCCACGGCCCCGCTCGCCGTGCCGCGCCGCGCAGCGCAGCGCCGCCGCTGGTTCGCCGCGCTGCTGGCCGCCACCCTGCTGCCGCTGGCCGGGCTGCCGCTGGTGGCGCTGCTCGA
Organism: Aquincola agrisoli; assembly: GCF_036621135.1. Classification (NCBI taxonomy): domain Bacteria; kingdom Pseudomonadati; phylum Pseudomonadota; class Betaproteobacteria; order Burkholderiales; family Sphaerotilaceae; genus Aquincola; species Aquincola agrisoli. Next base: position 52,361 of record NZ_JAZIBG010000014.1, read on the forward strand.
CCTGCCGTTCCGCGAATCGACCGTGATTGGCCTGGCCGTGTTCATCGGCGGCGTGTGCCACGTGGGCAGCACGGCCACGTTCTACGCCGATGCCGATGCGCGCAGGCTGATGGCACCGATGAAGCCGCGCTTCGTCGTGCTGCCGCTGGCGGCCATCGCCGTCTCGGTGGTCGCCGTGGTGGCGGGCGGCGCGCTCGGCAGCGGGCCAGGGATGCTGGGCGACGCGGTGATGGCGATCTTCTTCGTGCACCTGGTCTGGCTCTACTACCACTACCAGAAGCAGAACTACGGGTTGATGTCGTTCGCCGCGGCAGCGTCCGGCACGCGGCTGCCGCCGGGCACCGTGAGGATCGTGCTGGTGCCGCCGCTGGCCGGCGGGCTCGCGACCATCCCCGCGCTGCTGGCCGACGGGCTGGCCCTGCCGCTGCCGGCGTGGCTGGCCGAGCAGGCGCCGCTGTGGCGCACGCTGGCCTGGTGGGCGTATGCGGTGGCCGCGGTGCTGATGGTCCGGCTGGCCTGGCGGCACCGCGAGGTGTTCCGCCAGCCGCTGGTGGCGGTGTTCTCCGCCGCGTCGTTCGGCTTCTTCCTGCCCGCGCTGCTGGTGGAGAACCTCGACTACGCGTTCTGGAGCTATGCGCTGGCGCACGGCTTCCAGTACCTGCTGATGGTGGGCATCGTCTCGCGCGGCGCGGCGCGCCCGCTGGCGGTGCTGCCGGCCTTCGTGGGGGCGGCGCTGGCGGGCGGCTGGGCGCTCAGCCGCTTCGGCGGCAACCATGCGCTCTTCGTCTGCGGCATCCTGCTGACCTGGGTGCACTTCGTGCTGGACGCCAGGCTCTGGAAGATGAGCGACGCCGCCGTGCGCAGCTTCCTGCGCGGCCGCTTCGCGTTCATCTTCGAACGGTAGCGGCCGACAATGGCCGCCCCGCCACGACTTTCCGAAGCGCGATGACGACGCCACCGCACCCCGGCCAGCCGAGCAACCGCATCCCTGCCGGGGTGTGGGTGCTCGGCGGCGTGAGCATGCTGATGGACATCTCGTCGGAGATGATCCACAGCCTGCTGCCGCTCTTCCTCGTCGCGGGCCTGGGCACCAGCGCCCTGGTGATCGGCCTCATCGAAGGCGTGGCCGAGGCCACCGCGCAGATCGTCAAGGTGTTCTCCGGCGTGCTGAGCGACTACCTCGGCAGGCGCAAGCTGCTGGCCGTGATCGGCTATGGCCTCGGCGCACTGAGCAAGCCGCTCTTCGCGCTGGCGCCCGGCGCGGGGCTGGTGTTCACCGCGCGCTTCGTCGACCGCGTCGGCAAGGGCATCCGGGGTGCACCCCGCGATGCGCTGGTGGCCGACGTGACGCCGCCGCACCTGCGCGGGGCCGCCTACGGGCTGCGCCAGTCGCTCGACACCATCGGTGCCTTCTCCGGGCCGCTGATCGCGGTCGGGCTGATGCTGCTGTGGGCCAACGACTTCCGCGCGATCTTCTGGGTGGCGGTGATTCCCGGCGTGCTGTCGGTGGCGCTGCTGGCCTTCGGCCTGCACGAGCCGCCGCCGAGCCATACCGGCAAGCCGCGCACCAACCCCGTCCGCCGCGAGAACCTGCGCCGCCTGCCCGCGGCGTACTGGTGGGTGGTCGGCGTGGGCGCGGTGTTCACGCTCGCACGCTTCTCCGAGGCCTTCCTGGTGCTGCGCGCCGAGCAGATCGGCATCGCGCTGGCGCTGGTGCCGCTGGTGATGGTGGCGATGAACCTGGTTTATTCGCTGTGCGCCTACCCCTTCGGCAGGCTGGCCGATCGGATGAGCCACCGCGCTCTGCTGGCGGGGGGGCTGGCGGTGCTGATCGCGGCCGACCTGGTGCTGGCTTCCAGCGACGACTGGCGCGTGCTGCTGGTGGGCGTGGCGCTGTGGGGCGTGCACATGGGCATGACGCAGGGCCTGCTGGCCACGATGGTGGCCGACAGCGCGCCGGCCGACCTGCGCGGCACGGCCTTCGGCTTCTTCAACCTCGTGAGCGGCTTCGCGCTGCTGCTGGCCAGCGTGATCGCCGGCCTGCTGTGGGATGCGCTGGGCGCGGCCACCACGTTCCAGGCCGGCGCGGCGTTCAGTGCGCTGGCGCTGGCCGCGCTGCTGCTGCAGCGTTCACCCCCGCGGCCGGTGCAGGCCGACGGCGGCGGACCTTGATGCCGCGGCCGGTGCCCGCGGTGCCTGGCCCTCTCCACACCCCTTGCTGCTTCTGGACGTTCCCGTGACCCCGTCTCCCATCCGCCGTGCCGGCCGACCGGCAGCGACCGCCCCGTACCGGCTCTTCTGCCTGCCGCCCGCGGGCGCCGGCCCGAGCCTGTTCTTCCCGTGGCTGGACGCGGCACCGCCCGACATCGACGTGTGCCCCATCGCGCTGCCCGGGCGGGAGGACCAGTTCGGCCAGCCCCTGCCGGCCTCGATCGCGGCACTGGCCGACACGCTGGCCGAGGCCCTCGCGCCTGCACTCGACCGGCCGTACGCGCTGCTCGGCTACAGCATGGGCGCGCTGATCGCGTGGGAGCTGGTGCAGCGCTGGCGCCGCCGGGGGCTGCGCCAGCCGGAGGTGTTCTTCGCGCTCGCCGCACGTGCGCCGTCGGCGCAGGTGCCGCGTGAAGTACCGCTGCATGCGCTGCCCGCGGCCGCGTTCCGCCAGACGCTGATCGACATCGGCGGTACGCCGCGTGAACTGCTCGACAACGCCGATGCGATGAGCCTGTTCGAGCCGATCCTGCGCAACGACCTGCGCATCGCCGAGACCTACCGGCCTGGCCCCGACGCCGCGCCGCTGGACGGCCCGCTGCATGCCGTCTTCGGCAGCGACGACGCACTGATGACGCGCGACGACGTCGCGCCCTGGTCGGCCTGCACGCGGGGGCCCTTCAGGCTGCACGAACTGCCGGCGCCGCACATGCTGCCGCGCCCGCAGCTCGTCGCGCTCATGCCGGCCCTGGCGGGATGGTGGCGCCGGGGCTGAACGCTTCGCCGGCGATCCGCAGCGAAGCATGCGGATCGCGCACCGCCACCGCCCAGGGCAGCCCCGGCCGCAGCGCACCACGCCAGAAGCGCCAGGCGCCGGGGTGGGGCTCGATGTCGGGCGGGGCCTGGAGCAGCACGCCCCCGTCGGGCTGCGGCAGCACCCCGAAGCGCTGCAACGGCATCGACAGCCCCTGGCCGCAGGCCTTCACGAACGATTCCTTCAGCGTCCACAGCGCGAGGAAGCGGTCGACGCGGGCCTCGGCATCGGGCGGCGCGGCATTCAGCCACGCACGCTCGGCCGGCGAGAAGACCAGTTCGGCCATGCCGGCCGCATCGCCTGGCCGGTGGCTTTCGACATCGACGCCGATGGCCTCGTGGCGGGCGACGACCATCAGGACGGCGTCGGCGCTGTGCGATACGTTGAAATGCAGCGGCAGCCCGGGCACCGGTGCGGCCACGGCGGGCCGGCCCCAGGTGTTGTCGGCGAAGCGCCAATCGGCCGGGGGAACGCCCGGCGCGTAGTGCGACAGCACGCGGCGCACCAGCCAGCGCGTGGCGAGGTGGCGGTCGCGGTCGCGGCCGAAGTGGAAGCGCGCGGCGCGGGCGTGCTCTTCGCGCTGCAGGTGGGCAAGGACCTCGGGCGGCGGCGCGTCCGCGCGGCACCACCAGAGGTGCACGTCGCGCGGCGGCAGCGGATCGGCCGGTGCGCCCATGCCGGACCTCAGAAGCGCGCCGTCAGCGTGACGCCGACACGCCGGGGATCCCCGACATAAGCGCCGCCCCGGGTGTCGCGGCCGGTGAGGTATTCCTTGTCGGCCAGGTTGTCGACCCAGACCACGACCGACGTCCACTCGCCCTCGTAGCCGCCGCGCAGGCCGAGTATCGTGCGCCCCGGCACGCGGAAGTCCTTCTGGTTGTCCAGGTCGCCGGTCGCCCAGGCCTTGCTGCGGGCGGCCAGGTCAGCCGACACGAACCAGCCGCTGCCGAAGCGCGCCGTCGCCCACAGCCCGCCCGACAGCCGCGGGGCCTCCGGAAACTCCTTGCCGGAGAAGTCGCGCTGGATCACCGTCATGCGGCCGTCCTCGATCTTCGACCGCGTCAAGCCCAAGGACCCGCCGACGTCCAGCCTCCGGCCCTGGCGCCACAGCAGGGACAGCTCCGCCCCGTCGACGCTCGACCGCCCGACGTTCTCGGTGGTCATCAGCCCCGCCGAGCCCTGCGCCACCGACAGCTGCTGGTCGCGCCAGTCGTAGTGGAAGGCATTGGCGTTCAGCAGCATGCGCCCCTCCAGCCAGCTGGAGCGGTAGGCGACTTCATAGCTGGTGAGGTACTCGGGATCGATGTCGCGCCCCTCTTCGCGGAAGCCGGCACGGTAACCGGTCGCGACGGTGAAGGCCAGGCTGCTGGTGGGCGACAGCTCACGCGCCAGCGCCACCTTCGGCAGGAACGCATGGTGGCTGAAGCGGCTGCGCTCGACCTCGCCGGCGAGCCGGTCGTTGAAGCGCAGCGTCGAGCGTTCGTGGTCGTAGCGGGCGCCGAGCGTCAGCTTCCACAGCGGATGGAAGGCCCAGGTCGCCTCGCCGAACACGGCGGCGCTGCGGTCGCGCCGCTGGCTGTCCAGGTCCTGGAGGGCATTGCCGCCGACGGTGACCAACGAGTCCCGCGTGTTGCCGAAGCGGCCGACAAACACGCCCGCCACGCCGGTGATCGCGCTGCCCGGCGGGGCGTAGGTGTAGCGGAATTCCTGCGTGGTGTCGCTGTCGGCGCGCACCTCGTCGCGGTCGTACGCCAGCCCCTGGATCGCGCCGAGCCCGGTCAGCAGGGCATCGGTGTCGACGTGGGCGGTGATGCTGGCGACGGTGACGCCCGGCTGCAGCTCGTAGCTCAACTCCAGCACCCGGTTGCGCACCTTGTTGCGGCGCGCCTCGGCCGTGCCGGAGCTGCTGTCGTAGACGCGGTCGAAGTACGGCGCGCTGACCGCCGCCACCGCCGGATCGTCCATCGTGTCGGACAGCGTGAGCTTGGCCTCGAAGCCGCGCAGCGCCTGCGGACGCCAGCGCAGCTTGGCGCGCACGTTGCGGTACTCGTCGTCGTCGAGGAAGGCGTCGATCGGCTGCGTGTAGCGGATGCCCTTGTGGCCCCGGGCGCTCTCGGCCGCGAGGCGGAACGACCAGTCCCGCCCCAACGCGCCCGACAGCATCGCCGCCCGGCCGAACAGGTCGCCCTCGCCCGCGTTGAGCCGGGCCGCCCCTTCCCAGAAGTCGGTCGGGTCGTTGGTCTTCACCGTCACCGCGCCGGCCAGCGAGTTGCGGCCCTGCAGCGTGGACTGCGGGCCGCGGGCCACCTCGATCTGCTCAACGTCCCAGGTGCCCCGCTGGCCCCGGCGCACGCCTTCGAAGGACTGCGCCGCGCCGTCGATGACCAGGGTCGTCAGCGGGCGCATGTTGCCGCCCGGATCGCCCAGCCCCTCCGAGTTGATGCCGCGGATCGATATGCCGTTGTTGCCGTTGTTCGACGGCGCCACGTAGATGTTGCCCTGCAGCTTGAGCGCATCGCGCAGGTCGCGCAGGTTCAGGTCCTCGAGCTGCTGCCCGCTGACGACGCCGGTGCTGGTGTAGGTGTCCTGGCTGGTGCGGCGCACCTTCTGGCCGGTGATGACGATGGTCGACGGGCTGTCCGCGGCGGGGGCGGAGGCCGATGCGGCGGGCGCGGCCTGCGCCCATGCCGCCGGTGCGAAGCCGAGGCAGGCGCAGGCGGCGGCCAGCGCCGTGAGCGGGTGGCGTCGCCGCCGGGAGGTTCTGGAAGCTGCGGTCATGTCACTGTCCGAAGGTCACGCTGCCGGTGAAGTCCCAGCCTGCTGCGGCCGATCCGACCGCCGCGCCCAGCCCCGCCTTCAGCGTGAAGCGGCCGTTGTCGATCACGAAGGTGCCGGGGAACACCATGGGACCGAACGGCGTGCTCGCCCATCCCAGGCTGACCGGAACGGACAGGGCGATCGCCGTGACCCGCCCGTCCTGCAGCGTGACCGTGCCGCTGGTGCTGCCCCACGTCGTCGTGTAGGCGGTGCCCAGCACGCTCGATTCCTTGGCCGCGAACGCCGCCACGTCGCCGCTGATCGAGCGGATCGGCGCGCTGAAGGCGCCGGTGCCGGTGTAGCCGGTCAGGTCGTAGCGCACCGTGCCGAAGCCGGCCCAGGCGCCCTTGAAGGGAAAGGCCGTGACGGGGGTGCCGCGCTGCGCCTGGCCGCCGGCCTGCGTGCAATAGCCCGGTTCCGGCTGAATGCAGAAGAAGCCGTCGTAGGCCGGCGACTCGGTGCGTGCGCGGCCGATCTCGGCATAGGCGTTGGACGAATAGTCGTACCACCGGCCGCCGTTGTCCGCCTGCAGGTTCAGCACCAGCGTCTGCTCGCCTTGCGGCGGCTGCGTGCAGGTCGCGTCGCTGGCCGCACCCCAGCGGCCGTTGCTGCAGCTGAAGCGCGCCGCGCCCACCGTCGGCAAGCTGCCATCCGACAGGCTGGCGGCGGCGCCCGAGGCCGTGCTCGCGACCGCGGCACTGCACGTGTTGGCGCCCACCGTCCAGCTGAGCGACTGGGCAGGGCAGTCGGCCGGCACGTTGCACGAGGCCTCCGCGGGCGCGCTCCAGCTGCCGTTGCTGCAGGTGTAGCGGGCCGAGCCGGTGGTGGGGTCGGTGCCGTCCACGGCCGTCGCGCTGCCGCCCGAGGCCGTGGCGGCCACCGAGGCGCTGCAGACGTTGCCGTTGACGGTCCAGCTCATCGATTGGGGGGTGCAGGCGGCGTCGCCGCCGCAGCCCGGGCCCACGCAGGCGTCGGGCCGGCTGCAGGACACGGCGCCCGGCGCGCTCCACTGCCCGTTCGTGCAGCTGTAGGTCGCGCTGCCGGTGAGCGGCGTGGTCGTGTCATCCGCGACGACGCTGCCGCCGGACGGCGTCTGCGGCAACGGCGCACTGCAGGCGGCGTCGTTCACGCTCCAGCTGGCCGTCTGCGCCGCGCAGGGGCTGGGCGGCGGATCGCAGCTGGCCGCGGCAGGCGCGCTCCACTGGCCGTTGGTGCAGGTGAAGGCCGCCGTGCCGGTGTTGGGCGACAGCGTGTTGATCAGCGTCAGCACCTCGCCCGAGGCCGCGGCGCCCGCCTCGGCGCTGCAGGCGTGGCTGTCGCGCGACCAGGCCAGCGAGGCCGGCGCGCAGGCGCGCTCGGTCACCAGCGGCGCCCAGGGCGCCTGCGTCGCGGCGGCCGACACCAGCAGCGCGAGGTCGCTGCCGATGGCGGCGAGCTGGGTGTTCAAGTCGTCGATCAGCAGGTCGTTGCCCTTGCCGACCTCGAAGGCGCCGCCCAGCAGGTCGCCCTGGGGCCGCGCAAGGCCCAGCGCGGCGAACTGATCGGCCACGTAGGCCGAGGCGGCGGCCACGGCGGCGGCGGCCGGCCCCGCGCTGCCCGCGCCGAAGGCCTGGAACGCGGCGGCCGGCGAGCCGCCGAGCGCTCGGGCCAGCACCAGCTCGCTCAGCGTGGTGGCGTGCGCGACGCCGGCCGCCGCGGCGTAGCCGTGCAGGCGCCGGGTGTTGTCCGGCGCATTCCCGTCGTTCGAGCCGACCTTGCCACCGCTCACCTCGACCATGCAGGGCGCCACGGCACCCTGCAGCCGCACCCGGAAGGCACCGTCGCTGCCCGTCTTGACCCCCGCCTGCGGCGTGCCCGAGACGCAGCGCACCGCGACGTCGCCACCGACGATCGCCTTGCCGACGGCGGCGACGCCGCTGACATTCAGCACCTCGACGCTGCTGCTGCCGCCTCCGCCGCCGCAAGCCGCCAGGGCCAGGGCGAGCACCGCCGGCACGAGCCGGCCGAAGGTCAGGGAGCGGGCCGCGGCACCGCGGCGGCTGGGGAATCGGTTCATCAGGTCAGTCATCCATGCAGAGGGGGCCGGTGTCCGTCTTCACGACACGGCGGCCACGGGGACGGGCGGGGCAGCCGCGAGCGCCGGGCCGGCGGCGCGCTGCCAGCGCCAGGCCATGTACGCGGTCTTGAACAGCTCTTCGACGATGAAGGCGTACCACAGGCCCGGCACGCCCATGGCGAACTCCACGCACAGCAGCCACGCCAGCGGCGCGGCCAGGCCCCACATCACGAACTGGCTGAACACCACCGGCGCCAGCACGTCGCCGGTGACCCGCAGCGAATGGAACAGCACGGTGTTCAGGCCGGTGAGCGGCTGGATGAAGATGGTCAGCAGCAGCAGGGCGCGCACTTCGCGGTGCACCTCGGGATCGCTGCTGAACAGGCTGGCCAGGGGCTGCGCCGCGGCCCACATGGCCAGCGCCAGCACGGTGGCCAGCAGGGCCGAGGCCGCCCCCGAGCGCCAGGCGCGGCGCCGCAGGTGCGCCACGCGGCCGGCGCCCGCCTCGTAGCCCACCAGCACCTCGTTGGCCTGGCTGATCGCCATCACGACGACCGCGAGGAACGCGGTCAGCGCCAGCGTGTAGAAGCGGCCGACCACGGCGGTGACGCCCAGGCCCGCGATGAAGCTCACCAGCAGCAGCTGGTAGAAGCCGTAGGAGACGTTGTCGAGCACGCTGGGCGACGCGAGCGCGGCCATGCGCCGCACGCGGCGCGCCCCCGAGGCGGCAGCCTGCCGCAGCAGCGGCACCGACAGCCCGAGCATCCTGGCCAACACGACGCCGAGCACGAGGGCCGACGCCACCCGCACCGCGAGGGTCGCCAGCGCGGAGCCGGCGACGCCCAGCGCCGGAACGGGCCCGAAGCCCAGCACCAGCACGGCGTTTAGCACGGCATAGGACGGGAACGCGACCAGCCCCAGCAGCAGGATGGTGCGCATCAGCGCGAAGCCGCGCAGGCAGGCCATGCCGGCCATGAGGAAGGCGTTGAAGGGCATCGCCCAGGCGATCACCGTCACGTAGCGCGTGGCATCGGCCTGCAGCGCGGCCGGCGTGCCGAGCGCATCGACCAGCGCGGGCGCGCACAGCCACAGCAGCAGGCCCAGCGCCAGGCCGAGCACCGTGTTGGCGGCCAGCGCGGCCAGCGCCGTCTCGCGCGCCTCCTGCCGGTCGCCGCGGCCCAGCGCATGCGTCACGAGCACCACCGCGCCCACGCCGAGCAGCAGCGAGAAGTCGTAGACCACCGCCAGGATCTGGTTGGCGATGCTGACGGCGGCCGCGGCGTCCTTGGCATACCGGCCGATGACGATCGCATCCAGCAGCGCCGTCACGAGCCCGAGCGCCGAGTTGAGGAGCATCGGAATGCTCAGGCGCAGCAGGCTCTTGTCGGAGGAATCCGTCGGGTGCGTCATGAAGGACCGCAAAGCGCAACCGCCGCTGCGCTGGGCGCTGCGGCGGCCGCGGGAAGGGGGCACGGGCCCGGCCCGTGCCCGGCGTCAGTGCGACGACCGCCGGCGCGCGACGAAGCCCACCAGCAGCAGCCCGCCCAGCATCAGGGCATAGGTCTCGGGCTCGGGCACGGCCGACACGGCGGCGATGGTGCCGGCGCGGTTGAACACGAGGTGCGTGCCGTTCAGGGTGCCGAAGAGCGGCGTGACGTTGGACTGCGTCACGTCGACGTCGAAGGCGTAGCTGTCGCCGCTGATCGACAGCGTGCCGTCGTAGGTGCTGTCCCAGGTGGCGGCCGGGTTGCCGAGCCAGCTCACCGACACCGACACGTCGGCGTCGAGGTCCACGCCGACCAGCACGCCGTTGTTGAACGTGAGCCCGCCGCCCGTCAGGTTCGACGCGGTGATCGTGTAGCTCCACGCGAAGTTGTTGCCGACGTTGTAGGCCGACGTGAACGGCGACAGGCCGGCGCCGTCGACGGCCACCGACAGCGCACCGACCCCGATGGTCTCGGTGCCGACGCCGGTGAGCACGGTCTCGTCGTAGCTGATCGAGCCGACGCTGAAGGTCGAGAAGCCGGCCTGCGTGATGGCCTTGTTCTGCACGTTGAAGCCGAGGGCTTCCTCGGCGTAGACGGAATCGGCCGACAGCGGCAGCGCGACGATCGAAGTCCACAGGCCGTCGGCGCGCTGGTAGTACGCAAACGGCGACTGCGAGGCGGGATCCGGCGCCGAAGCCCAGTTCTTGACGTTGGACATCGACAGGTAGCCGGTGCCGTCGTTGCCCGCCAGGTCGAACGAAGCGGCCTGCGCGCCGGTGGCGGCGAAGGCCGCGGCGGCGGCCAGGGCGAAGAAGCCTTGTTTCATGATCATGTCCTCCGGTCAGCCGCGGGCGTTGCGGCGGCGTGCCATGAAGCCGATACCCAGCAGGCCGGCGGCCATCAGCGCGTACGTCGAGGGCTCGGGCACCGGAGCGAGGTTGGCGACGTTGCCGGTCACGTCCCACTGGTAGCGGAAGGTGCCGAAGGGCGATGCCACGGTGTCGTCGACCGCCAGCGAGAAGGCGCCGTCGGTGATCGAGAACGTGCCGTCGTAGGCGGCGGGGCCGGCGAAGGTGCCGTAGGTGAAGGTGATGCCCGAGGTCAGCGAGATGCCGCTGACCTGGCCGTTGACGAGGGAGACGGTGCCGCTGACGTTGCTCAGCGTCGTGGTGTAGCCGTTGCCCGACAGCACCGCGTTGTCGTAGGCGATGAAGTTGTCGACATCGAGGGTGAGGCCGGTGATCGCGCCGGTGGTCTCGTTGTACGTGAGGGTGCCGATGTTGTTGAAGACGTTGCCCTCGAACACCACGGCGCCGGAGCCGACCTTGGCGCCCGAGCCGACCAGGTAGAAGCCGTCGGCCATCCGGCCGTAGTCGTCGCTGTTCTCGTTGGTGATGACGCCCCACTGCGCACCGAGCTCGGCATAGACGCCCGAGTAGTGCTCGTACCAGCGGCTGCCGTCCGCTGCATTCAGCGTCAGGTCGAAGGTGGCAGCCTGCACGGGCTGGAGCGCCATGGCGCCGAAGGCCAGGGCGGCGACGGTCAAGACACGCATTGGGTTCCTCCTGAGATTGATAGTGAGAACTATACGCATTTGCGTTGGCAACGACAATACTTCACGCCGAGACAGGCAAGCTGATGGCACAACGCCCCTCCTTCGGAACCAGCGGGAACAGCCCGGCGGGAGGAGCGCCGGGCTGTTCGATCAGGACACGCGGCGGCACTCGGCCGCCGCGCACCGCCCTCAGGCGGCGCTGCCGCTGCGGCGGCGGCGAGCCACCAGGCCCACGGCGGCCAGACCGGCGGCCAGCATCGCGTAGGTGCTGGGTTCCGGCACCGGCGAGGACATGACCACCGCGGCGGTGCCACGGGTGCTCTGCGACCAGACGCTGCCATCGGCCAGCGCGACGTTCGGGCCCACGGAGCCGACGTTCACCGAGATCGAGCTGATCTTGACCGGGAAGGAGCCCAGGGTGCGGTCGTTGAAGGACGCCAGCGCGGGGCTGTCGATGCCCACGGCGCTCCAGTTGAAGTTGGTGACCTTGCCGTCGACCAGGGTCAGCGAACCGGTGGTGCCCAGTTGCGAGTTGTCGGGCGTGAACGTGCCGGTGCTGCGGTCACGCGTGCCTTCGATGCCGGTCAGCAGGCCGCTCACCAGGCTCAGCTTCAGCGGGCTGTTCGATGCCGCGATGTTGATGGTGTGGGTGCCGGTCAGGTAGTTCTCGTAGTTGTCGAGGATGACGGTGCCGTAGAAATCGTCGAAGTCGGCGCTTTCGTACCAGATGTCGTACAGATCGGCGTACGCATCGGGGATGCTGATGCTGTTGACGGCGCCGGAGAAATTGAACACCAGCGACGACGCGTTGGCGGCCATGCTGAGGGCACCGATGGCTGCCGCCAGGGCGAGCTTCTTGAACTTGGTCACTTGCACAACTCCTGATGAGATGAGTTCTGAGGGGAAAGGAAACGGATCGAATCAAGCGCCGTGGCTGACCATGCTGGCTAAGGCGGTTCTGGTAACGCGAACGGTTTGTGTAATACGAACGATTCGCACTACCTTCACATTCTTGAAGATTGGTTTCCATGTGTCAACTGTCACGATCTCCCTTGGAACCGGGAGGTGCATGGGGCTCGCGCCGGTGCAAATATTGAATGCGATGCGTTCGCATTTGATGCTAGGCTCGCAGGATGACGACGGCCGCCCGGAGATCCCCGCTTCCGCTCGCCGAGCTGTTGGCCCAGGACGGCACCGATCCCCGGACGCGCTACCGCCTCAAGCAGCGCCTGAGCACCTACACCCGGGCGCGGACGGTGGCGCTCGGCCCCTTCCTGCGCGTGGTGTTCGAGGACGACTGGACACGCCGCCTGCAGGCCGCGCGTGGCCGGTGGAGCCGCTCCAGCGCCGGCGACCCGCCCGCCTGGGCGATGCCCGCCGCGCCCGCCGGGCACGCACCCTGGCAGGCGACGATGCAGATCGCCCTGGAGACGCCGCTGCTGCGTGCGCAGTGGCTGGCGACGCTGATCGAAGCGGCGCACCACCTGTGCCTGGAGATCGCCCGCGGCACCCGGGTGCCGGCGAGCGTCCTGGCGCCCTGCCTGTTGAACGAGGCCGGCCTCGCCGCGCAGCAGCCGCTGCGTTTCGACATGCCGCACCACGGCCTGGCAGCGCTGCGTGCCGGCAAGGAGCCCTCGCTCGCCCTGGCCTGTACGCACACGCGCTATTCATGGCGGCGGGTCATCCCCGCGCCGACCATCGCCCTGCTGCTGGGCAGCGCCGGCAGCCCGGCGTCCTGAGGCGGCGCCCTACCGGGGCGGCGGGTCCTCGCCCAGCATCTCGGCCACCTTGTCCAGCAGCGCGCGGTAGTCGTAGGGCTTGGTGATGTAGGCGTCGCAGCCGGCGGCCAGGATGCGTTCCTCGTCGCCCGACATCGCCAGCCCTGTCAGCGCGAGCACCTTCATGTGGGCCGTCAGCGGATCCTGCCGCAGCGCACGCGTGGCAGCCAGGCCATCCATGCCCGGCATCTGGATGTCCATCAGCACCAGGTCGGGCTGCTCGGTGCGGGCCAGGGCCAGGCCCACGAGGGCGTCGATCGCCGTGCTGACACGGTGGGCCGCATGCTCCAGCACCACGCGCGCGAGCTGCAGGTTGTGCTGGTTGTCTTCGATGACCAGGATCTTTGCCATGCTGACCTCATGATGTGTGCGCCGCGCCCGCCGGCGGTTCGAGGCGGCGCCTGTGAAGTGCCCGCCGCACCTCGGCCACCAACTGGTTCGGCTGGAAATCCGCCTTCTCGAGGATGGTTTGCACCCGTCCCCGCAGCATCTCCCTGTCCTGCTCGGTCACGAGCTTGGCCGTCAGCACGAGGATCGCGATGCTGGCCGTTTCAGGCCGGCGCGCCAGGACTTCCAGCACGTCGAAGCCCGACATCCGCGGCATCATCAGGTCGAGCACGATCAGGTCGGGCCGCTGGGAGCGCACGATGCTGAGCGCCTCCTCGCCGCTGAAGGCACACAGCGGCGCGAACCCGGCGGCCTCCAGGTGCGTGCACACCATCGTGACGGCGCGCGGATCGTCGTCGACGACCAGCACCCTGCCCGGCTCGCCGTCCGGCGACAGGCCCATCGAGGCCAGCGCGGCCAGCAGGTCGTCGCGGTCGACCGGTTTCATCAGCACCTGCGAGGCCCCGAGTGCGAAGCCGCGGTGGGGCTCGTCGGTGATCGACACGATGACCACCGGGATGCGCTGCGTCGCCGCCACTTCCTTCAACCTCGCCAGCATGTCCCAGCCGTGCATGCCCGGCAGGATCACGTCGAGCACGATGGCGTGCGGGCGCCACTGCAGTGCCGCGGCCAGGCCCTGCTCCGCATCGGGCACCACGCTGATCTTGTAGCCGTGGCTCTCGAGCTGCACCCGCACCAGCTGCGCGGCGGTGGCGTCGTCCTCGATCACGAGGATGCGCGTCTGCCCGGCGGCGTCCTCGCCCTCCTCGCCCTCCTCGCCGCCCGCCCCACGGGGCGGCGGCAGCGTCGCCAACCGCACGGCGCCCTCGCCCGGCTCGCGCCACGGCAGCCACACGGTGAATACCGATCCTTCGCCCTCACGGCTGTAGAACTCCAGCCCGCCGCCGTGCAGCTCCACCATGCGCTGCGTCGTCGTCAGCCCCAGGCCCGTGCCTTCGTAACGCTTGGACAGCGACGAGTCGATCTGCTTGAAGGGCTGGAACAGCTCGCGCAGCGCCGCGGGGGCGATGCCGATGCCGGTGTCGGCCACGCGGATCTCCAGGTAGTGCGCCACCTCGGCGCAGGCCGGGGGGAAAAGGCGGCTGTGCTCCGAAGGGCCGCGCTGCAGCACCGATTCCTTGGCCACGCGGGCCATCGACAAGGTGACGTGCCCGCCTTCGGGCGTGAACTTGACAGCGTTGGACAGCAGGTTGAACAGGACCTGCAGGGTCCGACGGCTGTCGACCAGCAGGCGGCCGAGGTCGGGCGCGACCTCCTCGTGCAGCGTGATGCGGCGCGCCGCGGCACGCTCGCGCACCACCGCCAGGCCGCTGCCCGCCAGCACCGACGGGCTCTCGGCGCCGAGCGACAGCGTCATCTGGCCCGCCTCGATCTTCGAGAGGTCGAGAATGTCGTTGATCAAAGCGAGCAGGTGGCGCCCGCTCTGGTAGATGTCGTTGACATACTCAACCTGTTGCGGCGCCATCGTGCCGACGAGCCCGTCGCGCAGGATCTCGGAGAAGCCGATCACCGCGTTCAGCGGCGTGCGCAGCTCGTGCGACATGCTGGCGACGAACTCGCTCTTCAGGCGGTTGGCGTGCTCCAGCTGCTCGTTCTTGCGCTGGATGTCCTCGCCGCGGTCGCGCAGCTCGCGCGCCAGCAGGTTCAGCCCGTCGAGCTGCGCGAGGTTGTGCAGCGCCACGCCGAGCTGCGCGGCCAGCCGCTCGACGAACTGCTGGTCGCGCTCGGGCAGCCGGCGCGCCGCGCCGAGCACCAGCACGCCGAAGCGGCGGCCCTGGTGCGAGACGGGCACCATCAGCAACGCCGCCGGCTTCAGGGTGGCCAGCCCGGTCTCGATGCGCAGGCCTTCGCCTTCGTCGAAGGTCTCCAGGTACACCCGCTCCCCCTGCAGCGCCACGCGCCCGATGGTGCCGTCGTGCACGTCGAGCAGCGGCTTGGTGTCGGCGGGCACGCCCCGCGCGGCCAGCAGGCGCAGCGAGCCCCATTCCTCCAGCCCGTAGAAGGCCGAGATGGGAAACAGCCCGCCGTCGTCGGCCAGCAGCGCGAGCGTGCCCTCCAGCACCGCGCCGCGGTCGGGCTTGGCGTTGAACAGGGTCAGCGCCCGCGCGTGCATGGCGTTCAGCTCGCGTTCCCGCGAGGCCTCGGCCTCGGCACGTGCACGTGCCAGCAGGTCCGAGCGCACGCGCCAGAACATCAGCCCCAGCAGCAGGACCAGCGCCGCCCCGAAGACGAAGAACCGCGTCTTCGCGGTGTTCGCCTGCTCCGCCGCCAGCGCCTCGCGCGCCTCCAGCCGGCGCCGGATGTCCGTGTTCATCTCCGACAGCAGCTGCCGGATGCGCCCGAGCAGCCGCTGCGATGCGGCCAGGCGGCTCTCCAGCGACACCGGCTGGCCTGCGGCGAACAGCGCCTGCACCTCGCGGTAGGCCTGCTGGCGGTCCTCCAGCGCCGCGCGCAATGCGCTCACGCGCTGCGCCTGCCCCGGAATGCCGGCCGTGCCGCGCTCCAGTTCGTCGAGCTGCGACGAGAGGTGGAGGATGGCCGCATCCCGCTCTTCGAGGTACACCGGCCGCTGCAGGTTGATGAACGCCCGCTGCGCCGCCTCGGCCCGGTTGAAGCTCGATTCGGCCGCGGTCAACGTCAGCAGCAGCGTGCGGGTCTCCCGCACGAACGCCGCGGCCTCCTGGCTCTGGCCCGCCGCGATCCACGTCAGCACGCCCAGCGCAAGCGCCGCGGCAATCGCCAGCGTGAAGCCTGCATAGACGGCTTTCTGGAAGGAGGGTGCCCGCATGCTCGCTGTGTCCAATGTCCGACGACGGCCCGTCAATGCCCGGGGAATGGCAAATCACTTGCCTGCACCGGCTCGTGGCTCATTCCGGCTCGGTCAGGCCCTGCTGCACGCAATACTTGGTCAGCTCGATGTTGTTGCGCCATCCGGTCTTGGCAAAGATGCGCATGCGGTAGTTGCCGACCGTCTTCACCGACAGGTGCATGGCCTGGGCGATGTACGCCGGCCGATGCCCCGCCGCGATCAGCTGCATCACGCGGTATTCCTGCGGCGTCAGCGCTTCATGCGGCAGCGCGCCGACCGACTTGCCTTCGAGCATCGACAGCAGGCGGTCGGCCAGGTCCGGCGGCACGTAGCGGCCTTTGTCGAGCACGCGCCCGATCGCAGCCACCAGCTCCTCGCCGGTCTTGTCCTTGCTGACGTACCCGGCCGCGCCCATCTGCAGCAGCCGCTGCGCGTAGCTCGGGTCCTTGTTCAGGCTGATCATCAGGATGGGCACGTCGCCGGCCACGCGGCGCATGCGCGCCAGGCCTTCCGTGCCTTGTGCATCGGGCAGGGCCACGTCGAGCAACACGATCTCCGGGCGATGGTTCGCGAGCACGCGAAGCGCCTCGTCGAGCGTGGCGGCTTCGGAGACCGCCGCCTCGGGCCACTCGACTTCGACCAGCCGCCGCAGACCCATCCGCACAATCGGATGATCGTCGACGACCAGGGCCTTCAAGGGGACTCCCCTTCCGCGGCGCGAGGGCATGCGCCCACCCGGGTTTCCACTGCCGATGCTTCCATTTGTGACCGACTTTAGGAGATGGCAGGCGTGCCTCCCGCGGCTGGTGAATAGTGGCCTTCGGTGATTGCCCCTATCGCCATGCGTGCTGACGCTGCCCCGGTCAGGCAGAAGCCCGCCGCAGGTAAACGTAGACGCCGTCGATGACGCCCGCCTGCTCCCTGCGGATGGGGCGCTGTCGCAGCGCGAGGACCTCCAGGCCGTGGGCGGCGGCCAGCCGTCTCACGTAGGCCTGCGAATGGGCATACCGCAGGCTGGGCAGCAGCCGGAAGCCCTCCTCGCCCGCGTCCGCGGCCTCCACCGAAAAGCAGAACACCCCGCCGGCGTGGAGCACACGGCGCACGCCGGCGAACACCGGGTCGAGATCCCCGACGTAGATGAACACATCGGCCGCGACGACGAGGTCGAAGCGTTCGCTCGTGCTGCCCAGATGCTCGACCAGGTCGGCCTCGGCGAGCGCATCGTAGAGCTGCAGCGACCGTGCCTTCTCCAGCATGCGCGGCGACAGGTCGACCCCCACGAGGCGGGACGTGCCGGCGCGCAGCAACGGGCCGCACAGCCCCGTGCCGCAACCGAGGTCCAGCGTGGCACGGCGGGGCACGGGTGCGATGACGGCCAGGGGCTCGGTCAGCTCGACATGCGCGGCATAGCCCAGCTGCCCCAGCAGGTGGCCCTCGAAGTCGTCCGCGTAGTCGTCGAACAGGGCCCGGACGTACTGGCGAGGCGGCGCGGCGGGCCCTCCGGTGCCGGCGGTGGCCGCCAGGTAGAAACGATCGAGCGGGTCGTCGCCGCCATGGCGCAAGGCGGCGCGGAACGCTTCGGCGGCCTCCTGCGGGCGGCGCAGTTCGCGCAGCACCGTGCCGTAGGCGCTCCAGTCGGCCGCCGACTCGGGCTGCAGCTGCAGCAGCACACGGTAGGCGTCCGCGGCGTCCGCCAGCCGCCCGCCCGAGCCGGCCTGCCCGGCCAGCGCGACGGTGGTCTGTGCATGGCGGCGGCGGCCCTCCACGTGGCGGGGATCGATCGCCACCAGCCGCTCGAAGGCGGCCAGCGCCGCCGGCAGGCGGCCGAGGCGGCCGAGCGCGGTGCCGCGGTGGAAAAGCGCGTCCACGTCGTCCGGGGCCTGCAGCAGCACCGCGTCGGCATCGGCCAGCGCCTCGTCGGGGCGGCCGAGGAGCAGCAGCACCGCCGCCCGGTTCACGAGCACCGACGGCCTGCCGGGCACAAGCTCGAGCGCGTTGCAGAAGTGCTGCTCGGCCTCCGGCAGGCGCTGCGCCTTCAAGGCATCGAGTCCGGCGAAGAAGTCCTGCTTCGCGCGTTCGAAGGGCTCGTTCTGCGGATCCATCACCGACATGGCAGACCTTGTGACCGGCTTCAAAAATTCGAGTGTCCCATGCCACCCTCCGGGCCTGCCCCGCCTGCGGCCGGGCGCGCCCATTGCCAAGCCCGCGGACCGCCGATGTGGCAACCACCCCGGGAGTTCCTCGTCCGATGATCGACGCATTGCATATCGACTGGCTCGACACCACCACCGTCGCCGGCATCTCCGCCGCCAACCTGCTCTGGGCGCTGCTGGTGGCCTGCCTCTCGTACCTGGCCCTCAGCACGGCGCTGCGGCTCGCCATCCAGCGCGCCGGCCGGCTGGTCGGCCGGACGGCCACCCGCGTGGACGACTTCATCGTCGAGGTCCTCGCCAGCACGCACCGCGGCCTGATCTTCCTGATGTCGATGCTGATCGGCGTCGGCTTCCTGGACCTGCCCGGGCGCTGGCAGGGCCGCGTCGACCACCTGTGGTTCCTCGTGCTGGCGCTGCAGATCGGCCTGTGGGCCCACCGTGCCGTGCGCATCGGGCTGCTGCGCTACCAGGAGCGGCACGCCGCCGATGCGGCCACCCGCGTCGGCGCGGCGGGAACGCTGCTGGCCTGGGGGCTCAGCACGCTGGTGTGGGCCGTGGTGCTGCTGGCGGTGCTCTCCAACGTCGGGGTCAACATCACCGCGTTCGTCGCAAGCCTGGGCGTCGGGGGGATCGCGGTGGCGCTCGCGGTGCAGAACATCCTCGGCGACCTCTTCGCGTCGGTCGCCATCGCGGTGGACAAGCCCTTCGAGGTGGGCGACTTCATCGTCATCGGCTCGGTCGCCGGCACGGTCGAGCAGATCGGGCTGAAGACGACGCGCATCCGCAGCCTGGGCGGCGAGCAGATCGTGATGTCGAACACCGAGCTGCTGAAGCAGACCATCAACAACTACAAGCGGCTGCTGCAGCGGCGGATCGTCTTCACCTTCGGCGTCATGCACGACACGCCGGCGGACAAGGTGGAAGCCCTCGCGGGCACCGTGCGGCGCGTCATCGAGGCCAGCGAGCGGGTGCGCTTCGACCGCGCCCACTTCAAGGGCTTCGGCGAGGGCTCGCTCGACTTCGAGGCCGTGTACATCGTGCTGGACCCGAGCTTCAACATCTACATGGACGAGCAGCAGCGCATCAACCTGGCCCTGCTGCGCGAGTTCGAGGCGGCCGGCGTCGTGTTCGCGCGGCCGACGAGCACGGTGACCGTCCGTTCCGAACCGCGGTCGGCACCGGACGGCACTGCCGCGCCGGCCCCGTTCGGCCGCCCCTCGGACGCGGCGCCCGCATGACCGCGCCGCACCCCGGCCACCGCGCGGGCAGGCATCCCGTTTGCCGTGGCCACGGCATGCATGCCGTACTCGCCTTCTCCTCGCTGCCGCTGTTCCTGGGCGCCGTGCTCAGCGACTGGGCCTATGCCGCCACCGACCAGGTGCAATGGACCAACTTCGCCTCGTGGCTGATCGCCGGCGGCCTCGCCCTCGCGGGCGTGGCGCTGGCCTGGGCCGCGTTGGCCCTGCTGCCGGCCAGGCCGGCGCGTGACCGGCAAGCCTTGCCGTACCTGGGGCTGCTGGCGGCGAGCTTCGTGCTCGGGTTCATCAACGCATTGGTGCACGCCCGCGACGCCTGGGCCGCGATGCCGGCCGGGCTGGTGCTCTCGGTCGTCGTGCTGCTGCTGGCCGCGGTGGCCAGCGTCCTGGGCCTGGCCGCCGCGCGGCGGAGGGCCGTGGCATGAGCGGCGCTGCATCCACCCGGTGGCGGGCCGAGCGCCGCGCAGCACTTGCAGCCCTTGCCGCAAGCGCCCTCATGGCCGCCTGCGGCAACGAGCCCGCCGGCACCCCCCAGTACGGCGAGAACCCGGCGCTGCCGAAGCCGCAGCGAGGCCTGCTGCCCGACATGAAGATCGCCGATCCGGCGCCCTGGGGCGAGCGCAAGCCCACGGTGCCGGAGGGCTTCACCGTCACCGC
Source organism: Aquincola agrisoli (assembly GCF_036621135.1). Lineage (NCBI taxonomy): Bacteria > Pseudomonadati > Pseudomonadota > Betaproteobacteria > Burkholderiales > Sphaerotilaceae > Aquincola > Aquincola agrisoli. Next base: position 72,362 of record NZ_JAZIBG010000014.1, read on the forward strand.
CATCGCCACCGGCCTGCAGATTCCACGGCAGATGCTGGTGCTGCCCAACGGCGATCTCCTGGTCGCGGAGGGCAAGGGCGGCGGTGCGCCGGTGCTCACGCCGAAGGACTACATCGCAGGATTCATCAAGGCCCGGGGCACCACCGACGTCGAAGGCGGCGACCGCCTCACGCTGCTGCGCGACGCCGACGGCGACGGCACCTACGAGGGGCGATGGGTCTACGCCGAGAAGCTCAACGCGCCGTACGGGCTGGCGCTCATCGGCAACCGGCTCTTCGTCGCCAACCAGGACGCGCTCGTTCGCTTCGACTACCAGCCCGGCCAGACCCGCGCATCGGCGCCCCCCGTGACCGTGACGCCGCTGCCCGCCGCCATCAACCACCACTGGACCAAGTCGCTCGCGGCGAGCGCGGACGGGCGCTTTCTCTACGTCGGCATCGGCTCGAACAGCAACATCGGCGAGCGCGGCATGGAAGTCGAGGAGCACCGCGCGCTGGTGTGGCAGATCGATGCGCAGACCGGCGCGTCGCGACCGTATGCCACCGGGCTGCGCAATCCCACGGCGCTGGCCATCGAGCCCCGCCAGGGCCAGCTCTGGACCGTGGTGAACGAGCGCGACGAACTCGGCGAGGACCTGGTGCCCGACTACCTGACGTCGGTGCGAGAGGGCGCCTTCTATGGTTGGCCTTACGCCTACTGGGGCCCGAACGCCGACCCGCGGGTGCGGCCGCCGAAGCCCGAGAAGGTCCAGGCCACGGTGCGGCCGGACTACGCGCTGCCGTCGCATTCCGCCCCGCTGGGCGTGGCGTTCTCGAACGCGCAGGTCGGCGACACCCGCTTCGCCGAAGGCGCCTTCGTCGGCATGCACGGCAGCTGGAACCGCCGCGCCCCGGTGGGCTACAAGGTGGTCTTCGTGCCGTTCCGCAACGGCCGCCCGAGCGGCACCGCCGTCGACTTCGCCACCGGCTTCCAGGCCGACGGCAAGACGATGGGACGGCCGGTGGGGGTCGCGGTGTCGCCGCGCGGCGAGGTGTTCGTCGCCGACGACCTCTCGAACACCCTGTGGCGGGTGGCGCCGCAGCGCCGCTGACTGCGGGCTGTACCCCGCATTCCTGCCAGCTCCTCGAACGCACGGCGGCGCGCGGCCGCTGTTGGTCCCGATTGACGGATCGCGGCGGCGTGCCAGACTCCGCCGCGCCGGGTATCGCCTGCGTTTTCTGGGAATGAACCCGGACTAACCGAGGAGACACGATGAAGACCCAACAGCTCGCAATCGGGATGATTGCCGGGGCGCTGACCCTGCTTGCCGGTTCCCTGGCACAGGCTGGCGACCGGGACCGGGACGACGACGACAGGCACCGCGGCGGACCGAAGATCGACCCCAAGTCCTGGGTGTACGGCCCCAGGTTCGACGACACCACGGGTGGCGTCATCTGGAACCCCGTGAAACAGAAGCTGCTCAACGGCGAGCGCTTCGTCGGCCGCACCGTGCAGGGCACGTACCCCGCCACCTCCGACACCACCTACTGCAATGCAGCATCGAACCCGCTGCCGTCGCCGACGTCGGACATGGTCCTGCCCGACTTCACCTGGACCGAGATGCAGCACTCCGGCCTGACCTGGGGCGACGCCTGGCGCATGTGGGCCTACGGCTCGTCCGCGGACTGCCCGCTCAGGAAAGCGATCCCCGGCGTGCGCGTCGCCTACACCAACGAGCACGAGATCCAGCACGCCCTCGACGGCGGCGCGATGGTGCTGGTGGTGCCGACGGTGGACACCGAGGAGGAGGCGCGGGAGGTCGTCCAGTGGGCCTACTTCCCGCCCTTCGGCCGGCGCAGCGCGGGTGGCAGCCAGACCGGCGCGGTGCTCGGGCCCTGGCTCGCGGCCAAGGGGCTGACCAACGCCCAGTACCGGCAAACGTTCAACAACAACCTCGTGCTCATCGTGATGATCGAGACCATCGAGGGCGTCAAGAACGCGGCCAAGATCGCCCGCGTCCCGGGCGTGCACGGCGTGTTCGCCGCGTCGGGCGACCTGGGCAACTTCTCGGGCTGGGCGCAGGGCGACGCCCAGTACGAGCGGCTGATCACCGCGGTGAGCGACGCGACCCTCAAGGCGGGGAAGAAGCTGTGCGGCCCCTACGCCTGGCGGCTGAACCCCGACGCCAACGGCGTGCCGCGCCCGAACTTCAGCTGCTTCCAGAACTGACGGCACCGGGCTGACCGGCCCCGCGCCGGTCGACGGACGCTGCGCCGGCCACGGCGGGCGCAGCGTCAAGGGCACCGGCCCCGCCGCCCCGCCGCTCAAGCCTTCACTTCGACCACCGGTTCGAAGCCGCCGAAGATCATGCGTTTGCCGTCGAAGGGCATGGGCGGGTTGCCGGGCGCGGAGGGGTCCATGCGCGGGTCCTCCATCATCTTCTTCATCCCGGCGTCGCGCGTGGCCTTGTCCGGCCATTCGATCCACGAGAAGGCCACCGTCTCCTCGGCCGTGGCCTGGACGGCGCGGCGGAAGTCGGTGACCTTGCCGTCGGGGACGTCGTCGCCCCAGCCCTCGATCACGCGGATCGCGCCCAGCTCGATGAAGATCGGGTCGAGCTGGCGGGCATGCTCGATGAACTTCTGCTTGTTGGCGGTGGGGACCGCGATCACGAAACCATCGATGTAGGACATGTCTTCACTCCTGTGGGTTGACGGTCGGCGCGCCCGATGGCGCCCCGTATCCCATCGACGAACGACGGGACGCCAGATCGACACGGTCTGCCCGAAGAAGGCAGACGCCTGCCGCTCGGGCCCCCTCAGCGTAGGTCCCTGGGGCCCGCAGGTCACTCTGGAGCAACCCCAGCACGGCCTTCCGCCGACGCCCCGCTCAGCCGCTGCCGGGCACGCCCGAGCGCCCGCCCTGCCCCGCATCCCGCAACAGCACGTCGCGCCACTGCGCCGCCAGCCGCACGAGCCGCTGCTGCAGGCCGGCGATGGCCGGCCCCGCGGCGCCCGGGGCATCGTCGAGCCAGGTCTCGCAGGCACCCGCCTGCGCCTGCAGGTCGATCGCCCCCAGCGCGGCGCAGGCGCCGGCCAGCCCGTGCACCTCGGCACGCAGCCGGGCCAGCACGTCCGCCGGCACCCCCGTGGCAGACCGGGTGCCAGCCGACCAGGCGGCGAAAGACGGCAGACCCGCCGCGTACATGCGCGCGAACTGCAGCAGGGCGTCGAGGTAGGTCGCGCGGTCGCCGCCGAAGCTGCGCAGCCCGCGCGGCGCCAGCACACCGTCGAGGTCCGGCATCGGCGCGCCGGCCGCGGGCGGCGCAGGCCGCTGCGCCGCCCCGCCGCCCTGCACGAGCCGCAGCATGGTCTCGAGCAGCACGCCGCGGTCGACCGGCTTCTCCAGGTAGGCATCCATGCCGGCGTCGAGGCAGGCGGCGCTCTGGTCACCGAAGGTCGTGGCCGTCATCGCGACGATGGTCACGCGCGAGGCGGCGCCGGGCAGCGCGCGGATGGCGCGTGTGGCCGCCAGGCCGTCCATCTCGGGCAGCTGCATGTCCATCAGCACCAGGTCGTAGCGCTGCGCGCGCACCATCGCGACGGCCTGGGCGCCGGTGGCGGCCAGGTCGGCTTGCGCGCCGGTCGCGGCCAGCAGGTGCAGCGCCAGCCGCTGGTTGACCGGATGGTCCTCGACCAGCAGCACCCGCCGGCCGTGCATCGGGCCGGTCATGCGCAGGCGCCCGTGCCCGCGGCGGGCGTCCGGGTGAAGGCGGGGTGGGACATGGGCGCTGGGTGGGGGCCGGGATCGCGCCATCGTACGGTGCGCGGCCGACATCCGCGCCGGCAGCCGGCCGATCGGGTCCGGTGCCGGCCTCATTGCAGCTGCACCACCATGCGCACCCAGCCCGCGCCGCCGGGCGCCAGCGGTCCGGTGAAGCGCCATTCGACGGGGCCGGCCGCGCCGGCGGCGGGCTGGGCCGCCACGCTGCAGGCCGGCCCGCCCGGCGGGGGCGTGCCGCAGTCCGCGCTGACGAAGACCGTGTAGGCCGGCGTCCGGTCATGGATGCGCAGGGCCGTCAGCGCCGCGCTGCCCTGGTTGCTGTAGGCGATGGTGTAGACCAGCGCGTCGCCCTGCACCGCCGTCGCCTTGTCGACCTGCTTGGCCAGGCGCAGGCCGGCATCGCTGTCGTCGCCCACCACGGTCACGTCGGTGCGCGTGTGCTCGCCGACCAGGGTGTGGTTCGCATAGGCCAGGCGCGCCGCCACGGCCAGCGGGTACTGGCTGCCCCAGGACGCCTCGGCCGGCACCGCGACCTTCGCGACGATGCACACCGCCTGCGCCGCCACCACCGCACGCGGCGCGGCCACCGCGGGCTCGCCCGCGTCCAGCCGGCCGTTGCAGTCGGTGTCGTCGTAGAGCACCACGCCCCAGGTGCCCCCGGCCGGGCCGGCGGCCGACAGGGTGAGCACACCGGCCGAGCCGGCGGTGAAGCGGTGCGGATAGAAGACGACCGTGCCCGGCAGCGCCGCCTGCTGGCCTTCGGTGTCGAATCGGTTGGCGGGCACGTCGGCGAAGTCCACCCCGGTGTAGCGCTGGCCGGCCGCGGCGCCGAAGCTGGTGCGGTCGGCCACCAGGCTGTAGCTGCCGCCCGTGGTGCCGGCGCTGCCGCCCACCGAGATCCACGACGCACCGTCGGCCTGCGCGCCCTCCAGCCCCGCCTGCGCCACGATCACCGCACCGGCAGCGGCTGCCGGGATCCACAGCGTGTAGGCGCCCTGGTCGGCGGTCGCGGTGCGGTCGATCTCCACCGTGCCGGTGCCGTCGAGCAGCCGCAGCACGCGGCCCGGCAGCCCGGCCTCGGTGCCGTCCCGCTGGGCGTTGTGCGGTGTGCCCCCGCCGGCGCCGGTGTCCTGGAACACACGGCCCGCGACAGTGCTGCCGTGGAAGAGGCCGAAGTGCTGGCCCGACACGTCGGCCGACAACACCACGCCGCGGCTGAGCGTGGGCGCCTCGGTGCCGATCCAGCCCGCCGGCGCCGCCGGCGTGACGGCGGCGGGGGCGTTGCTGCCGTTGACCACCACGAGGTAGTGGCCCACCCCCACCTTCGTGAAGCTGTAGAGCCCGGTCGCCGCGTCGACGGCGGCCACCGCCAGCGCCGGCCCGGCCGGCGTCGCGGCCGGCACGAGCTTGGCGTAGAGCGCCAGGCCCGTGCCCGCCTCCGCGACGTCGCGGCGCGCGTTGTGGTTGCTGTCGCCATAGACCGAGCCGCTGAGGCCGCACACGCGGAAGCTCCCGCCGGCCGTCACGTCGACCTCGCCCAGGCGCACGCCCAGCAGCTCCAGCAGCGGGTCGACCAGGCCGCTCAGCAGCGTGCCCACCAGCGGCGACACCACGCCCTGCAGCAGCAGGTTCAGCACCGGCAGCACGGCGGCGTCGAGCAGCCCCAGGCTCGGCACCACGCCGATCTGCAGCGAACCGCCCAGCGTGGCCAGCAGCGTGTTGACGAAGCCGGCCTGCGTGTAGGCGGTGCGGGTCTGCGGATAGGGGCCGTTGAAGCTGAGCATGCTGGCCGACGGCGCCTGGCCGCGCGCGGCGGCCCGGGCGGTGACGGCCACGGCGGGCAGCGCGTTGATCTTCAGCGCACCGATGACGGCGGGCTTGAGGTCCGTCGCGGGGTTGATCGCGCGGGCACGGTTGTAGAACAGCGCGTCGTCGATCAGGCCGAGGTACACGTCGGCCACGCCCGGCGTCGCCTGCACGCTGAGCGCGCCCGACACCGCATCCACCGCGGCGATGATGCCGTTGGCCCGGGCCACCTCCAGGTACAGGTCCAGGTGCGCCAGCTGCAGCGTGGCGCTGGAGATGCCCACCAGCGCGGTGAGCACGCCGGTATTGACGTTGAGGGACACCAGGTCGATGTCGAGCTTGATCCGCATCGTCGCGGTGTGGAAGCTGCTGCCCGCCGGCCCGCACACGTAGACGGGCGGCTCCACCACCTGGGCCTGCAGCTTGACCTGCTGCAGCACGCTGCCCAGCCCCAGGTCGGCACCCGACACGGTGACCGGTGCGCTCGTCGTCGCCACGTTCCTGCGGTTGTAGAGCTGGACCGCGCCGGTGACGAGCGACAGCGTGTTGATGCGCGTCTCGCCCAGGCCGCCGTCGGTGACGAGCAGGTCGCCCAGGCGGATCGAGCCCGCGGCCAGGCCCAGGCCCGACTGCAGCGGGCCCAGCGCCGCCGCCAGGGCGGTCCTGTTCTCGCCGGTCGCCGCCGTGGCGGCCGCCGCCACCACGTCCGCCAGGCTGGCATTTGTCGTCAGCGCCGTGGCAGGCGACGAGACGCCCAGCCGCGCCTGCAGCGCGTTCAGCAGCCTCAGCAGGCTCACGTCGCCGGCCGCGACGCTGTTCCAGTCGGCCACCGTCAGGTTGAGCGACGAGCCGGTGAGCTGGTTGACGAGCGCGTTGAGCAGCGCACCGCGGCTGCTGCCGACGCTGGCCAGCCGCGGCCCGGCGGACACGCAGCCGCCGTCGGCGCAGGCCAGCGCCGGCGCGGGCGCCAACGCCGCCATCGCCAGCAGCAGGGCCAGCAGCGGCGCAGCGCGCCGGCACAACGATCGCAGAAATCCCAGGCCCATCATCCCTCCAGCCCCGACAGCAGGCGTTCGTCGAACTTGAAGCGCACGCGCAGGTACGCGCCGCGCCGCGTGACGTCGCCGCCCGACAGCTCGCGGTCGTGGAAACCGCGCACGTTGTGGCCGAGCGAGACCCACAGGTTGTCCTGCACGCGCCAGCCCAGCTCGGCGCCGGCCGACACCGCGCGGCTGCGCAGGCGCGCATCGCCCATCACGCTGGCGGCCAGGCCGACATCCCAGCGATCGCCCAGCGCCCAGGTGGCGCGGCCGCCCACGCGCTGCGCGGCGCTGCGCACGCCCAGGCCGTCGATGCGCTCCTCCACCAGCTTGGCGGCGTAGTGGCCGCTGAGTACGAGGTCGCGCGTGCGCTGCTGGTCGGCGTGCACCGAGACGGTATGCACGGTGCGCCGCCCGCCGGCGGCGATGCCGGCCGCGTGCAGCGAACCGCCCTGCGCGAGGCCTTCCTCGCGCTTGTGCTCGTAGCGGCCCAGGCCGTTGATCCGCCGGTCGCCGCTGCCGCGCAAGGCCATGCCGAGCTGCAGCCGCTGCTGCACGCGGTCCGGCGCGCCGTCGTTGCCGCGCGCCTCGGCGTGCACGAAGCGGCCGAGGAAGGTCCAGTCCTGCGCCAGCTTGCGCGCCACGCCGAGCGAGCCCAGTCCGCTGCCGCCCACGGCCGCATCACGCAGCTCCAGGCGCGCGGTGCCCTTCCACAGCGGGTCGGCCGTGTACTCGATGGCCGCGGTGGCGGCGGTGGCGGCCTGCTCCTCGGCGCGCTGGAGCGCGTGCACACGCTCCAGCGTGGTGTCGATGCGCAGGCCCTCGGCCAGCGGCCAGCGGTTGCGCAGGCCGATCGCGGCCTCGGCCTCGCGGCCGCTGATCGCATCGCGCGCGCGGTACTCGCTGAACGCGCGGCCTTCGCGGCCGGCCGGGGCATCCAGGCCCACCAGTGTGGTGTGGCGGCGCTGCGCCGGATCGAGCGTGTAGGGGCCGCCCAGCGACGAGACAAGCTCGTGCCGCGCATACAGGCGCGCGCTGCCGGGCATCTGCCAATCGCCGCCCACGGCCAGCAGGCGCCGCCGGGCATCGTGCACGTCCTGCTCGGCCTCGACGTAGGCCGAGGCGCCCGTCCACCCCGGCAGCGCGCCCGACAGCTTGCCGCGCACGCTCTGCGTGTCCTGCCGTTCGCCGCCGGCGGGCGGCCGGCCGAGCACGCGGCGCACGCCGACCTCGGCCTTGAAGCCCTCGCCCAGGCTGCGCTCGATGCCGAGCAGCACGCCGTCGCGCTGCGCATCGCTGGCCAGGTCGGCGGTGTGCAGCGCCTCGGCCAGCACGCGGGTGCGCTCGTCGATCGACCAGCTCGCCTTCAACCCCGCCTCGCTGCGGCCGGCGTTGAGCGACGACCCCGCATTGAGGAAGCCGCGCTCGCTGCGGCCGGCGAAGGCGCGCAGCTTCAGCGCGTCGCCGTCGTGCTGCAGCTCCACCCGCTGGGCCTGGCCCGTGCCGGCCGCCGGCGTGCCCTCGGCCTGGGCGGCCAGGCCGCCGTCGCCGCGGGTGCGGGCGGCCTCGGCCAACAGCGTGGTCCGTTCGCCCAGCCGGGCGCTGGCATGCACGCCGGCCATCTGGAAGGGGGCCAGGGGATTCCAGTCGCGCACCACCGAGGCGCCGACGGCCAGCCGCTCGCCGAGGTCGGCCTCGAGCTCGGCGCCCGCCACCCAGAACGCCGGTCCGCCCTCTTCCACCTCGACCGTGACGCGCAGCGATACCGGGTTCAGGTCCGCGTCGAGGCTGGGCACGGGCGTGCGCAGCAGCAGGCTGCCGGTGAAGGCATCGAACTCGTAGTTGGTGAAGCGCTGCTGCGGCGTGCTGCGCAGCACCACCGCGGGCTGGTGGCGGTCGCGCACCAGCAGCTCGACGCGCTCGCTGTTCACACGCGCGCCGCCGAGCCCCAGCGCATAAGGGCCCGAGGTGCCGTTGCCGCGCAGCTCGACCACACGCTGGCGCGTGCCGTCGCGGCTGGCGAACACGGTGGCGCGCACCGGCCCGGCCTCGTGCTGCGCCTTCAACCCCGTCAGGCTGCGCTGGTAGGCGCTGAGCTGGCGCGCCGGCTGCGCCGCCGCGGGCTGGGTCGTGAAGTCGCCGTACAGCACGAACGAGGCGCCGCGCTCGACCTTGACGTAGAGCTTGCCGGTGGACTGCGCGTCGAAGCCCTTGACCGACGCATCGCCGTAGACCGGGTAGAAGGCGTCGGGCTGGATGTCGCGGAAGAGGCGCTCGCCCGTGTCCTTGTCGGCGTCGTAGGCCAGCGTCAGCAGCGCGTCGCCGCGCACCTTGCCCTTGAGGAACAGCGCCGCGCGGGCGCCGGTGCGCTCGCCGTGCGCCTGGGCCTGCAGCGCCTGCTCGAAGCCGTCTTCCGCCACCGCGGGCTGCAGGCCCTTGCCGACCAGGCGGCGCAGGTCGATCGTGCCTTCCAGCAGGCCGGCCGCCAGCAGCGGGCGCAGCGCCGGCTCGTAGCGCACGCGGGCGGTGGCCTGCACGGCGCCGGCCGCGGCGGCCAGCGTCGCGTCGCCCGCCTGTGCCGGCGCACGCAGCCCGAGGACCGCATGCCCGCCCTCGACGAAGGTCTGCACGCCGGGCGCGAGCGCATCGAGGTCGGCCACGTCCCACTGCCCCCGGCTGGCCTGCAGCGTGACGGGCAGGCGGCCGGCCACGCGCAGGCCGTGTTCGTCGAGCAGCTCGATGCCCACCGCGGCCACGCCCTCGCCATCGGCCTGCTGGGGCGCCTGCGGCACCACCAGCCGCAGCTGCGCGAGGGCGCCCGGCGCCCGCACCGCCAGCGTTTGGCGGCCGCGCTCGTTGCCGAAGCCGTCGTGCTCGGTCAGGGTCAGCGTGTTCGTGCCGGCCTGCAGCGGCACGCCCACGTATTCGCGCAGCTCGATCTGGCGTTCGTCCTGGCGGACGCGCTCGCCGACGCGGTCCTCGCCAATGGCCTGGCCATTGACGGCCAGCGTGATGCGGGCGCCTGCCCGGCCCTTCACGCGCAGCAGCACCGACCGGCCCGCCACGGCCTGGCCGTCCTGCAGGTCGAGGAAGCCGAGCGACGGGTCGAGCTGCGCGGCCAGGGCCTGCAGCGTGTCGCCGTCGCCCACATCGGCGGCCGGGGCCTCCGCGGCGGAGGCCGGCGGCGCGGCAGGCACCGGCACCCGCATCGACGCAGGCGCCCCGGAGGACACCGCGGCCTCCGCTGCCTCGCCCGGCCGCGTGCCCACCAGGCCGCTGGCCTGCAGCGCACGCACATCGCCCAGCGCACGGGCCTGATCGTCGGGCGTCAGCTCGGTCTTCAGGGCGCTCTCCAGTTCGCGGTCGGTGCGCAGCCGCGCCGCCCGCGCCGCCAGCAGCCCGCGCATCGGCGCATCGCAGCGGTCGATCGCGAAGTCGGCGCGGTGCAGCTCGCCGGGCTGCGGATCGACGAAGCGCGTGGCGCCGTCGCCCGCATGCCGGGCCGAGAGCGCCAGCAGCGATGCGCCCGCCGGCAGGCTGGTGCCGTCGACCTTCAGCACATGCGTGCGCGGCCGCAGCCCGTAGAAGCTGTAGCGGCCGCTGGCGTCGGTGACGGCGGTGCTGCCGTCCTGCAGCAGCAGGCGCACGCCGGGCACGCCGGGTTCGCCGTCGTCCGGCATGCCGTTGGCATTGCAGTCTGCGAACACGGTGCCGAGCACCATCGCCTTGTCGGTGAAGACACCGGGCTGCACCTTCACCTGCACGCGCGCGGCATTGCTGCCGACGAGCGCAGGCCACTCCGCGCGCGCCTGCGCGACGAGCCGGCCATCGCCCTGCAGCGCGATCGGGCCGATGAGCGCACGCAGCTGGAGCGTCTGCGTGCCGCCGGGCGCCAGCCGGCCGAGCCGCATGCGCAGCGCCGGCCCGCGGCCGCCCTCGGGCTCGGGCAACGCCTCGCCGCCCGGCCGGCGCAGCGTGCCCGGCACGTAGGCGAAGCCCTGCGGCAGCCGGGCCGACAGGGTCACCGCATCCAGCACCGACTCCCCTGCGTTCTTGACGACCAGCGTGTAGACGACGGACTCCGCCACCTCGGCCAGGTGGCGCGAGACGCTGGCCTGCACCATCAGCGACTTGAGCATCGGATCGGCCGGCACGTCGTGCCGCGGGAAGGCGGTGTCGGCCTGGATGGCGAACTCGTTGCCGAACGAGAGGGAGGCATGCAGGCGCCGGCGCGCGGGCAGGCCGGCGGGGTCGGCCGCCGACGGGTACTGGTAGCCCGGCGCCTCCACCAGCAGGCGGTAGCGGCCGGGGCCCAGCTGCGGGAAGCGGTAGCGGCCGTCGATGCCGGTGGTCACCGTCGACGGCGCCGGCGTGACGCCGTCGTGCGCCAGCACCCGCGCGGGTGCGCCGGGCGTGCCGCCGTTGGTGCTGCCGTCGACGTCGATGAGCGTGACCTTGGCGCCGGAGAGCGGCTGGTTGCCCCGGCTGTCGAACACGACACCGCCGGAATCGACCTCCAGCGCCCCGCGCACCGTGGCGCCGCAGCCCTCGAGCTCGGCCCACATGGTGTCGCCGCTGCCGTCGTCCTGCCCCATCGCCATCGGCTCGACCTCGGCGCGGAACACGCCCGAGCCGTGATCGGTCTCGGTGGCCTGCACCACGACGCTGCGCTGCGTGTCGCCGGAGACGATGCGCACGGCCACCTGGTCGATGCCGCTGGTGGCGTTGCAGCCGGGCGCGACGGCCTGCACGTGCAGGCGCTGGCCCGCCGCGGCGGTACGCAGCACCACGCGGAAGCCGGCGTCGTAGAAGGCGACCGTGGCCGTCGAAGGCCAGACGGCGGCCACCACCTCGTTGGAGACCTGCCGCATCGCGGCGCGGGGCGCCGGATCGACGTAGTCCAGCCGGGCGCCGGCCGTCACCGTGCGTGTCGGTGCCTGCGCGGCCGCCGGCGGGGCGGCCAGCGCGCCGGCCAGCACCGCCGCCACGGCGGCGATGCGGCATGCGGCGGCCAGCGCGCGCCGGCAGGAGCCGAGCTGCGTCGTCATCGGGAAGCGGCGGGGCGGCGCGGGGGCGGGTCGCGTGGTGGGGGGAAAAGCCGCAGGCGCCCGCGTCAGGGCACGATGCGCACGCCGAAGCGCAGCGTCACCGACAGCCCCGGCGCCAGGGAGGCCACGCTGGCCTGCACCATGCCCATCGCACCGTCGGCCGGCGCCGTCACGCTGCCCGCCGTGGCCGAGGCGGCCAGCGTCGCGCTGTAGACGGTGTAGGCCGGGACGGCATCGCTCAGGACCAGGTCGGTGACCGCGACCGGGCCGGCGTTGGTCGCCGTCACCTCGTAGCACAGGCACATGCCCGGCTGCGCGCCGCTGACGATGGGCGCCATGGTGTAGCTGCCTTCCGGCGTGCCGTCGCAGTTGGCATCGAGCGCCTGCTGCTTGACGAGCAGCACGTTCGAGGCGATCACCGCGGTCGATGCCGTCGCCGCCACCGGCGGCGGGGCGGCCACGCCGCCCAGCAGGCCGGTGGTGGTGGCGGTCAGCGTGGTGGTGTTGGCCGCGCCCACCGCCGCGCCGGCCGGCGCGGTCACCTTGACGAAGAGGCGCGCGCTCTCGCCCACGTCCAGCCCGGCCGCCGTGCTGGCGCCGTTGCTGCCGCCGGTGAGCTGGGACAGGTCGGTGACGACCGGGTCGGAGGGATCGAGCACGCCGTCGTTGTTGCGGTCCCAGTAGATGACGGCGGTGAAGCCCGGCGCGCTGTTGGCCACCGCCAGCGCGACGCTGCTGCCGGCGCCGTCGCCCTCGGCGGCAGTGCCGGTGTTGGTCAGCATGTGGGCGTAGACCATGGTGCCGCCGGCGACGGCCTGGCCGGTGTGGTTGGGCGTGAGGCCCAGCCCGCGCTGCAGGCCGACGACCACCGCATCGTGCAGGCGGTCGGCCGAGCCGGTGGTGGGCGACAGCGCGCGGAAGTAGAGCTGCGTCGTGCCGGCCGCGGCGCCCGCGGGCACGGTCACGTCGGCGTAGACGGTGGACGAGGCGCCGCTGGCGACCACGCCGGTGTTGTCGACCACCGAGCCGTCGGCACGCTTGAACACCACGCTCCAGCCGGCAGGCAGCACCTGCGTCGCGAAGCCCGCGTCGGTGCTCGCCTGCAGCTGGTAGGTGTCGGCGACGGTGCTGCCGTTGGTGGCCACCAGCGTGAAGCGGACAGTGCTGCCGGGCGCGGCCGGCAGCGACACCGCGGCGAGGGCCTCGACGCCCGGGCCGTAGCCCGGCGCGAGCGCGCCGGCGGTGTTGTTGGTCAGGTCGACCCCGCTGCTGCTGACGCCCGTCAGCGTGTTGGTGGCGGTGGCCTGCACGGACGCGTCGGTGCGCGAGGTGGCTTGCACCTGCACGGCGTACGGGCCGCCCGTCGCGCCAGGCGGCAGCGTCGCGCGGACCACGACGGCGTAGGTCGCGCCCGGCGCCAGCGGTCCGGTGTCGGGCGTCTGGTTGCCGTTGCTGTCCAGCATCGGCACGAGGCCGCCGGGCTGGAAGAACTGGAAGGTCGTGCCCGCCGGGAAGCTGGAGGCCAGCGTGGCGAGGTCGAAGCTGTCGGTCGTGTTGCCAGTGTTGGTCAACAGGTCGGTGAACACCACCACGCCGCCCTGCGGCACCGCCGCCACCGTCGCGCCCGCGAGGGTGACGCCGGCGCCCGCCTGCACCGTGTACTGCACCGTGTTGGCGGCGACGGTGGCCAGCGCGGCCGCACCGTCGTGGTAGCCGTAGCGCACCGTGGCCGCGGTGGCCGGGTGCGCGCCGGCCGGCAGGTTGGGGGCGATGTCGACCTTGAAGCTCACGGTGCCGGTGGCGCCCGGCGCCACGGAGGCGATGACGGCGGTGACGCGGTTCGTCGGCGAGCCGGCGAAGTCGTAGACGATGCCGCCCTGGTTGTCGGACGCATCGGCATCGGTCAGCACGGTGGCGCCCGCGCCGCTCCAGCGGCCGCTGCCGGCCACGTAGGCCATGCCGGACGGCAGCACCTCGGACAGCGTGACGTTGGACGCCGTCGTGTTGCCGGTATTGGTGTAGGTGAAGGTGATGGTGCGGCCGCTGGCCGGCGACGGGCCCTGGGTCACGTCGAGCGACTGCGTCACGCCGACGACGGCCTGGCCGGTGACGGTGGTGGCGTCAGTCGCCGTCGCGCTGACGGCGGGCGCGAAGGCACTGGTGGCGGTGACGGCCAGCGCGTTCGTGTTGCCCGCGACGGCGGTGGCGGGCACCACGCCCACCGCGACGAACTTGAAGGCCTGGCCCATGGCCAGCGTGCCGGTGCCGGTGATCGGCACCGCGTTGTCGGGCACGCCGTCGCCGTTGGCATCGGCGAAGAACAGCACGCTCGCGAACGCGAAGGTGCCGCTGCCGCTGGACGACAGCGCGAAGCCGTCCGGCCCGTTGCCGGTGTTGGTCAGCGTATGCGGATAGGCCACCTGCCCGCCGATCGACACCGTCTTGGTGTTGTTGGCCGCCAGGCCCACGCCGGCCACCTGCTGGACCGTGGTGAGCACGGTGTTGGAGGTGACGGTGCGGGTGACCGCGGCGCCGTCCGAATAGGTCGCCGTGGCCTGGTTGCCGATCGCGAGCCCGGCGGGCGCCGCGGCGAAGGCCTGCGGCCCGAGGCACAGCGCCACCACGCCGAGCAGCCAGAGCGCCAGCAGGTCGCGCATCGAGACGCGCAGGGCCAGCTTGATCCAGTCGTACATCACGTCTCCCTTCAGCGCGGCGCGACGGCGGAAGCCGCTGCGGGCGCGGCGAACTGCATGCGCGCACGCACGCTGCGGGTGGCGCCGGCGGGCAGGTCGCCCAGCTGCCAGCGCAGGAAGCGGTATTCGCCCAACGGCACGCGGCGCATCACGCGGCGGCCGTCGGGCATCACCTCGGCGCGCATCAGCGGCACGGCCTCGAAGCGCTCGCCGTCCAGGCTCGCCTGAACCGCCGTATCGGGCGCGCCGGCCGGCGGCTGCCACACCAGCCCGGCCTGCGGGATGGGCAGCGTCACCTGCACGTTGCGCGCGGGGGCGGCACTGCCGTTGGCGTAGGTGGCCTGGTACTCGATGGTGTCGCCCGGCAGCACGCGGTCCACCGGTTCGAGCTGCTCCCGCACGAGGCCCCCCGGCAGCGACGCCGCGGCCACGACCTTCCACGCGGCGAGCCGCACCTCGGCGGCGGCCTGGGCCCCCGCCGCCATCATCAGCAGGGCCATCGCGGCAACGATGCTGCACAAGCGCTTCATGTGATTTCCCATGGGCTCGCCACATGCGAGCCTTCTCGCGGGAGATTTCGGCGGCGGGCGCCGCTGCCTCCATGGGTGGAGGGCACCAAGCTGCCGGGGGTGGATCCGCCCGCCCTGCGGTGGGTGAATTGCCTCCACGGACGCCACAATCAGCAGCTCCGCATCCCCCGACCCTGCATGCCCACCCCGCCCGCGGACGACGGCCGCCCGGCCCGCCTCCACTTCGACCTGACGACGCTCCAGCTCTTCATCGCCACCGCGGAGCTCGGCGGCGTGACGCGCGCGGCCGAGCGGGTGCACATCGCGCCCGCCGCGGCCTCGCGGCGCATCCTCGAGCTGGAATCGCAGTTCGGGCTGCCGCTGTTCGAGCGCCGGCCGCACGGCATGGCGCTCACCGATGCCGGCCGCGCGATGCTGGCCCACGCGCGCAGCATCACCCACACGGTGGTGCGCATGCAGGACGACGCCGCCTCGTACCGCGGCGGCGCGCAGGGCGTGGTGCGCGTGGCCGCGCCCAAGTCGGCCGTGATCCAGTTCCTGCCGCAGGACATCGAGCGCTGCGCGGCCGAGTGCCCCGGCGTGCGCATCGACCTGCAGGAGATGAACAGCCAGATCGTGCAGCAGGCGCTCAAGCGCGGCGTGGTCGACATCGGGATCTACGAGGCCGGCCTCGGCGCCGTCGACCTGCCCTCGCGGCCCTACCGCGGCGACCGGCTCGTCGCCGTCGCGGCGCGCGGCCATGCGCTGGCGGGCCGACGCAGCGTCACGCTCGACGACATCCTCGGCTGCGACCTCATCGGCCTCGGCGAGGGCTCAGCGATCTCGCTGTCGCTCGAGCGGCTGGCCGAGGAGGCCGGGCGCATCCTGCGCATGCGCATGCGCGTGGGCGGATTCGACAGCATCGCGGCGCTGGTGGCGCAGGGCCTCGGCATCGGCGTGATGCCCCAGGCCGTGGCGCGCAGCGTGGCCGGCGGCACCCGCTTCGTGCGCGTGCCGATCGAGGGCGACTGGGTGGCACGCCAGTTCCTGCTGTGCCACCGGCCGCAGGCGGCGCTCTCACGGGCGGCGCAGGCCGTCGTCCAGGTGCTGGCGCCTACGCCAACCGCGAACGCTGCATCGCCGAAATAGCGATGGCCGCGGCGGGGCCGATCGCGAATAGTCGGCGCATTGCACAACGCCGCCCCGACGGCAGGAGACAAGCCCCATGCGACGCAGAACCTTCACCCTGGCCGGCGCGGCCGCCCTCGCCGCCCCCGCCCTGCTGCGCGCCTCGCCGCTGCCGGCCGGCCCGGTGCGCATCGTCGTCGGCTTCGCGCCGGGCGGCGGCACCGACGTGCTGGCGCGCGTGATCGGCCAGAAGCTGGGCACGCTCTGGAACACGACGATCAACGTCGAGAACAAGCCCGGCGCCACCGGCGTGATCGCCGCCGACCACGTGGCCAAGCAGCCTCCCGACGGCACCACGCTGCTGATGGCGCACGTCAACAGCCACGCCATCGCGCCGGCCCTGCTGCAGAACGTGCGCTACGACCCGCGCCGCGACTTCTCCCCGATCGCGCTGGTCGGCGTCACGCCCAACATGCTCACCTGCAGCGATCGGCAGGCCGTGCGCACGCTGCCGGAGATCGTCGAGCTGTGCCGGCGCAACCCGGGCAAGGTGTCGTTCGGCTCGTCGGGCATCGGTTCGGCCCAGCACCTGGCCTTCGAGATGTTCAAGCTCTCGGCCAAGCTCGATGCGGTGCACGTGCCCTACAAGGGCTCGGGCGCGATGATCGTCGACCTGCTCGGCGGGCAGATCGACTACGCCTTCGACACCATGACCGCCGCCACGCCCTTCGTGAAGCAGGGCAAGGCCATCGCGGTCGCCCAGACGCGGCTGCAGCGGGCGAAGAGCCACCCCACCGTGCCGACGCTGGCGGAATCGGGCTTCCCCGGCCTGGATGCCGCCTCGTGGTACGGCCTCGTGGGCCCGCGCGGCATGCCGGCCGAGACCGTGCAGCGCATGAACGAGGACGTGAACCGCGTGCTCGCGATGCCCGACGTGGCGCAGAAGCTCGAGGAGTTCGGCGCCGAGGATGCCGGCGGCAGCAGCCAGAAATTCGCGTCGTTCATCGTCAGCGAGCACGCCAAGTGGGGCAAGGTGGTCAAGGACGCCGGCGTGCGCCTCGAGTCCTGAACGCCTCCCTCCCCTCCTTCGAAACCAGGACCGATGCCATGACGACGACCACCCAAGCCCCCCGACCCGACCCCGCCGCCCGGCCCCTGCCGCTGGCCGGCGTGCGTGTGCTCGACGTGAGCCAGGTGATGGCTGGCCCCTACGCCTGCATGCTGCTGGCCGACCTGGGCGCCGATGTGGTGAAGATCGAGCCGCCCGGCGGCGGCGACCAGACGCGCGGCGCGATGGGCTTCAAGATGAAGGGGCCCGACAGCATGGGCTTCCTGAACATGAACCGCAACAAGCGCAGCGTGACGCTGGACCTCAAGTCCGAGAGCGGCCGCGAGGTGCTCTACCGCATGGCCAAGGAAGCCGACATCCTGGTCGAGAACTACCGCCCCGGCGTGATGAAGCGCCTGGGCATCGACTACGACACGCTGGCCGCGCTCAACCCGGCGCTGGTCTACGTGAGCATCTCGGGCTTCGGGCAGTCCGGCCCCTGGGCCGGCCGGCCCGGCTTCGACCTGATGGCGCAGGCCATGTCGGGCGTGATGAGCGTGACGGGCTACCCGGGCAGCGCCCCGGTGAAGGCCGGCGTGCCGGTGGCCGACATCGGCTGCGCGCTCTTCGCCACCTACGCGATGCTGTCGGCCTACATCGGCGCCAAGGCGACGGGGCAGGGCCAGTACGTCGATGCGTCGCTGTTCGATTCGGCGCTGGCCTTCTCGGTGTGGGACATCTCCGAGTACTGGGGCACCGGCCGAGAGCCCGAGCCGCTGGGCACGGCCAACCGCATGAGCGCGCCGTACCAGGCGATGAAGGCGGCCGACGGCTGGTTCGTGATGGGCGCGACCAACCAGAAGCTGTGGCAGACGCTGTGCCGCGTGATCGAGCGCCCCGACCTGCTGGCCGACGCGCGCTTCGCCACCGTGCCGCTGCGCCTGGCCAACCGGCTCGTGCTGGTCGAGGAACTGGAGCGCAGCTTCGCGGCCGACACCAGCGAGCGCTGGATCGAGCGGCTGCTGGCCGAAGGCATCCCGGCCGGCCCGATCCTCACCTACCCGCAGGCCTTCGACAGCGAGCACGGGCGCCACCGCCGCATGCGCATGGAGATCGACCACCCGATCGAAGGCAAGGTGCCGAACATCGGCTTCGCGGTGAAGCTGCAGGGCACGCCGCAGCAGGTGCGGCGCCATCCGCCGCTGCTGGGCGAGCACACGCAAGAGGTGCTGGCCGAGTACGGCATCGGCGACGACGAGCGCCAGGCGCTGGCCGCGGCCGGCGCGTTCGGGCGATGAGCGGCGGCGCGCCCGATGGCCGGGTCGTCCTGGTGCAGGACGGCGCCGTCGCCACCCTCACCTTCGACCGCCCGGCCGCGCGCAACGCGATGACCTGGGCGATGTACGAGCAGCTCGCCGCGCACTGCCGGCAGCTGGCGGCGCAGCGCACGGCCCGGGTGGCGGTGCTGCGCGGCGCCGGCGGCGAGGCCTTCGTCGCCGGCACCGACATCGCCCAGTTCCTGGGCTTCGGCAGCGGCGAGGCGGGGGGCGAGGACGGCGTGGCCTACGAGCGGCGCATCGACGAGGGCATCGCGCTCATCGAGGCGTTGCCGATGCCCACCGTCGCGGTGATCGAGGGCTGGGCGGTCGGCGGCGGGCTGGCCATCGCGACGGCCTGCGATTTCCGCCTCGCGACGCCGTCGGCGCGCTTCGGGGTGCCGATCGCGAAGACGCTGGGCAACACGCTGTCGATCGCCAACCTGGCACGGCTGCAGGCGGCCTGGGGAACGCAGCGCGTCAAGCGCATGCTGGTGCTGGCGGAGGTGCTCGACACCGCCGAGGCCCAGGCCTGCGGCTACCTGCACGAGGTGTGCACGGCCGATGCGCTGCCGCCCGCGCTGGCCCGGCTGTGCGACCGGCTGCTGTCGCTCGCGCCGGTCACCCAGGCCGCGGCGAAGGAAGGCCTGCGCCGGCTCACGGCGGCGGGGCTGCCGGAGGCCGACGACCTGGTTCGCCGCTGCTACGGCAGCCGCGATTTCCGCGAGGGCGTCGAGGCCTTCACGGCGCGCCGCGCGCCGCAATGGCAGGGCCGCTGAGCGCCCGCGGCCCTGCGGCCGGCGTCAGCGGTCGAGGTGGCGGAAGCTGATCCGCGCCTTGGAGAGGTCGTAGGGCGACAGCTCGAGCGACACGCGGTCGCCCGCCAGCACGCGGATGTGGTTCTTGCGCATCTTGCCGGCGGTATAGGCCACCAGCGAGTGGCCGTTCTCCAGGGTCACGCGGTAGCGCGAGTCGGGCAACACCTCCGAGACGACGCCTCGCATTTCGATCAGTTCTTCTTTGGCCAAGCGGCACTCCGGTAACAAGGGGGGCCCGGGCCGCACCCGGGGGCAGAATCGTATCCGTTGCGACGATAGGACGCAGGCATGGGGATAAGGCAAAACGCGGGACGTCGGGGTCCATCGGGCCTGCTGCTTGCCAGCGTGCGCCGACCCCTATCCCTCCTGCAGCATGAACCCACAGCACCGATCGACCTCGGCCGGCACCGAGCCCTCCTCCGGTCCCCGCCTGGCTGGCACCGCGCTGGCCCTCGACGACGGCCCTGACGGCATTTTCATCGGCGAAGGCGAGATGGCGCAGCTGATGAAGGCCCACGACTGGGCTGCCACGCCGCTCGGCCCGCCGGCCCAGTGGCCGCAGGCGCTGAAGGTCGCCATCCGGCTGCTGCTCACCTCGCGCTTCGAGATGTGGCTGGGCTGGGGCCCGGACGTCGCGTTCTTCTACAACGACGCCTACCGCCCGACGCTGGGCGACAAGCACCCGCGCTCGCTGGCCATGCCGACCCGCGATCTGTGGGCCGAGATCTGGCCCGACATCGAACCTCGGCTGCGGGCCGTCTACGAGCGCGGCGAGGCCACCTGGGACCGCGCGCTGCTGCTCGTTCTCCAGCGCCATGGCTACCCGGAGGAGACGTACCACACCTTTTCGTACAGCCCGCTCATCGGCGACACCGGCCGCGTGGAGGGCGTGTTCTGCGCGGTCACCGAGGAGACGCAGCGGGTGCTCAGCGACCGCCGGCTGACCTCGCTGCGCGACCTCGCCGCCGGCCTGTCGATCGCCGAGGGCCGTGACGCCGTGCTGCGGGCCGTGCCGCGGACGCTGGCGGCCAGCGCCCGCGACCTGCCCTTCTGCCTGGGCTACCTGTTCTGCGGCGACAAGGGCGCCGCCACGCTGGGCTGCGCGGGCGGCGTCGCCGCCGGCCATGCCATCGCCCCCGAACGCCTGGCGGCCGACGACGGCCTGTGGACCCTGGGCGAACTCTGGCGCGGCGGCGATTGCGAGGTGATCGACATCGGCCATCTCGAGGACCGCCCGCGGGGCCCCTTCGACCGGCCGCCCTCGCAGGCCGCCCTGGTGCCGCTGATCGGCCAGGGCATGGGGCGCCCGCTCGGCGCGCTGGTGGTGGGCCTGAACCCCTACCGCCGCGCCGATGAGCACTACCTCGGCTTCCTGCGGCTGATCGCCGGGCAGATCGCCTCCGGCCTCGCGAGCGCCGACGTCTTCGACGCACGCCAGCAGGCCAACGAACGGCTGGCGACCGAGGTGAAGCAGCGCACCGAGGAGCGCGACCGCCTGCGCGCGCTGTTCCAGCAGGCGCCCAGCTTCATGTGCCTGCTGCAGGGGCCGCAGCATGTGTTCGAGCTGGTCAACGACGCCTACGTGCAGCTCGTCGGCCACCGCAGCCTCATGGGGCTGCCGGTGCGCGAGGCGCTGCCCGAACTGCACGGCCAGCGCTACTTCGACCTGCTGGACGAGGTCTACCGCACCGGCACGCCGTTCATCGGCCACAGCCTGCCGGTGCAGCTCCAGCGCCAGCCCGAGGGGGCGCTGGAGGAGCGCCGCGTCGACGTGATGTACCAGCCCCTGATGGATGCCGACGGGCAGGTCACCGGCATCTTCGTCGACGGCTACGACGTGACCGACCAGCGGCTGGCCGAGGAGGCGCTGCAGCGGTTCACCGAGACGCTGGAGCAGCGTGTGCACGACCGCACCGCCGAGCTGGCCGATGCGCTGGCCCAGCTGCGGCGCGAGTCCGCGCAGCGCGAGGCGGCGCAGGCCGCGCTGCGGCACGCGCAGCGCATGGAAGCGCTGGGCGCCCTGACCGGCGGCGTCGCGCACGACTTCAACAACCTGCTGCAGGTCGTCAGCGGCAACCTGCAGCTGCTGTCGCGCTACGTGGCCGACAACCCCCGCGCGCAGGACCGGGTGCAGAAGGCGATGGCCGGCGTGTCGCGCGGGGCCAAGCTGGCCTCGCAGCTGCTCGCCTTCGGCCGGCGCCAGCCGCTGGAGCCGAAGGTGCTCCACATCGGCCGCCTGCTGCGCAACATGGACGACATGTTGCGGCGCACGCTGGGCGAGGAGGTCGAGATCGAGACCGTGGTCGCCGGCGGCCTGTGGAATACCTTCGTCGACCCGGGGCAGATCGAGAACGCGGTGCTGAACCTCGCGATCAACGCCCGCGACGCGATGTCGGGCCCGGGCAGGCTCACGCTCGAAGCCGGCAACGCGATGCTCGACGACGAGTACGCCCGCATGAACGAGGACGTCCGACCGGGCCAGTATGTGATGCTGGCCGTGAGCGACACCGGCCAGGGCATCCCGCCGGAGCTGATCGACCGCGTCTTCGAGCCCTTCTTCAGCACCAAGCCCGAAGGCAAGGGCACGGGCCTCGGGCTCTCGATGGTGTACGGCTTCGTCAAGCAGTCGGGCGGCCACGTCAAGATCTACAGCGAGGTCGGCGAGGGCACGGTCGTGCGCATCTACCTGCCGCGCGCCCTGGCGCAGGAAGACGTGCCCCAGGGCGGCGACGAGCCGGCGCAGCAGCTCGGCACCGAGACCGTGCTCGTCGTCGAGGACGACGACCAGGTGCGCGAGACGGTCGTCGAAATGCTGGGCGAGCTGGGCTACCGCGTGCTGAAGGCCCGTGACGCCGCCAGCGCGCTGACGGTGGTCGAGAGCGGCACGCCGATCGACCTGCTGTTCACCGACGTGGTGATGCCCGGCCCGCTGCGCAGCCCCGAGCTGGCCCGGCGGGCCCGCGAGCGGCTGCCGCGGCTGGCGGTGCTGTTCACCTCGGGCTACACCGAGAACGCGATCGTGCACAACGGCCGGCTCGATGCCGGCGTGGAGCTGCTGTCCAAGCCCTACAGTGCGGATGCGCTCGCGCGCAAGGTGCGCCAGGTGCTGGACCGACGGCCCGCCTAAGGCGCGGGCGTGGCGGGGGTGCGGCCCGGGCCGGGCCGGCTGCCCGCGGTGCGGGCGCGCAGCCGGCGCACCTGCAGGGTGGCGCCCACCAGGAACAGCACAAAAAACGCCCCGACGGTCTTCTGCAGCGCGGGATCGTCCGGGCCGGTGAACAGCGGCGCGCCCGACGGCACGCGCGTGAAGGTCTCGGTCAGGCCCGGGATCATGTGGAAGAAGAAGGTCAGCGACATGCCGACCGTGCCGACGTAGGGCGCCGCGCGGCCGAAGAGCCGGCCCCGGTGCGCCAGCGCCGCGAGCGCCAGCACGGCGAGCGTGAGCACGCCCAGCATGTGCGCCTCGTTGAAGCCGCCGCGCTGGAAGATGCCGAAACCCGTCAGGCAGGTCAGCACGGTGGTCCAGACGTAGACCTGGCCGAGCGGGGTACCCGGCACGATGGCCCCGTCCCGGAAGAAGGCCGCCAGCCCGGCGGCGAGGGCCACGACGGCGAGCAGCGTGTGGACGAGGCCCAGCGAGGTCAATCCAGCCATGCAGTTTCTCCTTGGCGGCAGCGGCGTGCCTTCCACGACAGCGTAGGAGGCCCGCGCGGCCCGGGCCAGGGCAGGAAGGGGAAGGTGGGCGTACCTCCTTTGGCCGAGGCGGGCACCGCGCTTGCCCTGCCGTTCCCGAGACAAGCAATCCGGCGCGACGCGTGTGATTGGCGGAAAATGTTCCGCAGTCGCACGAGGACGTGCGATACAAACAGGCACAGGCATCCGGCAGGACGGATACGCCAACGTTGGGGAACAACATGACAAACGATATCCGCGAGATCGCCGGCCTCATCGGGTCCGACGAAAGCGGTGTGATCCAGGAGTGGCTGGCCGAAGGCTCGGCCGCAGGCGCCAAGGGCTCCACCCAGGCGGTGCAGGCCGAAGCGGCCGAATTCCTGCGGGCCTTCAGCCGGGGTTTGCAGGGCGAGGGAGACGCGGCCGACTTCGACAACGGCGCGGCCTGGGCCGCGATGCGCTCGGTGATCGGGACGATCTCGCGCTCGCGCGCGGCACAGGGCGCCACCGCGGCGGAAACGGCGGCGTTCCTGCTGTCGTTCAAGAAGCCGCTGTTCAACCGCGTGCAGCAGGCCCTGGGCGGCCAGCCCGAGCGTGCCATCCGCGTGCTGTGGGCGGCCTCGCTGCTCGTCGACAGGATCGCGCAGGAGAGCACCGCGGTGTACCAGCAGGCGCGCGAGGACATCATCAAGCGCCAGCAGGAGGAGCTGCTGGAGCTGTCCACGCCAGTGGTCAAGCTCTGGGACGGCGTGCTGGCCGTGCCGATGATCGGCACCCTGGACAGCAGCCGCACGCAGCTCGTGATGGAAACGCTGCTGCAGCGCCTCGTCGAGACCGAGTCGCAGCTGGCGATCATCGACATCACCGGCGTGCCGACGGTCGACACGCTGGTCGCGCAGCACCTGCTCAAGACGGTGGCCGCCATCCGGCTGATGGGCGCCGACTGCATCATCAGCGGCATCCGCCCGCAGATCGCCCAGACCATCGTGCACCTTGGGATCGAGCTGCACGGCATCACCACCCGCGCCACGCTGGCCGACGCGCTGGCCATCGCCATCAAGCGCAGCGGCTACACGATCAGCCGGTCCGCCGAACCCGCATGACACGCATCCCTATCCTGCGGATGGGCCGCTGCCTGCTGGTCACCATCCAGGTCGACCTGCAGGACCAGATGGCGCTCGCGCTCCAGGACGACCTGGCCGAGACGATCGCGAAGACGGGCGCCACCGGCGTGCTGATCGACATCTCGGCGATGGAGATGGTCGACTCCTTCATCGGCCGCATGGTCGTGAGCATCTCCGGCATCGCGCGGGTGCTCGGCGCGTCGACCGTGGTGGTCGGCATGCAGCCCGCGGTGGCGATCACGCTGGTGGAACTGGGCCTCACCCTCGACGGCGTGCGCACCGCGATGAACGTGGAGCGCGGCATGGACATCCTGCGCGCCGCCGCCCGGGAGGATCGCCTTGACAGCGCCGTCTAGCGGGTCGATGCCGGTCCGCAGCGAAAACGACATCGTCGCGGCCCGCCAGTTCGTCCGCAAGCTGAGCCAGCAGGCGAAGTTCTCGCTGGTCGACCAGACCAAGTTCGTCACCGCGGCGAGCGAGATCGCGCGCAACACGCTGGTCTACGGCGGCGGCGGCGACATGCACTGGGAGATGGTCTCCGAGGGCGCGCGCACCGGCGTGCGGCTGCGGTTCGACGACCAGGGGCCTGGCATCCCGGACATCGGCCTTGCGCTGACGGACGGCTGGACCTCCGGCAAGGGCCTGGGCCTCGGGCTGTCGGGCAGCAAGCGGCTGGTCAACGAGTTCGACGTGCGCTCGGCCCCTGGCCAGGGGACCAGCGTCACGATCGCGCGCTGGAAGTAGCAATGGGCGTGCACCGCCGCTTCCCGATGCGGGAGCCCAGCCAGGTCGGCGAGGCGCGCCGCGCCGCGGTCCACCTCGCGGAGCAGGCCGGCTTCGGCGAGACGGCCGCCGGCCGGGTCGCCCTGGTCGCCACCGAGCTGGGCAACAACCTGGTGCGGCACGCCGCGCAAGGCGAGCTGCTGATCGCCTGCCTCGCCGACGGCGACGAGCACTGCATCGAGATCCTGTCGGTGGATGCCGGCCCCGGCATGGCCGCCGTCGACACCTGCCTGCAGGACGGCTACTCGACGGCGGGCACGCCGGGCACCGGCCTGGGTGCGGTGCGGCGGCTCGCCGACACCTTCGACGTGCACTCGCAGGTGCCCGGCGGCACGATCGTGCTGGCGCGCATCGGCCTGCACGCGACGGCCCCGCCCGCCACGCCCCCAGCCCCCTTCCTGCACGGCGCGGTCGCCGTCGCCGCCCCCGGCGAGACCGTCAGCGGCGACGCCTGGTCGGTCGCGTCGGCCGGCCCACGCCTGGCGGTCATGGTGGCCGACGGGCTGGGCCACGGGCCGGATGCCGCACGGGCGGGCGAGGCGGCGCTGTCCGCCTTCGGCGCGGCGCCCTTCGACGGACCGTGCCGCGTGCTCGAGCAGGCCCACGCCGCCGCCCGCGGCACGCGCGGCGCGGCGGCCGCGATGGCGCTGCTGGATGCGCAGGCGCGCACCGTGGCCTTTGCCGGCGCGGGCAATGTCGCGGGGCGGCTCATCTCGGGGGTCGAGAGCCGCACGCTGATGTCGCAGCACGGCACGGTGGGGCTGCAGGTGCGTCGGCTCCAGGAAGCCGCCTGTGCCTGGCCCGAGCATGCGGTGCTGATCCTGCACTCCGACGGGATCGCCTCCCGCTGGGAACTCAACCAGGTGCCGGGCCTGCTGCGCCGCCATCCGACGGTGATCGCCGCGTGGCTGCTGCGCGAGCACGAGCGCGGCCGCGACGACGCCACGATCGTGGTGATACGCCATGTCTGACGACCTCCACGCACGCATCGCCGCCCAGGAAGCGGAACTTGCCTCGCTGCGCGACGAGCTGGAAGAGACCAACCGCGGGGTGCTCGCGCTCTACGCGGAGCTGGACGCCAACGCCGAGCAGCTCAAGCAGGCGACCGAGCTGAAGAGCCGCTTCCTGGCGTACATGAGCCACGAGTTCCGCACGCCGATCGCCTCGATCCGCAGCCTGTGCCGCCTGCTGCTCGACCGCGTCGACGGGCCGCTCACCGACGAGCAGGAGACACAGGTGCGCTACATCGCCAGCACCGCGCACGAGTTCTCCGAGATGGTGAACGATCTGCTGGACCTGGCGAAGGTCGAGGCGGGCCGCATCGACATCTCCCCGGCCTGGTTCGAGATGGTCGACCTGTTCTCGGCGCTGCGCGGCATGTTCAAGCCGATGCTGGCGCAGTCCGAGGTGGCGCTGGTGTTCGAGGAGCCGCGCGACACGGGCCCCCTCTACAGCGACGACAAGAAGCTCGCGCAGATCCTGCGCAACTTCATCTCGAACGCGCTGAAGTTCACCGAGCAGGGCGAGGTGCGGGTGACGGCCGAGCGCATCGACAGCCACTTGGTCCGCTTCTCGGTGTCGGACACCGGGATCGGCATCGCGCCGGAATTCCAGGGCGCGATCTTCCAGGACTTCGCGCAGATCGACTCGCACATCCAGAAGCGCCTGCGCGGCACCGGCCTGGGCCTGTCGCTGAGCCGGCAGCTGGCCGAGCTGCTGGGCGGGCGCGTCGCGGTGGACAGCGAGCCCGGCCGGGGCTCCACCTTCTCCGTCACCGTCCCGATGATGCCGCGCCCCGAAGGCCTGCCCGACACGGAGGAGCCGAATGACTGACGCCCATCCGCCCGCCGGAGCCATCGACCGCTCCGCGCACGAGATCATGGTGGTCAACGACGAGCCCGCCAGCCGCTACGCCACCTCGCGGCTGCTGCGCTCGGTGGGCTTCCGCGTCCGCGAGGCGGCCACCGGCGCCCAGGCGCTGGCCCTGGCCGACCAGGGCCTGTCGGCCATCGTGCTCGACGTGCACCTGCCCGACATGGACGGCATCGAGGTCTGCCGCCGGCTGCGCACGCAGTACGGCCTTGCGCGCATGCCGGTGCTTCACCTGTCGGCCGCCTTCGTGACCGACGAGGACAAGGTCAAGGGCCTGGACGCCGGCGCCGACGCCTACCTGACGCACCCGGTGGAGCCGGCGGTGATCGTCGCCACCGTCCAGGCGCTCGTGCGCACGCGCATCGCCGAGAACGCGATGCGCCAGAGCGAGGCCAAGTTCCGCGCGATCTACGCCAACGCGCCGAGCGGCATCTGCCTGATCGACGGCGACGGCCGGTTCGTCGAGGTCAACCCGGCGATGGCGCAGCTGCTGGGCCGCGATCCGGGCTCGCTGCTCGGCCAGCGCGTGAGCCGCTTCGCCCCGCCCGACTGGGCCGGGCGGATCGACGCCTGGCTCGGCCAGCCCTCGCAGGCGCTGTCGCAGGGTGAATTCCCGCTGCTGGACGCGGCCGGCGCCCCCGTGCACATCGACTGGCGGCTGGCACCGCTGTCGGCCGAAGGCGTGCGCCTGGCGATGGCGGTCGACATCTCCGAACGCCTGCGCATGGAGCGCGCTCGTGCGCACCTCATCGAGCAGGAGCAGGCCGCGCGCGGCGAGGCCGAGCGCATCAGCCGCATGAAGGACGAGCTGATCGCGGTGCTCTCGCACGAGCTGCGGTCGCCGCTGAACGCGGTGATGAGCTGGGCCCACGTGCTGCAGCGGCGCGCCGACCCCGAACTCCTGGAGAAGGGGCTCGAGGCCATCAAGCGCAACTGCCGCACGCAGGCCCGTCTGCTCTCGGACATCCTCGACGCCTCCCGGATGAACGCCGGCAAGCTGCAGCTCGAGCTGCAGCTGGTGGACCCGCAGGAGCTGCTGCTGTCGGCGCTGGAGGCGCTGCAGCCCTCGCTGCAGGACAACGACAACGAGGTGGTCACCGAGCTGTCCGGCCCCTACCTGCCGGTGCTGGTGGACCCGGCCCGGTTCCAGCAGATCGTGTGGAACCTGCTGGGCAACGCGACGAAGTTCTCGCCGCGCGGCGCGCCGATCCACATCGGCCTGCAGCAGACCGAGCACGGGCTGCGCCTGTCGATCGCCGACGAGGGGCGGGGCATCGAGCGCGAGTTCCTGCCCTTCCTGTTCGACCGCTTCAGCCAGGCCGATGCGCGGGCCAACCGCTCCCACGGCGGCCTCGGCCTGGGGCTGTCGATCGTCAAGCAGCTCGTGCAGCAGCACGGCGGCTCGGTCTCTGCCTTCAGCGAAGGGCCAGGCAAGGGCTCGGTGTTCCATGTCGACCTGCCGCCCGCGCCCTCCGCTGCCGACGCCGGCCCCTCGGCCTCGCCGCCGGAGGACTCGACCCTGGGCGACCTGGCCGACGCCGGCCTGGTGGACGACACGCTGCGGGGCCGGCGCGTGCTGCTGGTCGACGACGATGTCGAAGCCTGCCACGCGCTGGCGCTGATCCTGGCCGACCGCGGGGTACTCGTCAGCACGGCGCACAGCCACGACGAGGCGCTGCAGGCCCTGCCGGGCTGCGCGCCCGACGTCCTGGTGAGCGACCTCGGCATGCCGGGCAAGACGGGCTTCGACCTGATGCGGCACATCCGGCAGAACGAGCAGCGGGATGACCACCTGCCGGCCGTGGCGCTCACCGCGTTCACCCGGCCGAAGGACGTCGACGAGGCGATGGCCGCCGGCTTCGACGCCCATTGCCCCAAGCCGCTGCGGCCGGCTGAACTCATGCACGTGATGGCCCGGCTGCTGCAGCGCAGCGCCCCGGGCCGGGCCTGACCCGCCCGTGCCTCAGCGCACCCGGCGCCGGCGCGCCGTCAGGGCCAGCGCCGCCAGGCCGGCCAGCGCCGTCATCCAGGCCGGCGGCTCCGGCACCGCCGCCACCGTGAAGCGCAAGGCGTAGGGCGCGGCCTCGAAGTCGAAGTCCTGGATCCAGAACGCGTAGGAGCCGGCGGCCAGTGGCAGCTGCGGGCCCAGCAGCGTGCTGCCCACGTCGTTCGCCGAGAAGTGGTTCCAGCCCAGCAAGGCTTCCTGGCCGGCGTAGGGGCCGGGGCTCACCGTCACCTGCGCGCCGGCCTGCAGCCCGAAGAAGAGCGCGCCGCCTTCGGCCCCGGCCGTCCCGGCCAGCACCTCGATGCGCGTGAGCAGCGCACCGGCGGGCACGACGAAGCGTCCGTAGTCCAGCCAGGCGTCGCCGGGCGTGGTGATGCCGGAGCTGCCCCGGACGTCGTTGGCGCCCAGCGCGAAGGTGACGGCGGTGGGCGCGAGGCCGCTGTTGGAGAGATCCCCGTCGACGGCCTCGTCGTAGGCCACCGCCGCCTGGGCCCCCGCTGCGCCGGCCAGCGCGGCGAGCACCAGGCCGCGCCGCACGGTGGCGCGGCCGGGGTCGCGCCGGCGCCGCGCGGCCAGGCCGCCGACCACCGCCAGGCCCAGCCCCATCAATGCCCAGGTGCCGGGCTCGGGCACCGCGGCCACGCGGTACACCAGGCCGCCGATGCCGTTGGCCGGCGTGTTGGTCACCAGCACGTAGAGCTCGCCCTCGGCGTCCTGGCCGAAGCCGTGCACCGTGAGCCCGTCGGGCAGCACCCCGGCCGAGAACTGCGGCAGCAGGAACTCGTGGATCACGCCGGTGTCGAGGTCGGCATAGAAGAGCCGGCCGTCCGCGCGCGGGCCCGAGCGCAGCGCGAGGTCGCCGAACACGTACTTGCCGTACAGCTCGGGGATGTCGCCGCCGCGGTAGACGAAGCCGCCGGTGATCGAGATGCCGTCGCCGTGGTCGTATTCCAGCGTGCCGAGGGTACCCCGGATGGGGTCGATCAGCCCGGCCGGATCGCCGGGCGTGCGCGGGCCGATGGCGCCGGTGGCGCGGTCGAAGACGAAGTCGCCCTCCTTCACCGCCCAGCCGTAGTTGCCGCCCTTGACGATGCGGTTGATCTCCTCGATGTTGTTCTGCCCGACGTCGGCCGCGATGAGCTGGCCGTTCAGCGTGTCGAAGCTGAAGCGGTACGGGTTGCGCAGCCCGTAGGCGAAGGTCTCGGCCACCTGCCCGGCCGCCTGGAACGGGTTGTCGGCCGGGATGCGGTACTGCCCGTTGGCGGCGACGGCGTTGGCGCTGCCCGCGGTGAGCGCGGGGCTCAGCGGATCGATGCGCAGCATCTTGCCCATCGGCGTCCCCAGGTTCTGCGCGTTGCCGCCAGGCTCGAGGTGGGCGGGGCCGACGTCGTTGCGGTTGCCGCCGTCGCCGAGGCCGAGGTAGAGGTAGCCGTCCGGCCCGAAGGCGATGGTGCCGCCGTTGTGGTTGTTGGCGTTCTTGCCGAACGAGATGACCTCGCGGCGCGAGCCGGGGTCGACCACGGCCGGGTCGGCGGCGCTCATCTTCCACTCGTTGACCACGTTCTTGTAGCCCTGGGTGGCGCCGTTGGGCGCGGCGTAGGTGGGCGCGGTGTCGAGCGGGCTGCTGCTGTAGGTGTAGAGCGTGCGGTAGCCGGCGCTCGCGGCATCGTTGTAGCCGGGATGGAAGGCCAGCCCCAGGAAGCCGCGCTCGTCGTTCGCGCTGGCCGGGTTGTACGAGGTGCCAATGAGCCCCTGCAGGTCGAGCGCGGGGCCGGCCAGCAGCGCGCCGTTGTGCAGCACGCGCAGCGCGCCCGCCTGGTCGACGATGAAGAGCCGCCCCGCGTCGCCGGGTGCGCTGATCGCGTAGTTGGGGGCGCCGAGGCCGCTGGCGACGGTCTCCAGCGTGACGGCGATGCTGCCCCGCGTGATGGCGGGCAGGTACGGTTCCGCGAAGGCCTGCGAGGCGACGATCGCCCCGAGGCCCAAGGTCAAGGCATGGCGCGCATTCATGGCACGTTCTCCTGCGTTGGCGGCGCCGGCCCGCGCAGCGCGCGGCAGCCCGGCACCCTGGGTGGCAAGGTGCGCCCTGTCGGCGGATGGGGCGGTGTGGCGGTTGCGCTCTGTGTACCTCCGGCAGCGGCGGCTTATTCCCTCCGAAGAGGCCAGGGGTTTATCCCTAGCAGGCCCCGGCGGCAGCGCGCATGGCTCCAAAGACATAGCGGCCGCTCGGTCCCCTTGGCGTGCCGGCCCGGCGCGGCGCTGCCTACGATGCTTCCATCTCCCCGCCACCGCAAAGGAAACGCCCATGCCCACCATCACCACGCAGGACGGCACGCAGATCTACTACAAGGACTGGGGCAGCGGCCCGGTCGTCGTGATGAGCCACGGCTGGCCGCTGACGGCCGACAGCTGGGAATCGCAGATGCTGTTCCTCGCCTCCCAAGGCTACCGCGTGATCGCGCACGACCGCCGGGGCCACGGCCGCTCGAGCCAGCCGTGGCACGGCAACGAGATGGACACCTACGCCGACGACCTGGCCACGCTGATCGAGCAGCTGGGCCTCCAGGCGATCACGCTGGTGGGCTTCTCCACCGGCGGCGGCGAGATCACGCGCTACATCGGCCGCCACGGCACGCGCCGGGTCGCCGCCGCGGTGCTGGTGAGCGCGGTGCCGCCGCTGATGCTGAAGACGGCGGCCAACCCGATCGGCCTGCCGATCGAGGTGTTCGACGGCATCCGCGCAGGGCAGGTCGCCGACCGCTCGCAGCTCTACAAGGACCTCGCCGCCGGCCCCTTCTTCGGCTTCAACCGGCCGGGCGCCAAGCCCTCGCAGGGCATGATCGACTCGTTCTGGATGCAGGGGATGATGGGGGGCCACAAGAACACGCACGACTGCATCAAGGCGTTCTCGGAGACCGACTTCACCGAGGACCTGAAGAAGTTCGACGTGCCCACGCTGGTGATCCACGGCGACGACGACCAGGTGGTGCCCATCGACGCGGCCGGCCGCAGCTCGGCCCGGCTGGTGGAGGGCGCCCGGCTCATCGTGTACCCCGGCGCCCCGCACGGCATCACCGACACCCACAAAGAGCGGCTGAACCAGGACCTGCTCGACTTCCTGAAGGCGCAGGGCTGAGGCCCACCCCCTCACCACCCCCGGAGACACCATGGACATCCGCCATGCCACCCTGCTGGTCACCGGCGCAAACCGCGGCCTCGGCCTCGCCTTCGCGCGGGCCGCGCTCGCGGCGGGCGCCCGCAAGGTCTACGCCGCCGCGCGCGATTCGGCCTCCGTCACCCTCGCCGGCGTGGAACCGCTGCAGCTCGACGTGACGAACCCGCAGCACGCGGAAGAGGCGGCGCGGCGCTGCGGCGACGTCACCCTGCTCATCAACAACGCCGGCATCGCACGGGGCTCCTCGCTGCTGGCCGCGGGCGGCCCCGAGGCACTGCGCGAGGAGCTGGAGACGAACTGCTTCGGCCCGCTGTCGCTGAGCCGCGCCTTCGCGCCGGTGCTCGCGGCCCACGGCGGCGGGGCGATCGTCAACATGCTCTCGGTCCTCAGCTGGGTCAACCTGCCGGGCGGCTCGACCTACTGCACGTCGAAGTCGGCCGCCTGGGGGCTGACCAACGGCCTGCGCAACGAGCTGCGGGCCCAGGGCACGCTGGTGGTCGGGGTGCACGTGGGCTTCATGGACACCGACCTGGTGCGCCACGTCGAGGCGCCCAAGGCCAGCCCGGACGACGTCGCGGCCCAGGTCTTCGCCGCGGTCGAGGCGGGGCGCGAGGAGGTGCTGGCCGACGCGCTGAGCCGGCAGGTCAAGCACGGGCTCGCCGCCGAACCCGGGGTGTACCTGCGACCGGCGGGCTGACGGGCTCAGGGCACGTCGTTGAAGAAGAGGTGGTCGTCGATCCGCCGCACCGGCCGCCGGCCGGCCGACCAGGCCGGCGAGACCGAGACCGTGTGGTAGTGGTCGCTGCCGGAGACCGGGTCCGCCAGCGTGCCGGCCACCGCGCGCCGGGCGATCTCCAGGCACAGGCGGAAGCGCTCGTCCCGCTCGTCCACCGCCTTCAGCTTGGGCAGGTTCGGGTCGCCCTCGTTCCAGCACGAGAACTGCAGCGGCTTCAGGCACACCTCGGCCACGCTGGCGCCGAAGCGGCCGGGCTGCTTGCGCCGCAGCCGGTTCAGCACGCAGGCCGCCACGGCCTCCATGCCGAGCCGCGAGCCGCCGCGCGCCTCGCCCCAGATCGTGCGGGCCAGCACCTCGACGTGGTGGTCGGCGTCGGCCCCGGGGGCGGCGGGCGCCGCCGTCGGGGGCGCGGCGGGCGCGGGGCCGGCGGGCCGGGGCCCGG
>NZ_JAZIBG010000015.1:0-1873 GCF_036621135.1 Aquincola agrisoli
GGCAGCCAGAGCGAGAACGCCGGCACGTAGGTGACGAGCGCCAGGCACACGGTGAGCGCGCCGTAGAAGGGCAGGATCGACTTCATGACCTGCCCGACCGAGACGCCCCCGATCGCGCAGCCCACGAACTGCGTGACCCCCACCGGCGGCGTGTTCAGCCCCAGCGCGCAGTTGATCAGCATCACGATGCCGAACTGCACCGGGTCCATGCCGAAGTGCTGCGCGATCGGCAGGAAGATCGGCGTGCAGATCAGGATCGTCGCGGCCATGTCCAGGAAGGTGCCCAGGACGAACAGCAGCACGTTGATCATCAGGAAGATCAGCCACGGGCTGGTGGTCACCGACTGCATCAGCTCGCCCGTCTTCTGCGGCACCTCGTACAGCGCCATGAAGTAGCCGAAGGCCGAGGAGATGCCGATCAGCAGCAGCACCACGCCGGTGGTCTTGCAGGCCTTGGCGCAGGCCTTGAGGAAGTTCTCCCAGCTCAGCGTCTTGTAGACCAGCACCGTCACCAGCAGCGCCCAGAACACCGCCGTGGCCGCCGACTCGGTGGCGGTGAAGATGCCCGACAGGATGCCCGCCAGGATGATCACCACGATCAGCAGGCCCGGCAGCGAGGCCAGGAACGACACCACCACCTCCTTCCAGCCGGGGAACTGGCCGCGCGTCGGGTAGCCGCGCTTGACCGCCACGTAGTAGGCTGCCACGAGGTTGCAGATGGTCAGGATCAGCGCCGGGATGACGCCGGCCAGGATCAGGCTGAACACGCTGACCGAGGCGATGCCGGTGGTGGCGAGGGTGAAGATGATCAGGTTGTGCGAGGTGGGCATCAGCGCGCCCACGAGCGCGGAGTGGGTGGTGACGTTGACTGCGTAGTCGGCGTCGTAGCCCTCCTTCTTCATCAGCGGGATCATCACCGAGCCCATGGCCGAGACGTCGGCCAGCGGCGAGCCCGCGACGCCGCCGAACAGGGTGCAGCCCAGCACGTTGCTCATGCCCAGGCCGCCGCGCACGTGGCCGACCAGGCTGTTGGCGAAGCGCACGATGCGGTCGGCGATGCCGCCGTAGAGCATCAGCTCGCCGGCGAAGACGAAGAACGGGATCGCGAGGAAGGAGAAGATCTGCATGCCGCCGACCATCTTCTGGAAGACGATGGCAATGGGCATGCCGGAATACAGCACGGTGGCGACCGACGCGAGGCCGATCGAGAACGCGACGGGCACGCCCAGCAACAGCAGCAGCGCGAACACGACGGAAAGAACGGTGAGTTCCATGGCGGACTTTCTTTGCAAGGGGTGGCCTTGCTCAAGCAACCCGCCGCGGATCCGGCTTCGCCGGTCCGCCAGCGGGGCGGCCCCCTCGGGGGGTAGCGAGCGACAGCGAGCTTGGGGGCCCGTTCAATGCCAGGCGGGGAGCACGTCCTCGTGGCGAACCAGCGCGACGATGTGCTCGATGGAGAAGAGGACGATCAGCGCGCCGGCGACCACCAGCGCGAGGTAGTCCATGCCGACCGGCACGCCCAGCATGGGCTTGATGTCGGTCCACTTCAGCACGGTCCAGGTCCAGCCGCTCCAGGCCATGATGCCGCCGAAGAGGGCGACGAGGGCATGGATGAGGATCTCGATCTTCAGCCGCAGGCCCTCGGGCAGCAGCGAGACCAGCGACTCCAGGCCGATGTGGCCAGCATCGCGCACGCCCACGGCCACGCCGAGCGCGGTGACGTACAGCACCAGCTGCAGCGCCAGGCCCTCGGCCCAGGTGGGCGTGTCGTTGAAGACATAGCGCCCGACGACCTGGTACTGCACGCACAGGATGATGGCCACGAGCATCACCACCGCCAGCACCAGGCTGGCCTTGGACAGCGCCGCGCACA
>NZ_JAZIBG010000016.1:0-23688 GCF_036621135.1 Aquincola agrisoli
GTCTCGTACGGCACGTCGATGAACTTGGCGCCCAGCGACTCGACCTGCTCCTTGACCGAGGGCCGCACGTCGCTCGCCTCGATCACCGCGCCCAGCCTCTTGGCCGTGGCGATGGCCTGCAGCCCTGCCACCCCGACGCCGAGCACGACCACGCGCGCGGCCTTGATGGTGCCGGCCGCGGTCATCAGCATCGGGAAGAAGCGCGGGTAGCGGTCGGCCGCGATCATCACCGCCTTGTAGCCGGCGATGTTGGCCTGGCTGGAGAGCACGTCCATGCTCTGGGCGCGCGTGGTGCGCGGCGCGGCCTCCAGCGCGAAGCTGGTGAGGCCGGCGGCGGCAAGCCCGGCCAGGCCCGCGCGGTCGTGCGGATCGAGCATGCCGACCAGCGCCGCGCCCGGGCGCATCAGGCCCAGCTCGTCAGCCTGCGGCGAGCGCACCTTCAGCACCACGTCGCAGCCGAAGGCGCCGCTGCGCGAGACGATCTGCGCGCCGGCGGCCGCGTAGGCGTCGTCGGTCATGCTGGCGGGCAGGCCCGCACCGGCCTGCACCTGCACCTTGTGGCCTTGCGCGGCCAGCTTCTTCACCGTCTCCGGCGTCATCGCGACGCGCGCCTCGGCGGCATGGGTTTCGCGGGGGATTCCGATGTTCATGGGCAGGCTCAGAGCAGTCGTGTGCGGATGTACTTGGCTTCGAGGTAGTCCCGGATGCCCAGCGCCCCGCCCTCGCGGCCCATGCCGCTTTCCTTGACGCCGCCGAACGGCATCTCGGCGCTGGCGATCGCCAGGTCGTTGACGCCGACCATGCCGGCCTCGATCGCTTCGCTGGCCATCGTGGCCGTCTTCAACGAGCGCGAGAACAGGTAGGAGGCGAGCCCGTAGGGCGTGCTGTTGGCCAGCGCGATGGCCTCGTCGAAGCCGTCGAACGGCGCGAGGGGCGCCACCGGGCCGAAGGGCTCCTCCCGCATGATCCGCGCCGACGGCGGCACGTCGGCCAGCACTGTCGGCGCGAGGTAGTAGCCCTTGTCGCCGGGCAGCCCCTCGGGGCGGCGGCCGCCGGCGATGAGCCGCGCACCCTGCGCCAGCGCGTCGTCGATCAGGCGGTGCGCATTGGCCAGGCCGCGGCGGTTGGCCATCGGCCCGACCTCGGTGCCCTCGGCCAGGCCCGGCCCCACCCGCAGGCTGCCGGCCACCGCCGCGAAGCGCTCGCAAAAGCGTGCATACAGGCTGCGGTGCACGTAGAAGCGCGAGGGCGATGCGCACACCTGCCCGCAGTTGCGGTACTTGAAGCGTGCGCACTGCTCGGCGGCGTGCTCGACGTCGGCGTCCTCGAACACCAGCACCGGCGCGTGGCCGCCCAATTCCATCGAGACGCGCTTGACGCCTTCGGCCGCCAGCGCGAGCAGCCGGCGGCCGACGCCGGTGGAGCCGGTCAGGCTGATCTTCGCGACGATCGGCGAGCGCACCAGGTGCTCGGAGATGAACGACGAGTCGCCGGTGACGAGGTTGACCAGCCCGGCCGGAGCGCCGGCATCCTGCAGCGCCTGCACCAGGGCCATGCAGCAGCCCGCGGCCTCGCTGGCCGGCTTGACGACCACCGCGCAGCCCGCGCCGAGCGCCGCGGCGATCTTGCGCGCCGGCAGCAGCGCCGGGAAGTTCCAGGCCGAGAAGGCGGCCACCACGCCCACGGGCTCCATGCGCACCTGCATGCGCACGTCGGGCACGCGCGCCTCCATCGTGTGGCCGTAGATGCGCTGCGTCTCCCCGGCGTACCAGTCGAACTGGTCCGCCGCGTCGGACAGCTCGCCGCGCGCCTGCAGCAGCGGCTTGCCGGTCTCGGCCGACATCAGCTCGGCGATGGCCGGCGTGCGCTCGCGCACCAGCTGCGCCGTGCGGCGCAGCAGCGCGGCGCGCTCCCACGGCGAGGTGCGGCGCCAGGCCTGGAAGGCCGCCTGCGCCGCGGCCAGCGCGGCGTCGAGGTCGGCGGCGCCGGCGGCGGGGATCCAGCCGATCACCTCCTCGCTCGCCGGGTCGATCACCTCGCGCACCGCGCCGTCCTGCGCGGGCCGCCACTGGCCGGCGATGTGCAGGCCGTAGGGGCGGTAGAGGCCGAAGTCGTCTCGCTTCATCGATGGGCTCCTTCAGATCTCGGCGTCGCGGTAGCGGCGCTGCACGTCGGCGCACCAGTTGCCGACGTTCCACACGCCGTAGGCCCCGAGGCCGCCCTCCGGCTCCGTGCCGGCGAACACCGGCACATGCACCACGGAGAGCCCGGGGTGGGCATGGGCCTCGGCCAGCGCGGCCTGCAGGGTCTCGCGCGTCCCGCCGCCCCAGCAGGCCTTGACGCCGCCGATGCTGGCCGCGAGCTGCACGTAGTCGACGGCCACGCCGTCGTGGGTGCGGAAGTCGGTGCCGTACTGCGCGCGCTGCAGGTCGGAGATGGCCGCCATGCGCCGGTTGTCGAAGATGACCACCATGCCGCGCGCGCCGTGCTCGACGGCACTGACCAGCGCCTGCGGGTTCATCATGAACGAGCCGTCGCCGGTGAAAGCGATGGCGTAGCGCGGCGACTGCGCCAGGCCCGATGCGATGACGGCACAGGTCGCGAAGCCCATGTACGACGCCCCTGACTCGGTGAAGGTCTCGCCGGGCGCGTCGTCCTCCACGGTCTGGAAGCCGTTGGCTTGCACGTCGCCCGCATCGAAGAACTTCACGGCCCCCACCGACCGCGCGAAGTCGCACACCGCCTTGATCGCCGCCGGCTGGGTGAGCACGGGGCGCTGCCACACCTCGTCGTGCATCGGCGCCAGCGATTGCCGGCCATGCAGGAACTGCCGCCACGCCTGCTTGCGCGCGGCGCACTCGGCCAGCCAGCGCTCACGCTCCGCGGCCACGGGCCCCTCCTGCGGCGCATCGGGCAGGGCCTGCAGCAGCTGGCCGAGCACCGCGCCGATGTCGCCCTGCAGCGCCAGCGTGCGGTTGTAGTGCGCCACGTCGGAGAGGTCGGCATTGAGGTTGATCACCGCCTGCACCTTCGGATAGCCGGCGCCGGAGCAGTCCGCCTGGCAAACGGCGCGGGTGCCGATGGCCACCAGCAGCGTGGCCTCGGCCATCGCGTAGTTGCCGCTGATCGAGCCCTTGCTGCCGCCGACGTGCATGTTCTGCGGATGCGCATCGGGCAGCACGCCGGTGGAGCCCGGCGACAGCACCACGGCCGCGCCGGTGCGCTCGGCCAGTGCGCGCACCGCGCCGGCGAAGCCCCGGGCGCCGCCGCCGGCCTTGATGACGATGCGCGCATGGCGCCGCAGCAGCGCGGCCGCCTCGGCCAGCACGCTTTCGTCGGCCACGGCCGCGCGGGACACCTGCAGCCGCTCGGGCAGCGCCGCGAGGTTCAGGTCCTGCACCACCTGGGGCTGCGTGTTCAGCGGCAGCAGCAGGTAGAAGGGCCCCGCCTTGGACGGGTGGTGCACGCACTGCGTGCCGCGGCGCAGCGCATCGCGCAGCGCCTCGGGCGTGTGCAGCACGTAGGACTGGCCCATCAGCGCCGTCATCTGCCCGTACAGGTGCTGCTGCGGCTTGGGGATCTGCTGCATGTTGTAGCCCTCCCCGTGCGTCGTCTCGTCGCCGTAGATGTGGTACACGCCCACGCCGTTGCAGGCTGCGGCCAGCGAGCCCGCCATCGCCTGCAGCGCACCGGGGCCGATCGAGGTCACCACCGCGCAGGGCTCGCCCCAGGCCCAGGCCAGCGCGGTGCCGGCGTGCGCCATCTCCACCTCGTTGCGGAAGTTGAAGACCTGCGTGACGCCGGCCTCGGTGTAGATGCGCAGCACCTCGCCCAGGTCGGTCGAGCCGTGGCCGAAGATCGCGAGGTACTTGGTGACGCCCTGCTTCAGCAGCCCGAGCACCAGCGCCTCCGACAGCGTGACGTCAAGCCGCCGGGGCAGCAGGCCCCGGTCGATGGCGGCCTGCAGGCCGCCGGCCTCGGCGATCGCCGCCGCGCGTGTGCGCTGGCCCTGCGTGCCCGGGAACACCACGAAGGGCAGGTCGACGGATTGGTTCATCGCTGGAGAGTCCTCGGTTGGGTTGTGTCCTGCGCCCTGCCGCCGGCTCACGGCTGCTTCATGCCCACGCGGGTCATCAGCTTGGCGAGCAGCGCGTCCTCGGTCGCGATCGTGTGGTTGAACTCGCTGGCCGGCTGGAACGCGGCGATGTAGCCGTTCTTCTCGCCCTGCGCCTTGAATTCAGGGCTGTCGACGGTCTTCTGGATCGCCTTCTCGAGCCGGGCCAGCACCGCCGGCGGCGTGCCGCGCGGCGCCGCGACGCCGCGCCACATGTCGGCCTGGAAGTCGAAGCCCTGCTCGATCGCGGTGGGCACGCCCGGGAACGCCGGATCGCGCTTCGAGGCCAGCACGCCGACGATGCGCAGCGTGCCGGCGCGCACGTGGGGCGCCAGCGCGCTGGGCAGCTGCACCAGCGCGTCGATGTGGCCGCCGAGCAGGCTGGTCACCACCTGCGCCGCCGCGAAGGGCACGTGCAGCGGCTCGGCCTTCTGGTCGCCGAAGAAGGCCACCGCGGTGATGTGCGTGTGGCTGCCCGTGCCCGAATTGCCCAGGCGCAGCTCGCCGGGCTTCTGCTTCGCGTGGGCGACGAGCTCCTTCAGGTCCTTCCACGGGGAATCGGCCTTGACCGCGATCACCGGGTTCTCGATCGTTACGCGGGCGATCGAGTCGAAGGCCTTGTAGTCGAACGGCGTCAGGCCCGAGTAGTACACGGTCGACACCGAGTTCGAGTTGAACACCAGCGTGTAGCCGTCGGGCTTCTGCGCCTGCACGTACTTGTAGGCGATGGCCCCGCCCGCACCGGGCCGGTTGTTCACCACCACCGGCTGCCCGAGGTGCTTGGCCATGCCGTCGGCCAGCAGCCGCGCCACCACGTCGGCCGACGAGCCGGCGGGGAACATCACGTTCAGCTCCACCGGCTTGGTCGGGTAGTCGCCCTGCGCCCACGCGCCGAGCGCCAGGCCCCCGGCCAGGGCCGCGACGGCCGTTGCGGTGGCGGCGCGGCGTACCGTGCCTGTCTTCGTCAGAAAGCCATGGTCCACGAGTTGTCTCCTCGAGAGGGGGTGGGGTCGGCGCTCCGTCGGCCTGGCGTCGTTGCGCTCTGGCGGCTCGGTCCGGATGCCGGGGATCCGGCGCTCAGCTCATGCGGCCTTGCGCCGGGGAACGGATTGCGCCGCGCGCTTGGCGCGCAGCGCTTCGAGCACACGCTCGGGCGTGGCCGGCAGGCGCGTCATGCGCACGCCCACCGCGTCGTGGATCGCATTGATCACCGCGCCGGCGGTCGGCGTCAGCGCCGGCTCGCCGATGCCCTTGACGCCCAGCGGCGTCTTGGGATCGGGCTCGGTGATCAGCACCGAGGTGACCTGCGGCACGTCGAGCGTGGTCGGCAGGATGTACTTGGCGAAGCCGGGCGTGGTGGTCTGGCCGTTGACCTGGATGTAGTCCTCCATCAGCGCATGGCCCACGGCCATCACGACGGCGCCCTCGATCTGCCCCTCGACCTGCTGCGGGTTGACCACGCGGCCCACGTCGTGCGCCGCCCACACGCCCAGCACCTGCACCTCGCCGGTGTCGTCGTCGACCTCGACCTCGGCGATCTGCGCGCCGAACACGTAGCTCTGCCACGGCGTGGCCTCGCCCGTCTCGGGGTGCAGCGCGGTGTGCGCCGAGGTGAACAGCCCGCTGCCCACGATGACGATGCCGCGCTCCTTCTTCAGCACGTGCACCGCGTGCGCCATCGTCATGCGCTGGGTGGGCGAGCCCTCCACCCAGCAGTCGCCCGCGAAGGCGCGGATGCTGGACGCGCTGACGCCCCAGTACGCCCCCATCGCGTCCCTGAACTTGCCCATCGCCTCGCGGCAGCCCAGCGCGACCGCGTTGCCGATCATGTAGGTCATCCGCGTGGCCCCGGCGTGCGCGGCCTCGGGCACCCGGGCGGTGTCGTTGTCGCCGAGCACGATGTCCTCGGGCCGCACGCCCATCTCCTCGGCGGCGATCTGGCACAGCCCGGTCAGCACGCCCTCGCCAATCTCGGTCACGCCGGTGGCGATCTTCACCGTGCCGCCGTCGTCCAGTTCCACCCACACGGCGGCGCGGTCCATCGCCGCGGTGCGCGCGATGCCGTACCAGCCGCAGGCCACGCCTCTGCCTCTGTGCTTCATGTCGCTCGTCTCCTTGTGCCTGTGGCGTTGCGGTTCATTTGGCGGCCACGACGGTCGCCGGCGCGTCCGCGGCAGCGGACGGCTGTGCAGCGGCCCGGCGCGCCGCCTGCCCGGGCAGCTGCTCGCCCAGCGTGCAGGGCTTGCGCACGCCCGCGCCGTCCAGGTCCCGGCGCGGCGCGTGGCCCTGCCCCTGCCGGTGCGGCACGCCCGCATCCCAGCCGGCGGCGGCGACGGCCGCCTCCAGGCACTCGGTGGCCAGCACGCGGTCGAGCTGCTGCCGGGTGTGGGTGGTGGCGCCGTCGCGCATCAGGTTGCGCATGCGCAGGGCCACCGGGTCCATGCCGAGCTTCTCCGCACACAGGTCGAGGTGGCACTCGGTCGCGAACTCGGACTGGAAGGCGCCGAAGGCCCGG
This sequence comes from Aquincola agrisoli, assembly GCF_036621135.1. NCBI lineage: Bacteria > Pseudomonadati > Pseudomonadota > Betaproteobacteria > Burkholderiales > Sphaerotilaceae > Aquincola > Aquincola agrisoli. Next base: position 6,630 of record NZ_JAZIBG010000016.1, read on the forward strand.
AACGCGCCGCTGGGCGTGTTGTTGGTGTAGACGCCGATCGAGTCGACCCACACGTTGGGCACCGCGTACGGCCCGGGGCCGAGGATGGCGGACTTGTTCATCACGCCCGGCGTCGACAGCGCATAGGCCCCGCCGTCGGCCACCATCACCATCTTGGCGGCGGTGATGCGGCCGTCCTTCTTCAGCCCCATCGTGTAGCGGATGCGGAAGGGATGGCGCTTCGCGCTGACGAGGATGCTCTCCTCCCGCGTGAACACGTAGCGCACCGGCCGGCGGGTCTTGATGGCGGCCAGCGCCAGCATGCCCTGGTAGATCATGTCCTCCTTGCCGCCGAAGCCACCGCCCACGGTGCTCATCACCATGCGCACCTTGTTGATCGGCCGGCCCAGGATCTTGGCCAGCATGTGGCGGTGGTGGGTGATGTTCTGGCTCGGCGAATGCACGGTGACGCAGCCGTCCGGCTCCAGGTAGGCGACGCCCGCCTCGGGCTCCAGGTAAGCATGCTCGACCGGCGCGGTCTGGTAGGTCTCCTCGACGACCAGGTCGGCCTCCGCGAAGCCCGCCTCCACGTCGCCCTTGCGGATCCGGGTGTGCTTGCAGATGTTGCCGGCCGCGAAGCCGTGCAGCTGCACCGCGCCCTCCTGCATCGCCTCCTCGGGATCGAACACGCCGGGCAGCAGTTCGTACTCGACGCGGATCAGCGCCACGGCGGCGCGCGCGATGTCGACCGTCTCGGCCGCCACCGCGGCCACCGCCTCGCCGACATAGCGCACCACGCCGCGCGCCAGCGTCGGCTGGTCCTCGATGAAGACGCCGAAGTTGTCGACGCCCGGCACGTCGTCGCAGGTGATCACCGCCTCCACGCCGGGCAGCGCACGGGCCTGCGTCAGGTCGATGCCGACGATGCGCGCATGCGGGTGCGGGCTGCGCAGCACCTGCAGGTGCAGCATGTTGGGCAGGAACATGTCGGCCGCGTACTTGATCGCGCCCGTCACCTTGGCCGGCGCGTCGAGCCGCCGGGTGCTGTGCCCGATGAAGCTGTCCGGCGCGGTCTCGTCGAGCACCGCTTCCGGCTGGCTGCCGTTCATCACGTCGCGCGCCATCACGACCGCGTCGATGATCTTCTGGTAGCCGGTGCAGCGGCAGATGTTGCCGCCCAGGCCTTCCTTGATCTCGTCGAGCGTGGCCTGCGGCTTGTCGCGCAGCGTCGAGGTGGCGGCCATCACCATGCCGGGGATGCAGTAGCCGCACTGGCTGGCGCCGGCCTTGTGGAAGGCCCGCTGCAGCACCGTCATGCCGTGGTCGCGGTCCAGGTCGTCGACCGTCTCGACCTCGCGGCCGATCACCTTCTGCACCGGCGTCAGGCAGCTCTTGACGAGCTTGCCGTCGATGAACATCGAGCAGGTGCCGCATTCGCCGGCGCCGCAGCCCTCCTTGTTGCCGGTGAGCTTCAGCTCCTCCCGCACGAAGTCGATCAGGCGGTAGTGGATCGGCACGGTGCGGCGCACCTTGCGGCCGTTGACGGTGGTGGCGATCTCGGCCGTGGCGTGGCAGCCGTCGGCGGGGCCGTGCACTTCAGACATGGCTGGGCTCCTTGGGCAGGCGGTCGACCGCGAGGCCCGCATCGGCAAACGCCGCTGCGAGCCCGCGCTCGACGAAGTTGGTCAGCACCTCGCGCCGGTAGTCCTGGCGGCTGCGCGAGCGCACGCGGTCGGCGACGCGCAGCGCGGCGCTGCGCAGCGCCTGCGGCGTCGGGGCCTGGCCGGCGAGGAAATCCTCGACGTCGGCCAGGCGCTCGGGCACCGGCCCGACCGCGCCGATCGCGATGCGCACGTCGTCGATGTGGCGGCGCGTCCAGTCGAGCCGGACCAGCGCCGCCAGGCACACGGTGGAGATGACGAGCGAGCGGCGGTGGCCCACCTTCTCGAACGCCACGCCGTGGTCGGGCAGCGCGTCGAACTCGATGCGGGTGAGGATCTCGTGCGGCTGGCAGGCCGTCCTGCCGGGGCCGGTGACGAACTCCGACATCGGCACCGAGCGTTCGTGCACCTGGCCGCCCTCGCGCCGCGCCAGCGTGAGCTGCGTGTTCATCGCCAGCAGCGGCGGCAGCGTGTCGCCGGCCGGCGAGCCGTTGACGAGGTTGCCGCCCACCGTCGCCTGCTCGCGGATCTGCGCGTCGGCGAACCAGACGGCGCAGCGCGCCAGCACCGGCGCGTGGCGCATCAGAAGGGGATCGCGCTCGAAGGCGCTGATGGGGGTGGCGGCGCCGATGCTCAGCCGCGGGCCGTCCAGGCGCACGCCGTTCAGGTCGGGCAGGCCGCTCACGTCGACCAGCGCCGGCAGGTGCACGTGGCCGGCCCGGCCGTCGCGCGCCCAGGGCAGCAGGTCGGTGGCGCCGGCCACCAGGCGCGCGCCGGGAATGGCCTGCAGCGCATCGAGCGCGTCGCCCAGCGTGGCGGGCGTGAGGTACTGGTCGTAGCTGAGCATCGTTGACTCTTCGGGACGAGCGGGTTCCCGGCCCGCCGCGCACGGCGGGCCGCCTCTGGGATGCCGGGCGGGCCGGCGGCTGCCGGGCCGGGCCGGGCCGGTCAGCAGCCTTCGGGGTGGCCGATCTTCACGACGACCTTGATCGCGTCGTCGATGCGCTCGCGCGCGTACTTCAGCGCGGTGGGCACTTCCTCGAGCGGGAAGGTGTGCGTGTGGATCAGCTTGGCGTCGAAGCGCTTCTGCGCCATCAGCGCGGCGGCGCGGTGCGTCGCGCTGCGGCCTTCGCCGCGGATGCCGTACAGGTAGATGTTGTTGCGCACCAGGGCCGCCACGTCGATCGGCACCGGTTGGCCCGGGAAGGCGGCCAGGCAGATGCGGCCGCCGCGGCGCAGCATGTTGGCCGCGTCGTTCACCGCGTTCGGCGCGCCGGAGCATTCGAGCACGTAGTGCGCGCCGCCGTGGGTGTACTCGCGCACCTTGGCGACGGCGTCTTCCTTGGTCACGTTGACGGTGAAGTCGGCGCCCAGCTTGCGGCCCATCTCCAGCCGGTTGTCGCGGGTGCCGGTGAGGATGACTTCGCTGGCACCCAGCGCCTTGGCCACGCCCACGCCCATCAGGCCGATCGGGCCCGGGCCCATCACCACCACCGACTGCCCCGCCACCAGGCCGGCGGTGACGTCGAGGCCGTACATCGCGGTGCCGGCGGTGACGATCAGCGTGGCCTCCTCGTCGCTCATGTCGTTGGGCACATGCGCCAGCGTGTTGACGCTGTTGACCGCGTACTGGGTGAAGCCGCCGTCGGTGGTGAAGCCGTTGGCGCGGTGGCCCTTCTTCACGTCGCCGTAGTTCTTGCCGTAGTTGAGGCACGAGGTGTACATGCCCTCGCGGCAGCGCTCGCAGCGGCCGCAGCCGGCGTGCACCTCGACCGCCACGCGGTCGCCGATGCGGTACTCGTCGACGCCCTCGCCCAGCTTGACGACGGTGCCCATGTACTCGTGGCCGGGGGTGAAGTTCTTGTTGAACGGCAGGCCGCCCTCGATCATGGCCGGCGGGCCCTTGTGGATGATCTCCAGGTCGGTCGCGCAGACGGCGATCGCGTCGATGCGCACCAGCACTTCCGCGGGGCCGGGCTGCGGCACCGGCTTCTCGACGAAGCTGAGCTGGTCCGGATCGCCCAGCACCCAGGCCTTCATCGTGCGGGGGATCTCGTAGCTGCGCTGGGTCAGGTGGGCGGTTTCGGTCACGGCGTTCATGCGCTATGTCTCCTGGTTGCGATCACGGGGGTCACTGGGCGAAGGACGGAGTCGGCCCCGACGGGCGGTGGCCGAGCCGATGGGAAATCTCCTGCGTGCAGGCGAGCACCAGGCCGCGCACCTGCGCGGCGGTGCGGCGGTTGGCGCGCATCGTGGGCATCGAGCAGCTCACCGCGGCCACCACGCCGCCGTCGGCGCCACGCACCGGCGCGCCGATGCAGTGCACGCCGGGCTGGAACTCCTCGATGTCCTCGGCGTAGCCGTTGCGCCGCACCTTGGCGAGGTGGGTGTGCAGCTGCGCCGCGTCGGTGATGGTGCGGTCGGTGAAGCGCCGCAGGGCCACGCGCTCGATCAGCAGGTCGAGCTGCGGGCGCGGCCACCAGGCGATCAGCGCCTTGCCGGTCGCGGTGGCATGGGCCGCCTGCGACTTGCCGACCGCGCCGGTGTCCACGCGCACCGCATGCGTCGAATCGAACTTCAGCAGCGTGACCAGCTCGCAGCCCTGCATCGTCGCCAGGTGCACGGCCTCGCCGCTGGCCGTGCCGAGCAGCCGCACCGCGGGCTGGGCCAGCGGCAGCAGCGCGCTGTGCTCCGAGGGCTGGGCGCACAGCTCGGCCATGCGCCCGCCGAGGCCGTAGTCGCGGGTGCGCAGGTCGTGCCGCACATAGCCGCGGGCCACCAGCGTGCCGAGCAGGTGGTGGCAGGTGCTGGGCTTCAGGCCGGCGCGGCTGCACAGCTCCGACAGCGCCAGCGGATGCCCCGCGGCGGCCAGCAGCTCGAGGATCGTCAGCGCGCGCACCACCGACTGGATCTGCGGCGCACCACGCCCCGCCACGGCCTCCGCGAGGTCGGCCGACAGGGGTTGGAGGGGTTGTGCTGCCGTCATGGTGTCGTTCGATAGGGTGAAACGGGGCTTCGATAGGATCGAATTAAAGGCGGCGCGCCCGGCCTGCCGCAAGGCTTTGCGGCCCCGCCCTTGGATGCGTTCAAGAGAATCCTCGAATCGTCCAAGTCGGGCGCCGGAGGCGGGTTCCTACGCAGTCGTGGCGGCGGGCCAGCGCGCCATACTCGCCAGCTCGCCGAGAGATCCCTCCACCGGTCTGCTTTCTTCACCGTGGACATCACCGCACCCGCCCCACGCCAGCGTGCCAAGGCCGCCGCCGCTGGCGACGCCGACATCAAGACCTACCGCATGGTCGAGCGCTCGCAGCGCCTCGACTTCGAGATCCGCGACCAGGACGCGCGCCCGCCGGTCGTCTCGCTGCACCGGCACGAGTTCTTCCAGATCGAGGCCAACCTCAGCGGCGACTCGCACCACGTGATCGACGGCCGGCGCTGCCCGTACCCGCCGCGCTCGCTGGTCTTCGTGCTGCCCTACCGCGTGCATTGCGCGCACCACGCGGCCGACCCGCGCTACTACGTCATCAACTTCGCCACCGACTTCCTGCGCGCCGGCTTCGCGCTGTCGCCGCTGGAGATGGAGGAGGCCTCGGTGGCGCAGTACCCGGAGCTGCTGCCGTTCGTCTATGAGGGCTACGTCGACTTCGTGTTCGACGAGCCGCAGTTCGCGCACATCCGCACGCTGCTCGAGCGGCTGGCGCAGCTGCATGCCCGCCGCACGGTGGGCACGCTCACGCGCATCCAGGGCACGCTGCTGGAGCTGATCGGCTTCGCGACCGAATGCCATGCTGAGCAGCTGCAGGCCCTGTCGGAGCACCGGGTGTACCTCGAAGGGCGGTCCGACGCGCTGGGCCGCGTCGTCAAGTTCATCGACGAGCACCTCGCACGCCCGATCTCGCTCAACGAGGTGGCCGAGGCGGCGTTCCTGTCGCCCAACTACCTCTCGCAGCTGCTGAAGAAGCAGACCGGTCAGGCCTTCGTCGAATGGCTGACCGCCCGGCGCATGCAGCGCGCGCGGGAGCTGCTGGCGCACACCGGCGACCGGGTGTCGGCCATCGCCAAGGCGGTGGGCTTCGCCGACGAGGCCTACTTCGCGCGGCGCTTCGCGCAGCACTTCGGCATGCCGCCGTCGAAGTACCGCCAGTCGGTGGTGCGCGAGCGCTGAACCCCTTCCGCCGCATCGCGCTTGCCTTGCACGGGCAGGCTGGCCTACCATCATCGTCACCAAGATTATTGATAATTTAATTGGAGACATCGATGCCACCCTCACACGAGACCGACCCGCAGGACGCCGCGCAGGGCATGGCCAAGGGCCTGACGAACTACGGCGACCGCGGCTTCTCCCTCTTCCTGCGCAAGGCCTTCATCAAGGGCGCGGGCTACACCGACGGCGCGCTCGATCGCCCGGTGGTCGGCATCGCCAACACCGGCAGCGCCTACAACCCCTGCCACGGCAACGCGCCGCAGCTGATCGAGGCCGTCAAGCGCGGTGTGATGCTGGCCGGCGGCCTGCCGATGGACTTCCCGACGATCTCGGTGCACGAGAGCTTCTCGCAGCCCACCAGCATGTACCTGCGCAACCTGATGTCGATGGACACCGAGGAGATGATCCGTGCGCAGCCGATGGACGCGGTGGTGCTGATCGGCGGCTGCGACAAGACCGTGCCGGCGCAGCTGATGGGCGCGGCGTCGGCCGGCATCCCGGCGATCCAGCTGATCACCGGCTCGATGCTGACCGGCTCGCACCGCTCGGAGCGCGTGGGCGCCTGCACCGACTGCCGCCGCTACTGGGGCCGCTTCCGCGCCGAGGAGATCGATGCGCAGGAGATCGCCGACGTGAACAACCAGCTCGTCGCCAGCGTGGGCACCTGCTCGGTGATGGGCACAGCCAGCACGATGGCCTGCATCGCCGAGGCGCTGGGCATGACGGTGCCCGGCGGCGCGTCGCCGCCGGCCGTCACCGCCGACCGCATCCGCGTGGCGGAGCAGACCGGCACGCAGGCGGTGCAGATCGCCCGCGAGCGGCTCACCATCGACAAGGTGCTCACGGCCAAGGCCTTCGAGAACGCGATGCGGGTGCTGCTGGCCATCGGCGGCTCGACCAACGGCATCGTGCACCTCACCGCGATCGCCGGGCGGCTGGGCTTCGAGGTCGACCTGAAGGCGCTGGACCGCATGGGCCGCGAGACGCCGGTGCTGCTCGACCTCAAGCCCTCCGGCGACCACTACATGGAGGACTTCCACCACGCCGGCGGCATGGCCACGCTGCTGCGCGAGCTCAAGCCCCTGCTGCACCTGGACGCCCTCACCGTCACCGGCCGCACGCTGGGCGAGGAGATCGAGCGCGCCGGCCCCGGCTTCCCGCAGGACGTGGTGCGCACGCGAGCCAACCCGATCTACCCGCAGGGCGGCATCGCGGTGCTGCAGGGCAACCTGGCGCCGGGCGGTGCGATCATCAAGCAGTCCGCCGCCAACCCGCTGCTGATGGAGCACGAAGGCCGCGCGGTGGTCTTCGAGAATGCCGCCGACATGGCCGAACGCATCGACAGCCCCGACCTCGACGTGACCGCCGACGACATCCTGGTGCTGAAGAACATCGGCCCCAAGGGCGCGCCGGGCATGCCCGAGGCGGGCTACATCCCCATTCCGCTGAAGCTCGCGAAGGCCGGCGTGAAGGACATCGTGCGCATCTCCGACGGCCGCATGAGCGGCACCGCCTTCGGCACCATCGTGCTGCACGTGACGCCCGAGGCCGCGGTCGGCGGCCCGCTGGCGCACGTGCGCAGCGGCGACCGCATCCGGCTGTCGGTGAAGGAGCGCGCGCTGGAGCTGCTGGTGGCGCCGCAGGAGCTCGCGCGCCGCGCCGCCGAGCGGCCGGTGATGCCGCCGACCGCCGAGCGCGGCTACCGCAAGCTGTTCCTGCAGACCGTGACGCAGGCCGACCAGGGTGTCGACTTCGACTTCCTGCGCGCGCCGCAGACGCAGGCCCGCGTGCCCTCCGGCAAGCCCTGATCCCCACCACCACCGAAGCGCCCATGCCCCGCACCGCCGCCCCCTCGCCCGCCGAAGAAGCGGCCCTGCCGCAGATCGTCGCGGCGCTGGAGGAAGACATCGTCTTCGGCCGGCTGCATCCGCGCGAGCGGCTGGTGGAGGACAGCCTCATGGCGCGCTTCGGCGTCAAGCGCCATGTGGTGCGCGACGCCCTGGCCGCGCTCGACCGCATGGGGCTGGTGGAGCGGCGCAAGAACGTCGGTGCGCTGGTGCGCTCGTTCAGCGCACGCGAGGTGACCGAGCTGTATGCCCTGCGCAGCCTGCTCGAGACGGAGGCCGCGCGCCTGATCCCGCTGCCCGCGGGCAAGGCGGGGGTGCAGGCGCTGGCCGAGATCCAGCAGGCCCACGACGCGGCCGTGGCCGCGGGCGATGCACGCGGCGTCTTCCGCAGCAACCTCGCGTTCCACGAGGCGCTGTTCTCGATGGCGGGCCACGAGGTGCTGCAGCAGGCCATCGCCGAGTACGCCCGCCGCACCCACGCCATCCGCTTCCAGTCGCTGGTCTCGGCCGCCTACCGCGAACGCGCGCGGCTCGAGCACTGGAAGATCATCAAGGCCCTGCGCAAGGGCGACCGCGAGGCGCTGGTGGCGCTGTGCGCGCAGCACCTGCTGCCCTCGCGCGATGCCTACCTCGCCGTGCAGCAGTCCTCTGGCGCTGCCGCGGCCTGAACGCGCGGCGGGCTGCGATGATCGCGGCATGACCGCACCGAACGCCCCGCCCACCGCCGCCCCCGTGGACGGCGAGGCCCGCCGCAACGTCGCGCTGCTGGTGGCCGCGCAGTCGCTCGGCGGCGCCTCCGCGCCCATCATCATCTCGCTGGGCGGCCTGGTCGGGCAGGCGCTGGCGAACAACCCGTCGCTGGCGACGCTGCCGGTCAGCCTCTACAACCTCGGCGTCGCGCTGTCGACGATCCCGGCCGCGATGATGATGCGCCGGCTGGGCCGCCGCGCGACCTACGTGGGTGGTGCCGCGCTGGGCACGCTCGCCGCGCTGCTCGCCGCGGTGGCGGTGGTGCACTCGGATTTCATGCTCTTCTGCATCGGCACGGCGCTGGCCGGCTTCTACGGCGCCTGCGTGCAGAGCTACCGCTTCGCCGCCACCGACGCCGCGCCGCCGGCCTGGCGCCCTGTGGCGATATCGCGGGTGATGATCGGCGGGCTGGTCGCCGCGGTGATCGGCACGCAGCTGGTGATCTGGACCCGCGACGCGATCGCGACGGCGCCGTTCGCCGCCAGCTTCTTCGGGCAGGCGGCGCTGTCGCTGCTGGCCCTGCCGCTGCTGTGGCGGCTGCGTGCGCCGCCCCCGGCGCCGGCGGGCGCGCCCGCGGCCGACGGGGGCCGCGCCCGGCCGCTCGCCGAGATCGCCGCGACGCCGCAGTTCATCGTCGCGGTGACGGCGGGCGTCGTGACCTTCGGGCTGATGAGCTTCGTGATGACGGCCACGCCGCTGGCGATGGTGGGCTGCGGCCACACCGTCGGCGAAGCGACGCTGGGCATCCAGTGGCATGTGCTGGCGATGTTCGCGCCGAGTTTCTTCACCGGCCACCTGATCGCCCGCATCGGCAAGCTGCGCACCACCGCGCTCGGGCTGGCGCTGATCGCCGCCTCCGGCCTGCTGGCGCTGGCAGGCCTGGAGCTGCTGCACTTCTGGGGCGCGCTGGTGCTGCTCGGCCTGGGCTGGAACTTCGGCTTCATCGGTGCCACCGCGATGGTGACCGACTGCCACCGGCCCGCGGAACGCGCCAAGGTGCAGGCGGCCAACGACTTCCTGGTCTTCGGCACGGTGGCGCTCGCGTCGTTCGGCTCCGGGCGGCTGCTCAACACCGCCGGCTGGGAGACGATCAACACGCTGATGCTGCCGCTGGTGGCGGTGGTGCTGGGGATGCTGGGGTGGCTGGCATGGCGCCATCCGCAGCGGCCTGCCGCGGCGGGCTGATCACGCGCGCCCGGCGGCCGATGGCGGGTCACGCCGCGCCGGGCTCGCGGCCGCCCCCGCCCGTGCGCGCAGGCGCCACCAGCGGCAGCACCAGCTCGAACCGCGCGCCCTGCCCGGGCGGGCTGCTCGCGGCGATGCGCCCGCCCAGCAGCGCGGTCACGATGTTGTAGCTGATGCTCAGGCCCAGGCCGCTGCCGCCGCGGCCCAGCCGCGTGGTGAAGAACGGCTCGAAGATGCGCGGCAGGTGCTCGGCCGGGATGCCGGCGCCGTCGTCGGTGAACACGAGGCGCACCTGCTGCGGATCCGGCCGCTCGGCCCGCAGGTGCATGCGGCCGCCGGTGCGGCCCTCGAAGCCGTGCTGCGCGGCGTTGAGGATGAGGTTGCTCAGCACCTGCCCGAGCGAGCCTGGGTAGCCGTCCATCCGGATGCCCTCGGGCACGTCGACCGCCAGCACGTGCTGCTGCGGCTTGAGCCGGCTCGCCAGCGTGGCGGCCAGTTCCTCGCACAGTGCATGCAGTTCGAATGGCCGCCGCAGGTCGGCCGTCTGGTCGACGGCAACCTGCTTGAAGCTGCGCACCAGCGTCGCCGCGCCATTCAGCGCCGACAGCAGCAGCTCGGCCGAGCGTTCCATGGTGCCGATGAAGGCCTGCAGCGCCGAGCGCCGCAGCCCGCCGCGGGCCATGTCGCCGGCGAAGCGCCGGACTTCGTCCTGCAGCGTCGTGGCCAGCAGCACGCCGTTGCCCAGCGGCGTGTTCAGCTCGTGCGCGACGCCGGCCACCAGCGAGCCCAGCGCGGCCATCTTCTCCCGCTCGACCAGGCGGGCCTGGGCGAACCGCAGGCGCTCGTAGGCCTCGGCATTGCTCAGCGCCCCGGCGAGGTGGCCGGCCAGCGCCCGCAGCATGTCGAGCTGCACCGGGCCGAAGGCTTCGGTGGCCTCGCCGAAGACCACGATCACGCCGATGGTCCGGCCATGCGCGCCTAGCGGCGCCAGCAGGGCCGCCCGGGCCCAGGCGGGTGCGTCGGGGCCGAGCAGCGGCTCCCCGGCGCGCCGGCTGGCCACGCCGGCCTCGCCGCTGCGCAGGCAGCGCTGGGCCAGCGAGGCGGGATCGGCCACCGGCCCCACGGGCCGCACCGGCACGCCCTGCTCCCACGCGAACGCCAGCGTGAGCGCCGCGGGCGGCGGCGCATCGGCCGCGCTGCGCAACACACGCACCTGGCGCGCCGGCATCAACCGGCACAGCCCGGCGCACAGCGTGCGGTGGATGGCCTCGGTGTCGAGCGAGGCCATGATGTCGCGCCCCAGTTCGCTCAGCGCGCCGATGTGGCGCTGCGCCGCTTCGGCCGCTTCGCGCTGCCGGTCGGCCTCGGCCTTCTCCTCGGCCAGGCTGGCCTGCTGCGCGAGCACCTCGCGCGTGCGCGCCGCCACCTCCTGCTCCAGCCTCAGCCGCGCCTGCTGCAACGAACGCACGCGCAGGTGGTAGGCCGAGCCCAGCACCGCCAGGCCCAGCAACGCCATCGACGCCGCCCACCACCAGGTGCGCCAGAACGGCGGCAGCACGGTGATCTCCAGCCGGCCCGGCTCCGGTGTCCATGAGCCGCCGTCCAGCGAGGCCCGGTAGGCCAGCACGTAGTCGCCCGGGTCGAGGTTGGTGTACGTCGCGGCGGCCGGCCCAGGCCCGGCCTGGTTCCAGCCGGCGTCGAAGCCTTCCAGGCGCCATGCGTAGCGCACCCGGTCCGCCGGCCCCGGCTGCAGCGCCGCGAACTCGAAGCCGACGACGTTCTGGTCGTGCGACAGCGTGATGCGACGGGCATGCCGCAGCGCCTCGCCGACGCCGAGCGCCTGCAGCACGGCGGCCGTCGCGGGCCGGTTGAAGAGCGACAGCGCCGACAGGGCCACGCCCGGCGCGGCCGCGGGCGGGCGCACCTCGCCGGGGTGGAAGACGTGCACGCCGGTGCCGCCGATCAGCACGCGCCCATCGGCGAGCCGCGCCGCCTGCTCGCGCCAGGTGCCGGCGTCGGCGCCCAGCAGGTCCGGAAAGCGCCGTGCCGTCCGCCGCGCGGGGTCGACACGGAAGGCGCCGTGGGCATCCAGCACCCACAGCTGCCCCTGCGCGTCCGCCTGCAGGGCGGTGACGTTGCGCACGCCGCCGGCCCCCACCGGGAGGCCGGGCAGCTCGTTCCAGGCCACCAGCCGCCAGCGGCCGCCGGACCGCTCGGCCTCGAAGAGGCCTTCGATGGCGCCCACCCAGATGCGGCCGGCGTCATCACGGTGCAGCTTGAGCACCTCCACGGCCCCCGGCGTGTCCGCCGAGGAGAAGCGGCCGGCCGCCGGCGTCCACGCCCGCAGGCCCATGCGCCCGCCGACCAGCACCTCGCCGTCCGGCAGCGCGAGCACGGCGTTGACGACGCTGCCGCCGACCGCCTGGTCGATGCCGCTCGCCGGCCCGAAGCCCTGCCAGCCGCCCTGCGCGTCGAGCCGCTCCAGGCCGGCATTGGTGCCGACCCACAGCGCGCCCGAGCGGTCCATGGCCAGCGCATTGATTGCCCGCATGCGGGGCCCGCGCGACGGCATGCCATGCCGCCGCAGCGCACCCGTGCGGAGGTCGAGGCGGTAGAGCCCGTCGGTCTCGCTGCCCAGCCACACCTCGCCCGATGCGGTGCGCAGCGAGGAACGCAGCCCGACGCCGCGCAGGCCGCGGGGCAGCGCCGTCCAGCGCCCGCTGCGCAGGTCGAGCCGCCGCAGGTCGCCGGCATAGCTGCCCACCAGCACTTCGTCCGCGCCCCAGGGCACGAGCATCGCGACGTTCTCCGAGGCGGACAGCACGGCCGCCTCGGCCGCCGAGTGCACATGGCGGACCGCCACCATCGCGCCGAGGTCGGCATGCGCCACGCCGCGGTTCCAGGTGCCGACCCACAGCGCGCCGTCGCGGCCCTGGTACAGGGTGCTGACCGGCTCGGCCAGGCCCTGCGACGCCTCCATCGGGCTGACGGGCACGTGGCTGCCCGCCGGCCTGCCCTGCTGCCAGCGGCACAGGCCCCGCCCGCGCGCATGCACCCACATGTCGCCGCGCCGGTCGCGCAGCAGGTCGCTCACGCCGGCCTGGCCGCAGCGCGGCAGCACGGGGACCGGGTCGCGCACCGGCGCATCGCCGTCGGGGCCGCGCCATATCTGCAGGCCGCGGCCGTTGCTCACCCACAGGCGGCCCTCCCCGTCGAGCGCCAGCGCGCGGATGGCGGCCGCGGGCTGCGCGCCGGGCCGCGGCGACCGCTCGACCGTGTGCAGGCGCCGGCGCACGCGGCCGTCCGCCGCCACATGGACGGCCACGCCGCCGTCAGGCACCCACACCCCGCCCTGCCCGTCGGGGGCCATCGTCCAGGCAGGCCAGCGCGCGCCGGGATTGCCGCTGCCGCCGATGGGCTGCGCCGTCCAGGCGAGGCTGGCCGCATCGAGCCGGTAGAGGTCGCCGCGGCCGAACAGCACCCACAGCGCACCCGGCGGCCCCGGTTGCACGCTCACCACCCGCCGCCGCTGGCCCCTCAATGCGGCCGGCGGCGGCACCGCCTGCAAGAGGTCGGTGCGCAGGTCCAGCACATCGAGCCCGCCCTCGCTGCCGACCCACAGCCGCTGCCGCGCGTCGTCCGGATGCAGCGCGAAGACCATCCGGCTGGACGGGGTGCTGAGGTCCTGTAGCGGCGTGACGCGGCGGCCGTCGTAGCGCAGCAGGCCCGCGGCGGTGCCGAGCCACACCTGGCCATGCACGTCCTGCGCGATGGCGCTCACGGCCAAGGGCGGCAGGCCCTCGCGCGGGCCCAGTTGCTCGAAGCGCGGCAGCCCGTCGCCGCCCCAGGCCGCCGGCAGGCCGCCGCACGCCACCGCGACGCCGCAGGCCAGCAGCGCTGCGGCGTGCCGCAGCACGCGCCTCATGCCGGCAGCGTGAAGAAGAACGTCGCTCCCCGGCCCTCGGCCCCCTCGGCGCCCACGTCGCCGCCATGCTGCTGCACGATGCGCTGCACGACGGTCAGGCCGATGCCGGAGCCCTCGTAGGTGTTGTCGTGCAGGCGCGCGAAGGGCTGGAACAGCATCTGTTCGCGCCCCGCGGGGAAGCCCACGCCGTTGTCGCTCACCCGGATCTTCCAGTGCGTGCCCTCGCGCTCGCAGCGCACCTCCACCCGCGGCTGCGCGATGCCGCGGGTGAACTTCATCGCGTTGCCGATCAGGTTGACGAAGACCTGGCGGATCAACACCGGATCGACCCGCGCCTGCGGCAGCGGCCCGATGTCGACGGCCGCCTGCGCCCGTGCGCCGTGCACCATGGCCACGGTCTGCAGGGCCTCGGCGGCCAGCCCGGCCAGCGGCGAGGCCTGCACGTCGAGCGCGCCGCGGGCGATCTGCGACAGGTTCAGCAGGCCGCCGACCATCTCGGCCAGGCGCCGGCTCTGGGTCTCGACCATGCCCAGCCAGGCCTGCACCTGCTCGACGTCGCGCTGTTCGACATCGGGCCGCGCAAGCCGGCCCTGGATCAGGCTCGACAGGCCGGAGATGCCGTACAGCGGGCCGCGCAGGTCGTGCGCCACACGCCGGTTGAAGGCCTCCAGCTCGCCGACGGCGTCGGAGAGTTCGCGCGTGCGCTGCTCGATGCAGGTCTCCAGCGTCTCGTGGGCCTCGCGCAGGGCCTGCTCGGCCGCCAGCCGGCGATCGGCCGATTCACGCTCGGACACCCGCGCCCGCTCCAGCTGGTGGGCCAGCTCCCGCAGTTCGTCGCGCTGGCGCTCGATCTCGGCGTACTGCCGGTAGGCGCGCAGCGCGGTGGTCAGGCACACGAAGAGGCGCGTGCGGGTCAGCTCGGTCTTGGTCCAGTAGTCGTTGATGTCGTAGTCGCGCACCGTCTCCATCTCGGGCGCGTAACCCGGCTGGCCGGTGCGCAGGATGAGCCGCAGCGCGCGCCGGCCCAGCACCTCGCGCAGCTCGCGCACGAGGCGCAGGCCGGCGTCGGCCTCCTCCATCACCACGTCGACCAGCGCGACGGCCAGGTCGGGCTGCGCGGCGGCCATCGCCAGCGCCTGGTCGGCCGAGTGGGCGTGCATCAGTTCGAGCGGGCGGCCTTCGATCGCGGCGCCCGCGAGCGCCAGGCGGGTGACTTCGTGGACCGTCTCGTCGTCGTCGACGATCAGCACCCGCCAGTGCGCGGCGGGCGCAGGCGCCTGCGGAGCGGGCGCGGCGCGCGGTTCGTCCTCGAAGACCAGCAGGTCGTCCTGCATCTCGCGTGCGGTAGTGTCAACCATGGTGCAGGCGGGTCGTCAGGTCCCGCTTCAGTGCCACGACAGTCCCTGCCCGGCGAGGGGCAGGCCGATGTGCAGCCCATCGAAACTGCCAAGCCGCCAGCAAGCATATCGGCACCGGGCGGGGCGACTGAACCGCCCCGCCGCGATCGCTCACACCACGAGCAGCGCCCGGAAGTCGTTGACGTTGGTGAAGGTCGGGCCCGGCACCACCAGGTCGCCGATCGGGCCGAAGAAGTTGTAGGCGTCGTTGCGGTCGAGGTAGTCGCTGGCCTTCAGGCCCTGCGCCGCGGCGCGGGCGAGTGTGTCGGGCGTGACGACGGCGCCGGCGTTGTCTTCCACGCCGTCGATGCCGTCGGTGTCGGCCGCCAGCACGTGCACGCCGGGCTCGGCCTGCAGCGCGATCGCGCAGCCGAGCAGGAACTCGGTCGCCCGCCCGCCGCGGCCGCCCTTGGACCGGACGGTCACGGTGGTCTCGCCGCCGGACAGGATGACGCAGGGCTTGGCGAACGGCGCGCCGCGGCGTGCCACCGCGCGGGCCAGCGCCGCGTGCACCTTGCCGACCTCCCGCGATTCGCCTTCGATCTCGTCGCTGAGGATGTAGGCCTCGATGCCGGCCTGGCGGGCCAGCGCGGCCGCGGCCTCGAGGCTCTGCTGGGGTGTCGCGATCATGTGCACCTGGTGGCCGTCGAAGCGCGGGTCGCCGGGCTTGGGCGTCTCCAGCGCGCCGCTTTCGAGCCCGGCGCGCGCGCCCGCGGGCACCTCGATGCCGTAGCGCTTCAGGATCGCCATCGCGTCGGCGCAGGTGGTCGGGTCGGGCACCGTGGGGCCGCTGGCGATCACGGCGGGCTCGTCGCCCGGCACGTCGCTGATCAGCAGCGAGACCACGCGCGCCGGCGCACACAGCGCGGCCAGCCGGCCGCCCTTGATGGCCGAGAGGTGCTTGCGCACGCAGTTCATCTCGTCGATGGCGGCGCCGCTCTTCAGCAGCGCCTTGTTGACGGCCTGCTTCTCCTCGAGCGTGATGCCTTCGGCCGGCAGCGACAGCAGCGCCGAGCCGCCGCCGGAGATGAGGCAGAGCACGAGGTCGTCGGCGGTGAGGCCCTGGGCCAGCTGGAGGATGCGCGCGGCGGCCTGCCGGCCGGCTTCGTCGGGCACGGGGTGCGCGGCCTCCACGACCTCGATGCGCCCGGGCTGGGCCTTGTAGGCCGGCGGCACGTGGTCGTACCGTGTGACGACGAGGCCGCTGAGCGGCGCGTCCTTCGGCCACAGCGCGTCGACGGCCTGCGCCATCGCCCCGCCCGCCTTGCCGGCGCCGATCACCACGGTGCGGCCCTTGGGCGGCGGCGGCAGGAAGGCCTGCGTGGTGTGCAGCGGCAGCGCACGCTGCACGGCAGCGTCATAGAGCGCGCGCAGGAAGCCGCGGGGGTCGTCTTGGGGGCGGGGGATGGGGTTCATGCGGGGCTGTCTCCGGAACGTTCTGCGGCACTGTACCCAACCGGGCGGATTGGCTCTTGGGTTTGGGTTTGGGTTTGGGTTTGGGTTTGGGTTTGGTCGGGCGGGGCGCGGCAGGCGGGGCCCGCCGGGGGCTCATGCTGGGGTGGTCGGCCCTGCGGGCCGACTGCGCTGCGATGCTCGGGCCGAGGTCGTGCCGCAGAACTCACTTCGCTCACTGGCGTTCGCTGCGTTCAAACAGGCTGCGGCAGATCAGTTGACGAAGCGCGCTGCGCGCGCCGACCTCGGCCCTGCGCTTCTCGCCACCCCAGAAATCGCCCCCACCGGGCCCCGCCTGCCGCGCTGGCACCGGCGTTTCTGTTTGCGGAGAACCCCCCGCGCGTGTTCCCCCGGCGTACGAGGCGAAGCGAGTACGCCCGTGTCCGCAGCACCACGCGTGCAAGTGCTGGGGTGAGGGCGGCTGCGTGTGTGCGTGCGTGTGAGGCGCCGAGTAGCGCAGGGCGCCTGGGGTGCGCGCGCAGCGCGCTTCGTCAACTGATCTGCCGCAGCCTGTTTGAACGCAGCGAACGCAGTGAGCGAAGTGAGTTCTGCGGCCACCCCAGGCGACCGAGCAACGCAGGGCAGTCGGCCCTCCGGGCCGACCGCCTCGGTCGCACGCTCACACGCAGCCGCCCTCTCCCCAGCACCCGGCCCTCACG